>CAVPOO010000016.1:0-152184 GCA_963707015.1 uncultured Gammaproteobacteria bacterium
TCGTGCTGGTGGTGGGTGTGATCGCGGGTATCTTCGTTGTCGGGCGTTACCTCTTGCCGGCGGCGCTGGGCTATTGCGCGAGCCGGCGCCAGATGGACGCCTTCGGGGTGCTCCTGTTTCTCGCGGTCCTCAGCGCCGCCTGGGCGGTGGACCGAGTCGGCATCTCCATGACACTCGGCGCCTTTCTGCTCGGGATGCTGCTCTCGGCGACGGATTTCCGCTATCAGATCGAGGCGACGGTCGCCCCGTTCAAGCAGACCCTGATGGGCCTGTTTTTCATCGCGGTGGGCATGTCCATCGATGTAAGCGCCCTGCTGCGTGACTGGGAAGCGTTGCTTGTCCATGTCCCCGTCGTGTTGATGCTAAAGAGCGTGGTACTGATCGGGCTCGTCCTCGCTTTCGGCGTCAGCCGCGCGGCCGCCATCCGAACAGGGTTCTATTTGTCCCAGGTGGGCGAATTCGCGTTTGTACTCCTCGGCGCGGCGGCCGTCGCCGGCTTGCTGAGCGCCGGGGGGCACACCTTGGCCATGCTGGTGGTTGCCGTCAGCATGATCGCAACCCCGTTGCTGATCAAAGCGGGGGATCAACTGGCCAGTCGCCTGCGGGCCATGCCCGCAAAAGCCGTAGCCGATCCGGCCGCCGACCTGGATCGCCATGTGGTGGTCGTGGGCTACGATGAAGTGGGGCAGCTCATCGACCTGATGCTGGATAAGTCGAACATTCCCCATCTGGCCTTCGATCGGGATATCCGCCTGGTTCTTCAGGGCAAACGATCGGGCCGTAATGTTCACTTCGGCGATATGTACAGTCCGGCCACGCAAGAGGCCGCAGGACTCGGTAGAGCTGCTGCTGCCTATGTGACATCGAGGGACATGGACCATGCCAAGGCTTTGGCTGTCACCTTGCATCGCCTCTATCCGAGCCTGAACGTCTACGTCCGCGTGCGCACACTCGAGGACCAGGATGCGCTGGTCGCCAAGGGCATCAAGCACGCGGGCACAGGTTATATCGAGAGCACGTTGTTGCGCGGGAGCATGCTTCTGAAAGATCTCGGGGTGTCCGAGGACGCCGTCAGCGAACTGGTGAAAGAACTCCACCAGAACGACTACGGGTTGATTCGTGCCAGCAACGGCGAAGTTCAGGAATCGTCGCAACGCCGATAAGGGTAAATCCAGCAGTGTCCTGCGTGTCAAGTGGAATTACAGAGGAAACAGCATGAACGAAGCACACGAGAAATCCGCAGCCGATAAACAATCGGCTTCCACAAACGACCTGGAGAAGGCGAGTCTCGACACCGTCTACGCAACGCTCGCGACCTCCCCCAAGGGCCTCGCGTCGAGCGAGGCGAAGCAGCGGCTCGAGAAGTACGGCCGCAACGAGCTGGTAGAGGAAGAGGTCAGCGAGCTGCAGAAGTTGCTGCGCTTTTTCACGGGGCCCATCGCCTACATGATCGAGGCCGCCGCGGTGCTCTCGCTGTTGATGGGGCACTGGGCGGACCTGACCATCATCCTGGTGCTGCTGTTCTACAACGCCATCTCGGGGTTCTGGCAGGAGCGCAAGGCCTCCGATGCCCTGGCCGCTCTGAAGGCGGGCATGGCCCCGAAGGCCACCGCGTTGCGCGACGGGAAATTCGGCGCCATCGACGCCGCCGAGGTCGTTCCGGGTGACGTGTTGCGTATCAAGCTCGGCGAGATCGTCCCCGCCGACGTGCGCTTCATCGACGGGGACTACATCAGCATCGACCAGGCCGCGCTCACCGGCGAGTCCCTGCCCGTGAGCAAGAAGGTCGGCGACGAGGGGTACTCCGGGAGCATCGCCAAGAAGGGCGAGATGGCGGCGGTGGTGATCGCCACGGGCAACAATACCTTCTTCGGGCGCACCGCCAGCCTGGTGGCGACCGCCGGCAAGGGCGTGTCCCATTCGGCGAAGGCCACCGCGCAGATCGGCGACTTCCTGATCTTCGCCTCGATCGCGCTCTGCGTCCTCCTGGTGCTTTACGAGCTTTATCAGGACATCGTGGTGCAGTCCGAGTGGCAATGGGCGGACATGGCCGACATCGCCCGAATGGTGCTGGTCCTGCTGATCGCCTCCATCCCGGTGGCGATGCCGACGGTGATCACGGTCACCAACTCCCTCGGGGCCCAGGCGCTGGCGAGGAAGAAGGCCATCGTCTCGCGGCTCGAGGCCATCGAGGAGCTGGCGGGCGTCGACATCCTCTGCTCGGACAAGACCGGGACGCTGACCAAGAACATCCTGACCCTCGGCGACCCGATCCTGTTCCAGGCCAAGTCCCCCGACGAGTTGATCCTGGCCGGCGCCCTGGCCTCGGAGAAAGGCAGCGAGGACGCCATCGACAAGGCGGTGAGCGGGGGGATGAAGGACCCCAAGGTGCTGGACGGGTACAAGGTAACGAAGTTCGTGCCCTTCGACCCGGTCGGAAAGCGCACCGAAGGACAGATAACCGATGCGCAGGGCAAGGCCTTGCGGTTCTCCAAGGGCGCGCCCCAGGTGATCGTGGACCTGTGCAAGCTCGATAGCGAGACCGCTGCCAAGGCGAACGGGACCGTAGCGGACCTGGCCGCCAAGGGCCTGCGCGCGCTGGGGATTGCGGAATCCACCGACGAGGGCAAGAGCTGGAGCCTCCTCGGCATCCTGTCGATGCTCGATCCGCCCCGGGACGACTCCAAGGAGACCATCGAGCACGCCAAGGAGCACGGGCTGCAGGTGAAGATGGTCACCGGCGACGACGTGGCCATCGGCAGCCAGATCTCCGGGCAGCTGGGCATGGGCACTCATCTGATTGCGGCGGCGGACATGTTCACCAAGGACATGGACATGAGCCACCTGCCGGAGCCGATCACCGAGAACGTGGAAAGGGCGGAAGGTTTCGGGCGGGTGTTCCCCGAGCACAAGTACGCCATCGTGCACGCGTTGCAGGACCGGGGGCATGTGGTCGCCATGACGGGCGACGGCGTCAACGACGCGCCGGCGCTCAAGCAGGCGGACTGCGGCATCGCAGTCAGCGGGGCCACCGACGCCGCCCGCGCCGCCGCGGCCCTGATCCTCACCGCCCCGGGCCTGTCGACCGTCATCGACGCCATCGACGAGTCCCGCAGGATCTTCGAGCGCATCATCAACTACGTTCTGTTCCGCGTGGCGATGACCCTCGACATCATGTTTGTCGTGGTGCTGGCCACCATCTTTTTCGGCTTCTCGCCGTTGACCGCCGTCATGATCGTCCTGATCGCCCTGCTCGACGACATCCCCATCATGACCATCGCCTACGACAACACCCTGTTGCCGAAGGAGCCGGTACGCTGGCACATGCGGCGGTTGTTGCTCGTCTCCGGCTTCATGGGACTGATGGCGGTGGCGCAGACCTTCGGTCTGCTGGTCATCGGCATGGAATGGCTGAGCAACCCGGACTGGCAGGCCTGGATAACGCTGACCCAGGAGCAGATCCAGACGGTGGTCTTTCTGCAGATCGTCGCAGGCGGCCACCTGCTCTACTTCGTCATGCGCTCCCGCGAGACCATCTTCAGCCCTCCCTGGCCCGCGGCGCCTGTGTTCTGGGCCATCGTGGGCACACAGCTATTCGCGGTCCTGATGGTCGGGTTCGGCTGGTTCGTGCCGGCCATCCCCTGGACCATCATCGGCCTGGTGTGGCTCTACATGCTGATCTGGATGATCGCCCTCGACCTGGTCAAGCTCGTGCTCTACAGCCGGTTGCGGCACGCTACCTCCCGCCCACATTGGTATCAGCGCTTCCTCAGGGGGCGGCACGCGGCGCGGGCGGTTGCGGAGGCGGCGAAGGCAAGCGCATATCACTGAAACCCAGACATCGGAGTCATTGCCATGAATTACGTCAAGCAATTTCGCGTCAAGCCCGGTAGCAAGGTCGACCTCAGCAAGGTGGACGCCGGCTTCAAAGACAAACATGAATCCCACGAGCACGCCCTGCCGGAGATCGAGACCTACACCCAGAAGCTGCATGACCTTCAGTACCTCATGTACGCGGAGGGAAAACGCTCGCTGCTCATCTGCCTGCAGGGACGCGACGCTGCGGGCAAGGACGGCACCATCAACCACGTGCTCGGCGCCATGAACCCGCAGGGCTGCACGGTCACCGGCTTCAAGGTGCCTTCGAAGGAGGAGGCGGCCCATGACTTTCTCTGGCGCTATCACCAGCACACGCCGGACAAGGGCCAGGTGGCCATCTTCAACCGGTCCCACTACGAGGACGTGCTGGTGGTTCGCGTGCACGACATGGTGCCGAAGCAGGTGTGGTCCGCGCGCTACGCGCAGATCAACGACTTCGAAAAGATCCTCGCGGACAACGGGACCCACATCCTGAAGTTCTATCTTCACATCGACCCCGACGAGCAGCTCGCGCGCTTCAAGCAGCGCATCGACGATCCGACCCGGCATTGGAAGATCAGCGACGGCGACTACGCGGAGCGCCCCTTCTGGGACGCCTATACCGAGGCGTTCGAGGATGCCCTGGGAAAGACCAGCACCGAGTATGCCCCCTGGTTCATCATTCCCTCCAACCACAAGTGGTTCCGCAACCTGGCCGTCTCCAGGATCGTTGCCGAGACCCTGGAGTCGCTGAACATGAAGTTCCCGGAACCGACGGTCGACATCGACCAGATCAAGCAGAAGTACCACGCGATCGCACAGGAGGAGAGAATCGGAGCAGAGCTGGCGCAGGGTAAGCGGGAGAAGAAGGCGTCGAAGAGCAAGAAAAAGAAGAACAAGAAGAATAAGAGCTGATCGGTTCCGCCGACGGAGGGCAGGTGAATGATGGCGGACAGATGGGGCAGCTTACGCCTCACCATCGCTACCCTTCTGGCGGGCGTGGTCATCGGTGTGTTGGGCGCCTTATTCATCGGCACGCTGGGGCGAATGGATGGGCTGCGCCTGGCCTTGGTCGATTTCACCGCCGGCCAGTCCTTTCCCGGCTGGCTCGCGGCCGTGATTGTCGGCGTGTTGGGCGCGGGCAGTGCCGCCTGGCTGGCACATCGTTTTGCGCCGGATGCGCCTCAGGCGGCCGCGTCATTGATCCCGGACCCTCCTCGGCAGCCCACCTCGCCAGTCAGCGCCTTGACCGTCAATTTCGGCGGCACCGGTCTGGCCGTCGCGGCCGGGCTCGTGGTCGGACCCTCGCGCCCCGCGATCCAGATGGGCGGCGCGATCGGGCGACTCACCAGCCGCCTGCTGCGACTGAGCGCTTCGGACGCCGACCTGTTGATGGCGGCTACCGGTGGAGCCGGTGTCGCCACGATGTTCAATTCACCGCTCGGCTGCGCCGCTTACACGGTGGAGACGGTTCTCAAGCGCGTTGATCTGAGATTATCGCTGACCGCCCTTGGGGCCGGTGCTGCGGCGGTCGGGGTGTCGCGCCTGCTGACCGGACGCCACGTCAATTTCACGGTAGAGGCGCTGCCGGCATACAAGTTCGAGCACCTGTTTCTCTACCTGCTGCTCGGCGTCCTGATCGGCGGTCTCGCGCACCTTCATCTGCGCACCATCAAGTCATTCGCCGCGCTGGCCCAGCGCCTCCCTTTGCCGCGAGTGGCGCGTGCCGCCCTGATCGGCGCCGCTGTCGGGCTGTTGGCATGGTTTGCGCCAGGTCTGGTCGGAACGGGGGCGGCCTTGGTTCAGGGCGTCATCGACGGCAAGTTCGCGCTGTCGATGCTGGCGCTGGCGCTTCTGATCCGGTTCTTTCTCGGTCCTCTGTCGCTCGCCGCCGGGACTCCCGGCGGCTATTTCGCGCCCTCGCTGGCGCTTGGTGCCCTCTCAGGTGCGGTCTTTGCCGAGCTGGCAGGCGTGCTCCTGCCGGCAGCCGATCTACCGTCGACGGGCGCTTTTGCGTTAGTCGGAATGGCGGTGGCGTTGGCGGCCATTGCCCATGCCCCGTTCACGGGGATTTTGCTGGCCGTGGAGACCACCGGCGCGTTCATCATGGCGCTGCCGATGATCGTCGCCGTGTTCGGCGCCATCGTGATAATCAGGTTACTGAAATCCCCCGTGCTCACCCACGGACTCGAGGCCGTGGAGGGAGCGGTTGCGGGCGGTGGCGACGGAGGCGCAATCCGTGCATAAGGGAACCTCAACGGGGTAGTGCTCGATGCCCCGGTCCACCTCCAGCTTCGAGCGGATCTTTCCCCGTCTTTGTCGCCACCTGCATCGGCGCAAGCGGCATCTGTGCCTGCGAGCTTGTTCGGCCCCTGACATTGCGCTCGCGTGCCTCGAAGCCGGGAGCGGCTTCGAGGCGGATACCATTTCCGCCGCTTATCCATAGTGGAGGTTTTTGTGGAGGCTTATGCCGCGTGGGCCGGAATCTTTCTTTGTCTGAGCCAGTCCGCGATGTTATCCGGGCTGAACCTGGCTTGCTTCTCCATCAGTCGCATTCAGCTGGAGATCGAGGCAGCGCAAAAGAAAGAGGAGGCGATCAAGGTCCTCGACCTCAGAAAGGACGCGAACTTTCTGTTGACGACGATTCTTTGGGGAAATGTCGGTGTCAACACCCTTCTGGCATTGCTCTCGGGCTCGGTGCTCGGGGGAATAGCAGCCTTCCTGTTTTCGACGGTGTTCATCACCGTCTTTGCGGAGATTTTTCCCCAGGCCTACTTTTCCCGGAATGCCTTGAAAGTGGCTTCGCTGCTCTCACCCGTGGTCCGGTTCTACCAGTTTCTTCTGTACCCGGTCGCGAAGCCGACTGCCAAGATCCTGGATTTGTGGCTCGGGCCAGAAGGTGTTCACTATGTCCGGGAGGAGATGCTCAAGCAGTACCTCTTGAGAAGCATGGGCATGAGCGGCAGCGAGATCAGTGGGTTCGAGGGCAAAGGCGCGGTCAATTTTCTTGCCCTCGACAGCCGTCAGGTAGGCGACGAGGGCAGCATCCTGGCCCCCCACAGCGTCGTCCGGGTAACCGCGGTTGACGGGAGGCTGGCGCTTCCAGCGCCCGGGACGCCTGGCTGGAACGCTTTCGTCGCACAGGTTCAGGCATCGGAGAAACGATGGGTCGTTCTCACGGATTCCACCGATGCCCCGCGGCTGTTGTTGGATACCGACCGGTTTCTGAGAGCGGCGTTTTCGTCATCCGAGAGCGACCTCGACCCCCGCGATCACTGCATCGAACCCGTCGTGACCACGAACCCAAACGACACCCTCGAAAAGGTGCTGGGGAATGCCAAGGTCCCGGGAAATGACTCTACCGAGCGAGGCATCATCCTGCTCTGGGGCAAGCAAAGGCGCATCATCACGCACTTCGACGTGCTCAAGCGTCTGTTCCAAGGCGTTCTCCCACCCACCCCTTAGCACAACAGGAGGGCACCCGGACTATGAGTCGCAAGAAGGCGAGAAAGGAGAGGCCGTTGCGCGCGGGTATGACGGTCAGCTCGGCGCTCGGGGCGATACTGCAAGACAGCTTCAATGATCTGACGCGGTGGGAATCCAAGGCGCGTTCGTGGGACGACATCGAGGGCGTGCACCAGATGCGCGTCAACGCCCGCCGCATGCGCTCGGCCTTATGGTCTTTTCGCTCTTCGGTTCCCAAAGACGTGAGTTTGCACTGGAGGGAGGAATTGCGCTGGATCGCGAGCCAGCTCGGGGATGCCCGTGACCTCGACGTGTTCATCGCCGAGGGACTGACACCTGCTCGAGACCAGGCGGCGCTGGCCGGCCGCGACGAGCTGATGACCCTGGCCGAGCAGCGGCGAGCCGCGGCGAGCCGCGGCCTACGAGGTGGTCGGTGCGACGCTTGATAGTGATCGGTACGCCCAGTTCAAGCGGGATTTTCCGGATTGGCTCTCGGCGCGGGCTTGGGAACAGATGAACCTCTCCGAGAAGCAGCGAAAGAAGCTCGACATCAAGATCGACACGTTCGCCCGGAAGCTTCTGGACCGCTTGGACGCTCGGGTTCTCGAGACCGGTAAAAACCTGGACAAGAACGATGTGGAGCAGATGCACCAACTTCGGATCGAGTGCAAAAAATTGCGCTACGCCGCGGAGTTCTTTGGCCCCATCATCCCCGGTCTCGATGCCTACATCAGGCATTTGAAGCAGCTTCAGGACGTGCTGGGCACGCTGAATGATGTGTCGGTAATGTGCTGCCTGCTCAAAGAGCTGCTCGCGGGGCAGTCCGGCCCTAATGTATTCGGCTATGCATGCGCGATGGTTGCCTGGCGCACGAGGGAGGGCTGCACGCTACTGGCGAGCTTCGAAAAGCGTTGGCAAGCCTTCGTGCATCAGCGCCCGTTGAAAAGCAAGCGCGGGCGCGGATCGCGGCGATGGGAGCGATCGCGCTGAGCTAGCCCCTGGACCTCGGGCGGCTCGTGCACGTGCTGGGCTCCGTCCCGAACGGGCTGCCGCAGATCGCGCTGCACCAGGTCGCAGAGAGCTACGCGCGCTTCCCCGGCTTTGCCAATGAGATTCAGAGCGTGTACCCGGAGCAGGTGGAAGGCCGCACCAGGCTGTACACCTACGTGGTCAGGGAATGAGCGCCGGACAGTGTGGTCAGAGACGGTTTCTTTAACAATTCATGGCAAGACAGCACATGACGCCGGAACGTTACCGTCTCTGTATCCGCTGTGCTTCAGGACCACCGCGGGTTTCTGCTAGAGTAGGTGTGCGGAAACGAACCGGCGGGTAGGTTAGGGCAGGGCTGTACACTTGGTACCGAGGTCAACGACCGGGAAAGCTGGGGAGAGAACATATGAACAGAGTTCGATATGTGGGGCTGCTGGCGGCGGCGCTGGCGACGGGTCAGGCGCTGGGCGCGAAATTGGAGAGTCCGCATGTTGATACGACGGGAGCTCTCATAGAACTGTGCGCCGTGAGCCCGGACGACCCGGTCTATCCCGCGGCAATGGGGTTCTGTCTGGGCTACCTCGATGCGGCGCTTGACTACCATGCAGCCCTCACGGCAGGGCCGAAGTATGATCCCATCGCCTGCCCGAAGGGTTCCACCACTCGCGAGGAGATGATCATGGTGTTCCAGGCGTGGTTCGAGTCGAATCAGCATCTCAAGGGCGAAGCACCGATACATGGTGTGATGCGGGCGGTAGCCGAAGCGTGGCCCTGTTCGGCGCAGTAACTGTCATCGACGAGGATTCGACAATGAAAGCGAAAAGAGTTGCGGCGGGTCTCTGCGTTCTGGGTGTTCTCGCAGGATGTGCCAACATGAGTTCATCGGAACAGCGCACGTTGTCCGGGGCTGCCATCGGTACCGCCGCCGGCGCACTGATCGGAGAACTGGCCACGGGACAACCCCTGCACGGCGCCGTCTTTGGTGCGGCGGCGGGGGCGGCTGGCGGCTGGCTGTACGACCGTCACGAGAAATCGGAGGGGCGGTGAAGCCACGGGCAGGCGCCAACCCTTCCGGCTCGACGGCGTAGCGCGAGGAACAGCACCCGGTGTCCGGGCAAGCGCGCATTTCGGACGCAATCCACCAAGGACTGGGCGATTTTGATTCAGGGCTTTGTTGCGGCTCGCTCATGTAGCGACGGCTGCAGCGCGCTCGGTGCGTCGCGCCCCGGGCCAAAAGCGCCGCGGTCGCGGCCGTAGGGGATTATGACATAAGTTCTAATGAGTCGGCGGAGGGATGATGCCCTCGTGGACGGCCGCGGTCACTGCATCGTGCCGGTTGTGGGCGTCGAGTTTGGAGTAGATGCTCTCCAGGCGCTTCTTCACAGCGGCGGGGGACACCGAGAGCCGGGCGGCGATCTCTTTGTTCGTCATGCGCCAGGCGAGCAGCTCAAGGGTCTCGCGCTCGCGGTGGGACAGGAGGGCGGTCAGTTCGGAGGCGTCAGCGCCCGTCGCACCCTGGCACGTCGCGGCGCCGTCGAACGCCGCGCGCAGGGACTCGAGGTAGGCGTCGCCGTCCGATCGTCTCGAGAGCTCGTCGAGCAGCACCTTCACGCGGGGGCCGCAGTCGACGAAGCTGCGCACGAGACCACGGGCCGCCGCGTGCCGCACCGTTTCCCGAAGACAGTCGAGCGCGGCTTCATGCTGGTCCTGGGCATCGAGCGCCAGTGCGCGCAGCACGGAGAGGACGATGGCCAGCCGTTGATGGTGGTAGCGCTGCATGCGCTCGAGTGCGTCATCGACGAAGGCCAGCGCCGAAGCCCGCACCCGCGGCGCAGGATCCGCAATCAGGCGCATCGCCCAGGTCACGCTGGGCACCTCGAGCCAGACTGACTGGTGGTCGTTGGCGGGAGGAGGGCCGATGCCTTCGGGATACGGAAGGCCCTTGAGGACGGCGATGCGCAGCTCGAAGGAGCGCATGATGCGCAGTGACGTCGGGTCGCCGACCTCGTTGGCGTAGGCACGTGCGGCCGCGCAAAAGTCGTCGACTGCTTTCTCGTCTCCCCGCGCCCACGCCACCAACGCCCGGCCGAGCAGCGCGTCCTGGTAGAGGCGGCTGGACACGATGTAACGGCGCTCTTCGAGGCGACGGAAACAGGCCTCCGCTTCGTCCAGGAGGTTCCGTTCGTAGGCGACGACGCCGGGAAGATAATGCGCATAGCCCTCCCAGTATCCGGGCATGGGAATGCGCTCGTTCAATTTCAACACCAGCCGACACCGATCGCGGCAGGATTCGAGCTCATTGGCGTACAGGTTTAGCCCCGCCTGGCAGATGTTCAGCTCGGCGACGTTGGGGCTCTCCGGGCCCGCTGCGGCGACGGCGTCGTCCAGAAGCCGAAGGGCCTCGGGGCAGGCCCCATTGAGCGCGAGCGAAAACGCGGTGTAGAGCGTCCCCAGGGACCAGGGCTTGGTGCCGACCTCCGGCGCGCTGTCGAGTGCTCGTCGGCCAGACTCCAGCGCGCCCTCGATGTCGCCCAGCCAGTACAGGAGATAGCTCCTCTGGGCCTCGACATCCGCCCGCAAGCATGTGTGGGCGTTTCGCGCGCGCCCACGGGTGCTGTTCGTCTCGAGTTGCTGCGCTTCTTTCAGCAGCTTTTCGAGCCCGGGGAGGTCCCAGCGGACAATGCACACATACCCTTCGGCAATGAGCAGCGGCAGGCTGCGCTCAATCGCGTCCACTGGGAACATCGCAAGCCACCGGGACAAAAGGCGGCACGACATGTCCTCGGCGATCGCCGCGTGCAGGTGTGCGCCGACCAGCTCCGCTGCCGCGTCCAGCTCGCCGGCCGCGATCCAGTGACGCAGCGCCTCCTCGACGAGCCCTTGCTGCGCGAACCAGGCTCCGGCCTCGCGGTCGACGTGAGACCGGAACGCCGGCGAGGTAGAGTCGTCAAGGTGATCCAGCAGGAGATCGCGGAACAGGTGGTGCCATCGAAACCACTCCCGACGGTCGTCGAGCGGGACCAGGAACAGGTTTTCCCGCTCGATTTCTGAAAGAGTTTGTCGCGCGTTCGAGGGGTGCCCCCGATCGGCGAGCAGGTGATCCATCAGCGCTGCACTGAATCGTTCCATCAGGGCCGACGCGGCGAGGAACTCGAGCACGTCGGCGCGCTGATCCTTCAGCACCTCTTCCATCAGGTAGTCTGCGATCTGGCGGTCGGTTCCGGACAGCGTCCGCGCCCACTGATCCGGATCGCGCGCCGCGATAAGGGACAGCTGCGCCAGACGCAGCCCCGCGATCCAGCCTTCCGCTCGGCGCTGCAGAAGCTCGACGGTGGCGGGGTCGAGTTCCGGGCCACCGGCGCTGGCGAAGAACTGCTCTGTTTCAGTGACTGAGAAACAGAGATCGCGTGCGCGCAGCTGGGAGAGCCATCCCCGCGTCTGCCAACGCATCAGCGGCCACGGAGGGTCGACACGGGTTGAGACCAGGAGATGGAGCGCCGGGGGCAGCGTCTCCACCATCCGCGCGACGAGCTCGTTGACCTGTGGCGTGTCGACCACGTGGTAGTCTTCGAGCACGAGCACCGTGCGTTCGCGGACCTCCGCCAGCTCCGCGACCAGCACGTCCATCACGTGCCCCCAAGGTGGCAGCACAGGGGCCTCCAGGAGCGCCCGGGTCCGTTGGAGCCCGTTACCGCAGTGCCGATGCAGAGCGGCAACGACGTATGTCAAAAACCGCTCCGGATCGCGATCGGCCTCGTCGAGAGCGACCCAGGCCGACGCCAGGCCGCTGTGCGACAGCCACTGCAGTGCCAGCGTCGTCTTGCCGTAGCCCGGCGGGGCGTCAATCAGCGTGGCGCGGCCGTCCCTGGCCTGGTCCAGCCGTTCAATCAGCCGCGGCCGTGCCACGAGCCGCGCCGGCAACGGCGGCCGCTCGAGCTTGCTGCGGATGAGCACCCCCTTGGTTGGCAGGATGGCGGTCTCCATCATTATGCGCCTGGCCCTGTTTTGCGCCGAGTTTAACAGTTCGACTGATCCTGGCAAACGCTGGGCGTCGCTGGCCGCGGCCGTCGCCTGGGTTCCGAGGCGTCCGACTCGCCAGGGACCTCGCCAATTTCTAGCCGTATTGGCCTTTTCGGGAGAGCGTGCCGGCCGGATAATTCATGGCGTCGAACCCTCGGGCGGAAGGGTGGTGCCTGACGACCGACCGGGCGACGTCCGTAGCCTTGCGGCTTGATGCGCACAAAACATCGCCTCGTCAACAGGATAGGGTATTCAATCCAGCTGCCCTCGTACGGAGAAGCCATGCTCTGACGTCATTGACGAAGTAAACCCTGGCGCGAAGCGACCAAAAGCGTGGTGTCCATCTGCCGGCGAGGTGTTCATCGTATCGCTCCGCCGCATGACATATGGCGTCGCACGCCGGGGCGAGTCTCATCTACACGCGGCAATGGTGTTCGGTTTCCCTCTCATCATGACGCACGGCAAAATCCACAAGAACACCCTGAGCCAGTCGTGTTTAACCGCAGGTCAGGGCATCAACCCTGCACGGCATTGACTTCTTTTTCGGGAGTAGACAGATGTATATCCGATCAAGACTTTTGATAGTCATGCTGTTGGCGATTTTCGGCGCCTTTGCTGTCGTCCCGGCCCAGGCGCAGGATTACGATGTGGTGATCCTGAACGGCCGGGTCATGGACCCGGAGACTGGCTTCGATGCTGTGCGCAATGTCGGCATCAGGGACGGCAGCATCGTTGCCATTACCGCGAAGAAAATCGAGGGCAACAAGACCATCGATGCCACGGGTCACGTAGTCGCACCCGGTTTCATCGACCTGCATGCCCATGGTCAGAATATCGGCGATTACCGTATGCAGGCCATGCAGGGCGTGACGACCATGCTGGAGCTGGAATCAGGCGTGCTGCCGATCGGCGAGTGGTACGACAAGCAGGCCGAAAAAAAACTGCCGATCCATTACGGGGCAGCGGCCGGCTGGACCTTCGCCCGTATTGCCACCTTCGCCGGCGAGCAACCCGTGTCGACGCCGGCGTACTTCCAGGACGCCCAGGCCCGTACCGACTGGAAAATGAACCTCGCCACGCCCGAACAGCTTGAGCGGATCCTGGCCATGGTCGAGCAGGGCCTGGATGAGGGTGCGCTCGGCATCGGCATCAACGCCGGCTACGCACCCGGTTACGGCCGCAAGGAATACTTTGCCCTGGCCGAGCTGGCCGCCGCGCGGGATGTGGCAACCTTCACCCATGTCCGTTACGCCAGCAACATGGAGCCAAAGAGCTCCTTCGAGGCGGTCCAGGAGCTGATAGCCAATGCCGCGATCACCGGGGCGCACATGCATCTCTGCCATATCAACAGCACCTCGCTCAAAGACATCGACGCAACGCTTGAGCTGGTCGATGGTGCCTTCGAGAGGGGCATCAACATCAGCGTCGGGGCGTATCCCTGGGGTGCCGCCAGTACGGTGGTCGGGGCCGCGATGTTCAGCGCGGAAGGCTGGCGCGAACGCATGGGGTCGACGGCCAATAACTTCCAGCTGGGCACCAGGCGCATGACCGAGGACCAGCTCGTCGACTACCAGAAGAACAAGCCCGGCACCTTCATTGTCTGGCATTTCCTCGACGAGAGTAATCCCGACGATCTGAAGCTGTTGGATAAATCGGTTCTGCACCCCAGGATCCTGATCGAGTCGGATGAGATGTTCTGGATGTTCATGGACGACCACGACCGCATCATCAACTACGCGGGAGACGCGTGGCCGCTTCCGGAAGGCACCTTCTCGCACCCGAGGTCGAACGGGACCTTTGCCAAGATCCTGCGTTCCTATGTCAGGGAGCGCAAGCTGATGAGCATGCAGGAGGCGCTGCGCAAGATGACCCTGATGCCGGCCCAGACCCTGGAAGGCTTCGTGCCGCAGATGCGGAAGAAAGGCCGCCTGCAGGAAGGCATGGATGCCGACATCGTGGTCTTCGATCCCGAGACCATCAGTGACGTCGGCACCTACGAAAAGCCCAACCAGCCAGCGGTGGGCGTGCAGGCCGTGCTCGTGAACGGCGGGTTCGTCGTGCGCGACGGCGAGCTGATCCTCGACGCGCCGCACGGCCAGCCGGTCCGGCGCCCGGTCGTCGAGTGAACACGATTAAACAGCTATACGAACTTCAAGTACGACCGACAGAGAGAATACCACAATGATTCACCATCGGATTTATGTTCGGATCATTCGCTCGGCGACGCTGATCTGCGCACTCTCTTCATTCGCACAACTTGCGGCCGCCCGGGACTTCGATCTGGTCATCCTCAACGGACGGGTGATGGATCCGGAAACCCTGTATGACGCCGTCGCCAATGTCGGCGTCAAGGACGGCAAGATCGCGGTCATCACCAAGGACAAGATCACCGGTCGGGAAACCATCGATGCCTCCGGCCATGTGGTGGCGCCCGGGTTTATCGACACCCACTGGCACTACGACCGGCCCTGGTCCAACAAGCTCGCCCTGCGCGACGGCCGGACCACGGTACTGGACCTGGAGATCGGCACCCATGGCCCGTACATCGACCAGTGGTACAAGGCGCGGAAAGGGCAGAACCAGGTAAACTACGGCCAGGCCGTGGGCCACGAATTTGCCCGCGCCGCAGTGCTCGACGGCTTCAAGGGCGCCCAGGACGTTCGCACCGCTGTCGAGAGTCGAAAAGGCGACGCCTGGTGCTGCAAACGACCTGACCTGGAGCAGGGCAACCGCATCCTTCAGCTCCTGGATGAAGGACTTCAGGCCGGCGGCCTGGGCATTGGCTCCACCCTGGGCTATATGCGCGACGGCGTTTCCACCCGTGAGTTTTTCGAAGTACAGCGGCTGGCCGCCCTCTATGGCCGGCAGACCGGCGCCCATTTCCGCTACACGCCCGGAACCGATACCACCGAGACCAACGGCATCCAGGAACTGCTGGCCAACGCCGCGGCGTTGGGCGCGCCGGCCCTGGCCTGCCATTTCAACAACCCCGGCTACAACCTGGTGCACGAGCTGCTGGTGCGGATGCGCGATCGCGGCATGAACGTATGGGGCGAGATCTACCCCTATGCCGCCGGTTCCACGGCCCTGAACGCCGTCTTCCTGGCGCCGGAAATGTGGGAGGGGACCCTGGGGCACAAGTATGAAGAGACCATCCAGGATGTGGCCACCGGCGAGTGGTACACGCCGGAGAAGCGTGAAGAGGTGCTCAAGACTGAACCCACCCGCGCTGTTCTCGTTTTCAAGATGCCCGAGTCGGCGATCGTGGATTGGCTGAAGCTGCCGGGTGTCTCGGTGGTCACCGACGGTATGCCCATGATCCCCGATGACAAGCTCACCTGGGACACGCCTTACGAGAAACTGCCCAATACCCACCCGCGGGCCGCCGGCAGTTTTGCCAAGGCCCTTCGGCTTGCGCGGGAGAACAACATCCCCCTGATGCAGATCATCGCGATGACCAGCTACAATTCTGCGGCGCCGCTTGGCAAGATGGGCTTGACGTCCATGCAGAAGCGGGGCCGACTGCAGGAGGGGATGATTGCGGACATCACCGTTTTCGATCCTGAAACAGTGACCGACAACGCGACCTATGAAAAGGGCACGCTGCCCTCGGAGGGCATTCCCTATGTGGTGGTCAACGGCACCCTTGTCGTCAAGGACTCGAAGGTGCTGAAGGGGGTCAATCCCGGTCAGCCAATCCGGTTTGAACCGGAAGAGAGCCGCTTCGAGCCGATCACCATCGAGAATTGGGCACAGACGTTCTATGCCGCGCCGATGGATTTCGGAGGCGGCGTGCCCGGTCACCAGCCTCGAAACATAGGTGTACCTGACTCGCAACCCGACACCCATGGCCACTGAGGTCGGCATCCGATCCGTGTCTTAGGTGCGACTGTCGTCTGCCGGTGCTGTTCAAACTGAATGCCGGCAAGCGGCCTTGCGTTTATTGCTATGATGAAAACAGAACGTCGGGACTGATCAGCGCCGTGTTCCGAAACCGATAGGGGGATTTACTTGCTTTCAACGAGGGCAAAGCTGGCTATCAGGACAACCGTGGCAGTGGTCATTGCCTATGCCATCGCCCTTCATATGGATTGGGAGAAGCCGTACTGGGCGGCGTGGACGGCGTTCTCCATCGGCCTTGCGACCCGGGGCGAAGGTGTTCACAAGGGCTTGATGCGCCTTGCCGGCGGATTGGCCGGCGCGGTCGGCGGCTTTGTGCTGCTTGCGTTCTTCATTCAGGATCGCTGGCTGTTTATGACCTTCCTGTCCCTCTATGCGGCCATCTTCACTTATCTGGCCCTGGGATCGAAACGAAACAATTATTTCTGGCAGCAGGCAGGTTTCTTTGCGACGGTGATCGCCTTTGACAGCGCCTTCCAGCCGTTGAACGCATTCGAGGTCGGGATCGAACGCGCACAGGAGACCGGGACCGGTCTCGTCACCTATATCGTTGTCGCGTTATTGCTCTGGCCGGACAACTCGCGTCGCGACCTGGAACAGACCGCCTCCAGACTGGTCATCGGCGTTCGCCAACTGTGGGGCGAGTGCACGGCCCTGATGGGTGGCGGACAGGGCGTTCCTGCGACGCAGGGACTGAGAGATCAGATCCGTGCGCTGCAGGTCCGGTTTGGGCGTTTGCTCGGCGCTGCCGAGACCGACAGCTGGGAAGTCGCGGAGGTGCGCTTGGCCTGGCATGCGTTTCAGGCACAGATCGCGGAATTGAACGAGACGCTGGCCCGGTGGCAGTCCGATCTTGACGAACTGCAGGTGCGAAACTTCGAGCGTCTGGCACCCGGCTGGCGGTCGTTCCTCGCAGAGATCGACCGGAGGCTGGCCGAGACAGAACGGATGATTGCGGACAACACGCCCACGGAGCCGCCCGCGGCCATTGCGCTCGAGTTCGACGGTCAGCAGCTCCAATCCCTGTCCCATTTTGACAGAGCAGCCCTGACCGCGCAGCGTGATCGCCTGCAGCACATCGAATCCGTGACCCGGGCACTGTTCGAATCGGTGTGCGTCATCAGGGGTTTCGATGGCGGTGCCGCGAAAGCACAGGAACCACGCGCCGGGACTTCCTTCCAGCTGCCTGCAGGCCGTTTTTCACTGGATAGGGACCATCTCGACGAAGCCCTGCGGGTCGCCGCTTCGGTATGGTTGATGTTTCTCGCCATCGTCTACATTCCGGACGTGCCGGCGGGCCTCGGTGCGCTCGGCATTGCCACCCGTCTTGCTCTCGCCGACACTGCAATGCCGACGTTCAGCCTCACCCATCTTCTCGGGCCGGTAGTGGCCGCCATGGCCGGTGCGTTTCCGTTCTACATACTTCTCATGCCACAGTTGTCGGGTTTTCCCGAACTCGCCCTGGCGGTATCGGTCGTCGTTTTCGCAATCGTCTATATTTTTCATGAGCCACGGCAAGCGCTCCTGCGCACCATCTTTGCTTATCTGTTCTTCACGCTGATCAGCGTGACCAACGAACAGACCTACAATTTCATGCACTATGCAACGACTGCGACGATGTGGCTGGTCATCCTTTCGATACTTGCAGTTACCGAGTACTTTCCCGTATCCCACCAACCGGATCGCGTGTTCCTGCGCCTTCTGAATCGATTTTTTCGCAGTTGCGAGTTCCTCCTGCGGCTCGGCAGAGTCCCGAAGCAGGAGTATTCACTCATGCAGCGATGGAAGACCCGGTTTCACGCCTACGAAGTCGTGACTCTGCCGGCAAAGCTGGCGCAATGGGGGCGGTCGCTGCCACCCGCCGCGCTGGGTGTCTCGACCCCGGGGCAGGTACAGACCTTTGTCAACCGGCTGTGGGGGCTGAGCTACAGAATGCAGGCGCTCCTTCAAGCGAGAGCGGTGCATCAGTCGACAGCCCTGGTCCGCGAACTCCGTCCGGATATCCGGGCCTGGAGAACGGGGGTGGAAAGTATTCTGCAGAGCCTGGCGGTCGAGCCAGAGTCGGCGGATCATGAAGATCTGCAGGCACGCCTGCGCGCAACGCTAGCGCGCCTCGAGGCGCGCATCGAAGAGACGCTGGACAGTAGCAATGGACAGAGCCTGAGCGCAGAGGAATCGGAGAACATGTACCGCCTGCTCAGCGCACACAGGGGTATGTCCGAATCGCTGGTGCAACTGACAAAGCAGGCAGCCGCCCTCGACTGGGAGCGTCTGCGCGAGGCGCGTTTTTGACAAAACAGGTTGTAGACACAATGACAATGAGATTAGTGATTTCAGTTCAGTATTGGTCCACTGACGGTTTCAGGGTTGCTATGGGCGGGATTGCAGCAGCGCTGCTGATGCTGTCGCCAAGCGTGGCGGTGGGCGAAATCGGTCCCGCGCTGACCGGCCTGACCGGTCGCGCCAACGACGCGACGTCGGTGTTCTTTTCGCCGGCCGGCATCACCCGCCTGGATCGGCCGGAACTGGTGGCGCAGGCAACCTTTATGTACCAGGAATCGAAATTCGACGTGCAGCAGGCCAGCTTCGCGGGCGGAGACTCGGACAGGGACAGCCGGGTGTTCACCATCCCGGCGGCTTACTATGTACATCCCCTGGGTGAGCGCTGGCGACTCGGGCTGTCGGTCAATGTGCCCTCCGGCATCGGCCACGACTACGGCAAGAAATGGTCGGGGCGCTATCTGTCGGAAGAATCGGATCTTGCCTTCGTCGCGGCGTCCACGGTGCTGGCCTACCGATTCACCGATCAGGTGTCGCTGGGTGCCGGTCCCTACCTGATGTACACCGATTCGAGGAGCAAGGCCCGGGTCAACAACCTGCTGCCGGATGCCGGCGACGGTGCGGTGCGGCTGGAGGAGGACGGGGTCGCAGTCGGCTTCATGCTGGGCGCGATGTACGAGTTTACGCCCGAGACCCGCATCGGTGCTGTGTACCGCTCGGCGGTCGAGCCCGACCTGGAGGGCACGCCTTCGTTCAGCAACCTGGACCCCCTGGTCCGCCAGGGACTGGCCGCGGCCAATCTGCTCGGCACAGAGGTGGACGTCGATTTCACCGTACCGGCCCAGGCGCAGATCGGCGTCTATACGGAATTGTCCCCGCGCTGGTCGGTCACCGGCGATCTCATCTGGATCAACATGTCGGAGTTCGGCATCACCCGGGTCAGCGTGGCACAGGACAGCATTTCGGTGCGCAACGACGACTTCCAGGACATGTGGATCGGCTCGGCCGGGATGAAGTACCGGTATGCGGATCAGCGTGCGGTTTCGGTCGGCGTCCTGTACGCCAGCTCCCCGACCACTGACAGCCGGCGCAGCATTGCGTTACCCTTCGATCGCGTCATCAGCGTGGGCGCCGGCCTCGAGCGGCCGTGCTTCGGTTTCGTTTGCTACGCGAGCCTCAGTTACGTCGACCTCGGCGACGGAGACCTGTCGGAAGACGGCGGACCGCTGCTCGGCAGCGTCGAGGGGTCCTTCAGCAGTAACTGGGCGGTGGCGTTGGACTTTCAACTGCGCAAGCGGTTCTGATTGGTCGAACTGCTGCAGCGCGATGTGAGGCTCGGGAACCTACAGATGCAACTGATTCCAAGCGAATTTACCATTGGGGAGGTGTATTTTCCGCCGCTGCTGATTGCTTCCGTGTTGGGGATCATTCTGGCCTGGCTATCCGGGCTGGTGCTGAACCGCTACCGGCTGTCGCGCTTCTTCTTCTACCCGCCGCTGGTGCTGCTGGCGCTGACGGTCATCTATACGGTGATCATTGGAACCTTCGTCATTCCCTCATGAATAAGGCAACCCATTTTATTAAGTATCTGCTGACCGGTGCCGTGGTTCTGGTCGCCGCAGCGCTGGCGGCCTGGAAATACTGGGATTACATCACCAATCCATGGACCCGTGACGGCCAGGTGCGCGCGCAGGTGATACAGGTCACCCCGAGGGTGTCTGGCCCGATTGTCAATCTCCCGATCGAGGACAACCGGTTCGTCAAGGCAGGCGACCTGTTGTTCAAGATCGATCCACGCACCTTCCAGGCGGCGGTCGATCAGGCCCGGGCAGATCTGCAGCAGGCTCAGGTGGAAGCGGATGATGCGAGGGAAGAGGCAGACCGTGCGGAGACATGAAGACGCGGACAAGGGGGCAATGTCCGCCGCGGAGTCAACTCGAACGGAAAGAGAATGACCAGCGTAGTGCCGAGGCCACGGTGCTCGGCGCCCGGGCTGCACTGGAGCAGGCGCAGCTTGACCTTGAGTTTACCGAAGTCAAGGCGCCGGTCGATGGCTATGTTACGAACCTCAATCTTCGCCTCGGCAGTCAGGCAGTCGCCAACCAGCCCACACTGGCGCTGATCGATGCCGACAGTTTCTGGGTGCACGGCTTCTTCAGGGAGAATCACATCGAGGGCATTGGCGCGGGCGACCGGGCGGTTATCACCCTGATGAGCTACCCGGACCGTCCCCTGGAAGGGCTGGTCGACAGCCTCGGCTGGGGTATTTTTCAGCAGGACGGCAGCAGTGGCGCGAACCTGTTGCCCGACATCAGCCCGACCTTCCAGTGGATCCGCCTCGCCCAGCGTGTGCCGGTGCGCGTGCGCCTGGTCGACATGCCCGACGATATCGAGTTGCGGGTTGGTACCACCGCCTCGGTGCTGGTGATGAAAGGCACTCGGGATCACAAGGGCAAGGTGCGGCTTGCGCCGGCACCGCGCGCGTTGCAGTGAAATACGGATCGGAGTCCGTTTTTCGAAAGCCCCGTGAGCAACGCTGCGCGATCTGGTGACAGAAACGACGCCGACCCCAGCTTCAGGCAGGCCAGAGGTCGAGGTCCGAGCCAGACGCAGAATGAGCTGATGATTACGTAAATCATCTCGTAGGAGCGCGGTCCCCCGGCGCGAACCGCGCCGAACGGTGGTGGTTCTGCAGTGAGTGAATATAAACAGGGTTTCCCCTGGAGGATCTCATGTCAGAGGCAAACAGCAAGACCCGGCAATTCGCTCTGCCTGTTATGCAGGGCCTCCTGCCGATCAGGGCCGCGCAGGTCCCCGCCGAGGTGATCGCCGGCCTCACGCTGGCGGCGCTGGCGATACCCGAAGTGATGGGCTATACGAAGATTTCCGGCACGCCGGTGATCACCGGTCTCTATACCATGCTGATCCCGACCCTTCTGTTCGCGTTTTTCGGCTCTTCACGCCACCTGGTGGTGGGCGCCGATTCGGCGACGGCGGCGATTCTCGCCGCCGGCCTGGTGGGGTTGGCGGCAACCGGCTCCGACGAGTACGTGGCACTGGCGGCTGTGCTCGCGGTGATGGCGGCAGGCTTCCTCATCCTGGCGCGCATCATCGGTCTGGGGTTCCTGGCGGACTTTCTGTCGCGCACGGTACTGATCGGTTTCCTGACCGGGGTCGGTGTACAGGTCGCGCTGGGGCAGATCTCCGGCATGCTTGGCCTCAAGGGGGGAGGGCACGGCACCCTGGCGAAAATCTGGAACGACCTTCAGCAAGTCGAGCAGGTCAATGGCTACGCCCTGGTCACTGCCCTGACTGTGCTGGTGGTCATTGTCGGTTCGAAAAGACTCTCCAAGAAAATACCGGGTGCGCTGATCGCCGTGATCGGTGCGATTGTCGCCAGCTGGGCACTGAATTTTGAAGGTCACATGGATGTGCTCGGTACCATACCCAGCGGTCTGCCGCACATCGGGCTGCCCGAGGTGCAGTGGAGCTGGGAACTCATCGGCAAACTGGTGCCCACGGCATTCGCCATGTTCGTGGTGATCCTGGCCCAGAGTGCGGCCACCTCGCGCGCCTATGCCGCGCGCTATAACGAGCGCTTCAGCGAAGACACCGACCTGGTCGGCCTGGGCCTGGCGAATATTGGCGCCGGTCTGTCCGGCACCTTTGTTGTCAACGGCAGCCCGACCAAGACCCAGATGGTTGACAGCGCCGGCGGGCGTACGCAGCTGTCGCTGCTGGTGACTGTGTTGATCGTTCTCCTGGTGCTGTTGTTTCTGACCGGCCCCCTGGCTTACATGCCGGAAGCGGTGTTGTCGGCGATCGTGTTCCTGATCGGCGTCGATCTCATCGATGTCAAGGGTATGCGGAGTATCTATGAGCAAAGGCGCTCCGAGTTCTGGGTCGCGCTCATCACCGCGCTGATGGTGGTGTTCGTCGGTGTGGAGCAGGGCATCATACTGGCGATCGTGCTGTCACTGATCGATCACACGCGGCGCGGCTATCGTCCAAAGAACGTGGTGCTGGTTCCCTCCGAGACGGGCGTCCTGCGCGCGCAGCCCGTCGCGACAAGGGCCCAGGCCTTGCCGGGCCTGCTGATCTACCGGTTCACGCACAGCATGTACTACGCCAATGCCGAACAGCTGTCCCAGGAACTCACCGATGTGGTCAATAACGCCGATCCGTCCATCCGCTGGCTGTGCCTGGATGCCTCGGCAGTTGACGATGTGGATTATTCAGCAGCGGAAACGCTGCGGTCCTTGTTCGCGGTCATGAAGGAAAAGGGCATACGCCTGGTGGTCGCGCAGGTGTTGGAAGACGTCAGGGAAACAAGCCGCTACCGGCTGTGGGAGCTGTTCGGAGAGGACGCTTTCTATGACACGCTGGATGATGTCGTGAAGGCCTATCAAGAACAAACGAGTTAGGAAAACCTGTTCGAGCGTGATGGGGATGACCGGCCATGCTTCTTGAAAAAGTCGGTATTGCCTTATTGATGATGTTTCTGAGCACCATGATCCACGCCCTGTTTATGATCGCCGGGAGCCATGCGCTCGACTGGCGCCTCGCGCGTTTCGGTCATCCAAGGGGGCATTTTGACAAGGCGGTGCTGGTCTGGAGTCTGACCATATGGATGTTTCTCGCCATCGTCCTCGAGGCCTGGCTGTGGGCATTGGTATACCTGTACAGCCCGGAGCTCACCGAGCTGCCCGATCCGCAGACCGCGTTCTATTTCTCCATGGTGACTTTCACCACGCTGGGCTATGGCGATTTGGTGCTGAGCGGGGACTGGCGGACCCTGGCCTCGATCCAGGCGGCAAACGGTGTGATTATTTTTGGCTGGACGACGGCATTGATCTTTTATTTTATTCAAAAGATTTATAAGAGACACTAGCTCGCGGGGGACGATACGAATGTATGAAAACCTTGCCTTGCTCGCCGCCTTTGTGCTGGTCTACAGCACGGTCGCCGGCGCTATCGAACGTACCTGGATCAGCGGACCGATTGTGTTTACCGCTTTCGGCCTGCTCATCGGTCCCATGGCGCTCGACCTGCACACCATGGAAATCGACCGTGAGCTGATCCGCAGCTTGGCCGAGCTGACACTGGCGATGGTGCTGTTTACCGACGCGGCCAACGCCGATATCAGGGTTCTGAAAGAAAGCGGCGGATTGCCGACCCGCCTCCTGTTGATCGGGTTGCCGTTGACCATCCTGCTGGGCTTCGGTTTTCTTGTGCTCTTGACCGACAGTCTGTCGTTGTTTGCCATGGCGGTGCTGGCGACCATGCTGGCGCCGACGGATGCGGCCCTGGGTAAAGCAGTGGTGACCAACGAAGCGGTACCCGATGACATCCGCCAGGGCCTGAACGTCGAGAGCGGTCTTAATGACGGCATCTGTGTGCCGGTCCTGCTGGTGTTTCTCGCGTTGGCACTGGGCCACGCGGGCGAGGAGGGGCCCTGGACGCTGGCGGCAAAACTCGTTATCGAGGAAATCGGCATCGGTCTCGCGGTAGGACTGGTGTTGACCTATTTCGCCGTCCGGCTGTTCAGAGTGGCCCGGCACAGGCAGTGGCTGACGCAGACCTGGATTCAGCTGCCGATTGCTGCCCTGGCGCTCACCTGTTTTTCCGTTGCCCAGTCTCTCGGTGGCAGTGGCTTTATCGCTGCCTTCAGCGGCGGCATCCTGGCCGGTATTATGGGAACCGGCCTTTCCCGGAAGGTGCACGACGAATTTCTGCGCGCCTCAGAGGGCACAGGCGATACGCTGGCACTGATCACCTGGGTGATCTTCGGCTCCGCGGTGGTAGGGCAGGCGCTCGGCCATTTCAGCTGGATGATCCTGCTCTACTCGGTGTTGAGTCTCACCGTCATCCGCATGCTGCCAGTGTTTCTGTCACTCGCGGGCAGCGGTATCGACACCGAGGGCAAGCTGTTCATCGGCTGGTTCGGCCCGCGCGGCCTGGCGAGCATCGTGTTTGCGGTCATCGTGATCAACAGCGGGCTGCCCGACAGCGGTCCACTCGTCATGGCGGTGGTGTGCACGATTATTCTCAGCATCGTCGCTCACGGCGTGACGGCCAATCCCTGGGCTAGGGCTTACGGTAAGCGAGCGCGGCAGGCGCGCTAGAGGCTTCGATCACGTATTACGACGCTTTGATCCGAGATTATCTGCTCGCTGGTCGGAATCTGGCATCGGTGCGACCGAAAGGCGTCGCCGCCTGCCCGTACGCGGCCGGCGCCGGCATGAGGTCGAGGGAGTGGGGCGGGGCGCCGGCGCACCCCGCGAACAGCATCGCGGCGAGGCAGACGATGAGCGATATCAACTTCATGGCGCCCCCGGTTCGGCTTCGGCAGGTCGTTGTGGCAGTCACTCCTCGGAATCCCGGGGCCATTGGTTTGGATACTGTTAACTTGACAGTACCCTCGCGGGAGATGCGCTAACGAGCCTTATTCCGCGATAGCGAAGTTATGTGCTGCATCTTGCAGCGAAATTATCAGGGTCATTGGATCCAGCGGGGATTCCTGGAAACCGTTACGCAGATAAAATTGTTTTGCATCTTCTGCGAGTGTGTGTACGAGTAGCGCTTTCACGCCAGCTTGTTGTGATACCGATAGCGTCCGAAGTATCGCGTCCCTTAGCAAGCTCCGGCCAAGTCCAGCATGTTGCCACCGTTCGTCAATGGCCAAACGTCCGAGCACGATGACTGGGACAGGGTCAGGCATATTGCGGCGTACCTTACCGGGTGCATTGCCATGTCCAACACTACCGGTAGCAAGGGCGTAGTAACCAATCACCTGTCCATCACTGCAAACGACGAATGTGCGGGATGCGCCTGAACTTTCGTTTTTGAGGGCGCGGCGCTTTAGCCATTCATCCAGCACCGGCACACCACAAGCGAACGATTCGACGTTATGAGCTGTCGTGATCGGCTCTGGTGGTGTTATTTCTCCCATGGTGCCTTGCTGCTCAACAAGGCACGTAGGGCTGGATTCTCATTAACCGGCGCGTTGAGAAGCGTTTGAAATTTCTCGTAGGCTTCATCATCCACAAGAAAAAGACGCCGATCGAGTAACACGTTTTCGGCCTCACGGCAGGCGACTTCCAGCATAAAATCCGATCGATTTTTGCTGAGCATAGCCGCTGCCTTGTCAATCAGATTGCGCTGCGCGAGGCGGGCGCGGATATTAATCGGTGCTTCACGATTCTGTGTTTCCGCCATTAGGGTGGCCTCCTATTGTGTGGACATTAAATATACATTTATGTGTATCGACGGTCTACACATTTCCTGCAGCTAGCGGACGGGTTGTTGTCTCAAGAAAAAATCAGACTATGCTGATTTTGTGCTAACTGGCAATGGCAGTGAACAGTAACTGATTAATAAACATAGTGAAATGATTCAGTCAGGCTGCGAACCAGTTCGTCCGGATTTCGAAACTTTCTGGGCATGCAAGTCATGAATAATGATGTCGTCGGTTTTTCGGGCGAGCAAGAACTGCGACCTGAGTTGATAGCGGTGGCGAAACGTATCGCATTGAAAGTTATCATAAAGATGTTACATGGGACGTCGCGCGTAACTGGGGGATAAGGTGGCCTCCCCTTGGGGACGCCATTTTGTGTTGTAACGACTGAAATAAAAATAAAATAATTGCGGAATGATCTCGCCTGAGAATAGCTTCGGCCTGTAACCGCTGATTTACAAGCAAAAAAACAGGGGGTTCGCGTACCCCGCCCGACGCCACACTATCCCCCAATTTCAGCAGCAGCGGACGACATGTTTTTGCTCATAAGGAAGATCGCGTTCACGAACAGGACTGGCTAAGTAATGGTTTTCAGAACACCATTACAAATTCGCCACCCATAGGCCGGGGCAACGTAAAAATGGCTCTGCAAATCCAAATCGAGTCTGCCCCCAATTTGCTGGTCAGGGCACTGTCGGTGCAGATTTGCCGTCAAGATTGGCTTTAACCAGTGTGCCCAGAAAGTCAGCGAAAGGCACGATATCTTCGCGGACGCTAGCTGCTTCGAGGGCGGCCATATAGTCGTTACGCTCCTCGACGGGAATAACCGTCCAGGGGTAGCCGCCAGCTGCCAGCATTACATTCATGAGGAAACGTCCTATCCGCCCGTTACCATCCATGTACGGGTGGATATACACGAACATGAAATGTCCCAGTACGACACGAACAGCGGGGTCCGGCTCATTCGTAAGAAGTTCGAATAACGCGGGCATCAAATCACGCACTGCTTCCCGGTTTGGCGGTGTATGCATGGACCGGCGGATATAGACCGGACCATTGCGGTAGCCTGCGAGGTCTGCAGGTTGCAGCAGACCAGCCGTGATGCTCGGTGCAAACAACTCTCGATACCAGGTACGGTGATCGTCATCGACGACAGTTCCTGGATTCTTGCCTTTAAGTACTTTTGTGACACTGTCTCGGACAACCTGAAAGGCCTGATAGTACCCGCGTGCCGCCAGGGCATTACGATGCTCACTGTCCTCTTCATTATTATCCGGATTCCAGTTCTGATTGCGTACGCGTTCAATTAACTCAGTACTGACACGGTAACCTTCGATCGACAGGGAGTGGTAAGCATCGGTGACATAAACACCGTCAACATGCTGCATATATCCTTCGATGTCTTTGGTCAAACCAGGTGATTTCGGGAAGCGCTCGATGACAGGTTCGCGCATCGCCTGCCAGAGAAGGCGCATGCGCGTGACATAAGGCGATTGCTCTCTATCACTCAGGATGATAGGTGGCTTCGTTTCGAACGGATCGGATTCTCTCACGTCATAACTGGCTGCGCGCATCGTTGCAACGATATCGTCCGCAATCCGATCCCGGCCAAGATTTCGGAAAGCGCCTGCCAGTCGCCCTGCAATCGTTGTATGGCCGCCCTCCAGCAATTTTGCCAAGAGTTCTGAGGCATCTGTTATGGTGGCAAGCGTTGCGCGAATGTCAGTCGGCTTTTGCTGGAAGAATCTTGGTGAACAGTCAATCAAGGCCGGAACCAGTGCATAGAGACAGAGGCCATTTATGATTTCAATGTCCCGTCGTTCTGGCATGTTATATCGGACGCTTAAAAGCGACGTGCCATGCGGAAGTTCCGTGATCTTGTTATCGCCTTTCGGTGATCGGACCAGGAGTTGAGGAGGGACCGTCCGGTTTCCGGCATGAAGGGAGATCGACTGCTCCGGCGAAAGGCACCAATCGGTGCCAAAGCGCTCGTTCAGATACGAGGCGCAGAAATCCCAAAAAGACGCATACCACGCGGTGCTTTCGTCGGCAGTTTCGTCCGGTCGGGACGGGATGTACCATCCTTTGATCACTGCCTGCAGGAAACCGTTTGCGACAAGGCGCTCCCGGTCGACGCGTCCCAGGTCGCTTGAACGAATTGCAACAACGTCGCGGTCCTGGAGGTCTTTCAAGGCTTCAAGAGATCGTGCCAGTTTTTCCGAGGGAGCCGCCATGCTCTTCACTCTCTTTCAGAGGATCTTGTGTTGTGCTAATTCCAGGTTATTACGCTGGTCTAATTCTAGGTAATTATGTTTTATCATTTATAGGTTATTGTGTCGCGCGAAAACCAGGTTTTCTTGCGTAAACGGGTGGAGTTGGTGTAATTAATTAGTTGCTGCCTTCAAATAAGCCATTATATAACAAGTGCTTGTAGATGTTATTGTGCCCGCGAAAAATAGGAGTATTTGTTGGGAACGTCCGGAAAATTTGCCTATGAGATCTATACATGCAAATCATGAGTAATGATGTCGACGGTTTTTGGGGCGAGTAAGAACTGCGAGCTAAGTTGATAGCTGTGATAAAATGTATCTCTTTGAAAGTTATAATAAATATGTTAAGTGAGACGTCGTGCGTAACCGGGGGATAAGGTGGCCTCCCCTTGGGGACGCCATCTTTCCCTATAACCAATTGTAAAATTAAGAAAATAAATACTTGGTTTAACGTAACAATACAAGGCCCCATAAACTGTTGGTTTAAGCAGTAATAAAGTAGGGGTTCGCGTACCCCTCCCTACACGACAGTATCCCCTGGTTTGAGATCATTTCCGTAACCATACCCGGGTAATCGCCGTCAGCGTACGCTCCTGAAGTTTGAGTCTGCCGCGTTTGGTTTCCCAGTTTGCGACGGTCTGTGGGCTTACGCCAAGCAGGTCCGCGAATTGGGTACGCGTCATCCCGCGTTGTTTGCGCAGCCGGGTAACCGCCGCACCGGTAGGCGTAAAAGCCCTCTCTCCCGGAGCCGCTGTTGCGTTGCCGACCCGGGATTTCCCGCGCCTCGCCGCCGTATTCTCGTTGGCCGATGTGCTGTTGTTTGAATGGCGCGCGGTTTTCCGCAGCGGTGTTTTTCGCTTTTTTGCCGGTGGCGCTGTGTCCTCGATATCGACACCGAATATATTCGAGAGGTCCTGGTTCGCGAGCCGACGCCGTTTCCCTTGTCCAGTGGTCGCCGTCTGAATGTCCAGCTCCGCCGAGATGAGTTCTTGATGATCGACCTTGCGCAGCACGAAGAGCTGTTCCGGATGTTTATCCAGGCGGGCGCCAACACCGTACAGCACGGCGGCGACATGCTTGCACATGACGGCCCAGTCGGGGCAGTCGCAGTGAAGCTTGATATCCCTGGGTTGGGGAAACAGCCCCTTCGCAGGCTCGGTTACGATGCCCATTACGTGGCCGGAGAGTTGTCCCTGCAACAATTCCAGCATAGAGCCGATCTGGCCGGCGCATTGCGTGCGTATGTTTTTCCACCGGGCCGACGCCAGGGCGGCGATGCGGATGGTGACATGGTATAGCTCCGAACCGGAAACGATGGCCTCGACTTTTCCTTTCTTGATCGCCAGGTGACAGACCGAACCGTTACGGACATAGGTTCTGCCGCGTGGCAGGCGGTTGGCGAAGTCGCTGAATCGTTCCAGGTGCTTGCACCAGGCCTCGCCCCAGAAGGTATGGGCGATCTTGCGGCCCTGGATCTCGATGGGTTCGATCTCCATACCCGTGCTTTGCAGCTTTTTCATTTCCCGGGCCGTGTTGGCGCGTCGCTGCGCGACCGACACATAGGGCCGCCATCTACCATAAGACATCGTATGTTCTTCCGTCAGACCTGTATCTTGTTAACGTCGAGCGAAACCAGTTCCAGCAATTCCTCGTTGTTCATTTCGGTCAGCAGGGTTTCGGCGCCTTCCAGGATGTCACTGGCCAGTGCCGTTTTTTCCGTTATCAGGGTGTCTATTTTCTCTTCCACCGTGCCCTGACAGACGAACTTGTGGACCAGTACGTTGTTCCGTTGACCGATACGAAACGCCCGGTCGGTGGCCTGGTTTTCCACGGCCGGGTTCCACCAGCGATCGAAGTGGATCACGTGTGACGCCTCGGTCAGGTTCAACCCGGTACCACCGGCCTTGAGTGACAGTATGAAATACGGCGGCCCGTTTTCCTGTTGAAAATCGTCCACCCGCTGCTTGCGCTGTTTGACCGGAGTGCCGCCATGCAGAATCAGTCCGGGCCGGCCAAACTGCTCGGCCAGAAATGTGGCCAACGGGCCGGTTATCTCGCGAAACTGGGTAAAGACCAGCATTTTCTCCTGGCGCGAGGCGACCTCTTCGCATAACTCGGCCAGCCGGGTGAATTTTCCGCTATGGCCGGGATCATACCGATCATCGCCCAGCAGCTGCGAGGGATGGTTGCAGATCTGCTTGAGGCGTATGAGAGTGGCAAGCACCAGGCCGCGCCGCTGCATCCCGTCCAATGTTTCAAGCGCAGTGGCCAGTTTTTTGACTTCCTTCCGGTACAACGCGGCCTGGGCTTTGGTCAGACCGCACCACGCGTGTACCTCGGTTTTCTCCGGTAGATCGGTGATGATTGTCTTGTCGGTCTTGAGCCGGCGCAGGATGTAGGGACGCACCAGGTTACGCAAGGGGGCGTATTGATCGATTTCTTCGGCGGACAGCGATTTGACGAAGCTCTTGAATCGCACCGCCGATCCGAGCAGACCCGGACACAGGAAATCGAACAGGGACCAGAGGTCGCCGAGCCGGTTTTCTATGGGGGTTCCGGTCAGTGCGATCCGGGCGGCGGCTTGCAGCGACTTGGTTGCGCGGCTTTGCCGGCTGGCGGGATTCTTTATCGCTTGTGCTTCGTCAAGGATAAGCAAGCGCCAGTCGCGCGCCTGCAGCCAGGATTGCTGCAGCAACATGCCGTAAGTGGTCAGGACCAGGTCGATGCCTGCGAGGCCGGCGCCGCCATCGCCGGCCAGGGCGTCAATGTCCTGTTTGCTCATCTGCGATGGATGCACGAACAGGCAGCGCAGGGAGGGTCCATAGCGCTCCAGTTCGGTTTTCCAGTTGGCCAGCAGTGAGGCGGGCAGCACCAGCAGCGAGGCTGTCTTGCTGCGTTGTTTTTTCAGCACCAGCAGCAGTGCAATGATCTGCATGGTCTTGCCCAGACCCATGTCGTCGGCCAGGCAGGCGCCGAGCCCCAGCTGTGACAGGAGCCACAGCCAGCTGACACCGGTTTTCTGGTAGGGTCGCAGATGGGCCTTGAGGGCGTTGCCAGGGTCGACGGTGTTGAGCGTATCCGGCGTCCGCAGTTCGTCCAGCAAGGATTCCAGCCACGGTCCCGGTTGGACAAAGGCCCATTGCCGATCATTGGTCAGCGTATCGGACCGGCTGAGATCTGCCGGAGCGCCGGCCAGTAAGCGCATTCCTTCGGCAAAGGACAGCCCGTCTTTGGCCGCGCCGGCCGCCACCTTTTTCCAGTGCGAAAGGGCCTCGGCCAGTTTCTCCCGGTCTACCTCGACCCATTGTCCCTTGACGAATACCAGACCATCTTGTGCCGCCAGCAGCGCCTGCAACTCCCGCTCGGTCAGGGTCTCGTCACCCAGGGTGATCCCCAGTTTAAAATCCAGCAGCGCATCAGCGCCGAGCTTGGTCTGTTTAGCACTGCCGATTGTGACGTTAACCCGCGGCCGGGTGCGCGTTTTCCACCAGTTGGGCAGGCGGACGATCACGCCGCACTGCTCGTAAAGTGGCGTCTCCTTGAGGAATTCGTAGGTCTCGGCCGGTGTCCATGCGAGTGGGTGGTACAGATCTCCGCTCTCGACCAGTTCCCTGATCAGAACACTCGACTCGGATGCGCGCTGCACCGGGGACAACAGACGGATCAGTGCTGGCTTGTTCCCGGCGCCCGCATACTCCTGCAAGGCTTTGGCCAAGGGCTGGTGACGGATGTGACCCTGACTCTGACCTGAGAGTTCCGGTGCATAGGTCGCCATGAATGCGAATGGGTAGTCCTCGTCCAGCCTGTTTTCCGCTAAGTGAAAGCAGACACGACCGACCTGATGCCAGCGTGGTGCGCTTTGTTCAAGAAACGCACCGAGGCCGCCCTGGCGACGGATTCGTGCGCACACCCAGTCGTCGAGCCAGAACCAGATGCCCCTCAGTACCACTGGGGAGAGATATTCGGCGCCGCGCATCGGTGGTGCGCCTTCGAGCAGCGATCGCATTTGCTGTTCATCGAGTGCAGAGACTGGATCGGGACGCGCCGGATCGGCTTGTGTCATCTGACAGCGCTCAGCCAGGTACCGGCAGGTGAAAGCCCGCCAATAGCCCAGGGCAGGGGAGAGTTCCGCGGCGTTATCTTTCGCTGCCAGTGCAATCAGGCCTTCGGCGACGCCTCGCGCAAACGCAGCGTCGAATGTTACCTGTCCGGTTTGCTGGCCGGCATCGCTGTCGCTCTCCGTCGGGAACCAGTGCAGGTGTCCCGAGGGCAACACCCCGAGTTCAGGTCTGGTCATTGATCGGGCCTGGCGTGATGTCAAAATATCAAGGCACTGACGAGCGAGCGTTTGTCAGGTTACCGTCTCAGGCCACTTCCTGGAGGTGTGAATAACTCTGAGTATCACAATACTATTTCCCTCCACGCGACATGGCGATTAGGTGGTTTTAACTATATAAATAGACACTTGAGAAAATTGTTCCAGGTGAGGAACAAGGTCGACGCCCCTTGGGGACGCCATCTACAACAAAGCGCTCACATACATGTCAGCGCCTTTTTGTTTCGACAGGCCTCATTCACTCAATGCCTGCTTCACACCCGCGGATAAGAATTTCATACCTGCAGCGAGTTGCTGCTGAAACTTGTCCGGCATGCCTCGAGCGGCCTCAAGCGCGATCCACACATCACCCGGTCGATCTTCCAGCAACACCGTCAGGAGTTCTTCGGACTGCTGAATATCCTTATTCACTTTGGTTTGTTGCGCAACGGGACCACGCTGCGAAACCATGAGTTTATGCAGCGCAAAACGTGCCGGGTTTGGCACATTAACGAGCACGCCACTACGAAAGGGAATGACGGCATCCTGACTGTCGTCCAGCAGATATTCCAGAAAACGCATGGGATGGGCAAAGGTCTTAAAGTGCGACAGGTGCACCGGTTTGCCCGTATCCGGACCTTGCAGTGGCGTCAACAGGTCTACTGTAAATTCCCCTCCACGCAGCTTGAAACTGGTGGATGGCGATTTGGGATTCAGTGCAGGCACCTCAAAAAAACCCATCCCGGATTCCAGTAAAACTGATTTTACGTCGGGGGCATCCCGGCGCATGGCTATTTCTACCTGGTGAAGGCTGGCGAGATCCATATCCTGAGTTTGCATCGCAGCGGATGCCCAACTCACACCCAGCATGTTGCCGTAGGTATTAAAGGCATGGGAACCTACCAACACACCACCTGTTAGAAAAGTGCCTGCCTGGGCCAACACTTCCAAGACCCGCCCATCGGAACCGCCGGGCGCAAACCCACCACCACTGACCAACATGGTAACCAGTTTCTCACGCTGTTTTAAATCCGGGACAGCCTGGCAAAACAGTTTTTTCTGATTTTCTATTTGTGCGCGAAGTTCATCGGTGTCACGGCCAAGGGAATACTGACGCTTGGTACTGCCCACCACCAGTTCCATATACCAGTACTGGTTGCCACCGACCGTCTTGGTCACAAATGAAATCCCGCGCTGATTCGGCAGTGCAATTGCGCACTGCTGAAGCAGTTCTGCGTACAGGAGTTGCGTGGTATGTGGGAGCCTTAGCATCGATCTACCATCCATGAATTATACGGAGTATGTATGTTGACTCCGTATAATTCAATTCGTATAGCAAATTATACGGAAAAGCTTAAAGGACTCCGTATAAACTGCCCTACCAATAACCTAATCCGGTGCCAGCTTTGAGAAACTGATCTGCGCAATGTAGAGATTAGAAAAATGGATAAGTAAGCGAGAGAGGCCGGGGGTCAGGTCTTGCGTTGCAGCATGGTATCGGGGCATGCTCCTGTTGCCATACAAGACGGGTGGTTGGGAAGGAATTCGTTCTCCATCTAATGCAAAAGGAGTTGCAGGATGGCCAGACCATTACGCCTCGAATTTCCGGGCGCTTTATCATGTCACGGCACGTGGCAATCGCCGGGAATCCATTTATCAGGATGACAAAGACCGGCGGAAATTTCTGGCTGTTTATTGCAGGTCCTGACCTCCACCGCGCGCTTGTCGGGTCTCTAAATACTTTAGGCACACCGACGCGTCATCACCGCCACGCTTCAGTTCCCCACTTGCATATTCACCCGCTAGGATGCCGGCAAAGACATAGGGTGCAAACAGCAAGGTGCCGAGTTTGCCGGCTTGTACGGCCAGGGATTTCGCGGGGATTGCCGTGATACGCGGATCGTTTAGCGGACCCCTGACATGGACGGGTTCGGCTTTGGCGATCAGCCTGCTCTTCTTTTTGGGTATGAAAACGTAATCGATCCGTTCCTGACCCAGGTCGATCGTCCCTTCCCCGGCAATGGTAATGTCCGGCATGTCCATAAACAACGCATCGGTAGTCACGACGCCCTGTTGAACGCCGAAGTCTGCGACCCCGCAATTCATCTGGTCATAGCGCTGTTCCTTCAGATCGGCCGCCCAGCCGATTACATCCACAAACAGCAGCCGTAGCTTCGATTGAGAAATCTTTCCGTTCCTCACAGCGGCATAGAACTCGCCCTGCAAATTGGAAGCCAGTTGGTGGGGGCTGTCACCCGATGAGCCCAACGATATCTTGACGTCAAGCGCAGCATTCTCCGCCTTGTACGCGCTAGCGGAATCAGAGGCGAAAAGATTCAGTCCCCGCCAGGGATCAAGATTTTCACCGTCCATTGTAAAACGCAGTTTTAATGCATCCCTGGCATCAAGCTGCACATCGAGATTGGCCTCGCCTTTGGGATAAACCAGTGTCGCAGGGTGCACCAAAAGATGGCCGGATTTCAGACTAATCGTTGCGCGGGCCGATTCGGCCGCCGACTGGGTTCGATCGAAGGACTGGATATCGACAGCGAGATCCAAATTCACCGCTTTCAACCACTCAACATCGATGGGCGTGCGGGAAAAGACCGGCTCCTTTGCCGATGATGTCGTTTTTGTGTCATGCCTTTCGGCTCTTCTTATCCGTTCCTGTTCAAACAGATCCGGCACAAAAAAGTTCACCGCGGTGATCTTGCCTTTAATTTGTGGTGGCGTTTTGTCAAAGGCGCCGCGCAACGCGATGTCGATCTTTTCTATACCGGAGGTCAGGGTGGCATTGAACCCGGTTGTCTTGCCCGCGCGCGTTAGCTTGCCTGTGAATTCAACACGACCATGATCCGGCCAGTTCCGGTCCAAAAGTGCGCCGACTAGTTGCATATCCCTCGCCGTCATGCGGCTGTCGAGCTCAAGGGTATCGGGTCTGGCGAAGTCATCAAACTGACCATCGACGTACAGACTGAACAGGTCCTTACGGGTGCTTTCGAGTTGCAGGGAATCGATTCCCAGTGTTCCATTACCGTCCGAGATAACCATACGGCCCGTGACTGCTCCCAGCTCGGGCAGCGCGTCCCTGTCCGCGAAGGCCGCCAGCTCACGCCCTCCCACGTTCAGCTCCGTCACCAGATGAATCCTGCTGCCTGCATAGAGGTCGCCGATGCTGCCCTGGGATCGTAGAACCGGTCGCGCAGCGTCCCCAACGCGTATCCTGATGGCCTCAACGCCGAGCGTCTTGTCCTTGTCGTTGACACTGGCACGCATCTGCACCGGGCCCAGCGGCGGAAGCCGGTAGCCCAGTGCCGCTGCCAGTGACTGGCTGCTCGAGGCATCCGCGCTCACTGCGAGGTCGGTGTTCTCCAGACGCCATTTTCTTGCTGCACTCATATAGCCCAGCCGGCCTCTTGTCTCGAGTCGCAGCGCACTCTCCTGACCGGCTGTCAGCAACACATCATCGATCAGCAGTTTGCGGTCAGTGCCCGTCACCGTCGCACGGAACGCCAGTGGCCCGAGCGCCGGGATCTTGTCATCCAGCTTGAACAGCTTATTCAGCCTGGCGACATCATCGGTTTTCATGCTGGAATCGATACGAATGCCTTCAAGACTAAATTCCGGCAGGAAAGTGACACGCTCGGCAGACCCGGTGTCGGACACAACCAGCGGTTCACCAGCGGCTGTCGTGAAACGAAAATCGTCAATCCGATGCTGGCCGGCAACCGTGTGGAATCGGGCGTGTGCGCTGTAAGCCAGGGGTGGAAATTCCTGCTCCACCCAGGCCCTCAAGATGCCCGCGTCGCGGGCACTGTAATCAACCACCAGATCAACGGCCTTCAATGGGTCTTCCCGATCCCATTCACGAAACCGTATCTGGCCCGTGGCGCTGAGAAGCGTCGCGCGCGTGTCACGGGCGGATAGGGTGATCTGATTCAACTGGAGAGCCTGCGTGTCGCCCTCAATACGGTACTTTAGATCCAGCGCGCCGTTGAGCGGTAGCTCCAAACCCGCGCGTTCGGCCATGACGGACGTCCTGGTCGCCTGCATACTGACGTCCAGATCATAGCCCTTGTTTGGCTTGTCCGGATTGAGTGGGAACTGTGCGATGCGGCCGTTCAGGTCGACCTCTATACCTTGTTCATCCCTGGTCTGGACCACAATGTTTTCGAAGGCCGGATCGCCAGCGGTCGAACGGATCTCGGTTCGGCCCTTGATGGGGCCGAGCTCGGGTATGGTGTCGAAGAGCAGGGCGCGCGCGGCGCGGGTCGTGGGCGCGGAAAAAACCAGGTCCACCTTGATGTTCTCGGACTCGGGTGCCGTCAGGACATTCGCAAGGCCAAACTGGCCTGTCAGTGACAGGTCGAGTTCATCGGCGGTCCTGGCGTCCAGACTGACGTTGCGCAGCTCGAGTCGTGACCGGTTACCCGATATCTGGGCGGCCACTTTCGCCGTGTCCAGCGGGCCTATGGTCTCCGGCCACACGGGAGCCAGCCAGGCGGCCTTATCGAGCTGCCCGGCGAGACTGAGCTCGATGTCTTCCACTTCGGTGACGCTACCCACGCGGCCGCTCAGCCTCACCGAAGACTGGCCGGGACCTGTCCAGTCTGCCGACAGATCCATCAAGGCGAGCTGCTCAAAGTTACCACTGAGTTCCGCTTTGGCCGTCACTTCGCCCGGAATATCGACGGTCGTCTCGAGCGGAAGTCTCTGCAGATCCGGGAGACGGGTATTCAACGTGGCTTGAACACTGGCTGCGGGCTGATTCAATTGGATCTGTCCCACCGCCGACGCCTCGGCGATGGCACCCTTGGCGCTAATCGAAAACGGCAGCGGCTCTCGGATCGGTCCCTTGTTAAGACCCGAAAGGCTCGCATTCAGCGCGAAGCTTTCGCCGCCCACCTCGAGCTGTGCGGAGAGCGCCAAAGCCCCCTGTTCCGGTTTCAGTTGCAGGGAGCCTTGGCTGAGGCGACTCGCCGGCAGCAGCACCCTGCCATCCTCATGCAGAACCGACAATTGAGAAATCTGCACGTCTTGCACGCTCGGCCTCAGTGGCAGCGCCAAAAGATCAATGATTGCCTGCTGGTCTGCGGCGACCGGAGACGCACTGGCTGCGCGATCTTGTGCCACATGGATGCGGGTATCCCCCAGCCACAGGCGCTCGACATCCAGCTGACCCACTAACAGTCTGGGGAGGCTGATCTGCACCAGAAGCGAACCCGTTTCAATCCGATAGCGTTCCTCGACATCGTCAATCACCAGCTCGTGCAGACTGAGCGTCGGCGCCGCTTTGCGGCTAATGGCCGCATCTGCCGCGTAGTGGATGCGCGTATCGGTCGCCGTTTCGAGGCGTTTGATCAGAAACGAGATCAGCCTCGCATCATCGGCAAACAGGAAGACGCCGACGGCACCCAGCAGGGCGGCACACAGACTGATCACTATGACAACAAGGGCTCGTTTGATCATTCTCAATTCCTTGCGAATCGATGCGTCGACGACATGGCATCAGGATCAGGACATAACCTGGAGGCACACCGCTATTCAGATCAGTCCGAGTGGACCCGGTCGGCATCACCCGACCGAAGCACCGCTATGGCTGTTACGAAGGAGAAACAATACCCCTCAGTATGTCGATACTGATATCAACTTCCGGCTCGGGCTCGGTAAAATAACCGGGAATCGGCAGCTGACCATACTTTTCCGGTGTACTCCGGGCGATGCCCTCCAGTACGTCGAGATAGCCTTTCGCCGTTGCTTCCCAGGTGTAACGATCCAGCACGCGTTCGCGGCCCGCATCGCGAAAAGTTTCCCAGTCGTTATCAGGCCCTACCAGACGCAGGAGACCATCCGCGATCGCGCTCGGGTCAGCGGGATCCACCAGGACCCCATATTCGGCACCGGTCTTCTCATCGTAGAGCGACTCACTCGGTCCTCCGCAACGGGTGACGCAGGCGGGCAGTCCCGCCGCGATCGCCTCCAGGGGCGCCAGGCCGAACGGTTCATACAGCGCGGTCAGGGCAAATACCGATTTGCGCCGGGCCAGGTGACGGTAGGCACCCGCCAACTCGTGCTGGTTTTCCAGCGAACATCCGGCGACCTTGCCCCAGAGGCTGGCGGTCTCGCAGGTAGCCACAATCACGTCCATGATCGGCTGCTCTTCCTCAGACAGCCCCATGCCATGGTGGATGTTCTCCAGCCCATGCACCACCAGCAACAGGTTTGCCGCCGCCTGCAGGTCGGAACTGTGGGCGAATGCGAGCACCAGACCCACATGGTTCTTTTTCTCCTCGAGCCGGCTCGAGCAGATCACCATCGGAAGCTCACGTCGGTCCTCGGCGATGTCGTGTGCCAGTATCTGTTCCAGGTGCGCTGCGATACGTTCATCATCCGGCCCGTGGACGCGGGAATCGAAAATGTGCAGGTTCACGCCCGGCGGAACAACGCAGAACCGGTCGGTGTCACTCGGGCTGACGGCACCCGCATAGGCCAGATGACTGTACTGCTCGTGTTGTTCCTGGTTTGTCGAGGTGATAATACGCGCGGCATGGTTCATGGCGACCCGCTCGGCGGCGATACGACGTGCAAAGAAGAACTCGCTGTCCAGGCTGTCAATATCGCTATGGACGTAGACCAGCTGACCGCCGAAATCCGGATGGGCAGTCCAGTAACGGTCCTCTGGGTCAACGTTACCCTGGATGTTGAGGAACGCAATGTGCATGGTCATATCCTACCACGCTCAGTTTGAAGGGGGTTCGGGAGGCAAGATCCCGTGTCGAGGCGGTACACTGTCGCCATGCCAGCCTACCGAACCGCGCCGTTTGCCGCTCGCCGTCTGCCGCCCGGTATTCCCTATATCATCGCCAACGAAGGCGCCGAGCGCTTCAGTTTCTATGGCATGCGGGCAGTCCTGGTGGTCTTCATGACCCGGTACCTGCTCGATGCGAGCGGCGCACCGGACCTGATGAGCGATGAACAGGCCAAGGGCTGGTATCACCTTTTCGTGTCGGCGGTGTATTTCACGCCCTTGCTGGGCGCGTTGCTGTCCGACGGCGTGCTGGGCAAATACCGCACCATCATCACCCTGTCGCTTGTCTATTGCCTCGGCCACCTGATGCTGGCGCTGGACCACACCCGGACAGGCCTGGCCATCGGACTGGGCCTGATCGCGCTCGGCTCCGGCGGCATCAAGCCTTGCGTGTCGGCACATGTCGGCGACCAGTTCGGGCGTTCCAACCAGTCGTTGTTGTCGCGGGTGTTCAGCTGGTTTTATTTTTCCGTCAACCTCGGCGCGTTCGTTTCCATGTTAATGACACCCTGGCTGCTGAACGAGGTCGGGGCATCCGTCGCGTTCGCGGTGCCCGGCGTGCTGATGTTTGCCGCCACGCTGGTGTTCTGGTCAGGGCGTCACACGTTCGTGCATATCCCGCCGGCAGGCATGGGCTTCGTCCGCGAGGCGCTCAGCCGCACCGGTGCCGCGGTGATCGGCCGTCTGGCGCTGATTTACCTGTTCGTTGCAGTATTCTGGGCGCTGTTCGACCAGACCGGCTCGGCGTGGGTGTTGCAGGCGCAGCAGATGGACCGCGTGCTGTTCGGCATGGAGATACTGCCGGCGCAGATCCAGGCGGCCAACCCCTTGCTGGTCATGCTGCTGATCCCGCTGTTCGCCTACGTCATTTATCCGGCGCTGCACCGTATCTGGCGTCTGACTGAATTGCGCAAGATCGGTGTCGGTCTGTTCCTCACGGTGCTGGCCTTTGCGATTCCCACCTGGGTCCAGCAGCAAATCGACCTGGGCGCCACGCCCTCCATCGCCTGGCAGCTGCTGGCGTACCTGGTGCTGACCTCAGCCGAGGTGATGGTATCGATCACCTGCCTGGAGTTTTCCTACACCCAGGCGCCGCGCACCATGAAGTCCTTCGTCATGGCGTTTTTCATGCTGTCGATTGCGGCGGGCAACCTGTTCACCAGCGCGGTGAATTTTTTCATTCACAACGCGGATGGCAGCAGCAGCCTGGGAGGCGCAGATTACTACCTGTTCTTCACGCTCACCATGCTGATCACCGCGGTAGTGTTCGTACTCGTTGCGCGGGTCTACAAGGGCGATACCTATCTGCACGAGGAAATCCCCGAAGCCGCCGCGGGCAGCGAATCCTAGCCCGCATTTCTCACCGGGCGGCGATAGAGTCACATAATGCACTGAGGTAACGAACAGAGTGCAGATCAGGGAAAAGACAGCGTGTAATCAGACCGTGCCTATCCCGGCCCTGGCTGGTTCTCGCGCGCCCGGACTTGCGCTTCACTCAAGTGGTAGCTACCGCTACCACTTTCCCTCCAGCGCGGCATCCGGACACACGAGCCCTGCGCCAGCATCCGGGATCCCGGTGAGAAATGCGGGCTAGCGCTGTCGTGCACGGGGATGATAAATAAACGAAAATCCCACTCCGCAGCGACCGTGTCCTCAGGTTTGATAGCAGAGTCTGGTACTCGCGACCCGTCCCCGGGCGGAACTTTGCGTCGGTGCCGTCCTCCTATAATCTAATAATTGAGTAGTCGAGAAAGGGCTCACAGTCATTGTCTGTCCGGATTTGGACAGACTTCGCGTTACAATAACGTCGCCGCGACAGCTATTTCCACAGTGGCGCTGAGGGTAAAATAGTGACGAAACTGCTGACCACAAGAACAATCTCGGTAGGGTTTCTGTTCGCAGCTCTGGCCGTGCTGGTTTCCTTTACCCAGGCTGCGCTGGCCGAGACCAGCGTCAGCGAAGATCCGCAGCGACTGGTCGTCGACACCATCAATCAGCTCATCGACCGTCTCAAGGAAAACTCGGAGCAAATCCAGAAAGACAACAGCATCGCCTACCGGATCAGCGATGAACTGGTTGCCCCTCACATCGATTTTCCGCGCGTAACCCGCCTGGTGATCGGAAAGTACTGGCAGACCGCCAGCGAACAGCAGCGTCAGGCGCTGATCGGCGAGATCCAGTCGCTGATGATACGCTCCTATGTCACCGCAATGACCAGCTATGCGGACCAGATCGTGGCCAGGAAGGATCGCATCAACTTTCTACCCTCACGCTATAAGTCCGGTGACAACAGGGCCTCTGTACGCGCCAACATCACGCTCGACAACGGCCAGGTCGTCGAGGTGCAGTACCACCTCTACAACGGGGGCGGTAAGTGGCGCATATACGACATTGGCATCGAGGGCGTCAGCCTCACCATCACCTACCGCACCAGCTTTGGCGAGCAGATAAAAAAAGACGGAATCGACAGCCTGATCGCCCGGCTCTCTGAGCGCAACCGCAAGGGTGAGGTCGAACTGGCACCGTCTGCGGTCACCAAACCACTCGCCGACAAGAACGCGCTCTGACGCCAGCCACCGGGAGAGCCCACAGCAGGGTCGCAAGCTGTCTGCCTCGGAAATCTTTCCCGGCGACCATACGCTGGACCGGTTCACAGCAGCACTCGCTCTGAGCATGCGGAAACCGGGCATTCACACACTGCCATCTGACGGCCAGGTTCGATTAGTTACCCACACTCAACAATGCAGAAAGCGCACGGCTACGCGTTGCGGCACCCCCGTTACTCTGCTGCCGGAAACGCCGATCCCGTGACCGGATAAGGCGTCATACCTGCAGGACAATAGCATGGTGACAGGGGAGAGGAGGTCAGCGTGCGGCGTTCGTCGCCTTGCCGATAATGTGCGTCGCGACGTAGTCAGCGATGAGTTCGTGAGCCTGCGCGGTTGGATGTCTGTCGTGGGGACTGAGTTCGTATTGTTCGCGCCTCTCGACGTAGCCGGGCAGGATGTCGGCGACCAGGTGCACGGGGATATCTGTGGCCCTCAGCCCGCGCAGGATCTCGTCGAACGTTACCGCGTCCGGGTCTGTCGGATCTCCCCAGAGAACAACCTCGAACGCACACCCTGGGAACCGCTGCAGGACCTCGTCGCGGGCCGCCTTCACGATAGCAAGGTAGAGTTGAAGCTCCGTCGGCCGGATCGCCCGTTGTTGACCGAACAGGCGCTGGTACAGGAATGAGCGGTTCAGTGTCAGGCGGGAGGTATCTGCCTGGTCCTTCTTCTGCTCGACGTCATCGAAGTGCCCGGCCAGATACACGCCTCCCTTGTCATCGAGCAGGTAACGGGGACCGTGCCGATCCCAGATCGACCGGCCCGCCGATCGGGCGACATGCGCGGGAATGGCCTGGTAGATCACCAGAGACGGCGGCTGTTCGATGATCTCTTCGACCAGACCCTGCTGCAGGGCGGCAAGCATCTGGTGCGGACCGTAACCATGGAAGCCGAAGTTGTAGATCGAGAAACGCCCCTGCGTTTTCACACCAACCCGATAGGGCATGGTCCGGTTGTCGTCCACGCCCTCACCGAAGGTAATCGAACCACCGAAAAAGAGCAGTGCGCCCTCTGTGGAAGCGCGGTCATGCGGCGGCGCGATGCGCAAGCCCTGCGCATCGATCGTGTAGAGCGTATCGTAAATTAGCGCCTCGCCGACGTGCTTGGTCACCGTCGCGCCGTAATTCCTGGCCGGGGCATACCCGAGCACCTCGTGCGGGAGAAAATAGTCGGTCGTGTACGAGCCCCCGAATCGCTCGGCCGCGGGCGCATCGTTTACCAGCCAGAAGTAGCCTTCAGCCAGGCCCAGCGTCAAGGCGACGGCACCCAGATTGATCCACAGGGCGCGCCGCCAGGCAGTCTTTTCCAGGGCGGCGGCGGCGCCAGCCACGACACACCACAGGCTGGCCACCCAGACAAAGGGAGCCGGCAACCAGGCGGTGGCGGCGACTGTGAGGCCGGCGCCAGTGAGCAGAAGTAACAGACGCGTCATTAGAGCCACCATCCTATCAATGCGCGTCATGCGTAAACCATGGGGCCGGGCGCCTGTTTGATTCGGCTTGCGCACTGTGGTGTACTACGTTCCGGCATTGGGATAAACATCCCAACACTCCATACCGGGCAACGCACAGCGATGGTCGGAAGTGATGCCGAAAAAGAAACTTTAAAAACCACAATATATTAACCCTTAGGGAAGGTTACAGTAACTACTGAACGTTATTTCGAGTTAGCGGTTCGGGGGCAGCTGTATTCAAACCCATGGATTTGGGAGGAGACCTCAATCCATGGGCAGTGCACAACAAGATCGACCCCCAACACGGCGTTATCCGAAACCCGCCCTCGGCCCGCTGCCTGACGCGACACCGCGATCCGGCAGAACCGACACCCTCCCGACTACGCCCCACGTGCCGGCAGCCTCCGCCAGGGACAGCCATCGGCCTGCCGACCTGCGCCTGGAGATCGCTATGAGCTGGCTCGGTATCGCCGTGACACTGGTCGCGACGGTCATGGTCGCGCGCGAGTTGCTCGGTGTCCTCTGGGTCCAGGTCGTGGGCGGACGCTGGGGAGCGGCGAGCGGACATCTGCTGTTCACGGTGATCGTGGCCTTCCTCATCTACGGCGGCCTGGTCTACCAGCTCACCCGTCTCAACTATCTTCGCCGGCGCCGTGCCCATCGCCCGGCAGGCCGCGATGAGATCGAGGCATTGTATGACGGCGAGGCACCCGCGCTCAGCATCCTGATACCGGCCTACAAGGAAGAACCCGGGGTGGTCCTTCAGACCCTGATGTCCGCGGCCCTGCAAGACTATCCGAAGCGTCGCGTCGTCCTGCTGATCGACGACCCACCCGATCCCCAGGCCGCCGCCGACCTCAGTCAACTGGAAGCCGCGCGCCGCCTCCCACGCGAGCTGCAGGCCCTGCTGGCCCTCCCGGCGCGCCGTTTTTCCACCGCGCGTCTGGCTTTTCACCGCCGTTGCGCCAGCGGCTCACTGGACGCCCGCCGGGAACTGCAACGACTCGCCAGCCTCTACGAAGAGGCCGCAAGCTGGTTCACGGCGCGCATCGAGGCATTCGACTGCGCAACCCACGCCGACCGGCTGTTTCTCGACAAGGTTCTGCGCGGACGCGAAAACGAGCTCAGGCGCCGCGCCGTCGAGTTGCGCTGCCTGGCGCGCCGGCGCAGGACGGTCGGTCTGTCAGGTCGCATTCACCGGGAGTTCAACCGCCTGGCAACGCTGTTCGCGGTCGAGATCACCAGCTTCGAACGCAAGCGCTATGCGAACCTCTCCCACGAACCGAACAAGGCCATGAACCTCAACAGCTACATTGGGCTGCTGGGTCAACGCCTGCGCGAGCGGCGCCACGCGGGCCGCCTGCACCTGGAGCCTGCCGCGGGAGAACCGGCGGATGTCGACATCGCGGCCGCCGACTACCTGGTGACGCTCGATGCCGACAGTGTCATCGTTCCCGACTATGCCCTGCGTCTCGTGCACCTCGCCGAGCAACCGGGCAACGAACGCATTGCCGTGGCGCAGACGCCCTACAGTGCCTTTCCGGGCGCCCGCGGCGCCCTGGAGCGCATCGCCGGCGCCACCACCGACATCCAGTACATTATTCACCAGGGCTTTACCGCGAGCGACGCCACCTACTGGGTGGGCGCGAACGCCTTGCTGCGCACCTCGGCGCTGCAGGACATTGCGGTAACCGTCGAGGAGCGCGGTTTTCCCGTCAGCGTCTTTATCCAGGACCGCACCGTCATCGAGGACACCGAGTCAACCGTGGACCTCATCGAACGGGGCTGGCGCCTGTACAACTACCCCGAGCGGCTGGCCTACAGCGCCACACCGCCGGACTTTGGCGCCCTGGTCATTCAGCGGCGACGCTGGGCCAACGGCGGCCTGATCATCTTGCCCAAGCTCCTGCGTTACCTCGCCCGTCGTCCGCTAACCGCGCGCGGGCTCGCCGAGGCGTTCCTGCGGGTGCATTATTTGAGCTCGATCACGGCCGTGAACTTCGGCCTCCTGATCATCCTCGCCGTGCCCTTTACGGAAAGCATCCGGTCCTTCTGGCTGCCGCTGTCGGCGATCTCTTATTTCCTGCTGTACGCGCGCGATCTGTCTCTGACCGGCTACCGCGCCGCGGACGTGCTGCGGGTCTATGCCCTCAACCTGGTGCTGATTCCGGTCAACCTGGGCGGGGTACTCAAGTCCATCCAGCAGGCCTGGACCCGGGAGAAGATACCCTTTGGCCGCACGCCGAAGGTCGACGGTCGCACGGCCGCCGCGCCGCTTTACCTGCTCGCCGTGTACGCCATTCTATGCCACTGGCTGATCCAGGCGGGCATCGATGCCGCGGCCGGGCTCTGGTTTCACGCGCTGTTTGCCGCGGCCAACGCCGGCGCGCTGTTCTATGGCATTGCCGTCTTCATCGGTTTCCGGGAGAGCCTGGACGACCTGCGTGCGGGCGCGCGGACAATCCCGACGGGCGATCAAGGCCCGCGTCTCGCCGCATCGCCCGGCACACCGGGGCTGCCAGCACCTGCGCCTGTCACCGCGCTCGAGGCGCCACGGGGCGGGTTGTCCAGCGACTGGGTGAGACATCCGCTGCTCGTGCCTGACATGGCTGCGCAGCCCGTCCTGGAGTTGGCCCTGGAAAGGCCCGCCACCCATGGTTTTGGGACGGGATGCGGGACGTTTCCGCTACGGACGCCAGGCTGCGTTGCTGCGTTGCGCGACAGGCAACAACCACGTGAATAGCGTCTCGTCCTGACCCGGATCAATTTTCTTTGGGGCAGCCTCTGTGGATTGAGGTTATTGTCGTAAGGGACGGCAATCAGACTGCTAAGCGCCTGGAGATAGCTTAAGTCGCGCGATGGGGATGGAGAGGATCTGGCAAACGCTGCAAAGTGCTATTTCGGCACAGGCGGGCGGGTTCGTTCTATCGTCACACAACGCTGAGAGGGCATTCTAACGGGGGCTATTGGGAAATATTTGGCGGGCCCACGAGCCTTTGGTGCATCCCTGGTTCATATCCGTGGTCTGGCGAATAGCTGGGTCCAGTAAATCGGGAAATCGGATCCGTTGACCGTGTAACTTGCAGCCCCAAATTCTGTATACGACGCGCGCATGATATTTGCGCAATGACCAGGACTGTCTAGCCACGCCTGCATAACTGCGTCGATCGTCTGTTGCCCGGCAGCGATGTTCTCGCCTACAGCAGACCAGTCATAACCGGCATTCCTGACTCGATCTGCCGGTCCTAAACCGTCAGAGCCGCTGTGGCTGAAAAAGTTATGATCACCCATATCGCGGTTGTGTTCCTGTGCAACATTCTCCAATGTGCAATGCCAGCTCAAGGCAGCAGTGGCGGGGTAATTGTCACTACCGCAAGCACGCGCCTGGGATCTGGCACCATTCACATGCGTCAACATATCCTTGTCTGCATCTGACATACATTGATCGATGACCGCCTGGGTCGTACTACCCAGGTTATATGAAGCATTGTCTCCAGTTTGTGGATCTGGAGTGGCCGGCATGGAAGGCGCTGGTGGAGCTTGTGTGACGTTGCCGCCATCCTGGGTGGTTATCTGGCTGTCTGAGACAGCTCCCGAACCAGATGATCCACCGCAGGCGACGAGAAGCGTTGATAAGAAACAGAGGCATACCAGAGCCAGGGGCGCCTGTATCGACAGACGTCGCTCGAAAACAGAGGCCTTGAGAAGGTAGCTGAATTTGGAAGAGAAAACTTTCATCCTGGATGATGCCGTAAAGTTTGTTAAATAGAACCCAGACAACTTGTTCATTGGGTGATGGTTTTCCTCACTTTAAAAAATAAGCTGACGGAAGGAGGATTATTTATTCACTCTGTCGACAGGGGCGGTTATTGGCTTACCCCTTGAAGAGCCCGCAGGGGTACTCGCCCCCATGCGTATGTGAATAGTATGTGAGGAAACTTAACGGCAGTCCTCTGGCCAAACTGAGACCTTCGATCCGCGAGCGACAGACTTTCATGCTGAAGGTCTGGAGCCCAACAGTAACCAATTGCGTCCGGCTCTGAGTGACAGCAATCCAGCGATAATGCCCATTCCGCTTCGGTTAGCCAGCAGTCCTTAAAACACCATGCCGCGAACTTGCGAAGACCCAGGCAGCAATATTGGGGGCGCAATAATTTCACTGCTGTGCTACTATACTTGCAGTTCGTCACCTGCCATCTTTACTCCGACGCCAACTTACAGTGCGTACGATCAGCAGCCAACTTCGGCAAATCCCCTGAGCGAGACGGTTCGATAACGAATAGGAATAGGGCTGCCGCAGGTAGGTAGTTCTTAGCAGGTAGTTCTTAACAGTTACGTCACGCTGGTCGGTTTCCCTCTGAACCATACCGCTGCTCCTGACGGTGATGAGTTATTGCTATGAACTCAGGGCATCGGAAGTTATTCAGGCCACCAAAGCCGGTAAACGGGGCAACCATGAATTCATGTGCTGATAACGCCGGTCCATTGGCAAATCGGCTCGACTTATGCGATGGCGTCGATCCTCATTAAAACGTTCCCAATAGGTGCATAAATATGAAGAAACTCACTCAATCATTTTCCGCTGTGGCCCTTGGCCTAGGTAGCTTGCTCCTCGTTACCGGCGCACAGGCAATGGATTTCGGTAACATGATGAACCCGTCAAAATGGATGGGGGGGGGTGGTGACAGAGACCGCTACTCCGATTACGGCGGTCCGGGTGGTTACGGCGGTGGCCCTGGTTATGGCTACGGCGGTCCGGGTGGTTACGGCGGTGGCCCTGGTTATGGCTTCGGCGGTCCGGGTGGTTACGGCGGTGGCGGTCCGGGTGGCTACGGCGGTCCCGGTGGTTATGGCGGTGGCCCTGGTTACGGCGGTGGCGGTCCGGGTGGCTACGGCGGTGGCCCTGGTTACGGCGGTGGCGGTCCGGGTGGCTACGGCGGTGGTCCTGGTTATGGCTCCGGCGGTCCGGGTGGTTACGGCGGTGGCCCTGGTTATGGCGGTGGCGGTCCGGGTGGTTACGGCGGAGGCCCTGGTTATGGCGGTGGCGGTCCGGGTGGCTACAGGTAACGGTATTTTCCGACGCCTGCGAACAGCACAGGCGTTGGCTTGACCGCGACCGGAGCCCGGTGTAGTTCACCAGCTTCATGTACTACAAGAACCCCCTGCTTGACAGGGGGTTTGCGTTTGCATAAGAGGTAAAGGGGCAGTTGCGGCGGAAAAAAGGACGAAAGTCCACGACGGAGACTGGTTCGGAAACTGCGTGATCCAGCTCGATGCCGTGCGCCCCGAGGCTGTTATAGCGCGCAAGCGGTTCAAAGCGCGTGGCGGTACAGACGCCCCCCTGGGCGCCGGTAGCGCGCATTCCATCCTACCCCCCGTGCCACCCCGCGAGCGGGTCAGTACATCCGGTGTCGAAACAGCCAGGCGGCGAAGCTGAGGGTGGCCACCGCGATGATTGCCATGGGCCAGTACTGATTGATAAGCAGCGCGTAACCGTCTCCCTCCAGAAACACACCACGCACCACGATCAGGAAGTAACGCATGGGATTGAGGTAAGTCAGGTGCTGCACCGCTTCGGGCATGTTGGCGATGGGGGTGGCGAAGCCGGAGAGTATCACCGCCGGAACCAGAAACAGGAAGGCTCCCAGCAGGCCCTGCTGCTGGGTCACGGCCAGCGAGGAGATCATGAGTCCGATGCCTATGTTGGAAAGCAGAAACAGAAACAGGCCCAGATACAGGGCACCGATCTCACCGCGTAAAGGCACCTCGAACCACAGCACGGCAACCAGGATAATGAGCGTGGCCTGGAGCAGACCGATGAGCAGCCCCGGCACGGCCTTGCCGATGAGTATCTCCACGGGCCGCAAGGGTGTTACCAGTAACTGATCAAAGGTGCCGGCCTCTCTTTCCCGCGCCACCGAGAGTGCCGTCACCAGCAGCGAGACGACCAGCGTCAGCAGGGCGACGATGCCCGGCACGATGAACCAGCGCGACACCAGATTCGGATTGAACCAGGCGCGCGTTACCAGATGCGCGGGCGGCGGCGCAAGGCCCTGGCGCCGGGTCCAGTCGCTCGAAAACTCCAGCACGACGCTGCGCGCGTAGTTGAGCGCCAGCAGCGCCGTATTCGAATTGCGGCCATCGAGGATGAGCTGTACCTGTGCCGGACGCCCGGCGAGCAGATCCTCGCCGAACCGCGCCCCCACGTGCAGCACCATGAGGGCCTGGCGGTTATCGATGACCGGGGCGATGGCCCCATCGTGGTCGACATGACCGACGAGCTGGAAGGCCGGCGCCCCCGCGAAGCGGCTGACCAGTTCGTGGGAAATCGCGCTGTTGTTCTCGTCAAACACGGCGAAAGGCACGTTATCGAGATCAAAAGTCGCGGCGTAACCGAACACGACGAGCTGGATGACCGGCGGCCCGATCAGCACGAAGCGGCTGCGTTTGTCTTTGACCAGCGCCAGGAATTCCTTGATGACCAGCGCAACGAGATGACGCCACACGGGATCACTCCAGCCGCTTGCGGGCCTTGCGGCGCACCAGCACGAGAAAGACCGTCGCCATCAGCAGCAGGGCGGCCGCGTTTGCCAGGATCACCGCCCAGATATCGCCGGCCAGAAAGACCGTCTGCAGGATCGCCACGAAATAGCGCGCCGGGACGATATGGGTGAGCCCTTGTATCGGCGCCGGCATCGAACCGATGTCGAAGATGAACCCGGACAGGATAAAGGCCGGCAGAAAGGTCACGATGATTGCCACCTGCGCGGCCACGAACTGGTTTTTCGCGACAATGGAAATCAGCAGTCCCATGCCGAGCGCGGCAATCATGAACAGCGCGGAGGCCGCCATCAGCAGCCAGAACGAACCGCGCAGGGGAACATCGAACTGCCACCGGGCCATCGCGACGGTAAGCAGCATGCCGCCCATGCCGAGGATGAAATAGGGGATCAGTTTACCGAGCAGGAGTTCCTGGATGCGGATCGGCGTCACCAGCAGCGCCTCCATGGTGCCGCGCTCCCATTCGCGCGCAACCACCAGCGCGGTCAGCAGTGCACCGGTCAGGGTCATGATGACGGCGATGAGCCCCGGCACCAGAAAATCACGGCTGCGCACCGCGGCGTTGAACCAGACCCGGTACTCGAGTTCCACCGGCAGGAACTGCGGCAGACCCTTACTCGCCGCGTACTGATTCAGCCAGGTCTGCCAAGCGCCGTTCACATAGCCCTGGGTAATGCGGGCCTGATTGGCGTCCACGCCGTTGACGATGACAGCGATCGGTGCACTCTGCCCGCCGAGGAGCTGGCGGCTGAAGTCCGCCTTCAACCAGACGATAGCGTCGAGCTGGCGCGCCATCAGCGCCTGCTCGGCCGGCTGGAACTGCCGATAGGCGAGCGGGCTGAAGTATTCCGACTCGCTAAAGGCGGCCGTCAGGCTGGCGGTCGCCGCATCGGGGCTTTCCACCACGATCCCGATCCGCACGTGTTTGGCGTCCAGCGACACACCGTAGCCGAACAGGAACAGCAGTACCGCCGGCAGCACGAAGGCGATGGCGATGCTGGAAGGATCGCGAAGGATCTGCAGGCTCTCCTTGCGCACCATGCCGCGCAGGCGCATGCGGGCCGCACGTCCGGCGCCGGCTTTCATGTGGCGGGCGCCGCGGACTGGTGTTTCTCGATCAATCCGATGAAGGTGTCCTCCATGGTCGGGTCGGGCCGCTCGGGCGTACGGAAGTGCGCCTTCATGGCTTCCGGGGTACCTGCGGCGAGGATTTCCCCATCGGCCATGATCACGAGGCGGTCGCAGTAATTGGCCTCATCCATGAAGTGCGTGGTAACCAGCACCGTTACGCCGCTTTCGGCGAGCGCATTGATGTGACGCCAGAATTCGCGGCGGGCCAGCGGATCAACGCCGGAGGTGGGCTCGTCCAGGAACAGGATCTCGGGGCGGTGCATCAGCGCCGCGGCAAGCGCCAGACGCTGTTTGTAACCCAGTGGCAGATCCGCGCTGGCCGCGTCCTTGACATCCTCGAGTCCGAAGTCGCGCAGGGCCCAGCCAATGCGCGCGCGCCGTTCGCTACCCGCGAGCCCGTAGGCGCTGGCAAAGAAGTGCAGATTCTCCAGCACCGAGAGGTGGCCGTACAGCGAGAAACGCTGCGCCATGTAACCGATCCGGGCGCGCGCCCGCGCCGCGGCACGCCGCAGGTCAACGCCGGCCACCTGCAGATTGCCACCCGACGCCGGCAGCAGGCCGCACAACATGCGAAAGGTCGTCGACTTGCCGGCCCCGTTCGCACCCAGCAGACCAAAGATCTCGCCGCGCCGGGCACTGAAACTGATGCCCTTTACGGCATAGAAGTCGCCGAACCTCCGGCTCAGATCATGCACCGCAATGACCACCTCGTCGGCCGGCCCGCCGGCTGCCGAGGGCGCGCCGGGGAGCGGCGTGGCGCCCGGGTCGCGGGTCTGCAGCATGGCGATGAAGGCGTCTTCAAAGGAGGGGGGGACGGCTTCCAGACGCAGGGCCGGGAGCCCTGCCACACAGGCCGCCAGTTGTTCTCGGGAGGTACCTGCCGTGACGATGACGCGGATCGTCTCGCCTTCGATCAGTGCGTCAAGCACGACGGGGGCATCGCCAAGCCGGCGTTGCAGCCGGCGCTTGTTAAGCCCGGCACTGACGCGGAACACGCGTCCCTGCAGGGGACGACTGAAGGCGGCAGGCGGCTGCTGGCCCAGAATCCGCCCTTCGTGCAGGAGAATGACTTCGTCACAGCGTTGCGCCTCATCGAGATAGGCCGTGCTCAGCAGGACACTCACGTCGTGTTCGCGGACCAGGCGATAGACAATCGCCCACAGCTCGCGGCGGGAGACGGGATCGACCCCGACCGTCGGTTCGTCGAGCAGCAGCAGGCGCGGTGAGCGGACCAGTGTGCACGCCAGTCCAAGCTTCTGCTTCATGCCACCGGACAGGTGTCCCGCCAGACGGCCCGTGAAGGCGCCGAGACCCGTCATGTGCATCAGTTCGGCATAACGCTGCGGCCGCTCGGAATGCGGGACCGCCTGCAGATCGGCATACAGGTCGAGGTTTTCCTGCACGGTCAGATCTTCGTAGAGACCGAAGCGCTGCGGCATGTAACCCACGCTCGACTGCACGGCCAGCGGCTCCGCGCGCGCATCGATACCCAGCACCTCGATCCGGCCGGTGTCTGCCAGCATCAGGGCAGTGGCCAGGCGCATGAGCGTGGTCTTGCCCGCACCATCGGGGCCGATCAGGCCCGTGACGGCGCCGGCAGGAACCCGCATGGTCACGTCGGCAAGCGCACGCACCGTCCGCTTGCCCCGCGCGAACACCTTGCTCACACCGGTCAGGGCAAGCGCCGGCGTTGCGGCCTCATTCATCCGGTCTGCCGGCACAGGGCGGCGGTGCCTGTTCACCTGCGCGTGACGCGAGATCGAGTGTCACGCTGGCAGGCATCCCCAGCCGCAGCTCATTGCCGGGGTTGCAGACGTAGACCCACACCTGATAGACGAGGCGGGTGCGCAGCGCCGGCGTCTCGACATTCTTGGGTGTGAATTCCGCACTTGGCGAGACGTAACCGATCCAGCCCCGATACGTCTTGTCGGGGAAACTGTCCGTTGTCACCTCGGCAGCCATGCCCGGCGCGACTCGTCCGAGCTCGGTCTCCGGCACGTAGGTGCGGATCCACACCGGATCGAGCTTTGCCAGGGTGAAGACCGGCTTGCCCGGCCCGGCGATATCCCCGGGCTCCAGAATGCGCGAGCGGATCACCCCGTCGGCCGGTGCCAGCAGGCGTGTGTCTTCGAGGTCCTTGCGGGCCCGCGCGAGCGAGGCCGCGACGCCTTGCACCCTGGCCCGTGCCGCCGCGATCTCCTCTGCGCGCGGACCTTCCTCCACCAGCGACAGGGACTCCTCCGCGGCCTCGAGCCGGGCACGCATCGCGCCCAGCTTGCCACGCGCATCGTCGAGCGCCTGAACGGAGGCTGCCTGCTCGGTGATCAGCCGCTGCAGGCGTCGGAAGGTGACCTCCGCATCGAGAACATCCGCCTGCGCCTCCGCGACATCGGCCCTGGCCTTGCGAATCTCCTGGGGCCGGCTGCCACGTTCGAGTTCCGCCAGTTTTTGCCGGCTTTCTTCGAGTTCGGCCTCAAGCTCGTCGACCGAGGACGCGAAGCGGACGCGATCAAGCTCACCGAGCAGCTGTCCCTTGCTGACCACAGTGCCTTCCTCGACATGCAGGGCCGTGATGCGATCCTGGACCATAAAGGCAAGCTGCACCTCGCGCAGATCCACGTTTCCATAGACCACCAGCGCGCTGCCGGTACTGCCATTACCCCGCCAGTGGTGATAGGCAAGCATCACCACAACCCCGGCGACAACCAGGGCCAGGGCAAACGGCAGAAGTCTTCTTATATTCACGTTGCCTTGCTCTTTGCGGGCGTGCGCGAGAGTGTAGGCCGGCACAACCCCTGTGACCATCCCTTCCGTTTCGCCCCCTTCCGTTTCGCCAGGGGATCGGGCATAGTGCCGGGCCGGTCGCTGCCAGGCCCGCGCCGAGCGTCATGCCGGCCGCGTCAGGCAATCAGGCCGCCGAAGACATAGTGCCCGGCGCCGCGGCACCCGCACGACGCCTACGGACAACGCCGGGTTGGACGGATTTGTTCATGAAGCCACTGCGAGTGTTCCGCCACGTTGCGTGTGAACCGCCCGGCTACCTCGGGACCTTCCTCGAGGCGCGCGGTTATGCCTACGAGGTGGTCTGCGTCGATGAAGGCAGTGGCGTGCCGCACGACCTGGACAGGGTATCGGGACTCGTTTTCATGGGCGGTCCGGGCGATGTCAATACGCCAACGGGCTGGATCACGGAGGAGCTGGCACTGATTCGGCGCGCCGCCGATCAGGGGGTTCCGGTCATGGGGATCTGTCTCGGGGCACAGCTGATGAGCAAGGCGCTCGGGGGAGAGGTGAGGCCCGGCGCGAGTCTGGAAGTCGGCTGGCACTGGGTCGAGCAGCTCGAGGGCGCGGACAAGCCGCACTGTTTCGTGGACCTGCCGGCGCGCTTCGAAGTCTTTCAGTGGCATGCGCATACCTTCTCCATCCCCCCCGGCGCAACCCCCTTGCTGCGCGGCGACTGCGCCGAACACCAGGCATTCGCGATCGGCAAGATGCTGGCCATGCAGTTCCATCTCGAAGTCACGCCTGAGTCAGTCAAAGAGCTGACGCTGCGTTATCCCGGTGACCTGGAGGCGGTGTCGGACTGTGTTCAAAGCGCGACCGAGCTGTGCGCGGACCTGAGCGCTCGGACAAGCCGCCTGCACAGGCGCGCCGCGCGGGTGTTTGGCCGCTGGCTGGAGGGCGTGAACCGGCAGCATGGCGGCAGGGGCTGAGGAGACAGCCAGCACCCGCCAGGCTACCGCTTGAGCTTCCTGGACTTACTGTTATAATCCCCCCTATCCGGGAAGGTCGGCATTTTGGCGGCCCGGCGGCGATGGAGCAGGACGGCGACCCCGGAATCGGGGTTTTTTTGTCCGCAAAGGGCGACTTAGCCTGGCCCGTCATCTTGGCCAGCACGCCCCGTTTGTCCTATACTATGCGGCCAGCGCGGGGGGTTTGCGGTGTGTGGAAGTGGGCCTAAGGCCCATTTTTTGTTTGCGGTGACGATATGCGCCAGGACCCTTACGACTTGCATCGGTTTCTGGAACCGACCATAACCGGGCTTGGGTTCGAGCTTGTCGGGATTGAATATCATCCGAGCGGCGGGCGCAGCCTGCTGCGCGTATACATCGACAGTGAGAATGGCATCACCGTCGACGACTGCGCGCGGGTCAGTTATCAGGTGAGCGGCGTGCTGGATGTTGAGGATCCGATTCCGGGGAACTACCAGCTGGAGATATCCTCGCCGGGTCTGGACCGGCCGCTGTTCCGGCCGCAGGACTATGAGCGGTTTGCCGGCCAGCTGGTGTCAGTGCAGCTGCTGCACCCGCTGAACGGGCGCAGGAAATTCAAGGGACGATTGGAGGGTTTGCATGATCAGGACGTGGTCCTCGAGTTAGAGGACGGGATGAGTGTTCGCTTGCCACTGGTGGATATTGGACAGGCACATCTGGTTCCCGAGTTCTGATTCTGACGCATTCCAGGCGGAGTAGTGAGGTTATGAGTAAAGATATCCTGATGGTTGTTGATGTCGTGTCGGCCGAGAAGGGCGTGGAAAAGGAGATTATTTTTCAGGCGATTGAAGCGGCGCTCGCCTCGGCAACCAAGAAACGCTATGGCAGCGACATCGATGCGCGGGTCGCAATCGACCGGCACACCGGCGATTACAATACCTTCAGACGCTGGGAAGTCGTCGACGACGAAGACGAGAATTTTGAAAGCCCCGAGCGTCAGGTGCTCTACACGCGTGCCCAGGATCTGCGCCCCGGCATCGCGGTTGGCGAGTATATCGAAGAGCCCCTGGAGTCGGTGGAATTCGGCCGCATTGCCGCGCAGACGGCCAAGCAGGTCATCGTACAGAAGGTCCGCGAAGCGGAACGTGAGATGGTCATAGAGGCCTACCGCGACCGGGGCGGTGAGCTGGTTACCGGCACCGTGAAACGGGTTGAGCGGGGCAATGTCTATCTTGATCTGGGCGCCAATGCCGAGGGCTTCATCGCGCGGGAACAGATGGTTCCGCGCGAATCCGTCCGCCCGGGTGACCGGCTGCGGGGCCTGCTGCAGGAGGTGCGTTCCGAACCACGCGGACCGCAGTTATTCGTGAGCCGTGTGGCCCCCGCCTTTCTGATTGAGCTGTTCAAGCTCGAGGTGCCGGAAGTGGGGCAGGGACTGATAGAGATTCTGGGTGCGGCGCGCGATCCGGGCCTGCGGGCGAAGATTGCGGTCAAGTCGAATGATCAGCGCATCGACCCGGTCGGCGCCTGTGTCGGCATGCGCGGCTCGCGGGTGCAGGCGGTTTCCAATGAGCTTGCCGGGGAGCGCATCGACATCATCCTCTGGAATGAGAACCCTGCGCAGTTCGTGATCAATGCGATGTCGCCGGCCGAGGTGGTTTCCATCGTCGTGGATGAGGATTCCCGCAGCATGGATCTCGCCATCGACGAGGAACAGTTGTCGCAGGCGATCGGCCGCGGCGGCCAGAACGTGCGTCTGGCCAGCCAGCTGACGGGCTGGGAACTCAATGTCATGACGGTTGCGGAGGCGGAAGAGAAGAGTGACGCTGAGGCGCAGACCTTTCAGAAGCTGTTCATGGAACAGCTTGACGTGGACACGGAGGTCGCCGCCATCCTGGTTCAGGAGGGCTTTACGACGGTCGAGGAGATTGCCTACGTGCCTTCCCATGAATTGCTCGAAGTAGAGGAATTCGACGAGGCGATGGTCGAGGAGCTGCGAGGCCGCGCCCGCGATGTGCTGCTGACCCGCGCGATAGCCAGCGAGGAAGTGATCGAGGCGGCCCAACCGTCGGAAGATCTGCTGAATCTCGAGGGTATGGATGAAGCGCTCGCCTACACGCTGGCAGGACGCGGCATCGTGACCCAGGAAGACCTGGCTGAGCTTGCGGTCGATGAGCTGATGGACGTTGAAGGAATGAATGAAGAGCGTGCTGCAGCGCTGATCATGACGGCGCGCGCACCCTGGTTTGCAGACGAGCAGCAGGTTTGAGCGTGCTGGGAGAAGGTATTCGATGTCGGATGTGACGGTAAAACAGTTTGCTGAGGTGGTAGGAATTCCGGTTGACCGCTTGCTCACGCAACTGGGCAATGCGGGACTGCGCGTGTCTGGCGCAGATGCGAAGATCACGGACTCGGAAAAGTTGGAGCTCCTGACCTATCTGCGCAAGAGTCATGGCAAGTCCGCTGGCGCCGCCGCTGAAGCCGGACCCGGACAGATTACCCTCAAGCGCAAGACGCACTCGGAAATAAGAATCCCCGGTGCATCCGGCCGCGGGGCGGCGCGCGGGGCCGCCACACCGGCCAAGACGGTTACCGTTGAGGTCCGGAAGAAGCGCACCTATGTGAAACGCAGTGAAGTCATCGCCGAGGAGGCCAAGCGGCAGGCAGAGGAAGAGGCCGAGCGCGCACGCCTGGAGGCGGAACGCGAGGCGGAAAAGCAGGCCCGTGAGGCGGAACGCAAAGCCGCCGAGGAGGCCAAGCGGCAGGCCGATGAAGAAGCCGCCCGCCTGAAAGCGCAAGAAGAGGCCGGGCGAAAAACGGCGGTGGCAGAGCACCTCGCGGCGGAAGCCGAGCGCCTCGCACGCGTGAAGGCCGAGGAAGCGGCACGCGTCAAGGAAGCGGAGCCCGCTGCCAAGGAACGCAAGCCCAAGAAACGCGAGGTAACCGAGGAGCATGGCGGCAAATACGGACGCAGGGAGCTGCATGTCGCCGCGGACAAACGCGGCCGCCGCAAGAAGCCAAAGGCGCGGCCAAGAGCCGTGTCGATCGCGGCATCGGAGAAGCACGGGTTTGAATTGCCGACGGCACCGGTAGTGCGGGAGGTGACGATTCCCGAGAGTCTGTCGGTCGCCGAGCTTGCCGCCAAAATGTCTGTCAAGGCCACCGAGGTCATCAAGGCGATGATGAAACTGGGGTCCATGGTCACGATCAATCAGGTCCTCGATCAGGAAACGGCCTCCATCGTGGTCGAAGCGATGGGCCACAAGGTCAAACTGCTGAGGGCAGACGAGATTGAAGAAACACTCCAGCAGGTTACCGAGGTGGAAGGCAAGCGCGTGTCCCGCCCACCGGTGGTGACCATCATGGGTCACGTCGACCACGGCAAGACGTCCCTGCTCGATCACATCCGCCGCACCAAGGTTGCGGCTGGCGAGGCAGGCGGCATCACCCAGCACATCGGGGCCTACCATGTCGAAACGGACAAGGGCGGCATCACCTTTCTGGATACGCCGGGGCACGCGGCCTTTACCGCCATGCGCGCGCGCGGCGCCCAGATCACGGATATTGTCGTCCTGGTTGTCGCGGCTGATGACGGCGTGATGCCGCAGACCCAGGAGGCCATCCAGCATGCCAAGGCCGCCGGGGTACCGCTCGTCGTGGCGATCAACAAGATCGACAAGCCTGATGCGGATCCCGATCGGGTCAAGAACGAGCTGGCACAGCAACAGGTCATCCCGGAAGACTGGGGCGGGGATACCATGTTTGTGCCTGTGTCCGCCAAGACCGGTGAAGGCATCGATAACCTGCTCGATGGCATTCTGCTGCAGGCCGAAGTCATGGAACTGACCGCCGTGGAGGACTGCCCGGCCACCGGCGTGGTCGTTGAGTCGAGTCTTGACCGCGGACGTGGCCCGGTCGCGACCATACTGGTGCGCAACGGCGTTCTGCACAAGGGCGATATCATCCTCTCCGGTCAGGAATACGGTCGCGTGCGCGCCATGTTTGATGAGTCAGGCAAGCCGATCGATGAGGCCGGACCGGTTATCCCGGCCGTGGTGCTGGGTCTTTCCGGTACGCCGAATGCGGGTGACGATGTCATCACGGTGGAGGACGAGCGCAAGGCACGTGACGTGGCGCTCTTCCGTCAGGGCAAGTACCGCGACGTGAAACTGGCCAAGCAGAGACAGGCCAAGCTCGATGAGGTTTTCTCCCGCATGGGCGAGGGCGAGGTGCAGGACCTCAACATCGTGATCAAGGCCGACGTACAGGGCAGCCTGGAGGCCTTGCGCGATTCGCTGAACAAGCTGTCCACAGATGAGGTGCGCGTGAATATTGTTGCGGGAGGCGTTGGCGGAATCAATGAGTCCGACGTCAATCTCGCCGTCGCCTCGCAGGCGGTTCTGCTGGGCTTCAATGTCCGCGCCGATGCGACGGCGAAACGCCAGATCGAGGAGCACGGCGTTGATCTGCACTACTACAGCGTGATCTACGAGGTCATTGACGAGGTCAGGAAGGCGCTCACCGGCATGCTGTCACCTGAAATCAAGGAAGAGATCATCGGGCTTGCCCAGGTGCGTGATGTGTTCCGTTCATCCAAGCTGGGTGCCATTGCCGGCTGCATGGTGACGGACGGTGTGGTCAGGCGCAGTGCCCCCATCCGCGTGCTGCGCGAGAATGTGGTGATCTTCGAAGGCGAACTGGAATCGCTGCGCCGCCACAAGGATGACGTCAATGAAGTCCGGGCCGGCACCGAGTGCGGTATTGGCGTGAGGAACTATAACGATGTCAGGCCGGGCGATCAGATCGAGATCTTCGAACGCACCGTAGTGGCACGCACCTTGTAAAGGGCACGCTCCTTCGGGTCTACGCAGATGCCCACAGAGAATCCCAGAGTCCGTCGCGTGGGTGAACAGCTCAAACGCGAGCTCGCCAGGCTTATCCACGACGAACTGCAGGACCCCCGCCTGGGCATGGTGACGGTGTCGGCGGTCCGGGTGTCGCGCGATCTCGCCCACGCCAAGGTCTATGTCACGGTGCTGGGTCCGGATGAGGCCCAGGCAGATTCCCTGCGGGTGTTGAATCATGCCGCGGGCTTTCTGCGCCACCTGCTCGGCCAGTGCCTGCTGCTGCGCAGTGTTCCACAGCTGCACTTCGTCTATGACGAGTCCGTGGAACGAGGCCGTCATCTGACTGAGTTGATCGAACAAGCCATCGCCTCAGACAGTCACAACCCGAGCGAAAACGATTCATAGAGCGTCCCGCCGTCAGGATTTAACATCGCAGGATCAGCCGCGACCACAGGCAGGTCAAACCGCAGTGAGGTAGAAGGGTAGTTATGGGACATCGTCACCGACACAAAGGACGTCCAGTCAATGGCATTCTGTTGTTGGACAAGCCAATAGGCCTTACGTCCAACGACGCGCTGCAGGAGGTCAAACACCTGTACAAGGCGCGCAAGGCCGGACATACCGGCAGCCTGGATCCGCTTGCCAGCGGTCTGCTGCCGATCTGCCTGGGTGAGGCCACCAAGGCCTCCGGGTTTCTGCTCGACGCCGACAAGCATTACCGGATGACCTGCAGGCTGGGGGTGCGAACCACCACCGGCGATGCCGAAGGCGAGGTCCTGGAGACACGCCCGGTCGGAGCGCTGGACACTGCGGCACTGGAGGCGGTACTGGACCGGTTTCGCGGTCCGATACAGCAGGTCCCGCCCATGTATTCGGCAGTCAAACATCAGGGCGAACGGCTGTATAAGCTTGCCCGGCAGGGCGTGGAGGTGGCCCGCGAGGCGCGCACCGTGGTGATCCGAGAACTTACGCTTTTGGCGATGAATCTGCCGGAGCTGGAGCTGGATGTGCACTGCACCAAGGGTACCTATGTGCGGACACTGGCAGAGGATATCGGCGACCTGCTGGGTTGCGGGGCGCATGTGACCGCCCTGCGCCGCCTGGGCGTCGGGCCCTACGATGAAGCCGGCATGATTACCCTGGCCGACCTGAAAAAGCTTCTGTTGCAGGGGTTTGAGGCACTCGATGCCATCCTCCTGCCGGTTGAGACCGCGCTCGCCCAGTGGCCCGGTGTCCGCCTGTCGAGCGACGCGGCCTTCTATCTGCGCCAGGGCCAGCCGGTGCTGGTGCCACATGCACCGACCAGTGGCTGGGTGAGACTCTATCAGGGCGAGCATCAGTTCCTGGGGATGGGGCAGATTCTGGATGACGGGCGGGTCGCACCGAAACGGCTGATGAATCTGCGTTGAATCGCCAGCGGTGCCTTGTGGTGCCCGTAGCCCCCAGTTACAATATGCGGCTTGCAATTTCAGACAGTTATTCGGGAGCAAGAGTGTTATGCCGTTAAACGCCGACCAGAAAGGCGACATCGTCAAAAAATACCAGCGTGCATCCAATGATACGGGGTCGCCGGAGGTTCAGGTTGCGCTGCTGTCGGGACGCATCGAGCATCTGACCAGTCATTTTTCGACTCACAAACAGGACCATCATTCCCGGCAGGGACTTCTGCGTATGGTGAATCAGCGCCGCAAGTTACTCGATTATCTCAAGCGCAAGGATTCGGACCGCTACCAGAGTCTTATCGGGCAGCTCGGACTGCGCCGCTAGGCCAGTTCCGCCGGCTGTTGCATCTCCGCTGATTAACCTGAGTCCTGAGGGAACACTGACGTGAATCCAATCAATAAGACCTTTAAGTACGGTAACCACTCCGTCACGCTCGAGACGGGTGAGATTGCCCGTCAGGCATCCGGCGCCGTCATGGTCAGTATGGGCGAGACCGTCGTCCTCGTGACGGCGGTCGGTCTCAAGAAAGGCAAGGAAGGCCGGGATTTCTTCCCCCTCACGGTGGATTACCAGGAGAAGACCTACGCGGCCGGCAAGGTGCCCGGTGGATTCTTTCGCCGTGAAGGCCGCCCCAGTGAAAACGAAACCCTGACTTCACGTCTGATCGATCGGCCGCTGCGCCCGCTGTTTCCGAAGGGCTTCACCAACGAGGTCCAGGTGATCGCGACCGTCATGTCGCTCGATCCCGAGATCAATCCCGATATTCCGGCCTTGCTGGGCGCATCGGCGGCAGTCAGCATTTCCGGTATGCCGTTCAACGGGCCCGTCGGTGCGGCACGCGTCGGCTATGTCAACGGCAGCTATGTGCTCAATCCGACCGCCAGCGAACTCGAGGCGTCACAACTCGACCTCGTCGTCGCCGGGACCGAATCGGCCGTGCTGATGGTCGAGTCCGAGGCCCGCGAGCTTCCCGAGGACGTCATGCTGGGTGCGGTCATGTACGGACACGAGCAGATGGGCGAGGCCATCAAGGCGATCCGCGAGCTTGCCAATGAAGTCGCCAATGCGACCTGGGCCTGGCAGGCGCCGGAGCCGAATACGGCACTCGGTGAGGCCACAGCGGCTGCGGGTGAAACCGATTTCACGGCCGCTTACCAGATTGCCGACAAGCAGGAACGCTATGCGCGACTCGATGAGATACGCGAGCGCGTCGCGAGCGAACTGCTTGCCATCGAGGCCGAGCCGGGCGTACCGGCGTATGGCGACGAAGAAGTACGCAATGCGATTGAAAGGCTGGAGAAGCAGATAGTACGCGGGCGCATCATCGGTGGACAGCCGAGAATCGACGGACGCGATACCAGGACAGTGCGGCCAATCACGATCCGTACCGGCGTGTTGCCGCGCGCCCATGGCTCGGCCCTCTTTACCCGCGGTGAAACCCAGGCGCTGGTCGTGACGACGCTGGGCACGGAACGTGATGCGCAGATTATCGACGCGCTGGCCGGAGAGCGACGCGACAGCTTCATGCTGCACTACAACTTTCCGCCCTACTGTGTCGGCGAAACGGGGCGTGTGGGCAGCCCCAAACGTCGCGAGATCGGTCATGGCCGGCTGGCCAGACGCGGCATCGGCGCCGTGATGCCGGAGGGTGACGGCTTCCCCTACACGATTCGCGTTGTCTCGGAGATTACCGAGTCCAACGGCTCCAGCTCGATGGCGTCGGTGTGCGGCAGCAGCCTGTCAATGATGGATGCCGGGGTGCCGCTCAAGGCACCGGTGGCCGGGGTCGCCATGGGGCTGATCAAGGAACAGGACAAGTTTGCCGTGCTCACCGACATCATGGGTGACGAGGACCATCTCGGCGACATGGATTTCAAGGTAGCGGGCACGGCGGCGGGCGTCACCGCACTGCAGATGGATATCAAGATCGACGGCATCACCCGCGAAATCATGCACACCGCCCTGGCGCAGGCGAACCAGGCGCGCCTGCACATTCTCGGCGAAATGAACAAGGCCATTTCACAGCCACGCAGTGAGATGTCGAAATTCGCGCCGCGCTATATCACACTGAAAATCAACCCTGACCGGATCCGGGATGTGATTGGCAAAGGCGGTGCAACGATCCGCGCCCTGACCGAGGAGACCGGGACCAGCATTGACATCGATGACTCGGGTTATGTGAAGATTGCCTCTGTCGATTATGAGGCGGGTCAGGAGGCGCGCAGGCGCATCGAACAGCTGACTGCCGACGTTGAGGTGGGTCACATTTATGAGGGCAAGGTCGTCAAACTGATGGACTTCGGGGCATTCGTGACCATTCTGCCGGGCAAGGATGGTCTGGTGCACATATCCCAGATCTGTGAAGAGCGTGTACAGAACGTAAGTGACAAGCTCGCGGAAGGTGATGTCGTCAAGGTAAAAGTACTCGAGGTCGACAAGCAGGGCCGGATCCGACTGAGCATGAAGGCCGTCGCGGGCGACTGAGTTTCCGCACCTGAACTGACGCAAATAAAGAACGGGGGCAATCGCCCCCGTTTTTCCGTTGCACTTTGCCCGCTGGTCGCGCGCTGCGGCTTGTGGCCGGTCAACATCCCTCTTGTTTATTCCTCGATTCGCGGCGCGTGTCCCGGCGCTGTTCTGCCTGAGGCTGCCAGCAATCTTGCATGCTCCTCTTCAGCCTCGCGGATGACCTCGGCAAGTGCCTGCTCCCGTGTCGTCGCCAGCCGGCGTTGCTCGCGTGCTGCCAGTATTTCTATCTCTCTGATGCCTTTGTAAGCCGGCCCGTACCCGCCTTCGGCTGCCTTGTGATACCACAGTAGCGCCTGTTCTGCATCCCTCCCCACACCACGGCCAAGCGCATACATCTCGGCAACATAGTATTGGGCAGGCGCGTAACCCTGTTCGGCCGAGCGTCGGAACCATGCAAATGCCGCCGGCTCGTCGCCGGCCTTTCCCAGATCGCCGTACAGGAAGCGCGCGAATTTGTACTGGGCCTTGTCGTGACCGTGTTGCGCCGCGCTCTGGTACCACTTTCGGGCCAACGCCGGGTCAGTATCGGTGCCAGTCCCCATCGCATACATATTGGCGAGCTTGTACTGACTCTCGACATCACCACCGGCTGCGCTGGACAGAGCCTGTTCAAAACGCCTCTGGTTCGCCTGCATCAGCGACAGCACAGACTTCGCCCTGGCGTGCTCCTGTGCCGCGGCCTTCCCGTACCACGCCATGGCCTGGTCCCTGTCCGCAGCAACCCCTTGCCCGTTCTTGTACATCCCGGCCAGGCTGTACTGGGCGCCCGCATCGCCGCGTCTGGCTGCCGCCAGCTGCTGGTCGAAAATGCCGCTCCAGACATCACGCCCCTGAGCGGATCCAGTGAGCGACACGACGGTCAGCAGAATAACAATGTATTTCACAACTTCATCTTCTTCAGCGATGGTCACATCACACGCAACGCATGAGCCGCCGCTGGGCTGCAGCGCAGGCTAGCGGGGAACAGATGCATGCGTCGTGCGACAGAACGGGCACGTCATTGTGAGCGTGCGAGGCTGAACAGCGGGCGCTCGAGCCCGCTGCCGGTCGCGCGGGTCTGGATCAGCCGCTTGTCCAGCTCTTCCTGACGGTAGCCGATGTTGCGTTGCTCCCAGAGTGGTTTGTAGGAGACGGCATCGAAGACCTTGATGAGCCCGCCGGTACAGGCGACGGCGATGCGCTGGCTGTCCGGTGAGACATCGGTGACGCAACGTTTGCCCTCGACCCGCGAATCTGTCAGTGGCAGTTCGGCCTGCCGGCCAGTCACGATATCGACCATAACCACGCGATCGGCCCGGCCATAGGTCTGCGGTAAACCATCGTCGCCGAACAGGATCATGGACCGCTCCGGTTTCACGAGGACAAAGAAACTCAGATCGGGAGCAACCCGCACACTCGAGGTCTTGCCTGTGGTGATCGCCGAATCAGCGGGCCAGGACAGGGCCTGCTCGGTGCCGGCCGTGATGTCGTAGATATGGTGCAGCGACACCAGTTTATTGCCAGTCTGGTCAAAATAGAGCGTGCTGAACTGGCGCGGAACCTCGAAGACCCCGCCCGCATATTCCTCGACCGTATAGCGTTTGTCCCGCGCGACATCCAGTACGGCAAACCGGTCGCGTCCCACGTAGGCGATGCGTTCGCCGTTGTCCGTCACACCGACCGCATAGATGCCGGAATCGATATTCTCGAAGCTGTGGGTTACCGCGAGCGTGTTCAGATCCATGAGGTGCAGCGTCGAATCATACTCGGCCGTCGTCCGGGCAGGATCGCCACCCTGTTTGCAGGTATTCACAACGACGGCGGCATAATGCCCGTTTCCCGAGGCAACCATGGGGCCCACATACTCGTAGGCGGCACCGTGGCTTCCGCACGCGTGGCCCGAGTCCAGGTGGGCGTCAAGTGCAATCGGTTGAACGGAACCGGCCGAAAAATCCATGTATCCGCCGATGAAAGGCGGCAGGCTGATGCCGTCAGCACCCTTGATCTCGCCCAGTGAGCTGGGCAGCAATAACACCTTCCCCTGCGGGTAGGTGCCATTGAAAACAACATCCCGGAAGCTGTGGATGGTCCAGCGGGTCTTGCCGACGCGGCCGAAGTTGTCACCAAACAGGCCGTAGATGTCCTTCTGCTGCCCGAAGGCCTTGAGCAGCTCGCCGGAGCCTGCGTCCCATATCTTGATACCACCGGTGTAGTTTGCGTCGAACTGCGTGCTTCTTCCGCCCGAACCGCCTGTAATGAGGTACTTGCTGTCTTCCGAGAACTGCACCGCATACAGGTCGGCGTCATCGGCGCAGGCACTGCCCGGCAGTCCCAGCAGGGTGAAAATGCCTGTCAACAGCGTCAGAAATCCTTTCATGTCCCTGGCTCTCACTGCCTGGTGTGCTGGCCCCGTTACACCCGCTACCCCTGTGATCGTTGCGACAGTCGCGCCGCCCGGTGCTTATTGGGGTGAGTACGGTGGGCGTGCAAGGGACAGCGTGTTTCCGGTCCCATACTGATTAATGGGCGCGGCCGTCGTAGGCCACTAGCGGCATCGGCCTGTTAAAGTTGAGTCCAGGCGCAGCGCATCCTGGACACCTTCAGGCGGGACAACGACAGGAAGTATTATTTTTTATTACATAAAGATATAGAACTATTTTTAAGTTAATTATCCCTTCTCCCCAGGCATGCCGCGCTACCGCGTCACGGTGCGCCGGGGGTTGGTGCGGGACGCATTGAACAGCCCCGCTGGCCGCTCCAGGCCTCGCGAAGCCGGTTGTGGAAATACTCGCAAATGCGGGATTCCAGCCAGTAGATCGGCGCCCAGGGAAAGCGGCCGGAAACGAAGCCGACGTGGCCGCCCCGCGCAGAGAGCTCCAGTTGCACACAGCGTGAAAGCTCATCGGGCCGGGGAATCACAGCGGGCGTCATAAACGGGTCGTCGATGGCGTGCAGAATCAGGGTGGGCACAGCGATGGAACGCAGCCAGGGCCCGCAACTGGCGCGTGCATAATAGTCCTCCGCACCTGCGAAGCCGTGCAGAGGTGCGGTCACCCGCTCATCGAATTCCCGCAGACTGCCGAGTGAGCGGGGGTCATGGACATCGATCGGGAGGGACATGGTCCCGAGCTTGCGCTGCAGCGAGCGTCTGAGTTTCTGCAGCAGGTACCACTGGTAGACGCGTGACAGGCCGCGGTTCAGCCGATCCGCACACAGGCTCAGATTGAATGGCACCGATACCGCAACGGCGGCGTCAATGCCGGCGTGCTCGGCCTTTTCTCCCAGCCACTTCAGCAGGACATTGCCGCCGAGCGAGTAGCCAACGATACCCAGCGCCGCGTCGGATGCGCTTGCTCGAAGCCGCTGCACCACGTACTCGAGGTCACCGGTTTCACCGGAGTGATAACTGCGCGGCAGGCGGTTGGGTTCGCCGCCGCACCCGCGAAAGTTCATCACTACCGAGGACAGGCCCGCCTGTCCCAGCGCATGCAGCATGCCAGCGGCGTAACCGGAGCGGGCGGATCCTTCCAGCCCGTGTAACACGAGGATCAGGGCATCGCTCTCGACATCATTCCAGTCGAGGTCCAGAAAGTCGCCGTCCGGCAATTCAATGCGTTCGCGGCGCAGCGACAGCGGTGCCGGCCGGCGGCACAAACTGGGAAACTGGGTCTGCAAATGAGCACTGCGAAGCCACCAGGCAGGGCGAAAGCCGCTCGCTGCGAACATCGACGCTTCAGGGCGACTGTGCCGTCTCGGAATCCTCCCGCCGCCGGCTAGGGAGAGACGCGGTTGGTCTTGAGTTCCTCCACGACGCTCGGATCTGCCAGCGTCGAGATATCGCCCACGTGATCCAGATCGTTGGCCGCGATCTTGCGCAGGATACGTCGCATGATCTTGCCGGAGCGGGTCTTGGGTAGTCCGGGCGCCCACTGGATAACATCGGGTTTGGCGATCGGACCGATTTCCTTGCGGACCAGATCGATCAGCTCCTTACGCAGTTCCTCGGAAGGCTCGACGCCGCTCACCAGGGTGACATAGGCATAGATTCCCTCGCCCTTGATATCGTGCGGGAAACCCACCACGGCGGCTTCCGCGACCTTGTCATGGAGGACCAGCGCGCTTTCCACCTCGGCGGTTCCGAGGCGATGTCCGGAGACATTCAGCACGTCGTCCACACGGCCGGTTATCCAGTAGTAACCATCCTCATCGCGGCGCGCTCCGTCGCTGGTGAAATAGTACCCCGGGTAGGTCTTGAAGTAGGTGTCAATGAACCGCTGATGATCGCCGTAGACGGTACGCATCTGGCCGGGCCAGGGGCGTGATATGACCAGATTGCCCGAGGCGGCCGCCTCCAGGACCTCGCCTTCGTTACTGACCAGCGCCGGTACGACACCGAAGAAGGGCCGTGTGGCGGACCCCGGTTTCAGGCGTGTCGCGCCGGGGAGCGGCGTGATCAGAATTCCGCCGGTCTCTGTCTGCCACCAGGTATCGACGATCGGGCAACGGGCCTCGCCAACAACGTGGTAATACCATTCCCAGGCCTCCGGGTTGATGGGTTCACCGACGGTCCCAAGCAGTCTCAGGCTCGCGCGACTGGTCTGTTTTACCGGCCCCTGGCCTTCCCGCATCAGTGAGCGGATGGCGGTCGGCGCGGTGTAGAAGGTGTTGACCTTGTGCTTGTCGACTACCTGCCAGAAGCGCGAGCTGTCCGGATAGGTCGGAATGCCTTCGAACACCAGGCTGATGGCGCCATTGGCAAGCGGCCCATACACAATATAGGAGTGGCCTGTTATCCAGCCGACATCGGCGGTGCACCAGTACACATCACCATCGTGATAATCAAAGATGTACTTGTGGGTGATCGCCGCATACAGCAGGTAACCCCCGGTTGTGTGCAGGACACCCTTGGGCTTTCCGGTAGAGCCTGAGGTGTAGAGAATGAACAGGGGATCCTCGGCATCCATTTCCTCGCAGGGACACTCGCTATCCACGTCGGCAATGGCTTCGTGATACCACACGTCACGCCCCTCGACCCAGTTCACCTCGCCGGCGGTATGGCGGACCGCCAGCACGGTATGGACATTGGGACACTCTTCGAGCGCCTGGTCGACCTGCTGTTTCAGGTGCACCGCGCGTCCTCCACGCACACCTTGATCGGCGGTAATGACGGCGCGGCAATCCGAATCCAGAATACGGTCCTTGAGGGATTCCGGTGAAAAGCCGCCGAACACAACCGAATGAACGGCACCGATCCGCGCGCAGGCGAGCATGGCCATGCAGGCTTCGGGGATCATCGGCATATAGATGCACACACGGTCGCCTTTAGCGATGCCGCGCCGCTTGAGGACATTTGCCAGCCGGCAGACCTGCTCGTAGAGTTCGCGGTAGGTGATCTGTTTATCGGTAGCCGGGTCATCAGCTTCCCAGATCAGGGCCACCTGATCGCCGCGCGTCTCCAGATGCCGGTCGACGCAGTTGTAACAGGCATTGAGCTTGCCACCCTCGAACCAGCGGATCTTCGCCGTGTGAAAGTCCCACTCGAGCACCTTGTCCCAGGGACTGAACCAGGTCAGAAACTGCCCGGCCTGGTCGGCCCAGAACCCCTCGGGGTCCTGCACGGAACGGGCATACATGGCCTGATACTGTTCCTCATCAATCCAGGCATTGGCGGCAAAGGTCTCGGCTATGTCGTATATCTTGTCGTCACTCATCTGGAAGTTTCCCTGTCGGTGGTCGTGCAAGGTTGTTTGTATACGCGTTCCGGGCAGCCTAGTCCAGACCCGTCGTGGCGTTCCCCGGGGCAGGCAGCGCCCGCACCGCAGGCACCTGGCTAACATGCCAGTGCGCCAGCGCCCATGCCCAGAGTTCCGCCAGCGGGCCGGAGGAAATTTCGGCGGGCGGGTCGTGGCCGAGAAAGCGGAGTACCGGCACCAGTACTGCCGCCCCGGCCGCGGCGTCGACGGCAAGCGCGTGCGTCTGCTTGCTCAGCTTTCTTCCCCGCGCGTCGACCGCGACCGGCAGATGCAGGTAGTCGGGCGTAGGTAAGCCGAGCAGTCGCTGCAGATGAATCTGTCGTCCGGTGGATCCGAGCAGGTCGGTGCCGCGGACGATGCTGTTGATCTGCTGTTCGGCGTCGTCGACGACCACGGCGAGCTGATAGGCAAAGATGCCATCGGCACGGAGCACGACAAAATCACCGGATCGCCTGCCGAGATCGATATAATACAGGCCCTGGAGCCGGTCCCGGTAGCGCACCGGGCGCTCGACCCGTACCCGCCATGCTTTCGGTTCACGGCCGGACGCCACACCGTTACGACAGGTTCCGGGGTAGACCGCGCCGTCAGGCCCTTGCTCGGCCAGTTTGCTGATCTCGCGCCGGCTGCAGGCACAGGGATACACGGCGCCCGCGCGGCGCAATTCATCCAGTGCGTGGCGGTAGGCCTCCGTGCGTTGACTCTGGTAGAGCACTTCACCATCCCATTGCAGACCCAGCATCTCGAGTGTTCTGAGTATATGATCTGCAGCACCTGCCACCTCACGCGGCCTGTCGACATCCTCCATGCGGAGCAGCCATTCACCGCCCCGCGTGCGGGCCTCGAGAAAACTTCCCACCGCTGCGATCAGCGAACCGAAATGCAACGGACCGGTGGGTGAGGGCGCGAAACGGCCCCGGTAGAGCCGTGTCTGATCAGCGCTGTGCTTCACGGAACGAGGCGGAACTGAATAGCCTGGAAAAGACAAAAAAACCGGCGTGGGCCGGCTTTTCGAAGTGCAACGCCGAAGGCGGGGAGCTTAGCCCCCCATCTGCTTTTCCCTGATCTCGTCCAGCGTCTTGCAGTCGATGCACAGGCCTGCTGTGGGGCGGGCCTCGAGGCGACGGACCCCGATCTCGACGCCGCAGGCTTCACAGTAGCCATAGTCCTCATGGTCCAGCTTCTCGAGTGCCTCATCGATTTTCTTGATCAGTTTGCGTTCCCGGTCGCGCGTGCGCAACTCCATGCTGAACTCGGATTCCTGTGTGGCCCTGTCATTGGGATCCGGAAAATTGGCGGCTTCGTCCTGCATGTGGTGAACCGTACGGTCCACTTCCTCCATGAGCTCGCGCTTCCAGGCCAGCAGAATCTGGCGGAAGTGCTCCGTCTGGGCCTCGTTCATGTATTCCTCACCCGATTGTTCCTGGTAAGGCGCGATGCCTTCGATAACGGTGATTGTCGTTACCGGTCCGGTCTTTGATCTGCGCGAGGTGGTCCTGGCTTTGCTGCTGGCAGGAGACTTAGTGGCGGTCGCCGGCGTCTTCTCAGCCGGTTTTTTCCTGGGCGTTGGCGCTTTCTTGGCGACTTTTTTATGCGTGGCGGCCACCGCTGGTTTCTTCTTTACCACCGGCTTCTTGGCCACCGGCTTCCTGGCCGGCGCTTTCTTCTCGGCAGTCTTCTTGCCCACAGGCTTCTTGCTTGCCGTCTTTTTCGCAGCAGTCTTTTCCTTGGACGTAGACTTCTTCCTGGTAGCCATTCAGCTCTCCTCAAGAAACAATCGGCGGCTTCTTAGCAGAAAACAGGGGGCCATGCAAGCGAAGCGGCGGATTGACGCACACGTTCAGCCCCCCTATAAAGCCGCTAAGTGTTAATCGACTCGATCCCTGAGTCAAGAGCGAACCGTGCCTGCGGCCTGCCCGAAATGCGGCATTTTTCGGTAGGGATTCGGTGAAATCTCGGCTAGGCTAACGCTCCCTGAGTTCAAAAGTGAGACAAGAGGCACGATGCCCGAGCTTTCTGCACTGCTGTTCGACGTGGACGGAACCCTCGCGGAGACCGAAGAGGTGCATCGCAGGGCCTTCAACCAGGCCTTTGCGCAGGCGGACCTGGACTGGAACTGGTCTCCGGCACTCTACGGACAGCTGCTGGCCGTGACCGGCGGCAAGGAACGTATCCGCTACTACATCGACCGGTGGGGAGCAGCCTGCCCGGCGGTGGACGATCTGACGGCGTTCATCGCCGAGCTGCACCGGGACAAGACGCGCATCTACACACAGCTGGTCAGCACCGGCCAGATGCCGCTGCGTCCAGGCGTTCGGCGCTTGCTCGCGGAGGCACGTGCCGAAGGTCTGCGTCTTGCCATAGCGACCACCACCTCCCCCGAAAACGTCGTCGCCCTGCTGCGGGCAAGCCTGGCCCCGGATGCCGAATCCTGGTTCGAGGTGATCGGCGCCGGAGGCATCGTGTCGCGCAAGAAGCCGGCGCCGGATATTTATGAGTATACCCTGGCGCAATTATCGCTCTCTGCACAGGCATGCCTGGCGTTCGAGGATTCGGAAAACGGACTGCGGTCCGCGCGTGATGCCGCGGTGCCCACCGTGGTCACCGTGAGTGACTACACGCGAGAGCAGGATTTCTCGGATGCGCTACTGGTCGTGGACCACCTCGGAGAACCGGGCAAGCCGTTTTCCGTGATTTCCGGCGATGCCGGCAATTCCGAATTCGTGGATGTGGCAATGCTGCGACGTCTCCATCATGCGGCATTGCGCCGGGAATCTGTCCGACCCAGGGGTTCGTGACGAGGCGGGCGCGAGAGTGAGCACAAGGCTTCACGATGTCCAGGCGCATCGTGTGCCCTGCGCAACAAGAAAGCGGGAAGCTGTGGGCCGCTCTCCCACCGCCGCAGTAGAATCAGCCTAAGTCCGACAGGCTCCTAAGTACTCCCTGATAATGACGAATGTTATGGCCACGGAATCCACGGAAAAACACGGAAAGAGCGGACACGCATTAGAATTTTTTTCGTGTTCTTCCGTGGGTTCCGTGGCTATAAATAAAAATACCGGCGCTCAGCCTGGTTTGTCAGCATCCGTCATTATCACGTTGAAAGCGTACTAGGGCCTGTTAACAGAGGGGAACCTGCCATGGAGAGACACGCGCCGCGTCTGGCAAAACGCGCGACTGACATACAACCCTTTCATGTGATGGCCCTGCTGGCGCGTGCCCGCGCGCTCGAGGCGTCCGGCCGATCGATTGTTCACATGGAAATCGGCGAACCGGATTTCAAAACCGCCGAGCCAATCATTGCGGCAGGCAGGGCGGCGCTTGCCGCCGGGCATACCCATTACACGCCCGCCGTTGGTCTGCCCCAGCTGCGCGAGGCCATAGCCGACTACTACCACCGTCGCTACGGCGTCAACATTGATGCCGATCGAATCATCGTCACGCCAGGCGCGTCCGGTGCGCTGCTGCTCGCCGTGGCGGCGCTCGTTGATCGGGGTCAGGAAGTCCTCATGGCAGACCCCGGCTATCCCTGCAACCGGAATTTCGTACGCCTGGTCGAGGGGCGGACCCGGCTGGTCGCAACGGATGCGGCCAGCAACTACCAGCTTTATGCCGAGCATGCCGCGGACCACTGGGGAGACGCCACTGTGGCAGCGCTGGTCGCATCCCCGGCAAATCCCACCGGATCGATGCTCAGCCAGGTGCAGCTCGGTGCACTCTACGAGCTTGCCGTACAGCAGCGCGGAACGCTGATTGTGGATGAGATCTACCATGGACTCACCTATGGGATTGAGGCAGACACCGCGCTGTCCATTTCCGATGACATATTCGTGATCAACAGTTTTTCCAAGTATTTCGGCATGACCGGCTGGCGACTCGGCTGGATGGTGGCCCCGCGTGATTATGTGCCTGCGCTCGACCGTCTGGCGCAGAACCTGTTTCTGGCCGCCCCAACGCCGGCGCAGTGGGCAGCGTTGGCGGCATTCACGCCGGAAACCATGGCGATTCTCGAATCACGAAGAGAGGCCTTCCGCGAACGGCGTGATTTCCTGCTGCCGGCGCTGCGCGATATCGGCTTCGCTATTCCCGTCACCCCGCAAGGCGCCTTCTACCTGTATGCCGACTGCAGCCGGTTTACCGATGACAGTTTCGGCTTTTCACGCGAGCTGCTGGAACGGGCCGGTGTCGCCATTACGCCCGGTATCGATTTTGGCGACTATCGGGCCGAGCGGCACGTGCGGTTTGCCTACACGACGTCGCTCGAACAGTTACGCGACGGCGTCGAGCGAATCCGCCAGTTCCTGTCGGCGTAAACGCCCTGGCCCGCATTTCTCACCGGGCAGCGATAGAGTCACATAATGCACTGAGGTAAAGAACAGAGTGCGGATCAGTAAAAAGACAGTGTGTAATCAGGCAATGCCTATCCCGGTGAGAAATGCGGGCTAGCTCTCGCCGGTGTCGCGCAGTTCCCTGACCCACAGCGAGGTAGCGCCGGCAACGGCCACCGGCATGGCGACGAAGTTCACCACGGGAATTAGCGTGAAGAGCAAGGTGGTAGCGCCAAAGCCGAGCGACAGCATCCGCCTGCGCCGCAGCCGGGCACGTTGCGCGGCGAAGAACAGGTGATGGTTACCCATAGGATAATCGCAGTATTCGAGTGCGAACATCCAGGCGCTGAACAGCCCCCAGAGAACGGGGGCTGCCAGATTGACCCCCGGGATCAGGAACAGGATGCCGAAGGGGATCGCCCAGAGGATGAAATACAGCAGTTTGCGCACCTCGGACAGGACCGACGGAACAATATCCTTGACCAGAGTCTTCCAGTCACCACTGTCGGCGATGGGCTGGCCCGTCAGATGGCGTTCGACGGCTTCGGCGAGCAAGCCGTTGAAAGGCGCCGCAATGAGGTTGGCCAGCAAGGTAAAGCCATAGAAGACGATCAGCACCACCGTGACCGCGAAGAGCGGCAAGAGCAGATACTGCAACCAGGCCAGCCAGCCGGGCAAAAAGCCCAGCAGTTTATCCAGCAGTATCTGGTACCAGTGCATGGCCTGGTAGATCAGGCCGCCGAAGACCGCGATGTTCACGATCAGGGGCACCATCACGTAACGCCGCAGACCCGGCTGCCGGATGATCTTCAGTCCGGCGAGGAGATGCCGGGCACCGGAGAACAGGTCTTTCATAGGCAGGCTTCTTCCATCTGATCCGTATTCCTCGCTGCAGGGTCGCAAACGCCACAGAAGAATTCAATCATGCGGCATTGCACCGGGGGCACGGGGAAAGCCCCCGGCGCGCCAGGCAGCTCAGCGCTGCTCCGACATGCCGCCCTGGCGTGCCAGCAGGGCGGCACCGTAGGCCGCCTCCTGGTGCCTCGCCTGGACAAGCGCGGTGCCTAACAGTCGCCGGCGAATCTCTGTCCAGGCCGGATTGCGGGCGCCACCGCCGACGGTAAACACCCGGCAGGGATAGGGCGCTCCCAGCGATTCCAGCAGCCGGTAACCACGTCGTTCGATGCGGGCGATGCCCTCGAGCAGACCCTGCAGAAACCGCCGGTCGTCGCGAGGACGGGGGGTCAGTTTCGGGGGCAAATCCGGGTCATTGACCGGGAAACGCTCGCCGGGCGCCGCCAGCGGGTAGTACTCGAGACAGGTGCGTCGCGTCGTGTCCAGTTGCTGGCTCAGCCTCGCGAGTGTCTGACTGTCGAAATAACGCTGCAGAACCGCGCCGCCGGTATTGGATGCACCACCGACGAGCCATGAGTCACCCAGACGATGACTGTAGACGCCGTACGCGGGTGCGAACACCGGTTCAGGCGCGCGAACCTTGAGTACCAGCGTACTGCCTAGCGACGTCACCGCATCACCGGCCTGGTGGGCCCCGGCTCCGATGAGGCCGGCCGTGCTGTCCGTCGTGCCGGCCACCACCCTGACGCCCGGGGGCATACGCCAGCGTCTCGCATGCACAGGCAGGAGGTGGCCGACGGGCGTTCCTGCCGCAACCACATCCGGAAACAGGTGCCGAGGAATGCCGAGTCGCGCGAGCCACTCGGGCCAGATCCGCTGAACGGCATCGTAGCCGAGTTTCAGGGCGTGGTTTTCGTCGCTAATGCCAATCCGTCCACTGAGACGGGCAAGAATCCAGTCCGCCTGGTGTAACAGATAGCGAAAGCGGTCCGGCGGCAATTGCTCCCGGAAATAGAGCAGCTTCGCGAGACTGGAACCGGGCCCCTGTACGCCGGTCCCCGTCGGCGCCAGCGCCGCGATCCTGTCGGACTGAGCCTGCGCCCGGCTGTCGTTGTACATCAGCGCCGGTGCCAGGGCCCGGCCCGCCCCGTCGCAGGGCAGCACGGTCCCCGAGGTGCCATCCACGGCGATGGCGCGCAGCGTCTCGAATGATGCGCCGTGCCCGAGCCGGCACAGCAGGCGGTCCAGCGCCGCCCACCAGGTGTCGGCATGCTGCTCGACACGGGCTCCTTCCCGGGTGGGACCGGGGAGATCGATCCGCGCGGACAGCTGCTCTGATCCCTGGAGATCGATCAGGACCGCCCGGATGCCCGAGGTACCAAGATCAATCCCGAGAAAGCAGTCTCCCATATCATCGCGCTGCATCTATACGAATGAATTAATATATATCAGAAAGATAGAATACATTATTAATCTGCTTTGCAAAGACTGCCTGCGCGCCGGTGTTAGGAGCCTGTCGGACTTAGGGGTTCGTGACGAGGCAGGTGGGAGAGTGAGTCCAAAGCATCACGATTTCGAGGCGCATAGTGGGCCCTACGCAACGAGAAAGCGGGAGGCTTTGGGCCGCTCTCCCACCGCCGCAGTAGAATCAGCCTAAGTCCGACAGGCTCCTAGGATCGCGCGTTCTCGGGTTTCAGGGTAAATCGACCGGGCGGGCCGGCGTCCAGTCGGGATGCCGGTGTTCCGCAATAACCTGTGTATAGATCCCGCCGCGCACGTTGAATTCGGCGTTCACCCGCATGAAACGCGGAGCACAGGCAGCCACCAGGTCATTCAGGATGCGGTTGGTCACGGCCTCATGGAATGCGCCTTCCTCGCGGAATGACCAGATGTAGAGCTTGAGTGACTTGAGTTCGATACACCGCGCGTCGGGAACATAGGCCAGGTGGAGAGTGGCAAAGTCCGGCTGTCCGGTCTTGGGGCACAGACAGGTAAACTCCGGAATCCGGATCCGGATGGTGTAGTCGCGTTCCGGGTTCGGGTTGGGAAAGGTCTCGAGATCCTTGCTGGGACGGGTGCTCATCCAGGAGAAGATACTCGATGCCGGGCCGGCTGGACAACTCGGACGATGCCGGGGGTGCCTACCCTGCAACACAATATTGTGGAGAAAGGTTGTATCGGACAGCCTCTATCTTGTATCTTCGCGGTCCATGCGGTTGCACAAGATCAAACTGGCGGGCTTCAAGTCGTTCGTCGACCCCACATCGATCTATCTGCCCAGCAATCTAGTTGGCATTGTCGGGCCAAACGGCTGCGGTAAATCCAACGTCATCGATGCTGTCCGCTGGGTCATGGGTGAGAGCTCGGCCAAGCACCTGCGCGGTGACTCCATGGCGGATGTCATCTTCAACGGCTCCAACACCCGCAAACCGGTCGGGCATGCCAACATCGAACTCGTTTTCGACAACACCGATGGCACTATTGGCGGCCAGTACGCCCAGTACAACCAGATCGGGATCAAGCGTCAGGTCTCGCGTGACGGGCAGTCCCACTATTTCCTGAATGGCTCGCGTTGCCGGCGGCGTGATATCACCGATATCTTCCTCGGAACGGGCCTGGGACCGCGCAGCTATTCGATCATTGAACAGGGGATGATTTCCCGGCTGATCGAGGCGAAACCCGAGGACCTGCGCATGTTCCTCGAAGAGGCGGCGGGCATTTCCAAGTACAAAGAGCGTCGGCGCGAGACGGAAAACCGTATCCGGCATACCATGGAGAATCTCGACCGCCTCAGCGATCTGCGCGACGAGATTGAAAAACAGCTGGACAAGCTGAAACGACAGGCGCGTACCGCCGAGCGTTACAAGGAGCTCAAGGAACAGGAACGGCGCCTCAAGGCAGAGCTGCTCATGCTTCGCTACCAGACCCTGGAGACCGACGCGCAGGAAAGTGAACGTGCGATCGCCGCCCAGGAAAACGCACTTCAGGCAGCAGTCTCGGAACTGCGAGCACTCGAAGCAGCGATGGAAAAATCCAGGGAACTGCTGACGGAGACCAATGATAGCTTCAACCAGGTCCAGGGCAGGTTCTATGGCCTGGGTGCGGAGATTGCGCGTGTCGAACAGGGCATCCAGCACGCCAGGGATACCCGCCAGCGCCAGGAGCAGGAACTGCACGAAGCCGAGGAGGCGTGGGGCGAGATTGGCACACACATCCGGGTTGACGCGCAGCGCCAGGAGGAACTGGCCGCAGAGCTGGCCGCCAAGGAACCCGAGCTCATTGAACGCCAGGGCAGTGCCGAGCAGTCCAAAGCCACCCTGCATGAGGCGGAAGCCACCATGGAGCACTGGCGGGCCGAATGGGAGGCGTTCAATGCACGCGCGAATTCCCAGGCGCAGGCGGCCGAGGTGGAGCGGACTCGCATCGATCATCTCGACCGGCATCTCAACCAGTTACAGGACCGCCTGGAGCGGATCGAGGCGGAGCGTGAGGCACTCAGCAGCGCAAAACTCGAGCATGAGATCGAGACGCTGACGCAAGAGGAACGCAACCGTGACGAGGCGGCCACAGCGCTGCAGTCAGAACTCGATAGCCTCGTCTCCCGCATCAGCGAATTGCGCGAACAGCTACGTAACCGGACAGCGGAACTGGATGAGGCCCGCCGCCGTCACCAGGATCTGCGCGGTCAGCTGGTATCGCTGCAAGCCTTGCAGCAGGCGGCACTGGGTGCATCCAGTGAAGGCGTCCGGCAGTGGCTGGAATCTCAGTCGTTGCAGGACGGACCGCGCCTCGCCCAGCAGCTCAAAGTCGAGTCAGGATGGGAGCAGGCCGTTGAGACGGTCCTCGGCGCCTATCTCGAAGCCGTCTGTGTGGACGGCCTCGATGCACTCGCAGCCGGGCTCAATAGGCTGGAAGAGGGTGCGTTGACGCTGGTGAGCCGCGCGGAGCTTGGCAGGGCCGAGCAACGCGGTGAGCTCAGACCCTTGCAGGAACTGGTCGAGGCACCCTGCGACCTGCTCAGTGTGCTCGGTGGCGTCTATGTCGCGGACAGCCTCGGCACGGCCCTGGCACAGCGCCACCAGCTGGCGCCGCATGAGTCACTGATTACGCAGGAAGGGCTCTGGCTCGGTGCGGGCTGGCTCAGGGTCAACCGGGTGGCGGATGCGAAGGCCGGGGTACTGGCGCGTGAAACCGAGATCAAGCGGCTGGCAGACGAGCTTGACGCGGTCACTGACAGCCTGCAGGCGCAGCAGGCAACACTGGAGACGGCGCGTGCGGATCTGCAGGCGGAGGAGTCGCGTCGCGATGAACTTCAGGCCAACGTCAACCGGGCACACCGCGAATTCAGTGAAGTCCGGGCACAGCTGAGTGCCCTGCGTCTGCGCCTGGAGCATGTCCAGGCACGTCGTGACGCGCTCGCCAAAGAATCCGCGGAGATGCAGGAGCAGCGCAGCCGCGAGACCGATGAACTTGCCGCGGCCCGGGCGACCTTGACCGAAACACTCGCGTTGATGGAAACCCTGGCGGATGAACGTGAAGCGCGGACCGGTGAGCGCGATCGATTGCGCGAGGCACTGGAATCGGCCCGCAGCAGGTCTCAGACCGACCGGGAACAGGCCCACGCGCTGGCGATCCAGATCGAAGCCATGCGCACGGCACGCAGTAGCACCCTGCAGAATCTGGAGCGCATGCGCAGCCAGCAGTCCCACCTGGAGCAGCGACGCAACGCCTTGCGCACAGCACTGTCAGACAATGAGGCACCCCTGCAGGCACAGGAGACAGAGCTGGAAGGCCTGCTTGCACGACGCTCGGCAATCGAGGCTGACCTGATGAATGCGCGCCGCCAACTGGAGAGTGTCGAGCATGACATGCGCGAGCAGGAGCATTCCCGCAGCACGCGGGAACATGCGATAGAGGGGCTGCGCGATGAATCCAGCCGCATCCAGATTGCCGCGCAGGAGGTCAAGGTCCGCCGCCAGACACTCCTCGAGCAGATCGGCGAGACCGGCTTTGTGCTGGAAACCCTGCGCGAAGAGCTGGCAGCGGAGGCCGATATCGACCAGTGGGCGGCGGAGATCGAGCGGCTTGAGCAACGCATCAGCCGCCTTGGGCCGATCAATCTTGCGGCTATCGACGAGTTCGAGGAGCAGTCGGAACGCAAGCGCTATCTTGACGCGCAGAACGCTGATCTGACTGAGGCACTGGAGACCCTGCAGAACGCCATTCGCAAGATCGACCGTGAAACCCGTAGTCGGTTCAAGGATACTTACGAGCGGGTCAACGCCGGGTTTGGCCGCATGTTCCCGCGGCTGTTTGGCGGGGGACATGCGGTGCTCGAGATGACGGGTGAGGATCTGCTCGATACGGGTGTTACCGTCATGGCAAGGCCGCCGGGCAAGCGCAACAGCAGTATCCATCTGCTCTCCGGGGGCGAGAAGGCACTCACCGCGGTTGCGCTGGTGTTTGCAATTTTTGAGCTGAATCCTTCGCCGTTCTGCATGCTTGACGAGGTCGACGCGCCGCTTGATGATGCAAATGTGGGTCGCTTCTGCGATCTGGTGCGGGAGATGTCGGAACGGGTGCAGTTCATCTTCATCACGCATAACAAGGTCACCATGGATCTGGCAACCCAGCTCAATGGTGTTACCATGCACGAGGCGGGTGTGTCGCGACTCGTTTCGGTGGACATCGACGAGGCGGCACAGCTGGCAGCCACGGCCTAGCTGCCGGCGACCGCAGACTCGACATAATTTCGGTATCAGTAAAGGACAAGCTGGCGTTTCCTCGAGAAGCTATCATGGACAGTTTGCGCTGGATTCTGCTCGGACTGGGGGCCGTGGTGATTGCCGGGGTCTATCTGTGGACCCGCTGGCAGGCGGCCCGCGAAGAGCGTCAGTACGGTGCTGTGGAGAGCAGGGGCTTTGACAGCGAGCCGGTAATTTCCGAAGAGCCTGAGGTGAGCCACTTCGCCAGGCCTGCCGTCCGCAGGGATGTGGCGGATGACACCTCACTGGCGGCCATCCGGGATGAACTGGACGAACTCGAGCAGTTCATCACGGCGGACACCGAGCCACTGACTTTTGACACTGCGGCGCCTGTGGACGAACCAGCCGAAGCGCAGGTGGAGGAGTCCCATCTGACCTCGGAGGATCTGGACCTGCCGGGCACGGATGAGAAACTGGTGGTCCTGTATCTGGTAGCACCGCGCGGCAAGCCGTTTCGGGGCAGCGCCCTGCGTGAGGCGTTCTCCCAGGCAGGCCTCAGGCATGGCGATATGGAGATCTATCACCGGATGTCGGCCGAGGGCGCAAGGGGCAAGGCCGTCTTCAGTATTGCCAACCTGGTCGAACCCGGGACCTTCGACCCGGGTGAGTTTGATCGGAGTACCACGCCCGGCATCAGTCTGTTCATGCGCCTGCCGGGTCCTGTCCAGCCAATCATGGCATTCGATGATTTCGTGGCGACAGCCCGGCAGCTTTCTGAGCGCCTGGGTGGTGAACTGCGCGACGAGACGCGGAGTGTGTTGAGCCGGCAAACCACCGAGCATCTGCGTGAAGATATCCTGGAGTTCGAGCGCAAGCAGCATCTCGCCCAATCGGGTACATGACCACGCGCAATGCGGCCGCGCAACGCGCCGCCAGGTTGCGCGAGCAGATCAATTACCACAACTACCGGTATTACGTCCTCGACGACCCTGTCGTCTCCGATGCGGATTACGACCGGCTCCTGCGCGAGTTACGGCAGCTGGAAACGGAATTCCCGCAGCTCATCACCCCTGACTCACCGACCCAGCGGGTCGGGGCAGAACCCCTCAAGGCTTTCGGGCAGATCACCCATGCGATTCCGATGCTGTCGCTCGATAATGCATTCAGCGATGAGGAGCTTGCTGAATTTGATCGTCGTGTGCGCGAACGGCTGGGAGTCACTGAGGTTGCCTACGCTGCCGAACCCAAACTGGATGGACTTGCGGTCAGCCTGCGTTATGAACACGGACTGCTCGTGAGCGGGGCTACCCGGGGTGACGGCCTTACCGGCGAAGATATCACGGCCAATGTCCGGACGATTCCTTCAGTTCCACTGAAACTGATCGGTCACGGGTATCCGTCCATTCTCGAGATCCGTGGTGAGGTGTTCATGAGCCACGCGGGTTTCCGCGAACTGAATGAACGCAGCGTCGCCGAAGGCGGCAAAGCCTTCGTCAATCCGCGCAACGCGGCAGCCGGCAGCGTGCGCCAGCTTGACCCGCGCGTGACGGCGAGGCGGCCACTCGAAATGTATTCCTACGGGGTGGGGGAGGTGCGAGGCGGCGCAGTGCCGGACCGACACAGCGAGATTCTTGGGGCATTGCGGGAATGGGGGCTGCGCGTGTCCAAGGCCATTGCGGTCGTCAAGGGGCTTCAGGGCTGTGAGGCGTTCTATCGCCGGATGGCGCAGGCACGGGATCAGTTGCCATTTGATATCGATGGGGTGGTGTTCAAGGTCGACCGCCTCGACTTCCAGGACACGCTGGGTTTTGTCGCCCGAGCGCCGCGCTGGGCAATAGCGCGCAAGTTCCCTGCCCAGGAAGAAACGACGGTTGTGCAGGGTATCGAGGTCCAGGTTGGCCGCACCGGTGCCGTAACACCGGTGGCACGCCTGGAACCGGTCTTTGTGGGAGGGGTCACCGTCACCAACGCGACCCTGCACAACGAAGATGAGGTTCACCGCAAGGATGTGCGCGTCGGCGACACGGTAATCGTGCGCCGTGCCGGCGACGTCATTCCTGAGATCGTCGCCGTGATCAAGGAGCGTCGTTTACCGAAGGCACGCCGCTTCAAGATGCCCTCGCGCTGCCCGGTCTGCGGCTCAGTCATAGAGCGCGCGGAAGGCGAGGCGGTATCGCGTTGCAGCGGAGGTCTGTATTGCCCGGCTCAGCGCAAGCAGGCGATTCGGCACTTCGCGTCACGGCGCGCGCTGGATATCGAAGGGCTCGGAGACAAGCTGGTCGAACAGCTTGTCGACACAACGCTCGTGAACGATGTGGCCGACCTGTATTCGGTAAGCCGGGAACAGCTCCTCGGCCTGGAGCGTATGGGCGAGAAGTCGGCAGACAACCTGATTGCCGCACTCGAGAAGAGTAAACAGACGACGCTGGCCCGTTTCCTGTACGCCCTGGGTATCCGCGAGGTCGGGGAAGCGACGGCCAAGGTACTGGCAGAAAATTACGGCGACTTTGCGGCCCTGCGCGAAGCCAGCCTCGAAGACCTGCAGCAACTGCCAGATATCGGCCCGGTGGTGGCGCAACATATCGTGACCTTCTTCCAGCAACCGCACAATCAAGAGGTTATCGATAAACTGCTGAATGCAGGCATTCGTTGGCGGAAATCAGGCGTTACTAAACAACAACCGCTCAGCGGGCAGACCTTCGTTCTGACCGGCACCCTGCGGGACATGACGCGTGATGAGGCCAAGACCGCGCTCGAGGCGCTCGGCGCGCGCGTGAGCGGCAGTGTGTCAAAGAAGACAAGCTATGTTGTTGCCGGTTCCGATCCCGGCTCCAAGTTGCAGAAGGCGCACCAACTCGGCATCCCCGTTCTGGATGAGGCCGGCTTGCAGGAGGTGCTCGCCAGAAACGGCTGAATCCTGGCGGCTCGACTCCCTATCTTTAAAGCGAACCGATCGCGTGGCCGTTAGTGCTGGTTGAGCTAGGCCGCGCACGCCGAATCCGGCCGCGCGCGCGTGGAATCCGTCTCACCAGACAGTTGCACAGGACAGGGACCGACACAGATGACTAAGGCAGACCGGGCTGCTACCAGCGGACTACTCTCCCCACGCTTCCAGAGCCTCATGGCACAGTGCCGTGACATGGCAATCAGTCACCTTGCACCTCTGTTCAAGGAAATGGAAGAGAACATCGAGGTGGCCCTGCTTGATTTCGCCGAAAAGGCCGAGAGCAATGCGGCGCAAACGGCTTTTTTCGAGGCAATGGGGGAAGTCCGCCACAAGCACGCCGCCATCACGCGCGCTCTGCTGGAGCGCGTCAAGAAGGGTTTCGATGAGTTTCCGCCCAAGCAGGCGTCCGTCGGGGATGAGGGCAGCTTCCCGGCAGGTGAGCTCTCCCTGCTCGATAAGGACGAGGTGGAACTGAGCCTGCCTCTGACGAACATGACTGCCAAGGCCAATGCCGCCTTCATGCAGCAGCTGTATGGCCTCGACCAGAGGCTTGCCATCCTCAACGGCGGACAAAAAGTGACTGATACGGCCCTTCCCGCCGGGCCTTCGCAACTCGCAGAAGCGATTCGCGAGGCAGTCTCGACCCTCGAAACCGACAACAAGATCAACATCATTCTGTTTGCGCTCTATGACAAGTTCGTAATGAAACAGCTCGAGGGATTCTATGAGGAGTTCAATAAACGTCTGGTGGACGCACGGATTCTGCCCAATCTGAAATACGAGATTCGCAAGCGCAAAGACGGTAGCTACGGACCCGTGCCAACGGATCAGGCGGAAGCGGGTGACGAGGCACCGACACCCGGCGCTGCGCCCCCGAACGCAGGGACTGGATCGAGCGCATCATCATACCCGGCCGGAGCGGCAGGCACTGGATATGCCGCGCCGACGACCGCGACGCTGGGCGACGAGGTCTTCGGATCGATACTCAGCCTGATGGCGGGGCGCCGTCAGGCAGCGGCGGGTACCGGCGGCAGGCCCGTTCACGAGCCGCCTCCGGCCGTCGCGGCCCAGGGGCGTCAGGAAATGATCACGGCGCTGAACGAGATACAGGGCCAGAACGCTGCGGCCGCAGCGGGAATTACGGGACTTGGCAGCAGCCACCCGCTCATCGAAGAGGTCGTCGTCAACCAGAGTCTTCTACAGCAGGTCAAGACGACGCTCGCCGACGAGCGCCGCAAACTCTATGAGGGCGTTGACCGGCGTAAGGTGCCGAGCGCCGATATGGACATCATCGACCTGGTCGGCATGCTGTTCGACTACATCCTGGAGGATGAAAAACTGACATCGGCCATGAAGGCCCTGCTCAGCCGCCTGCACACGCCCTACCTGAAAATAGCCGTGATGGACCGGGATCTCTTTACCCGGGAAGAACATCCGGCACGAAAACTGCTCAACGAGATGGCCCGTGCGGGTGCGCAGTGGGCATCCGATGATCAGCTGGATCGGGGTATCTTCCCCATACTGCGAGCCATGGTCGAAACCGTGCTGGGTAATTTCGATCAGGACCTGAATCTGTTCGATGAACTGCGTGAGAAACTCGACGTGAAGTTGGCCGAACTGCAGCACAAGGCGGGAGTCATCGAGCAACGGGCCGTGGAGGCAGCCAGGGGTCAGGCAAAATTGCAGGCAGCCCGCCAGCGGGCAAATCTGGAAATTTCCCGGCGTCTCGGTGGCGGCGAATGGCCGGCCAGGATCGTAGACCTGCTGCAACGGACCTGGTCCGAAAAGCTGATGTTTATCCTGCTCCGCGACAAGGCGGGCGAAGAGAGCACCGCCTGGGCGGAAGCAACGAACTTTATCGACAGGGTTCTGGCCAGCGTGGATCGCGACCGGATTCGGGAAAATCGCTCGGAATTCGAGGCCTCGCTGCTTGGCGTCAATACCGATCTTAGCGAGACGATCAATCAGCTGAGCGGATTCGGACACCATGATACCGAGCGCCTGATGACCGTGATTGCTGACTGTCAGCAGGCGGCACTGGCAGCCTGCACACCACGTCGGTCGGCGCCGCAAGAAATGGTATCTCCGCCAGCCGTGGACCAGGGACCCGCCCCTTATGCTGCACCGGATGTCATGGCCTCCGAGTCCGCAGGAGACGCGCCGGTCGAGATCTGGGAGACCGTCCCCGCTGCGCAGCAGGAAGTCGCAGCCGAGACAAACCTCACCCCGGAAGAGGAAGACACCATGGAGACGCTTCGCCAAACCAAGTTCGGCACCTGGTTCGAGTTTACCGAAAACGGCAGGGCGAGGCGTCTTCGTCTGGCATGGTTCAGTGTCGTGACGTCCAACTGCATGTTTGTCGACGGTACCGGCGTCAAGGCCGGAGAGAAATCCTTTCCCGACACTGGCCCGGGAGATGTGCGAGGGCAGCGCGCGCATCGTGGAGGGAGAGAAGGCCCCGCTGTTTGACCGGGCGCTAAATACCATTTTTGGCTTTCTGAAGCGTTCCGCTCCAGCAATGACCGCAGTCAATTGACACAAGGTGTAGCGAAGATGAACGAACCCCAGCTCAAGGATCAAAGGAAGACACCGCGCAAGAAGATCTCGGGAGACCTGCCCGTGCGAGATATCAACAAGAATTCTCTGATGGGTTATCTGGCAGATATATCGACGGAAGGTCTGATGCTCGTCGGCGAGACACCCGTACCGGTCAATGGACTGTTCCAGATCGACATCGAGTTACCCGCGACACTCAACGGTACCAGGGTGTTACACCTGGGTGTGGAATGCCTCTGGTGCCGGAATGCGGATGATCCCGAAAGGTTCTGGGCGGGCTTCCATCTGATTGACATCTCACCTGACGACCAGCGAACGCTCGAGGCCCTGACAGCGGCCCTCTAACCGATCCACAAGGCGGCCGCCGCGAGGATGCCGGTTCCACCGGCATCAGTGCGCATAAGCCGTTATCTCGCGGCTGCCGGTAAAGCCCCGCTTGCGGCAGGCAGCCGGCCCACAACATCGCTTTCCCAGATCCCAGCTTCGGGTAGAATATGCCGCAATTGACAGGCAGGCGACCTGCGGGCTGCGTCCCGGACGGCGTTATTATCTGATACTGGCCGCATGCGTGTGGTTTCTCCTCGGCGAACTTTACGATCCCGGCATAATGGAAGCTGAATTCTGGCATCAGCGCTGGCAGAACAACCGGATCGGCTTCCACCAGGAATCGATCAATCCCTATCTGCAGGCACACTGGAGCGGGCTCAACCTGCCTGCAGGCTCACTTGTCTTCGTGCCCTTATGCGGCAAGAGCCGCGACATGGTCTGGCTTGCCGAACAGGGGTATGCAGTCATGGGGGTCGAGATCAGCGAGCTTGCGGTCGCCGCCTTCTTTGAGGAACAGGGATTAACGCCCACGGTCACCCGCACACCGCGCTTTCAGCGCTGGCGGCACGACGGTCTGACGATTCTTTGTGGGGATTTTTTCGATCTGACAGCGGATGATGCCGGCCAGATTCAGGGCATTTACGATCGCGCCGCACTGATTGCATTTCCCGCCGATCAGCGCAGACGCTACGTCCAGCACCTTACCGGCCTGTTGCCTGAGACGCTTGTCGGTCTGTTGATTACGCTGGACTACCCGCCACTGGAAATGCAAGGGCCACCATTTGCGGTGACGGACGAGGAGCTCCGATCACTGTTCCCCGTGGAATTCAAGCTGGAGAGGGTTGCCGGCAGGAACTGCCTGAATGACAGCCCGCGCTTTCGTGAGCGGGGGGTCTCGCGGCTGATCGAAACAGCCTACTCGTTGCAGCGCGGCTGAATGAGATTGCATCCAGCAAGCGTGTTTTTTCCGGAACCCGCAGCACATGGCCACACGGCGTAGGAAGCGCACAAAGGCTCGCAAATCCAGCCGTGGGCGATTGAGCCGTTTCAGGTTCCTGCGCCTGTGGCTACTGCTGACCGCGACCCTGTTACTGCTCGTCTACATCGCCTACCTGGATTACCGGGTGCGTGATCAGTTCGAGGGCACACGCTGGGCGCTGCCCGCCCACGTCTACGCGCGTCCACTGGAACTCTACGTGGGCGCACCGATCAGCCGTGACCAGCTTACCCGCGAGCTGGAAAGGCTGGGCTACCGCTTCGCGACTGAAGCGCGCCGCCCGGGCCAGGTGTCACGCAATGGCAGCCGGTTTCATCTCTACACACGGCCATTCCGATTCTGGGACGGTCAGGAACCCGCCCTCAACCTCGGTCTCAGCATTGAGGATGGCTGGGTAACGGTACTGACGAATCGCGAGACCGGCAAACCCGTGGACCTGGTGCGCCTCGACCCGATGCAGATTGCGGCAATTTATCCGGCGCACAGGGAAGACCGCATTCTGGTGCAGATCGAGGAAGTCCCTCCGATCCTGACGGACGCCCTGCTGGCTGTCGAGGACCGCGAGTTCTACCAGCATCATGGTATTTCCCCACGCTCTGTCCTGCGAGCGCTGGTCGCCAATCTCAAGGCGGGTGGCGTGGTTCAGGGCGGCAGCACCATTACCCAGCAGCTGGTCAAGAATTTCTATCTGAGCAACGAGCGCAGCCTGCGGCGCAAGGTCAACGAAGCAATCATGTCATTGTTGCTCGAGCTGCACTACTCCAAGGCGGAGATACTCGAGGCCTATCTGAATGAGGTGTATCTCGGTCAGGATGGTTCCCGGGCCATCCACGGGTTCGGACTGGCCAGCCAGTTTTATTTCGAGCGTGATCTCTCTGAATTGTCCGACGACCAGCTCGCGCTGCTGGTCGGACTCGTCAAGGGCCCCTCGTATTATGACCCGCGCCGCCACCCGCAACGTGCCAGAGATCGGCGCAATCTGGTGCTCGATCTGATGGGCCAACAGAGTTACCTGACTGACAGCGATACGCTGAAATTCAAGGCGAAACCGCTTGGTACGTTGCGCCGTGAATCCCTGGCGGTGAATGCCTTTCCCGCCTTCCTGGATCTGGTCCGTCGACAGCTGCGCCGCGACTACCGTGAAGAAGACCTGAATTCACAGGGATTGCAGATATTCACCACCCTCGATCCCGAGCTGCAGACGCATGCAGTCAAGCTGCTTGAGCAAAAGCTTGCGCGGCTGGAGCGCCAGCGCGGCCTGGAGGACAACAGTCTGCAGGGAGCGCTGCTCGTCACGCGCACCGCGAGTGCAGAGGTCGTGGCGGTCGTGGGCGAGCGGGACGCCGCGTCCTCCGGCTTCAACCGTGCCCTGGACGCGTTGCGCCCGATCGGGTCGCTGATCAAACCGGCCGTGTACCTGAGTGCGATCGAAGATCCGTCGCGGTACACCTTGGCGAGCCTTGTTGAGGATACGCCACTCACGATCGAACTGAGTGGTGGCAAGCAATGGCAGCCGGGCAATTATGACAGGAAATACCGGCAGCGGGTTACCGTCTATGAGGCACTGGTGCATTCGCTCAATGTGCCCACGGCAAGAATCGGCCTCGATATCGGGGTAAAGGCCGTCATACGTACCCTGCAGCAACTGGGTGTGGGGCGCGACTTCAAACCCTTTCCGGCACTGTTGCTCGGTGCGGCGGAAATGACACCCGCCGAAGTGACCCAGATGTACCAGACGCTGGCCGCCGGTGGTTTTCGTTCCCCCTTGCGGTCGATCACGGCGATCGTGGCGGCGGACGGGACGCCCCTGCAACGCTACCCCTTGCGGGTCGAGCAGGTCGCCGGCGCAGGGCCGGTGTTTCTCATCAACACCACGCTTCAGGGCGTCGTACGGCACGGGACGGCGGCCAGTCTGGGTTCGGTTTTCCCCCCGGATCTGGGGCTGGCAGGCAAGACCGGCACGACCAACGATCTGCGCGACAGCTGGTTTGCAGGCTTCAGTGGGGACTTGCTTGGGGTGGTATGGCTGGGCAGGGACGATAACCAGCCCATGGGCCTTACCGGCACCAGCGGGGCACTGCAGGTGTGGAAGGACCTCATGCGCGAGGCTAGACTCGAGCCACTTATCCTGGCACAGCCGCCGCAGATCGAGATGGCAGAGATTCATCTGCCCGACGGTCTGCGGGCCGACAGCTATTGTGAAAATCGCGTAGAATTGCCATTTCTTGCCGGGAGCACGCCGCAGGGATATGCCGCCTGCGCACGCGGCAACGATGCAACAGGGCAAGCCTTGCCCTGGCTGAAGGGGATCTTTGGCAGATGACACGACGACAGGGTTCAATCGCGCTGGGTACGCTGTGCGCGGCGCTCGCGGCATGCAGCGTCGCGCCAAGCGGCGACTCGCGCCCGCCGGTCGAGGAGCGTGGGACAGCCACCGGCGAAAGCCCCCAGCCCCTGGAGAGGGAGGTGGAGGTAGAGGTGAAGGTGGAGCCTGGCGCCCTCCCGAGCCGTGTTTCCAGTCAACCGGCAGTGGTGAGTCTGGTCGCGCGTGCCGATGATCAGATGCAAGCGGGCGACCTCGGCGCAGCGGCCGCCTCGCTTGAGCGCGCGCTGCGCATCGATGCGCGTAACGCGCGCCTGTGGAGTCGGCTGGCAGCGGTGCGGCTGGAACAGGGCGAATTCTGGCAGGCGGCGGGGCTTGCCGCCAAATCCAACAGTCTGGCAGGTGACAACCCGGTGTTGCAGGCATACAACTGGCGGCTGATCGCGCGCGCGCGACGCGGTGAAGATGATCTTGCCGGTGCACGCGAGGCCGAGGAGATGGCCGACAGCTTCGCTGCCAGGACCCGTGCACCGGGTCAATAGCATTTTCATCCCCGGAATGTTCTGCACCTGTTCAGCGCGCAACCGGTTGAACCGCGACCGATCTGCCGGGTAGCCAGGCCCGGCTGTATGGGGCCGGGGAACGGCTCATTCGTGTACAATACCCGGCAACGTGACCGTCTACTCTGTCGATAAACTGATCTCCGAGGCCCGGCGGCTGGCCGCAGACTATCGTCGCGCCACCGGCAAGACGATGCCGGGCGTCAGCATCGAGATCGCCCAGAACGATGCCGCGCGGCTGCTGGACCTGGAGCTGGCTAACGATCCCCAGCTTGGCTACGACGCGCTGGGCCGGGGTCGACGGGAGGGCAGGAAGATTCAGATCAAGGGGCGGGTCATCTTTGATGAAAGCAAGTCTGGACACCGCATTGGCCAGCTCAGGACGGAACGTGACTGGGACAGTGTGCTGCTGGTTCTCATGGACGAGGATTACGAGCCTTTCGAGATCTATGAAGCCGAACGTGGCGAGATACTCGACGCCATGGCCGCAGGCGATAACGACCGGCGAAACAAGCGCGGGGCACTTTCGATTTCAAAATTCAAAAACATCAGTGAACTGGTCTGGACCCGCGAAGAGGGCGAGCTTGCAGACGCTGTCTGGGATAACCAGTCCGGTCCCTGATCTGCGCACCCGCCGCCCGCACCGGCGGAACAGTTGATAGCACATGGACGTGTCGGCAGTCTTCAGCACAGACGGGCCCCTGGCCCGCGAGATTCCCGGTTTTTCACCCCGCCAGGCGCAGTTGCGCATGGCCGACGCCGTGGCCGGCGCCTTCGAGGATGATGCCGTGCTGGTCGTCGAGGCGGGAACCGGAACCGGCAAGACCTTTGCCTATCTGGTGCCCGCTCTGCTGTCCGGTCACAGAACCATCATCTCGACCGGGACCCGGCATCTCCAGGACCAGCTGTTTCATCGCGATCTGCCCCTGGTCAGGCGGGCGCTCGAGGCGCCCGTGGATATCGCGCTGCTCAAGGGACGCGCCAATTATCTTTGCCTGCATCGCCTGGGAATCGCCGAGCAGGACGGCCGCCTGCCAACCCGACCCGCTATGGCGGATCTGGAGATAATCCGCCGCTGGGCGCGGGTCACGGAGTCGGGCGATACCGCGGAGCTGGCGGACGTCGCCGAGGAGTCGCCGGTCTGGCCGATGGTCACCTCGACCACGGATAACTGCCTGGGCGCCGACTGCAGTTTTTTTCAGCAGTGCCACGTGGTCAGGGCCAGGCGGCGGGCGCAGGAGGCCGAGGTACTGGTGATCAATCACCACCTCCTGTTCGCGGACATGGCGCTCAAGGAGGAGGGTTTCGGCGAACTGCTTCCGGGGGCGGGTGCCTTCGTGATTGATGAGGCACATCAGTTGCCGGCGGTCGCCTCGCAGTTCTTCGGCATCAGTCTTACCAGCCGCCAGCTGCTGGGCATTGCGCGCGACGCAGTGCTCGAACACCTGCGGGAAGCCGGTGATATGCGGGAGCTGCCGGCCACGGCAGGCAGACTGGAGACCGCCGTGCGCGACCTGCGCCTGGCATTTCCCAGGGAAATCGGGCGCAGTCACTGGCATCAGGTGGCCGGGATACCCGCTGTCAGCGCTGCCCTGCAGGGCGTCGAGACGTCCTTGCGCGAACTGACCACCTGGCTCAAGGCGGCCGCGTCGCGGGGCCGCGGTCTGGAGAACTGCGGGAACCGTGCCACACTGCTGATGGAGCGCCTGCACCTGGTGCGTGAACCGCCGAAGACCCATATTCATTGGCTGGAAACGAGCCGGCGCGGGTTCGGTATTCACTTCACGCCCTTTGAGGTGGCCTCGCATATCCGCAGCAACATGCAGGCACTGGGGAATACCTGGGTGTTCACGTCGGCGACCCTGGCGGTCGGTGAGAACTTCGAGCATTTCTGCCACCGCGCCGGGCTGCAGGAACCCCGGACGGTGCGCCTCGACAGTCCGTTTGACTACGCGCACAATGCCCTGCTTTATTTGCCACCTGCGCTCCCCGATCCCGGTGATGCCAGCCATACGCCGGCGGTGATTGCGGCCGCCCGGTCGGTTCTGGCGTGCAGCGAGGGGCGCGCCTTCCTGCTGTTCACCAGTCACCGGGCCTTGCGGGCGGCGGCAGAGGCCCTGGGCGCGGATTTGCCTTACCCGCTGCTCGTCCAGGGCAGCGCCCCGCGCTCGGAACTTCTGGAACGGTTCCGCAAATCCGGAAATGCCGTGCTGTTGGGGACGGGCAGCTTCTGGGAAGGGGTCGATGTGCGAGGTGAAGCCCTGTCCTGTGTCCTCATTGACAAGCTGCCCTTCGCCTCGCCGGGAGATCCTGTCCTCAACGCCCGTATCGATGCGATGCGTGCCGAGGGCGGTAATCCCTTCGTGGAGTACCAGCTGCCGCAGGCGGTGATCGCCCTCAAGCAGGGGGTCGGACGCCTGATCCGCGATGTCAGTGATCGCGGCGTGCTGGTGCTGTGTGATCCCCGGCTGCGTTCGAAATCCTATGGGAAGATCTTCCTCGACAGTCTGCCACCCATGCCCCGCACGACGAGTCTGGCTGACGTCAGAACGTTCTTCGCGTCTGCCGCGGGCCCGGACACCGGGGACTCGCATCGGCCGCGGGCCTCGATCGGCAACCCGGCAGCTGACGCAGGGCCCCGGTGCGGATGAAACTTCTGGCTATCGACACCGCAACGGAGTCCTGCACGGCGGCCTTGCTCATCGACGGTGATATTCGCGAGCGATACGAGGTCGCGCCGCGCGGCCATGCCGGCCTGATCCTGCCGATGGTGGACTCGCTGCTGACGGAGGCGGGGCTGGCAGCAACGGATCTCGATGGCCTGGTACTCGGACATGGACCCGGCAGTTTCACCGGCGTGCGCATCGGCACCGGTGTCGTGCAGGGCATTGCCTTTGCAGCGGATCTGCCCGTCGCGCCCGTATCCACGCTGGCCGCCATGGCGCAGGGCGCAGTGCGGGTACTTGGGGCCCGCTCTGTCCTGGTGGCAATCGATGCGCGCATGGAGGAGGTCTACTGGGGCTGTTACGAGCTCGGTACACAGGGCCTCGTCCAGGCGGTATGTGCAGAGTCCGTGCTTGCCCCGGATGCCGTGACGGCGCCCGCCGCGGGCGCCTGGGTTGGTGTCGGTTCAGGGTGGGGACGTTACGCGGCACAACTGGAGGCTGCAGTGGGAGAACGACCCGTTGAGATCGTCAGTCGCTTTTATCCCCATGCGCAGGATCTGGTCCGCCTCGGTGCGCAGGTGCTGCGCGAAGGCGGAGGGGTTGCAGCCGATCGCGCACTCCCTGTCTACCTGCGCGACAAGGTCGCGAACTGATCGACGAGGGAACGGATAGTATGGCCACGGAATCCACGGAAAAACACGGAAAGAACCAATAGCCATTACTATCTTTTTTCGTGTGTTTCCGTGGCTATCAATAAGAATACTGGCATTCAACCCGACCCGGAATTCTCACCGGGATCCCGGATGCTGGCGGAGGGCTCGTGTGCCTGGGCGCCGTTGCCGAAGAGGTGTTTCCCAGTCAATCAGGCGACACGCCAGGGCAGCGTACCCGGCAACAGAGCGCAGCCTCGCGTCTGGACTATCTTCCCGGTTCCACCTGGTCGAAATGGATGATGTTTTCCACCAGCTCGTCCGGATGCACACAGGTCTCGGGCACGACCTTGCCGCGTACCGAAATACCGGCGGTATGCACGCTATGCGGATCATGGCTGACCAGCGGGTGCCAGCGGGGCAAGTCTTTCCCCTCCGCCAGGAGACGGTACGCGCAGGTATCAGGAAGCCAGGTGAGCCGGTCCAGCAGGCCCGGGGTCAGCACCAGGCAGTCCGGAACCCGCTGGCTGCGTTCTGCATAACAGCCGCAGTGACAGGTGTCTGCATCCATGTAGCGGCAGACCACATTGGTGTAAAACACCGCACCGCTGTCGATATCCTCAATCTTGTGCAGACAGCATCGCCCGCAATGGTCGCAGAGCGATTCCCATTGCGCCTGACTCATCTCACCCAGCGCCAGGGTTTTCCAGAAGGGTAAGGTGCTGTCGGCGGGTTTTGCGGGCACGTTAGACGGCATATCTTTGCTGGTTAGATGCGATATAAAATACTGGCGCGGCGGCCCGCCGATTATAGCAGCGACGCGACTCGCCCGTCACAGCGAGGTTTCGAGATTCGGTCTTTCGGCCTGCACTGATCCCAGGGGCAGGCAGTTTGGCGAAATTGCAGGCCCTGCAGGGGGACCTGCAGCTTGACAGGGTACCGAACGCAGCGGACCGACACCTGATACCTCGCCCTTGAGGGATGGAGAGACACACAGCCTCATGCACCTTGCTCACGCTCAACCGCCAGCCCACTGAGTCCCGGATGCACGACGACGCCTTCGTCTTTGCCATTTTCCTGGTGTTCACCGGTGCTGCTTTGTTCGCGACGCTGGCGCTGTTCGCGCGCCAGGCCCTGATTGTTTCCTATATCGTGCTGGGCATGCTGCTTGGCCCCTGGGGGCTTGGGCTGGTCACTGACCCGCAGATGATCAGCGGCATCTCCCACATCGGGATCATGTTCCTGCTGTTCCTGCTGGGGCTCGATCTGCCCCTCAACAAACTCCTCAAGCTTGTCGGCGAGACCACACGCGTCACGGGAATCAGTTCCGGCATCTTTGCCCTGATGGGTGTGGGCGTGGCCTGGGTGTTCGGCTTTACCTGGGTCGAACAGCTGCTGATTGGTGCCGCGCTGATGTTTTCCAGCACGATCATCGGCTTGAAACTGCTGCCGACCACGGTCCTGCATCACCGGCATACGGGGGAGATCATCATCAGCGTGCTCTTGCTTCAGGACCTGGTCGCCATCGTTATCCTGCTGCTGCTGCAGCTGTATTCAGGACAGCAGACCAGCTGGATCAGCCTCAGTCTCCTGGCCGCCTCTCTGCCGGCGCTGATGCTGCTGGCCGGGTTGCTGGAACGCTACGTCCTGGAGCGGCTGATTCGCCGTTTTGACACTATCCAGGAGTACATTTTTCTGATGGCAATCGGATGGTGCCTGGGATTTGCCGAGCTGGCCAAGGTCCTGGGTTTGTCTTACGAGATTGGCGCCTTCATCGCCGGCGTCGCGCTTGCGACCAGTCCGATTGCAGTGTTTATTGCCGAGCGCCTCAGGCCGCTCAGAGATTTCTTCCTGATCGTGTTTTTCTTTTCCCTGGGCGCCGGATTCGACCTGGGGATCGTCGGCGAGGTCATCCTGCCGGCCCTGATCCTCGCCGCCCTGGTGCTGGCACTGAAGCCATGGGTATTCAGGCAGCTCCTGCGCAGCACCGGTGAGGATGCCAGTCGTGCCCAGGAAATCGGCGTGCGGCTCGGTCAGATCAGCGAGTTCTCCCTGCTGATCGCCGTGCTGGCGATGGACCTCAATCTGATCAGCCACAAGGCCTCTTATCTGATTCAGACCAGTACGCTGTTCACGTTCGTTGTCTCGTCGTACCTGGTCGTCTTGCGGTATCCGACGCCGATTGCGGTGTCAGAACGGCTGCGACGCAACTGATGAACCCGCTTGCCGCATGCAACCCTTGCTCCTTACCCAACCGGAGGCTGTCCCCGATGAAACGTATCTTTGCCGTGTTGATCATGCACCTCTTGCCGCTTTCCGCCTGGGCGGATTTGCCGGGCGTCCGTGAATGGCGGGTCGAGCAGACACTGGACAGGACCTACGCGACGGTTTATGCGGCACTCGAAGCACACCGCTTCTTTGTCGTCTTTGAGGTGGATATCGCCGGCAACCTGAAGGGATTTGCAGAACGCTGGGGAGACGACTACAACCGGAATCAACTGGAAGGCGTTCGCTCCCTGGTTTTCTGCAACGGCTGGTACGCCAACCAGGTCAGCAACCAGGATCCCCGCCTGCTCGCGCTGTGCCCGCTGCGGATCTCACTGATTCACAAAGACGGTGTGACGCGTGTCCTGTTCGTGCGGCCCACACACATCGCCGCGGAAAGTGACGGGATGGAAATCGCAAAAGACCTGGAAGCCGCCGTTGCTGCCGCGATCGATGAGGGGATTGCCAGGGCGGTCGAGACACCGTGATCCCGCGGCCCCGTCAGCGCCACCACAGGGACGTCTGTGGAATGTAGGTAACGATCACCAACCAGACCAGCATGATTGCCAGGAACGGGAGGGTTGCGCGAAACAGGCTGAGCACCGGTTTCTTGAAGCGCTGACAGGCAATAAACAGGTTGAGACCCACCGGCGGTGTGCTGTAGCCAAGCTCGAGGTTAGCCAGCATGATGATGCCGAGGTGCACGGGATCCACGCCATAGCGCTGAGCGAGGGGCAGAATCAGTGGCACCATGACAATCATGGCCGAGAAGATGTCCATCATCGCGCCGACGACGAGCAGGAAGAGATTCAGCAGGAGCAGAAACTGCAGGTGACTGTCCACATGGGTCTCGACCCAGGAGAGCAGCTGCATCGGGATCTGGGCATCGATCATGATGTTGGTCAGGCCCATGGCGACGCCGAGGATGATGAGGAGGCTGCCGACCAGAATGCTCGCTTCACGAATCAGTTCCATCAGCTGGCGATGCAGGCTGATCGTGCGGTGGACAACGCACTCGATAAACAGCACGTAGGCCGCCGTACAGGCGGATACCTCACTGACGGTGACAAACCCTCCGAAGATGCCGATCAGAATACCGAAAGGCAGAAACAGGTCCCAGATGCTCTTGCGGAATGCCGGCCAGATAGCGCGCAGCTCGAACGGGTGATGGGGGAGGTGCGCCTTCAGCCCGGCGACAAAGCTGTAGCCAATCAGCATGGCCAACAGGATGAATCCGGGCACGATGCCGGCAAGAAACAGCTGGTCGATGCTGACGCCGGCAACAATCCCGTAGACCAGCACGGCGAGGCTGGGGGCGAAGAGAATGCCCAGTGAACCGGATGACGTGAGAAGACCGAGGCAGAAGCGCTCGGGATATCCCACCTGGCGCAACATGGGGTAAAGCATGCCGCCCAGGGCCAGTATCGTTACCCCGGATGCCCCGGAGAATGCCGTGAAAAACGCACACACGGTCAGGGCCACGCTGCCGAGCCCGCCCGGCAGCCAGCCCAGGAATGCATTGAAGAAGGTTATCAGGCGCTGCGGTGAGCCACCCCCGGCCAGCACCACGCCGGCAAAGGTAAACAGCGGGATGGCAATCAGATTCGGCGAGGAGGAGATCCGGTTCAGCTCGATGATGAGCACCGCGGGATCCAGCCCGGCCTGATGGGCCGCAAGCAGGCCGCCGGCAGCGAGAACGGCAAACAGTGGCAGGCCCAGGGTGGCCAGCAGGACCAGGAGCGGGACCGCCACCGCCATCATGTCTGTCTATGCTCGCGTTTCTCGCCAAGCAGCAAGGCGAACAGGAAATGCAGTGTCAACAGGCCGAAACCGGTGGGCAGGATCAGGTTGACGAGGACGTGCCAGCGCTCCGATTGCGCCGCGAACTGCCACTCGTCCTGCCAGAATCGCCATGCCGCCACGGCCAGCAGGCATGACACCACCATGCCGAGGAACTGCACGGGCCGGAACAACCGATTCCGCCACACGGGCGACAACCAGTGGGCAATGACGTCGACCTTGATGTGGCGGTCATGCGCGGTCGCGAGCGCAGCCCCGAAGAAGGTGACATACAGCAGCAGCAGTCGGGCGATGGTGTCAGCGTGGGGGATGCCCGTCTCGAGGAAATTGCGCGCCAGGATCTGACCGAGGGTCAGAGCGAGAAGCAGCAGGAGACTGACGCAGACCAGCAGTGTCTCCAGCCGCATCACAAGGCGCTGCAGTCGCTCCAGCATCAATCTTGCGATCGCGGCTTGCCGGATGCTCCGCGCGCGCGAATCTCTCCCAGAAGCGCGCGCGTGCGATCGAACAGCGGCCTCGGTATATAACCGCTCGCGGTCAGGCGCGCCGCCGCGCGCTCGCTCAGCTGTTCGAGCTCGGCCTGGTCGATGTCCTCCCGATTCAGCACCAGCTTGATCCCCTCCTGCTGAAGTACGTCGATGCTCTTCTGATTGTCTTCGCGCGTCATCGCGATGAGCCGTTCCCCCGTGGTCCTGCCGGTCTCATGTAACAGCTGCTTGAGATGCGGCGGCAGTTTATCGAAAAATCGACGGGAAACCAGCAGTACCCCGATACCGTTCGCCATCGGCACGTTGGTCATGTACGCGGTCTTGGTAAACCACTGCAGGGCAACCGTCGCCAGCGGTGTGCAGTAGACCGTGTCGATCAGGCCGGTCGAAAGGCTGGTGTAGACATCGGTAATCGACAGCGGTATGGGCGACACACCCGCCGCCTGAAACCAGGCCTCGCCCAACTGGTCACCCTGCCAGAGCCAGATACGCTGCTGCTTGAGGTCATCGAGTGACGTGAGCGGGTGCTTGGAAAAGAAATGGATGAAGCCGATCTCCGACCAGCCCAGCAACTCGTAGCCACTGTCACGAAATCCCTGTTCGAACTCCGGCATGTAGCGCGCCCGCACCTCGTCAATTTCCGCATGGTCCTTGAACAGGAAAGGCATCTCCAGTATTCTCGCCGGCGGATAGATCAGCCCGACACCGTAGCCGGTAAAGGCGCCTCCCTGCAGCTGTCCGAAACGCATCTTCTTGATCACGTCCGGTTCGTCGCCCTGCACGCCCCCGGGATAGAACTTGAACACCAGCTCGCCCTTGCTCCGTGCCGCGACTTCGCGGCCCCAGTCCTCCAGAACATTCATCCAGACCGTGCCCTGAGGGACCAGCGTGGCGAACTTCAGGGTGTACCTCGGACCAGCGACCGCCGTCAACGATGTCGCGCAGAGGACGAACAGCAGCCCGGCGAGCAGGCGCCTGGTGAGGGTGCGCATCAGAACCATTCCTCCTCGCGGGCGAGCAGAGCGCGCGCGCGCGCCTTGCCGACCTCGTTGGCAAAGGCCATGGCGGGGAACAGGTCATCGGGGGCCGCGATGACTGCGGTCAGTTTTTCGTGGAAGGCCTGCCGGTCCAGTCTTTGTCGATCGAGATACTCAGCCTCGAACACGTCGACCAGCAGCAACTTCCCCTGGGTGAGTTCCCGGGCACGGGCGAAGTGCTGCAGCGAGCGGCTGAAATTGCCGCCCAGCGTGGGCGAGCGTGCGCCATAATACACGCCGAAGAAAATGTGTGGACCGGCATGGTAGAAGCCTTCATCGAGTTCCAGCACGCGTTCCATCACGGCGGCAGCGCGCGCCAGGTGGGAAATGCTCTGCACATCATCGCGATTGAGGTCGATCCACTTGGCCCAGCAGGACGCCGTCCAGAACAGCGCCGGTACCGATGAGCGATCCGCTTGCTGCAAGGCGCCCTGCAGTTCGTCAACCGGCGCCGTCTCCAGCCGGTCCGCGAGACTCGCTGGCCGGACGGCGGCCAGCGCATGCTCGCGGCAACGCTGATACAACCTGGCCGCACGCTCGGGCTCGTCGGCCTCGACAAACGCAAACGCGTAACCGTAAAAGCCGTGTGCCGCGCGGATACGCAGCTCGCCGTTGTCCGGGTCCACGAAGGTCATACCTTCCATCATCTTCAGGTTTGCCGGTATGGCCGAACGTGCCAGCTCGAGGTCGGTCTCCCGGTTCATGGACTCTATGCCGCCTTCCATCATGGGCATGGACCCGCGTACGGCCACCTTGGCCATGGAGCAACCGCCCAGGGACAGCAGTACCGCCAGCAGGGCGGGCAGGCTTTTGCACGCGGCACTGCCAGGCCGAATACGAAGGTCAAGCGTCGAGCTTTGGCTCATGGGATGCTCCCGCGTTCAGGCCGCGTTAAGAAGTCGGATCAGCATATCCTCGTATATCCTGGACAGGGTGTCGAGGTCTTCTGTCCGGACACATTCGTTTACCTTGTGTATGGTCGCGTTCAGCGGCCCCAGCTCGACCACCTGCGCGCCGGTCGGTGCGATAAAGCGACCATCCGAGGTACCCCCCGCCGTCGACAGGCTGGACTCGATGCCGGTGACCGCCCGCACGGCCTGACGGGCCGCATCGACCAGTTCCCCGGCCGGGGTGAGAAACGGCGCCCCGGAATGTGTCCAGCGAATGTCATAATCGAGTTGCTGCCGATCGAGGATCTGGTGTACCTGGCGCTGGAGCTGCCCGGCGTCTGTTTGCGTGGAGTAACGGAAGTTGAACAGCACCTCGACCTCGCCGGGGATGACGTTCTCTGCCCCCGTGCCGCCGCGAATATTCGAGATCTGAAAGGTCGTGGGCGGGAAAAACTCATTACCCTGATCCCACAGGTGGTGACAGAGCTCGGCGAGTGCCGGAACGGCCCGGTGAATCGGGTTATCCGCAAGATGGGGATAGGCCACGTGTCCCTGTATCCCGCGAACCTTCAGCACACCGTTGAGTGAGCCGCGCCGGCCGTTCTTGATGACGTCGCCGAGCTGTTCCGAGCTGGTCGGCTCTCCGATCACACACCAGTCGATATGCTCACCGCGTGTTGTGAGCGCCTCGATAACCTTGACCGTGCCCTCGGTGGCAGGACCTTCCTCGTCACTGGTGATAAGGAACCCGATTGCCCCCCGCGGGTCAGGATGCGCACCCAGGTAGCGTTCAGTGGCCGTCACCATCGCCGCCAGGCTGCCTTTCATGTCCGCCGTGCCGCGGCCGAATAACAGGCCGTCCTGCTGGGTAGGCTCGAAGGGGTCGGAGTGCCATTCCGCCCGCGGCCCCGGCGGAACCACGTCAGTATGCCCGGCAAAGACCAGCAGGGGGCCGGCATTGCCGCGTCGGGCCCACAGATTGCTGACGTCGCCAAACGCCATGGGTTCGATATGAAAACCCAGGGCCTTCAGACGCGCCGCAATAAGCGCCTGACAACCCGCATCGTCCGGTGTCACGGAAGGCCGCGCGATCAGAAGCTTGCACAGCTCGAGCGTCTCGCTCACGGTATGCAGGACCCGACAAAGCTGGGGACGCTGTAGGGAATGACCATCCGGGTTGTCATGCGTCTCGTCGGTAATCGAACGCGTATTATGCGGGAGCGGTGTGGCGGGGCCAAGTTCGACGGTCTCCAGCTCCAGCCTGCCAGGACGCCGGCGGCCATATCGGCGGGCAACGGTTTCATCGGGGCGCATTCCGCCCTACAATGGCGGGCGTTCCGACACAGGCGTGGCAGCGCCAAGCCGGGTTAACTTCCCGAACCCGCTTTGCTATCATAAAAAATAGTTATAAGATATAGATCGTTAGGGAAACAATTTAGCGAAGAGTCTAAATTTTGGCACAAGCTCGACGGAAAAGAGCGAAAAGCATACCTTTAACCTCGCACGTTTCGCGCGGGGTGCGTGAAGGTGCGTTGTTTCTGCTTTCTGCAATTGCACTCTATCTGCTGATATCCCTGCTGACCTTCCATCCGGCTGATCCCGGCTGGTCACACAGCGGACTGCATGATCGGGTTCTGAACGCCGGCGGCGTGGCCGGAGCCTGGTTCGCGGACGTGTTTCTGTATCTCTTCGGTTATCTCGCCTACCTGTTTCCGGCCATGGTGGGCTTCAGCGGTTGGCTGGTGTTTCGTGGTCGAACGGCGGAAGGCGACATCGATTATCACACCCTGCTGGTGCGCTGGGCCGGGTTTCTCATTACGGTCGGCACGGGATGTGCGCTCGCCAGTCTGCATTTCACAATTGAATCGGGCACATTGCCTCACGATGCAGGCGGCATTCTTGGCGACGTGGTCGGCAAGGATCTGATGGACCCCTTCAGTTTTGTCGGTGCCACACTGCTGCTGTTTGCCCTGTTTCTTGCGGGTGTCACCCTGTTTACAGGCTTGTCATGGTTCACTCTGATGGATCAGATCGGTCAACTGACACTGCAGGTGGTCGCGTCGGCGCAGCAGAGCGCGCTCGCGTTGCGCGAACGCTATGCTGGTTACCAGGCACAGCGTAAACGCGAAGCCGCGGTGCAGGTGGAAACGACGAAGGTCGAAAAGCGCAAACCGCCGCGCATCGAGCCCCTGATCAAGAAGGTGGAGATCAGTGAACGCGTGGAGAAAGAACGTCAGGTGTTGCTGTTCGATCCACCGACGGACAGTGAATTGCCGCCGCTGTCACTCCTCGATGAACCCACACCGACAGAGACGGGTTATTCCGACTCGGCACTGGAGGCCATGTCGCGCCTGGTCGAAATGAAGCTGCTTGATTTCGGCGTCGAGGTCGAGGTGGTCGCGGTGCGCCCAGGGCCGGTGATCACGCTGTTTGAGCTCCAGCCGGCCGCTGGCGTGAAGGTCAGCCAGATCAGCAACCTTGCCAAGGATATTGCGCGCTCACTTTCGGCGATTGCGGTACGCGTCGTGGAGGTCATCCCGGGCAAATCGGTCGTCGGTCTGGAAGTGCCGAATGAGCAACGCGAGATTGTCGCGCTCAGTGAAATTGTCATGTCACACGACTACGACGAGGCCTCATCGCCGCTGACCCTCGCGCTTGGCAAGGATATCAGCGGCCACCCGGTGGTGGTGGATCTGGCGCGCATGCCCCATTTGCTGGTGGCGGGTACGACGGGATCAGGCAAATCAGTGGCAATCAACGCCATGATCCTGAGCCTGCTCTACAAGACGCTACCCACCAACGTGCGGATGATCATGATCGATCCGAAAATGCTCGAACTGTCAATTTACGAGGGCATCCCGCATCTGTTGACGCCGGTGGTAACCGACATGAAGGAGGCGGCAAACGCGCTGCGCTGGTGTGTTGCCGAAATGGAGCGGCGCTACAAGCTGATGGCCGCGCTGGGTGTGCGCAACATCGCCAGCTACAACCGCAAGGTCACGGAGGCCATCGACAAGGGTGAGCCGATCCCGGACCCCCTCTATAATCCGGAACAGGCGCTGGATCCCGAAGCCCCGGCACCGACGCTGGAAAAACTGCCGTTCATTGTAGTGGTCGTCGACGAGCTGGCCGACATGATGATGGTCGTCGGCAAGAAGGTCGAGGAACTGATTGCCCGGCTCGCGCAGAAGGCCCGTGCCGCCGGCGTGCATCTGATTCTTGCCACGCAACGACCTTCGGTCGACGTCATCACCGGGCTCATCAAGGCCAACATCCCGACCCGTATCGCGTTTCAGGTATCCAGCAAGATTGATTCGCGCACGATTCTGGATCAGGGCGGCGCCGAGCAGCTGCTGGGACACGGTGACATGCTGTATCTGGCGCCGGGCACGGGCCTGCCCACGCGCGTGCACGGCGCCTTCGTATCGGACCAGGAGGTGCATCGCGTCGTCAAGCACCTCAGGGGCACATCCGAACCCGACTATATCGAGGAGATACTCCAGGACAATATTCCCGGCGGGGAATTGCCCGGCGAGGCGCCCGCGGGCGATGACACAGAGTCAGACCCGCTCTATGATCAGGCCGTCCGGATCGTAACCGAGTCACGCCGCGCCTCGATCTCGGGCGTCCAGCGCCGTCTCAAGATCGGCTACAACCGCGCGGCGCGCATGATCGAGGCGATGGAGATGTCCGGTATCGTTGGTCCCCTACAGTCCAACGGCAGCCGGGAAGTGCTCGCGGCACCGCCGCCCGACGGCTAGCCCGAATATCCTGAACCCGACAGCCTGACTCCTGACTCCTGACTCCTGACTCCTGTCTCCTGTATTCTGTATTCTGTCTCCTGTATTCTGGCTTCTGTCTCCTGGTAAAATCAGCGACAGCGCTATGACGAGACCCATCCCTACGCTGTCACAGTCATCAGGACCAATCGTGATCCGAAAAACACACCTACCGATGGCGCACGTGCTCATTCGCGTACTGTTCCTGTTCTCGACGCTGGCCGGTGTCGCGGCCGCCGCGGAATCCGGTGGCGAACAGATGGACCGCTTCTTCGCCGATCTGAAGACCTTTTCCGCCGACTTCACACAGGTCGTCCGCGACGCTGAGGGATCCGTTCAGCAGACCGCAACCGGCACGGTGGTGATCAAGCGCCCCGGGCGTTTCCGCTGGGATTACGCAACGCCCTATGTGCAGGTCATTCTGGGTGATGGCAAACACCTGTGGACCTATGATGCCGACCTGGAACAGGCAACTGTGAAACCGCTCGGTGACGTGATCGCGGGGACGCCTGCCGTACTGCTCAGCCAGAAACAGCCACCCAGAGAACTGTTCCATGTCAGCGAACTGGGGGCCACTGAGGGAATTGCCGGGGTGGAGTTGAGTCCGCATGATACCGAGATGCAGTTTCAGCAAATACGGCTCGCCTTCAAGGCGGATATGCTGATGGCAATGGAACTGATCGACACCTTCGATCAGGTAACCCGCATCAGCTTCTCCGAGGTCAACCGAAACGGTCCGGTTGAAGACTCACTCTTCGAGTTCAGCCTGCCGCCGGGTGTCGATCTGATCGGTACGCCTGATCCCTGATCCGTCGCGCTTTTATGCCTGATGCCAGTGATGTCTACCAGCCCCTCGCGGACCGCATGCGGCCGCATTCCCTGGAGACCCTGGTCGGCCAGGAGCACCTGCTTGGCCCCGGCAAGCCCTTACGTCTGGCGATCGAGAAGGGCCGACTGCACTCCATGGTGTTCTGGGGGCCGCCGGGTACCGGCAAGACGACCCTTGCCAGGCTGCTGGCCGAGGTATCGGATGCGGAGTTCCTGACACTCTCGGCGGTACTGGCGGGCGTCAAGGACATTCGTCAGGCGACGGAGCGGGCAACAACGCTGCGGCAGGCCTATGGCCGGCAGACGATTCTGTTTGTCGACGAGGTGCACCGCTTCAACAAGGCCCAGCAGGATGCCTTTCTCCCTTACGTGGAAAATGGAACCCTCATTTTTGTCGGGGCAACAACGGAAAATCCCTCGTTTGAGCTGAACAACGCCCTGTTGTCCCGCGCCCGCACCTATGTGCTGAGGCGCCTCGACACGGCAAGTATCCGCGCCATCATCGATCAGGCGCTCGACGAGGAACGGGGACTGGGGGCAAGGGACTTGTCGCTCACCGAGGAACTGCGCGAGCGTATTGCGCAGGCCGCGGATGGCGACGCCCGGCGCGCACTGAATCTGCTGGAAATTGCCTCCGATCTGTCTGAAACCGTGAACGGACGGGAAGTGATTCCGGAGAGTGTCGTCAACGAGGTAGTCTCGGGCGGGGTACGGCGCTTTGACAAGGGCGGGGAGGCGTTCTACGACCAGATTTCGGCGCTGCACAAATCGGTCCGTGGCTCCGCTCCCGACGCATCACTGTACTGGCTCGCACGCATGCTCGATGGCGGTTGTGATCTCACGTATCTGGCACGCCGCATCGTGCGCATGGCGTCCGAGGATATCGGCACGGCAGATCCGAGGGCACTCGGGCTCGCACTCAGCGCCTGGGATGTTCAAGAGCGACTGGGTAGCCCGGAAGGCGAGCTGGCACTGGCCCAGGCGGTCGTCTACCTGGCCTGCGCACCCAAGAGCAACGCCGTCTACAAGGCATTCGGGGCAGCCATGAAGGATGCAAAGCAGCATGGCTCACTGGACGTGCCCCTGCATCTTCGCAACGCGCCGACCCGGCTCATGAAGGAACTTGGTCACGGCACGGCATACCGCTATGCGCACGATGAACCCGAGTCCTATGCGGCGGGGGAGTGCTATTTTCCCGATGAGCTGCGTGAGCGCCGCTATTACTATCCGGGCTCCCAGGGTCTCGAACAGCGGATACGCGAGAAACTGGATTATCTGAGATCCCTGGATCAGAAGGGTCAGAAGGTCCGGCGCGACTAGCGCGGGAATTTCTCTGCCTCGCCCGGGGTCGACCTGGCATTCGGCGAATATAACGAAATGCTTGAATTCTCCTATTCGCAATGGGATCATACGCCTCCAGGCGCGTGCGAGCGATGCTTCAACTTATTCAATTTCAGGAATTTATTACTCAATCAGGAAGGAACAAACCATGGCAGCGAGGAAACATCTGATAACCGCAGTGAGTATCGGCCTGGCATCAGCGATCGGTGTGTCGGCAGCATGGGCCGCCGACACCAGTTCAGCCAGGGGCGCGGCGGCTGCAGCGGTGGGCGAGGTTGAAGGCTATGCCAAGAGCCCGGACGGGCCCGCCGTGAAGACCCCCTACGACGGCTGCGTTCGCACCCCGTACCAGGACAGCAGCGAATACCTCAGCGAATGCGGCTACGAAGAGACTGTCGAAAAGAGTGTCGAGGTGGACGAGGGCGCCGGGGTCTCCGACGTGACGATCAAGGAGGCGGCAGAAATCACCCGCGGTGGCCAGGTACTGGCGGCAGAAGAAATCGTTCTGGAAAAGGTGACCATCAACAATGTGCAGTTCCCCTTCAACAGCGCCGAGCTGACCCCTGCCTACAAGGCCGAGCTCGATAATGTCGCCGAGGTGCTCGCGCCGCATCGGCCGCTGCTGCGTCAGAACGTTGAGGAGATCGTCATAAGCGGTTATACGGATTCCACCGGCCCGGCCGAGTACAACCAGAATCTGTCGGAGCGCCGAGCCCAGTCGGTTGCCGATTACCTCATGGGGACGCACGATGTGCGGCCCGACTCGATCATTGTCAAGGGCCTGGGTGAAGAGGATCCCATTGCGGACAACGCCACCAAGGCAGGACAGGCCCTCAACCGTCGCGTTGAGATCAAGGTCATCAAGAACTAGTTCACGGGTTTCTCTCGTGTTCGCGCGCCCGGCCTTGCACCCGTGAGGCCGGGCGTTACTGTCTGCAAAGGGGCGGCGCGGCTGTGCGGTCGCTCGTTCCAGCCGATTGCGACTCCGGTAAACGTGCGGTAGATTGCTGATGCAAGAGCTTGTCGCGATCGCCGCCGGAGGGGCGCTGGGCGCACTGCTCCGCTACTGGGTCTCACACGGCGTCTATTTGCTCATCGGTCGCGGCTTTCCCTATGGCACCCTGGCCGTCAATGTCATCGGCAGTCTGGCAATGGGCCTACTCTATGTCCTGTTGATCGAGCGCCTGGCAACGGGACCGGCCGCACGCGCCTTTGTGTTGATCGGACTGCTTGGCGCATTCACAACGTTTTCCACCTTTTCGATCGAGACGCTGAACCTCATCGAGTCCGGTGAGACGGTCAAGGCAGTGCTCAATGCACTGCTCAGCGTAATCCTTTGCGTAGGAGCGGCCGCCTTCGGCCTGCTCCTGGGGAGACAACTATGAATACCATCGAAGTGACCTTCGTTCGCATCTATCTGACGGAAGAGAAAGGCAAGAAGCACGCCTTGATCGAACGGCTGCACGATGAGGAAAAAGTCCGTGGCGTGACCGTATTTCGCGGCATCAGCGGCTTCGGCAAATCGGGCCATGTACACTCGTCATCCTTGCTGGACATGTCACTGGATCTGCCCGTAATCATCGAATTCTTCGATGAGCCCGCGAAGGCCGCACTGATCCTCGAACACCTGAGTACGGTGATCGAACCCGGCCATATGGTCAGCTGGTCGGCGCGACTGCACGTCTAAACGCCAGGCATCCAGCGAACAGGATGCGTTATACTGCGGCCGGATTTCATACGCTGATCAGCCATGCTCGACCCGAAACGCCTGAGAACCGACCTGGATGACACTGCCGCGCAGCTCGCACGGCGCGGCTTTCAGCTCGATACCGAGCGTCTGCAGGCGCTGGAGGAAAGCCGCAAGAGGATTCAGGTCCGCACCCAGGAACTGCAGGCCGAACGCAACCGCCGCTCGAAGGCAATCGGCACGGCCAAGGCGGCAGGGGAGGACATCCAGCCCTTGCTGAACGAAGTGGCAGGGCTGGGATCGCAGCTCGACGAGGCCAGGCAGGATCTGGAGGCACTGCAGGACCAACTCAACGCCATTCTCATGGGGATACCAAATATCCTTCACGAGAGCGTGCCCGACGGCACCGATGAGAACAGCAACCAGGAGCTGCGTCGCTGGGGTGAGCCGTCAAGCCTCGATTTTGCCGCGCGTGACCACGTCGATCTGGGAGACGCGCTCGGTCTGCTCGACTTCGAGACGGCGGCGAAACTCTCCGGCGCACGTTTTGCCGTCATGCGCGGCGCCATCGCCCGGCTGCATCGCGCCTTGATCCAGTTCATGCTGGACGTACACACCCGTGAACACGGCTATCAGGAAACCTACGTGCCTTACCTGGTCAACGCGGACAGCCTCCGCGGAACCGGGCAGCTCCCCAAATTCGAGGCCGATCTCTTCGCGACCCGGGGTGAACCGGCTTATTACCTGATACCGACGGCCGAGGTCCCGATCACGAATATCGTGCGTGGGGAAATCGTCGAGGCCGAGCAGATGCCCCTGCGGTTTGTCGCGCACACGCCCTGTTTCCGCTCGGAAGCAGGCTCCCACGGCAAGGATACGCGCGGCATGATCCGGCAACACCAGTTCGAGAAGGTGGAACTGGTACAGATCGTACGGCCGGCGGACTCCTATACCGCGCTGGAGGAACTCACCGCTCATGCCGAGGCCATCCTGCAGAAACTGGAACTGCCCTATCGAGTGGTTGCCTTGTGCTCAGGAGACACGGGTTTTTCCGCGGCCAAGACCTATGACCTGGAAGTCTGGCTGCCGGGTCAGGGCAAGTACCGGGAGATCTCGTCGTGCAGCAACTTCGAGGATTTCCAGGCCCGGCGCATGCAGGCGCGCTGGCGCAATCCGGAAACCGGCAAACCGGAGCTGGTCCATACGCTCAATGGTTCGGGGCTGGCTGCCGGGCGCACCCTGGTTGCGGTAATGGAAAACTATCAGCAGGCCGACGGCTCCATAGCGATTCCCCGCGCGCTGCAGGCGTACATGCACGGCGAGGTGACCATCGGGCCGGAGGGCTGAAGGTCGCCCTCGGGAAAATGCCGGAGCGGGCAGGGGGGCTAGCCCGCATTCCTCACCGGGATAGGCACTGCCTGATTACACACGGTCTTTTTCCTGATGTGCACTCTGTTCCTTACCTCAGTGCATTCTGTGACTCTATCGCCGCCCGGTGAGAAATGTGGGCTAGCCCGCATTTCTCACCGGGGGGCACGATGATCGCGCAGAGATTTGGATTCACAAACCATTTTCCGATGGAGCGGAATACGGGCTGTATTTCCGACTGAGGAAAATGGTTTGTGGATTCAAAGATCAAGCGAGGGCGTGTCATCCTGGTGAGAAATGCGGGCTAGCCAGCCTCCCGGAACTCGACCGGCGACCTGCCGGTCCAGCGCCTGAAGGCGCGGGTAAAGTTGCCGGGTTCGGAGAACCCGAGCAGGTAGGTAATCTCACCAATCGAGCGGTAGGACTCGCGTATGTACTGCATCGCCAGCTCGCGGCGGGTATCTTCCAGCAGGCTCCTGAAGCTGGTGGCTTCGTCTTTGAGCTTTCGCTGCAGACTCCGGGGGCTGACATGCAGGGCATCGGCAATGGCGTCCTGGTGGGGCGCGCCGTCCGGGAGTTGCTCGATAATCCGGGCGCGCACCTGCATGGTGACATTCGCCCGGTCAAACCGCGCGAGATATTCCACAACCGTCTGGTCATTGACGCGGGCGAGCTCCGGATGTGCACTCGCCAGCGGGCTGTCGATGAGCTGTCTGTCAAAGCACAGCCGGTTATCCGGTGCGCCGTACTCGATGGGGGCGGCAAAGAACTCATCGAAACGAGCGGCACAGGCCGGCATGGGACGTTGCAGGGCAACCCGTACCGGGTTGATGGCAGCGCCGGCGGTGATCCGGCACATCTGCAGGAATGCCGCCATGCCCAGATCGGTCGCCGCAGGCACGTAGTCCGGCCAGACATCCGGCCCCCGCACCACCAGCTCAACCCGGTTATCGACATCCTCCAGCCGGATGTCGATGACTGCGTTGATCAAGCGGGAATAACGCGCCAGGCGGGCGAGGGCATCGCGCAGCGTGTCGCTCGCCAGCCAGGCAAACCCGAGTCCCTGCAGGGCCACAGGCTGAAACTGCCGGGCCGCCGTCAGCCCGAAGCAGGGATCGCCTGTGGCCTCGATCGCAAGCCGCCACAGATGCTGCATGCGCAGCGTGGGAAACCGCACATTGGGGTCACTGATCTGGTGCATATCGATTCCGGCCTCGGCAAAGAGCGGGGCCGGATCACAGTCGTAGCTGCGCAAGGCCTGTGCGATCAGCACAGCCACACTGCCAAGCGTTGAGACTTCTGAGAGGGAGGCAGGCATGGCGGGTTACCGGCAGGCAAAGACCAGGAACTGGTAAGGAGTTCTGAGCGAATCGTCGCGCACACCGCTGACGCCGGCGACGGATTGGTTTTGTTGCCTCGAGTAATGAGGGGCTGATTCGGTCAAGGGTGGCGCCAGAGTATAAACCAGGCTATAAGAATACAGATGGGGAGTCAGCGAGTCGACGGGACCTGAACTGCATGGGACTGTGTCCATTTCCTGAAGGTCAGACCATAGGACACGTGGAGATCTTCAGCCCGCCACACAAATAAGACAACTAATACAAACAAGACAACTAAAGTTGGGGGATTAGCCATGACGCCCGTGAAGGTTTTCGCTGGGTTCTTTCTGGTCATACATTTTCTGTTTATAACTGGGGTCATCGCGGTAACCTGCGACAACGAGCAACGAATCGACGGCACCATCGATTCGGTCAGTCTCGACCCCCTCGATTCGCGGAGCGGCGAGGTCATCGTCGACGGCCTTGGCCTGACCGTCGATCCGGATACGATTCTGAATAACGCCAACGGCGACCCCATTGCGCTGAGTGCATTTCAGACGGATGAGCTCGTGCGCGCGCGGTTCTGCCCCGACACGCCCCCTCAGCCAACGGCGGTGCGGATAGACCAGCTTACCGGCGCGCCGGCCACTCCCCCCGATCTTCTGCGCCTCGACGTCCCGCCAGGGACGGAGTCTCAGCCGGTGTTGCGCGTATTCGGTGACGATTCCGCTGACAGTCTGGGTGCCGGGATAACCGACGCGCTCGCCTTTGGCGACGTCAACGGCGATGGATTCGACGACATGATCCTTGGCGTGCCTTCTGCAAATTCGCCCGCCGGATTCACGAGCGGGGAGGTCGTCGTGCTGTTCGGACGCTCAGACCTGCCGGCCTCGTCGGTGGATCTGAACACGGATGGCGCGATTTCCGCTGCCGGCGAGACCCGCATCCTGGCGACAACCGAGGGAGCGATGCTGGGACATGCGGTTGCCAGTGGTGATGTCGACGGCGACGGCCTCGACGACCTGATCATCGGCGCACCGGACGGCAATACGCAGGGTCCCGGCACCGGTGAGGTGGTCATCGTCTACGGCGCAAAGACCCTGCCGGGGACCGTTGTCGATCTGGCCCAGGCCGCGGACAAGACCACGATCCTGGGTGACAATGCGCAGGAGCGCACCGGCTGGTCGGTGGCCAGTGGCGATATCAATGCCGATGGTAATGACGACCTGATCATCGGTGCGCCGGGGGCCTCGCCCGGCGCAAGCCATCAGGGGGGTACGGTGTTTGTCATCTATGGTCATGCCGGGCTGCGCGGCGCCACGATCGATCTGAACACCGACGGCGCCATCGGGGCGGCGCTGGAAACGCGCATCTTCGGCGACCGCAGCGGGGACGAGACCGGCTCCTCGGTGGCCAGCGGGGATATCAACGGCGACGGCTTTGATGATGTGATCATTGGTGCCGATCGGGCCAACGCGCTGTTCACAACGGATCGCGGCGCCACCTACGTGATCTACGGTCGCGACAGCCTGGCGGGTACGATCGTCGATCTGAGCAGCACGACCGACGCCGTTGGCCCCGCCGGCGAGACACGTATCTTTGGACGCGTCGCAAACAGCTGGTTGGGCGCGAGCGTGGCCAGCGGGGACATCAACAATGACGGCTTCGACGATGTCGTAATGAGCGCCACGGGCATCAAAGGAGTGGGCGACAATTTCCAGGTCGGCGAGGTGTACGCGTTATATGGCAGTGCCACCCTGCCTGGCACGGTGGTTGATCTGAACCGTCCACCCGCCACTTTCGGAGACACACGGATCACCGGGACAGAGGAATTTGTGGCGTTCGGTTTCTCGGTGGCAAGCGCCGATGTCACGGGTGACGGGTTCGATGATCTGATCCTGAGCGCACCGGAATCCGTGCCGCCCGGCGCCGTGGATAACGCCGCTGTCAACGATGGTCTGGTATTTCTCTTTCACGGGTCTCAGACGCTTGCCGGACAACAGCTGACTGATCCCAGGGAGGTGGCCGATCTCATCGTTGTGCGCGACAGCCCCGGCGATCTGTGGGGCTATTCGGCCGAAGCGGGGGGCGACCTGGACCGCAACGGTGTGCCCGAATATGCGGCGTCCGCAAATCTTGGGGACAATCCGTCGATTGGCGGAGACAACAACGCCGGCTACAGCGCGGCGATATTCGGATTGACGGCGGCGCTCAGCAGCACACGCACCGAGCACAGTACTGAGGGCGATGCCCCAGCGACGGATTTCGGGCCAGTGATACGGGCCAAAATCGACTACGCATCGGGGTCGGCCGCGTCCACGGACGCGGTGACCTTGACCCGCGGCACAGTGGCCAATCCGCCTCAGGCCGCCGTGTCGGTATTACCCCTGCAATGGCAACTTGCCAGCGATCGGAACGGCTTCACGGCCGACATAACCTTCGGGTACACCGATGCCGAACTAGGCACGGCCGACGAGGGACGGCTGGTGGTGTTCGCCTCTGCAACAGGCGCTGCGGATACCTGGGTCGTGGCGGGGAGCGCCCAGGAACAGGATCTCCTGCGCAATGAAATCACGGTGATGGGCATCGATAGCTTTTCGCTGTTTGTCATCGCGGAGGCAGCCCGCAACGTGGCATCGATCCTGCCTGGCAGCCGCGCGGTAGCGCTCGGAGGAACGGCAACGGCCTTTGCGACAATGATTAACACCGGCAGCGTACCGCTGTCCGGTTGCAGCATCGCGCCTGCGACGCCGGTTGCTGCAAGTTTCCTCTACCAGACCACCGATCCGGCAACCAATACGCTGACAGGAACACCCGACACAGCAGTGGACCTGGGTGCGGGCGCATCACGGAGCTTTTTGATCGCCTTTACGCCGGCGCAGGCAATCCCTGCCACGGAGATCAGCTTTGATTTCTCATGCAACGGCGCGGGCCGCGCCAGCGTGATTCCGGGCGTGAACACGTTCATCCTGTCCGCTACCGCAGTACCCGGGCCTGATGTGATCGCCCTGGCAGCCAGCAGTCCCCCAGGACAGGTGGTACTGGCGAGTGCCGGGGCATTTGCCGTTGCCACGGCTAACGTGGGTACGGCCGGTACCCTGGAGGTTTCCGCGGATACGGGTAGCGCGGCGCTACCCGTGACACTGTCGATCTGCCAGACTGACCCAGGCACCGGTAGCTGTATCAACCCGGCCGTGCCGACGACGGGTCCCTTGAACCTCAGCATAGGCGCCGGAGAGACCCCCACCTTTGCCGTATTCATCAGCGCGGATGTTCCGATTGCCTTCGATCCGGCCGTGAACAGGGTGTTCTTCCGCATCCGGAATCAGAGCGGTGAGACTGTTGCGTTAACGAGCGTGGCGGTCAGCAAACCCTAGACATTGCGCGATATCTGCACTGCCACACAGGGTGATCGGAGCACGTAGTGAAAAAACACGGTAGTTGTGGATGACGGGAAGGGTTCCGGAGGTCAGCGTACTGCTGTCGGCCTTCAATGGAAGCGCGCATCTTTCTGATCAGCTTGACAGCCTCGTCTGTCAGACGTATCGGCATTTGACCATTCATGTCCGGGACGATGGCTCGTCTGACGGCACCGGATCGATCCTCAAGCGCTATGCCGCAAAATACCCGAACATCCATCTGCATTCCGGTGAGCGACTCGGCATTGCGGCGAGCTTCTTCTGTCTGCTTCAAGGTGGCGGGGAGGACAGTGAGTATTTCGCTTTCTGTGATCAGGATGATGTCTGGTACGCGGACAAAATTGAGCGCGCAGTTTCAAAACTCTCAGCAGTGCAGCCGGGTGTCCCGTCGCTTTACACGTCCCGGCTGGAGTATGTCAATGAGGAGTTGGCCCATCTCAGATACTCGCGACTTCCGCGCCGGGAGTTGCTGTTTCAGAATGCTCTGGTCGAGAACTGCGCTACGGGATGCACCGTCGTACTGAATCGGGCCGCAAGAGACATGATTGTCAGCCGGTTGCCAGGCAACCGCGTGATGCACGACTGGTGGTGTTACCTGGTCGTCGCCGCATTCGGTGTGGTGATTTACGATGAGTCACCCACGCTAAAGTACCGGCTGCACGGCGGCAATGAGACCGGCGCGGCGGTGTCGTTCAGCGACAACATCGCGCGGCGCGCGCGGCGATTCTGGGCCAACCGGCGTGATGCCTTCAGGATTCATGCCCAGGCGCAGGAGTTTGCGTCGATTTACGCCGATAGACTTTCGCATGGCAGGCGCCAGCTGCTGGCCCGTTTTCTCGCATCAAAGCGCTCCCTGACCGCACGGATCCGCTATGCGCTTAACCCCGGCGTGTATCGCCAGTCGCGTCTGGATGACGTTATGTTGCGGGCATTAATCGTATTGGGCTGGTATTAGCGCCAGCCAGATCGACAGGCGCCGCTACCACGCGACCTGATGTCTAGGCGCCTGTCGGACTTAGGCTGATGCTACTGCGGCGGTGGGAGAGCGGCCCAAAGCCTCCCGCTTTCTCGTTGCGTAGGGCCCACTATGCGCCTCGAAATCGTGATGCTTTGTGCTCGCTCTCCCACCTGCCTCGTCACGAACCCCTAAGTCCGACAGGCTCCTAGCCCGCATTTCTCACCGGGCGGCGATAGAGTCACATAATGCCTGAGGTAAAGAACAGAGTGCGGATCAGGAAAAAGACAGTGTGTAATCAGGCAATGCCTATCCCGGTGAGAAATGCGGGCTAGGCGAGTGTTGTCTGCGACTGGATTTCCCGCGCAGCGCGTTCGATCGGGTGCAGCTCCGGCACGTCCTTTCTGGCGGAAATCCCCATCTCGGTAAACTTGCGGGCGCCCGGAAGAACCCGGGTATCAAACGACCCGACGGCCCGGTTGAACGAGTGCACGCTGCTGTCGAGGCTCTTACCCAGCTGGGCAAGGTGTTCGGCGAAGCTGGTCAGGCGGGCGTACATATCCTCACCGACGGTGCGAATGTGCTCGGCGTTTTCCGCCAGGGCAAGTTGCCGCCAGCCGTAGGCTACCGCCCGCAAGAGGGCAACCAGGCTGGTCGGTGTCGCCAGGATTACCTTGTCCGAGAGGGCATCTTCGAGCAGCTTGCGGTCCATATCGAGTGCGGTACTGAGAAACTGCTCACCGGGGATAAACAGCACGACAAAATCAGGTGCACAGGCAAACTGCTGCCAATAGGCCTTGCCGGCAAGTTCCCGTACCCGCTCGCGGACCTTGCGGGCATGGTGCCTGAGGTGAGCATCACGCGCGGCATCGTCCGGCGCCTCGACGGCACGCAGGTAGGCATCCAGGGGGGTCTTGGCATCCACGATGATCTCGCGCGCATCCGGCATGCGCACGATCATGTCCGGGCGCATGGCCCCGGCATCGGTCTGAACATGCGCCTGTTCGAAGAAGTCACAGTACTCGACCATGCCGGCGAGTTCCGCAAGCCGCTTGAGCGTCATTTCCCCCCATTGACCGCGGACCTCCGGTCGGCGCAATGCCTGTACCAGATTGCGCGTCTCACTTTGCAGGAGCTGGTGCGCCTCAGCCATGGTCTCGAGATGCCTGGTCAGCGACCCGTAGGCCTCCTTGCGATCGTGTTCCATGCGGCGAATCTGGGCCTCCGCCTTTTCCAGCGTCTCATGAATCGGTTTGACGAGATTCTCCACGGCCTGTTCGCGTTGCCGGAACTCGCCCTGGGCCTGAACCTGAAACTGCTTGAGGTTTTGCTCGGCGAGTCGCAGGAAGTCCGAACTGTTATGCCGCAGGACATCGGTCGCGAGGGAACTGAAGGTATGGTTGAGCTGTTTTTGTGCCGCATCGAAAGCGGCCTGCCTGGCCAGCGCCGCACGCCGCTCGGCACCGGCTTCAGCGGCCAGGTGTCGATTGAGGTCGCGATACTGGGACAGTTTTCGCTGCAGGATCAGATACGCGGCGAGCGCACCCACCAGCGCGGCATGGGCCGCCGTCAGGAGGAGCAATGTCATCGGATCCAGTGCCATGAGAGCCTGGCTGAAGAGTATAGCCCATCTTATTGATTTTTCAATTTTCGTATTAACAGGCCGGAGGTGGAGACTCGCAGCGTATAGCGCCCCTCGTGCATCGCCGGCACGAAGGTCGCGGAACCGTATTCCGCATCAACCAGCGGCCCGAGGAAGCGGTAGCGCCGGCGCAGGTCGAAGAGATCCAGCGGCTTGTTGTCGGCCAGCGAATAGACCGTCCGCCGCAGGGACTGTTCATCCTCCAGCTGGCTGTAACGGCCGGCCACCCGGTCGAGCTCATAGACGGTTTTCAGTCCGAGGATATTTCCGACTGGCTGCCATTTCAGTATGTGGGCATCAACATAGAGCTCGTCGCCCGCCAGTTCGAACACCTTCTCGGGCTTATCGCCGAAGGTGAAGCGCGCCTCGAATTGCCGTGGGCCCGTCTGTCGGGTGGTAACCGTGGCGATGGTCTGTTCCTCGGTCAATGCCTGGTAGCCGCGCGTTGAGATCGCAAGCGTTGCGAACAGTGCGGCCAGGGTGAAACTCAGCAGGGCAAACAGCAGATGATTGGCCAGGCGGACGGCCCGGCCGCGCCGCAGCGCGGAAAGACCGGCGATGAGGAAAACCAGGCTCAGCGCACCTGCAAGCAGCGTGACGATCAGGAACACCTTCACGGCCGGATACCCGCCTCAGGCTGTGTACAGAAGTCCAGCCACTCGAGGATCTCCTGCGGGCGCTCGATAATACCGTCTGCGTTCCAGACCTTGATGTCGATGTCCGGGGGAACGTAGCCGAAGCCGGCGATCAGGGTGCGCATCCCGGCATTTCGGCCCGCCTCTATGTCGCGTTGCGCGTCGCCGATATACAGGCACTCGAATGCCTGGCTCCCTGCCTGCCTGCACGCCAGCAGCATGGGAGCCGGATGCGGTTTCGCGTGTTCGGCCGTATCACCGCTGATCACACAGGCGGCACGATCGAGCAGCGCAAGCGCTGCGAGCAGGGGTTCCGTCAGCCAGGACGGCTTGTTGGTCACGACGCCCCAGTTCAGGCCACGCGCCTCGAGGATATCGAGGACCTCGAGTATGCCGGGAAAGGGTCGCGTTTCGCGGGCCAGGTTGGCGCGGTAGACCTCGAGCAAGCGCTCGCGCCGTGTCTCGAATCCCGGTTCGCCGGGTTCCAGGCTGAATGCGTAGCGGATGAGCGCCTTGGCACCGTGTGAGACAAGCGGTCTCAAGGCGGCGAGGGACAGCGCGGGTCGCGATGCTTCCCTCAACACCTGATTGAGTGCATAAGTGAGATCGGGCGCCGTATCGAGCAGCGTCCCGTCAAGATCGAAAAGCACCGTGCGAATGGCCATGCGGCTCTGGGTCCGTCAATACGAGGCTGACTCTGGCGGATCCGCTGTCAGGTCTTCCCGAAGCAGGCCAGGTAGTTGACATCGACATCATCGCCGAGACGATAGGTCCCGGTCAGGGGGTTATAGGTCATGCCGGTAATATCCTCGATCTGAAGACCACTGTTCCGTGCCCAGCGTTCCAGTTCGGAGGGCCGGATAAACTTTCGGTAGTCATGGGTGCCTTTGGGTAAAAGATGCAAAAGGTATTCCGCACCGATGATCGCGAACAGGTATGACTTGGGGTTGCGATTGATGGTCGAAAAAAACACCTTGCCTCCCGGGCGCACCAGGTCGGCACAGGCGGCGACGACCGAGGCCGCGTCGGGGACATGCTCGAGCATCTCCAGGCAGGCCAGCACGTCGAAACTCGCCGGCTCCGATTTCGCCAGTTCTTCGGCGGTGGACTGACGGTAATCGACCTCGAGCCCGGATTCGAGCAGATGCAGTCTGGCGACCGACAGCGGCGCTTCGCCCATATCGATCCCGGTCACGCGGGCACCCGCGCGCGCCAGGCCTTCGGCCAGAAGACCGCCACCACAGCCGATATCGACGGCCCGCAGGCCGGCCAGCTCAATCCGTTCGGTAATATACGCCAGGCGCAAAGGATTGATATCATGCAGGGGTTTGAACTCGCTGGTCGGATCCCACCAGCGCGAGGCGAGCGCCTCGAACTTGGCAATCTCGCCGGAATCGACGTTGTGGGCGGCTGTGCTCATCGTCCGCTAGCATACCCTGAAAGCGGCGCCGGATCGAACCGGTCGTCCGTGCAGGCAGGCCGCGCTCTGGCGCGTTCCCTGGCCCGGCGTAGCGTCCCTGCGATCTGCGGGTACGGCCTGGCGGGCTGCGCTGGCGAGGCGGCAGTTGAGCCCGGCCCGGTTGCCGGTTCGAGGGGAGGAGGGAAGAGTCGGAAATGCTCAATTACGAAAAACATCTCATGGTCGTACTGATTCTGGCGGCGCTGGTGCTCGCCGCCACGATTCTCGCTGTCTTGTTCGATATACCCCTGCCCTTTGTCGATGAGTGATTGCGGGGCTTACCGCCGCAGTCGGGCCCCGGCAGGGCTGCCTGACGGATGAACAATCCGGCGTTTCGCTCGCATTGGTCGTGGGCTTTTTATGACTGGGCCAATTCGGCCTTTGCGACCGCCGTGATGGCCGGGTTCTTTCCCGTATTCTTCAAGCAGTACTGGAACACCGGGGTCAGCGTCACGGAAAGCACCTTCCGCCTCGGTGTGGCCAATTCGATCGCCAGCCTCATCGTCGTTTTCCTTTCACCGCTGCTCGGCGCCGTGGCGGATCGCCTGGAACGACGCAAGGCCCTGCTGCTGCTGTTTACATCCCTCGGGGTCGTGATGACCGGAGCGCTGTATTTCGTGGCGGAGGGCCAGTGGGCCCTGGCGGTGCTGCTGTATGTCTGTGGCGTCCTCGGGTTTTCCGGCGGCAATCTGTTCTACGATTCCTTACTCGTGTTCGTGGCCCAGCCGCGTGACTACGACCGCCTGTCGGCACGGGGTTTTGCGCTGGGTTATCTGGGTGGCGGCCTGCTGTTTGCCTGCAACGTACTGGTCGTTCAGAAACCCCACTGGTTTGGTCTGGATGACCCTGCCCAGGCCGTGCGTCTGGCCTTTCTGAGTGTCGCGATCTGGTGGGCCGTGTTCTCGATCCCGCTGTTCCTGTTTGTCGAGGAACCCCGCGAACCGCGGGCCAGCCAGCTCGCGCTGCACGGGATCCTCGCCGACCTGCAGCGGCTCGCGCAAACCATCCGGGATATCGGCAAGCTGCCCCATACCTTTCTGTTTCTGATCGCCTACTGGATCTACATCGATGGCGTGGACACCATCATTCGCATGGCCGTCGACTACGGACTCGCGCTGGGTTTTCCCGCCAACGGCCTGATCCTGGCACTCCTGGTCACCCAGTTCGTCGGTTTCCCGGCCACGTTGTTATTCGGCCGCCTGGGCAACCGGATCGGCGTCAAACGCGGCATCCTGCTGGCGCTCGCCGTGTACGTGCTGGTGACGCTGGGAGGTGCGGCCATGAACCAGGCCTACCAGTTCTACGTCCTTGCCGTCGCGATCGGCCTGGTTCAGGGGGGGGTGCAGGCCCTGAGCCGCTCCCTGTATGCGCGGCTGATTCCGCATGCTCGGGCAGCGGAATTCTTTGGCTTCTATAACATGGTGGGAAAGTTTGCCGCCGTGGTGGGTCCGGCATTGATGGGTTGGATCGCCATGATGACACAGAGCAACCGACTCAGCATTCTGTCCGTGCTGGTTCTGTTTGTGGTGGGGATGGTGTTGCTGCTGAAGGTCAATATCAACGCGGGGGTCACAGCCGCGGCCCGGGCCTGAAGGGTGCATCTCTGGTGCTTCTTCAATCTGAAGATGACGCATGTTAGGGCCACGGAATCCACGGAAAAACACGGAAAGAACGACCAGCCAAAAGAATTTCTTCCGTGGATTCCATGGCTAATAAAATACGGGCACTCAGAACGTAGTCGGCTCAGGCCCCGATGCGCTGCTTCCACTCCCGCGCCCGAGCCAGGATCGCGTCCTTGTCCAGCGTTGTGAGCGTCCTTTCCTTGAGCAGGTGTTCGCCTGCGACCCAGACATCGGTGACCTGCTTGCGGCCGGTGGCATAGACGATCTGGGAAACCGGGTGGTAAAGGGGTTCCGATTCGACGTCGTCGAGTCTTACGGCGCACAGGTCGGCCCATTTTCCGACTTCCAGTGATCCGACATCATTCGCCAGGCCGAGGGCTCTTGCGCCCTCCAGTGTCGCCATGCGCAGCGCCTGGTCCGCCGGCAGGGCACTGGCGTCCCCGCTCACAGCCTTGGCCAGCAGCGCTGCGCTGCGCATTTCGCTGAACATGTCCAGATCGTTGTTACTGGCAGCCCCGTCGGTACCGAGAGCAACCGGGATACCCGCATTCCTGAGTCGCTGCACGGGGCAGAAGCCACTGGCAAGCTTGAGGTTGGATTCCGGGCAGTGGACAACCCGGGCGCCGCGTTCTGCGAGCAGCTCGAGTTCCTCGGCCTGCAGTTGCGTCATGTGAACGGCCGCCAGCGCCGGCGAGACCAGCCCCAGGGCATCGAGCCGAGCCAGCGGCCGGCGCCCGGTCTCGGCGACAGAACGCTCAACCTCATCCGCGATCTCGTGCACATGCATATGGATGGGGATATCGAGCTCATCGGCGAGCACCCGCACGCGTTCGAGCGGCGCATCCGACACCGAATAGGGCGCGTGGGGCGCGAAGGCGGTACTGATCAGGGGATGATGGCGATACCCGTCATGCAGTTGCAGACCCTTGGCCAGATAGTCATCGCTGTCACCGGCATAGGCACTGGGGAAATCAATCAGGATCAGACCAATACTCGCCCGCATGCCGGCGCTTGCGGCACAGCGCGCCGTGACCTCGGGAAAGAAGTACATGTCATTGAAGCATGTCGTCCCACCGCGCAACATCTCGGCGATGGCGAGCTGGCTTCCGTCGTGGATGAATTCCTCGCTGATCCATGTCTGCTCGGCCGGCCAGATGTGATCGTGTAACCACTCCATCAGGGGCAGGTCGTCGGCCAGCCCCCGCAGCAGACACATGGCGGCATGGGTGTGGGCGTTCACCAGTCCCGGCAGCAAAGCCTGTCGTTCGAGATCCACCGTGATAGCCGGCGAATAGGCCTGTCGAGCCCGATCAACCGGCAGGAGATCCAGTATGCGGCCTTCGTGAATGGCCAGGCTGTAATGCTCGTAGACCACACCGGTGGGCTCGACCGGTATCACCCAGCGAGCGGAGATCAGCGTATCGACTGTTCGCATGTGCAGGCCGGCCCTGCAGGGCGGTACGGATTCAGGCCGTTTGCGAGCGGCCTGGCGGATACAAACGGGGGCCACTGCCCCCGCTTGACTGCCGGGTTCGAAATCATGCTCAGGCTGCGCTGCTCGCCGGCTTCATATGCACATCGCGCTGCGGGAAGGGGATGCTGATGCCATTTGCATCGAATGCCGCCTTGACGTTTTCCAGCAGATCGGCGCGCACCGGCCAGTAATTCTCGCTCTTGACCCACGGACGGACGTTGATGTTGACACTGCTGTCGGCCAGTTCGCCGAGCGCGATCGCCGCGGCGGGATCCTTGAGGATGCGGTCATCGGCCGTCATGATCTGCTCGATGAGCTGCTTGGCCTTCTTGATGTCATCCGCGTAGCCGATACCAAACACCAGGTCTATGCGACGGGTATCCCGTGCCGAGAAATTCGTGATGGTGCCACTGTAGATCTGGCCGTTCGGCACGATAATCTCGCGGTTGTCGGGTGTCTTGAGAACGGTGTTGAAGATCTGCACCTCTTCCACCACGCCGTTGACACCGGCGGCCTCAATAAAATCCCCAACCTTGAACGGGCGGAAGATAATCAGCATGACGCCCGCCGAAAAGTTGGACAGCGAATTCTGCAGTGCCAGACCAACCGCCAGACCGGCCGCACCGAAGACCGCCAGCAGCGAGGTCGTGTTGACGCCCAGCTGGTCGACCGCCGCGATGATGACGGCGACCAGCAGGACGGCGTAGAGGATATTGCCGAGAAACCTGGCGAGCATGGCGTCCATACCGGCCTTGCCCATGATCCTCTGAACGGCGCGCGTGATAATCCGGGCGACCCACTTACCGATGATGAAGATGGCGAGGGCGACACCCAGACGGATAGCCCAGGGGATCACAAATTTCTGTATGAGTGTCGGATCGGTGAGTTCGGCGGGTATTTCCATGAGTCTTACTCCTTAAACTTACGCGTAAACAGGCCCACCGGTCCGTGCTGCCGGTGTGCGCCAGAGGTGTTTGTGGCCGCCCGTGCCGCCACAAAATTCGTTATTGATTATCCGTTAAACTCCCGTTACGAACGATCGACGCGAAGAATCGCGGCGGAAGTATACCCAATCTAATGGCATTGAGACAGGGAACTCAGGCGCGAACGGGCAGGCCCCAGGAGGTATCCGGCATGAATGAAACAGCGGACGGCGTACAGGCAATCGAGTGGACCGAGGCGGGGCTGAGACTGCTGGATCAGCGGCTCTTGCCTGCCGAGGAACGCTATCTGCTGCTGGAAACCAGCGCGCAGGTCACCGAGGCCATTCGCGACATGGTTGTGCGCGGCGCCCCGGCAATCGGTATCACAGCGGCCTACGGCGTGGTGCTCGCGGCGCGCGATGCCTATGCGCGCAATCCGCAGGGCTGGCGGTCAGCGCTCGAACCGGCCCTCGACGCGCTCGGCAAGGCGCGGCCGACAGCCGTCAACCTCGGCTGGGCACTGGAGCGCATGCTTCGTCGCCTGCCAGCGGGCCCCGGGGACCCGCTGGCCGCGCTCCTGCAGGAAGCCCGCCGCATACACGAAGATGATATCGCGGCCAATCGGCGCATGGGCAAACTGGGCGCGGCCCTGATCGAGCGGGGGCAAAGCGTGCTGACGCACTGCAATGCCGGTGCACTGGCAACCGGCGGTTACGGCACCGCACTGGGCGTCATTCGCAGTGCCTGGCAGGCCGGCAAGCTGGCGCGGGTGTTTGCGGATGAAACCCGACCCTGGTTGCAGGGTGCGCGCCTGACGGCCTGGGAACTGCTTCGCGACGCCATACCGGTCACCCTCATCGTGGAGGGCGCGGCGGCGCATCTGATGCGCAGTGGCAAGGTGCACTGGGTGATCGTCGGCGCCGACCGGATTGCCGCGAATGGCGACGTCGCCAACAAGATCGGGACCTACGCCCTGGCCCTGGCCGCCCGCCAGCTGGATATCGGCTTCATGGTTGTCGCCCCGTCCTCGACGATCGATAGGCGCATCCCGGACGGTACCGGTATCCCGATCGAGTTGCGCGGAGAAGAAGAGGTGCTCAGTTTTGCCGGCAAACCCGTTGCCGCAGCCGGGGCCGAGGCCTGGAATCCGGCATTTGATATCACCCCGGCGCATCTGATCGACGCCATCGTGTCCGAGAACGGGGTGGTCCGTGACCCGGACGCAAACAAGATGGCCGATCTGATGGCGCGCAGCCCCAGCCCGGACTCGACGGCACCGCAGGTGCTGGCATGAACGAGAGGATCCTGTCTCGGCGTCTCAGAGAGTCCTGGCGCCCGTTTTTCCCGGATGCAGTGGGTATGACCGGTGTGCTAGTATAGGCACGTTTTTTTGCGTATCCGGCGGTCAGATGCGATCGGCCCGTCCTGGCGGCCCCGATCACCCTGTCGCTGCACCACCCGACGACGGAACATTAAGGGACACTGACAGTCACTGATGGCCGAGTTTGCCAAAGAAGTTTTTCCGGTCAATCTCGAAGACGAGATGAAGCAGTCGTACCTCGATTACGCCATGAGCGTCATCGTGGGACGCGCCCTGCCTGACGTTCGCGATGGTCTGAAACCGGTGCATCGCCGCGCGCTCTACGCCATGAGCGAGCTGGGCAACGACTGGAACCGGCCATACAAGAAGTCTGCGCGTATTGTGGGTGATGTGATCGGTAAGTATCACCCGCATGGCGATACCGCGGTATACGACACCATCGTCCGTATGGCGCAGCCGTTCTCGCTGCGCTACATGCTCGTCGATGGCCAGGGTAACTTTGGTTCGGTCGACGGCGATGCCCCGGCGGCCATGCGTTATACGGAAGTGCGCATGTCGCGCATTGCCCACGAACTGCTGGCCGATCTCGACAAGGAAACGGTCGACTTCATTCCCAACTACGATGAGTCGGAGACGGAACCGGCGGTCTTTCCCGCCCGCATTCCGAATCTGCTGGTCAACGGTTCGGCGGGTATTGCCGTGGGCATGGCCACCAATATACCGCCGCATAACCTGACGGAAGTCATCGACGCCTGCCTGCTGTTGATCGACCGCTCCGATGCCACGATCAAGGACATTCTGGAACTCCTTCCCGGCCCCGACTTCCCCACTGCCGGGCTGATCAACGGCGTGCGGGGCATCCATGAGGCCTATTTCACCGGCCGCGGGCGCATCTATGTGCGCGCACGGGCCGAGATCGAAACCGACGAGCGCTCCGGTCGCCAGACGATTGTGGTGAACGAGCTTCCCTATCAGGTCAACAAGGCGCGTCTGCTGGAAAAGATCGCCGAGCTGGTCAAGGACAAGAAGCTGGAGGGCATCAGCAACCTGCGCGACGAATCCGACAAGGATGGCATGCGCATGGTCATCGAGCTCAAACGCGGTGAAGTTGGCGAGGTGATTCTGAACAACCTCTACCAGCACACCCAGATGCAGAGCGTTTTCGGTATCAACATGGTGGCACTGGTCGATGGCCAGCCGCGACTGCTCAACATCAAGGAACTTCTCGCGGCCTTTATCCGGCACCGGCGTGAGGTCGTCACTCGCCGGACGGTGTTCGAGCTGCGCAAGGCGCGGGAGCGGGCCCATATCCTCGAGGGTCTCGCGGTCGCGCTGGCCAACATCGACGAAGTCATCGCCCTCATCAAGGGATCACCCAATCGGGCCGAGGCGAAAGAGGCACTCATGACCCGCGCCTGGGAACCCGGACTCGTCACCCAGATGCTGGAGCGAGCGGGCGCCGGCGCTTCGCGGCCCGACAATCTCGATGCGGTTTTCGGTCTGGGTGATGAAGGCTACCGGCTCTCTGACGTGCAGGCCCAGGCCATTCTGGACCTCAGGCTGCATCAGCTTACCGGCCTGGAACAGGATAAAATCGTCAACGAGTACAAGGAGCTCCTGGATAATATTGACGAGTTGCTCAGGATCCTTTCCGATCCGGATCGCCTGATGGCCGTTATTCGGGATGAACTGAGCGAGGTACGCGAGCAGTTCGGTGACGCGCGGCGGACCGAAATCATTACGGATCACCTCGACCTGACACTCGAGGATCTGATCACCGAAGAGGACGTTGTGGTGACCCTGTCGCATGCCGGCTACGCCAAATCGCAGCCCGTCAGCCAGTATGCCGCGCAGCGACGCGGGGGCAGGGGCAAGAGTGCAACCGCGGTCAAGGAAGAAGACTTCATTGACAAGCTGTTTATCGCCAGCACGCACGACACGATTCTCTGTTTCTCGAGCCGGGGCAAGGCCTACTGGCTGAAGGTCTATCAGCTGCCGCAGGCCGGACGCGCCGCGCGGGGCAAGCCGATTGTCAACCTCCTGCCGCTGGAGGAGGACGAGCGTATCAACGCCGTGCTGCCGATTCGCGAGTTCAGTCCCACCGAGTTCGTGTTCATGGCGACGGCCAACGGGACGGTGAAAAAGACGCCCTTGAGCGGTTTCTCGCGCCCGCGAGCAAGCGGTATCATCGCCCTCGACCTGCGTGATGCGGACAGACTGGTCGACGTTGCGATCACGGACGGCGAGCGTGATGTCATGTTGTTCACCGACGCCGGCAAGGCCATACGCTTCAAGGAATCCGATGTCCGCACCATGGGCCGCACGGCCTGCGGTGTGCGGGGCATTCGGCTGCAGTCGGGGCAGGAAGTGATTGCCCTGATCATCGTGGATGAAGGCTATGTGCTGACGGCAACGGAAAACGGCTATGGCAAGCGCACGGCCGTCGAGGATTACCCGATGCATGGCCGGGGCGGCCAGGGCGTTATCTCCATTCAGACGACGTCGCGCAACGGTGCCGTGGTCGGCGCCAGACTGGTTACCGAAAATGACGAAATCATGCTGATCAGCAACGCCGGCACCCTGGTGCGCACGCGGGTGGAGGGCGTCTCCTGCATGGGCCGTAATACGCAGGGCGTGAAACTCATCACTGTCGGCGAAGACGAGCAGCTGGTGGGGCTTGAACGCATCGTTGAAGCCGAAGAGGAGGCGAGTGAGTTAGGAGTGGGCAGTGAGGAGTGAGGAAGCTTTCCGCCGGGCCCGCTGGCAGTGCGGTGCCCGCCCGTCGCTGCATGCTGCCGGAGAGACCGTTTACACTGACTCCTCACCCTGTGCGAAAGATATTAAAGGATATTGATGATGTCACGCGTTTATAACTTCAGTGCCGGACCGGCGATCCTGCCCCTGGAAGTGCTGCAGCAGGCGCAGGCGGAAATGACCGACTGGCAGGGCTCGGGCATGTCCGTGATGGAGATGAGTCATCGCGGCAAGGAGTTCGTCTCGATTGCGCAGCAGGCCGAACAGGATCTGCGCGAGCTCATGGCTATCCCGGAAAACTACCAGGTACTGTTTCTGCAGGGCGGTGCCAGCAGCCAGTTTGCCATGGTGCCGCTGAACCTGACACGCGGGAAAAGCGCTGCCGATTATGTCAACACCGGTTCCTGGTCGAAGAAGGCCATCGCGGAGGCACGGCGCTTTTGCGCGGTCAATGTCGCAGCGAGTGCCGAGGCCGACAACTTCACCACGATTCCGCCCTTCGACACCTGGCAATGCGATCGCAATGCGGCCTACCTGCATTACACACCGAATGAAACGATTGGTGGCGTCGAGTTTCACTGGGTCCCGGATACCGGCGAGGTACCGCTGGTGGTCGACATGTCCTCGACCATTCTCTCGCGGCCGATCGATGTGTCGCGCTTCGGGCTTATCTATGCCGGGGCGCAGAAGAATATCGGACCGGCGGGACTGACTGTCGTCATCGTGCGTGACGATCTGATTGGCGAGCCACAGGCAGGCACCCCGGCGATGTTCGACTACAAGGTTCATGCAGACAATGGATCCATGTACAACACGCCGCCTACCTACGCGTGGTATCTGGCCGGGCTCGTCTTCCGCTGGCTCAAGCAGACAGGTGGCCTTGCGGCAGCCGCCGAGCGTAACCAGCGCAAGGCACAGAACCTCTACACGGCGATTGATACCTCCGGTTTCTACCGCAATCCGGTGGATCCGGCCTGCCGGTCATGGATGAACGTGCCTTTCATACTGGCTGACGCAGCGCTCGACGCCACCTTCCTGAAGGAGGCCGCCGCAAACGGCCTGACGACACTCAAGGGCCATCGTTCGGTTGGCGGGATGCGGGCCAGCCTCTACAACGCCATGCCGGACGCAGGTGTCGATGCACTGATTGGCTTTATGGGGGAATTCGAGCGACGCTACGGGTGAGGCATGAGGCATAAACAGACCGCGCAGTCGGGCGCATACCGCGTAAAGCGGGCCCCGCACACCGGGGTGATCCGCCTCGCGACCTCACGCCTGACCCCTCAGCAAGTTACAATACGTCATGTTCAAGATACTGACTCTTAACAACATCTCAGTCGCGGGCCTCGAACACCTGCCCCGCGAATCCTATGAAATCGCCTCCGAGATCCAGCACCCGGATGCCATCCTGGTGCGCTCGTTCAAGATGCATGACATGGAATTGCCCGAGTCACTGCTCGCGGTGGGGCGCGCTGGCGCCGGCGTGAACAATATCCCGGTTGAGACGCTCAGCCGGCGGGGTATTCCGGTCTTCAATGCGCCGGGGGCGAATGCCAACGCGGTTAACGAACTGGTACTGACCGGAATGCTGCTGGCAGCGCGCAATGTCTGCCAGGCCTGGCATTTCGCGCGCAGCCTCGAGGGCGATGACAGCACCATCAGCCGCGAGGTTGAGGCGGGCAAGAAGAAATTCGTGGGTTTTGAGCTGCCCGGCAAGACGCTCGGCGTGATCGGCCTTGGCGCCATCGGTGTCAAGGTCGCCAATGCCGCGCTGGCGCTCGGGATGAAGGTGGTCGGGTTTGATCCGGAGATCACCGTCCAGCGTGCCTGGCAGTTGTCTTCCGAGGTACAGCAGGCGGCGAATGTGGATGATCTGCTCACCCGGGTCGATTTCGTGACGTTTCACGTACCGCTGGTCGACAAGACACGCCACATGATCAACGCCGAGCGGATTCAGTCGCTCAAGACAGGTGTCACACTGCTCAACTTTTCGCGCGATGGCATTCTCGACGACGAGGCGGTCTGTCAGGCAATCGATGCGGGCAAGATCGGCGCCTACATATGCGATTTCCCCAGCAATCTGCTCAAGGATCACCCGCGGGTTATCACGCTGCCGCATCTGGGCGCATCCACCCGCGAGGCGGAGGAAAACTGCGCCATTATGGTTGCCAACGAGCTGCGGGAGTATCTGGAAAACGGCAATATCAGGAACTCGGTGAATTTCCCGGACGTGTATATGCCCCGCAATGGCGGCTATCGCATGGCCGTGGTAAACGCGAATGTCCCGAATATGCTGGGACAGATTTCAACGGTGCTCGCCGAGTATGGATTGAATATCCTTGACATGCTCAACAAGTCCCGCGGCGATCTCGCCTACACCCTGGTCGATGTGGAAAATGAGGTCTGCCCGGACTGTGTGGCGCGTGTGCGGGGGATTGAGGGCGTGCTGTGCGTGCGGACGCTGGATAATCCCGTGTCGTAATGGGCGTCTCTCCACACTTTCTGTCTTGAACAGGCACCATGACCCGAGAAGCAAGACTGCAGGAGATCCGCACCCGGATAGATGCGCTGGATGAAAAAATCCAGGCACTCATCAGCGAGCGGGCCACCTGTGCCGAGCACGTGGCGAAGATCAAGCAGGATGGTGGTGGTGCGGGGCAGCGCTTCTACCGGCCAGAGCGGGAAGCCGAAATACTGCGGCGCATACGGGAGCGCAACCGCGGGCCGCTCAGTGACAGCGAGATGGTGCGTCTGTTCCGCGAGATCATATCGGCATGCCTGGCGCTCGAACAACCCTTGACGGTTGCCTATCTTGGTCCCGAAGGCACGTTTACCCAGGCAGCGGCCCTGAAACATTTCGGCCACTCGGTCAACACGCTCGCCCTCCCTGCGATCGATGTCGTCTTCCGCGAGGTTGAGTCGGGTAAGGCACACTATGGGGTCGTTCCGGTTGAAAATTCCACCGAAGGCGTTGTCAATTACACGCTGGATATGTTCCTGCGCTCGCCGCTGAGCATCTGCGGAGAGGTGGAATTGCGTGTGGAACTCCACCTGCTCGGCAAAGCGGACTCCCTGGCGGGCATTCGCGAGGTCTATGCCCACCACCAGGCCCTTGCCCAGTGCCGCGAGTGGCTGGAGAGCCATCTGACCGGAGTGCGACTGGTGGCGTTCAGCAGCAATGCCGAAGCGGCAAGGCTCGCCGCTGACGTCGATGGCGCGGCGGCGATTGCCAGCGAGGCGGCTGCCGAGCGTTACGGCCTGCAGCGTCTCGCCAGTAATATCGAAGACGAGCCGGGCAATACCACGCGTTTTCTCATTATCGGGGAGCACTCTTCCGGCCGCAGCGGCGAGGACAAGACCTCCCTGCTGGTGTCTGTGCACAATAAGCCGGGGGCGCTGTATCGTCTGCTGGAGCCCCTCGTGCGTCACGGCATCAGCATGACCCGGATCGAGTCTCGCCCTTCACGCCGGGGCATGTGGGATTACGTCTTCTTCGTCGACTTCGAGGGTCACCGCGATGATCCGGGCGTGCGCACCGCGCTTGCGGAGCTCGAATCCGTGACCAGCCTGCTGAGGGTGCTGGGCTCCTACCCGAAGGCGATTCTCTGATGATCATTTCCGTTCCGGGACGCTGAAGGGGAGCGCAGGCATCCATGGGTGAAGCGTGGTCTGCATTGGCCCTGGCAACGCAGGGGGTTCAGGGATTACAGCCCTATGAAGCGGGCAAACCCCTGAGTGAGCTTTACCGGGAATACGGGATTCGGGATGCCATCAAACTGGCCTCCAATGAAAACCCGCTGGGCGCAGGCGCCAAGGCACGGGCGGCGGCGCTTGCAGCGCTGGACGAACCCGCGCGCTATCCGGACGGCAATGGTTTTGAACTGAAAAAGGCGCTGGGCCAGCGGCATGGCGTGCCGGCCGCCATGATCACCCTGGGCAATGGCTCAAACGATGTGCTGGAACTGATTGCCCGGGTATTTCTGTCGCCCCGGCGCCATGCGGTGTTCTCGCGCCACGCCTTTGCCGTGTACCCCATCGTGACGCAGGCGGTTGGCGCGCAGGCCCGCGTGGCCCAGGCGCTGGACCCCGCTTCGACTATGCCCTACGGACATGACCTCGAGGCAATGGCGCGCCTCACCGATACCGCGACAGGCGTCGTGTTTATCGCGAATCCCAATAATCCCACCGGCACCTGGGTCGATGCCTCGGCACTGCACCGGTTTCTGGAGCAGATCCCCCGCTCGGCAATCGTGGTCATCGACGAGGCCTATTTCGACTATGTCGAAGCAGCGGATTACCCGAATTCGCTGCTGTGGCTGAACGAATTTCCCAACCTCGTGGTCACCCGCACCTTCTCCAAGGCCTACGGGCTGGCGGCATTGCGGGTGGGCTATTCGGTTTCCCGGCCCGAGGTCGCAGATCTCCTCAACCGGGTGCGCCAGCCCTTCAACGTCAATGCCGTGGCCCAGGCCGCGGCGGCCGCGGCACTCGAGGATCAGGCTCATATTCAGGCATCCGTGTCCCTCAATCGCGCGGGCATGCAGCTCTGGCGCAGGGCGCTGGATGAGCGCGGTATTGGATATATCCCCTCGGTCGGTAATTTCCTCAGCGTCGATGTTGGCCGGCCCGCGAAGTCTGTCTACGAAGCGCTGCTGAAAGAAGGTGTCATCACCCGCCCCATCGGCGGCTACGGGCTTCCCGAGCATTTGCGCATTACCATCGGCACGGAGATGGAGAACCGCCGCGCCATTGCCGCACTGGACAAAGTGCTGGCATGATCCGCCGGCTTTGCATCATCGGTGTCGGTCTGATCGGGGGCTCGCTGGCGCGCGCCTTGCGGCAGAAGGGCTATTGCCAGGAGGTAGTGGGCAGCAGTCGCCGCCGCGAGCATCTGCAGGAAGCCGTGGATCTCGGCGTCATTGATCGCTTTGAAACCGATCCTGCGCGCGCGGTCGCCGGTGCCGACATGATCCTGATGGCCGTGCCGCTGGGGGCCATGGAAGCCGTGCTCCGCCAGATTCGCGGGCAACTCGCCGCGGATGCCGTTGTCACCGACGTTGGCAGCGCCAAGGGCTCGGTTGTCGCGGCCGCCAGGGCGGCATTCGGAGACGTACCCCGCCGGTTCGTGCCGGGCCACCCCATCGCGGGAACCGAGAAGAGTGGCGTCGCTGCCTCCTTCGCCTCCCTGTTCGAGGGCCGCCAGGTGATTCTCACACCACTGCCGGAGACAGACCCCGACGCGACGGAACGCGTTCGACAGATGTGGCTGACCGCGGGTGCTGCGGTGCAGATGATGGATGTCACCCATCACGATCGCGTGCTGGCAGCCACCAGTCACTTGCCGCACCTGCTGGCCTATGCGGTTGTGGACAGCCTGGCGCGCCTGGGAGATCACGATGAAATCTTCCGCTTCGCCGCGGGCGGCTTCCGCGATTTCAGCCGCATCGCGGGCAGTGATCCGGTGATGTGGCGGGATATCTGTCTGGCCAATCGTGATGCCATTCTCGATATCGTCGACGGCTTCAACGAGGATATTGCCCGGCTGGTCACGGCCATACGAGCCGGGGACGGGGATACCTTACTGGATGTCTTCACCCGCGCGAAGACCGCACGAGACCGATACACCGATGGGACACACTGAAAGGGAACAGCTTACCTTTCACATTCAGCCGGGCGGCAGGCTTCAGGGCCGCCTGCGCGTGCCCGGCGACAAATCCATATCGCACCGTTCCATCATGCTCGGTTCGCTGGCCGAGGGCCGCACGCGCATTACAGGCTTTCTGGAGGGCGAGGACAGCCTGGCGACACTGATGGCATTTCGTGCCATGGGCGTGCGCATCGAAGGTCCGTCGGGCGGCAGCGTCTCCATCGAGGGTATGGGCCTGCGCGGCCTGCAGGCGCCGTCCGCGCCGCTGAATCTCGGCAACTCAGGCACATCCATGCGACTGCTCACAGGCCTGCTGGCCGGGCAGCGATTCGACAGCATACTCGTTGGTGACAGCTCATTGTCGCGCCGCCCCATGGGCCGGGTGATCAAACCGCTCAGCGCAATGGGCGCAGTCATCGAGAGCAGTGCAGACGGTACGGCACCCTTGAAGATCCGGGGCGGCCATACGCTGAGGGGCATCGAGTATGCGATGCCGGTCGCCAGTGCGCAGGTCAAGTCCAGCATCCTGCTCGCAGGCCTGTACGCCGAGGGACAGACCTGTGTGGTCGAGCCGGCGCCAACCCGCGATCACACGGAACGCATGCTGACCGGGATGGGATATGCCGTCGGTGTCAGCGGGAACCGAATCTGTCTCGCGGGGGGTGGGCGTCTCGACGGTGTGCAGATCGAGGTACCCGCGGATATCTCCTCGGCCGCGTTCTTCCTCGTGGGTGCGAGCATTGCGGCGGGCTCAGAACTGCTGCTGACGCATGTGGGCATCAACCCGACCCGGACCGGCGTGCTGGATATCCTGCGGTCGATGGGCGCGGATATCGAACTGGAACATGCCCGCCAGGTCGGTGGTGAGCCAGTCGCGGATATCCGCGTCCGCCAGGCGCAACTCAAGGGTATCGAGATTCCCGCTCACCGCGTCCCCTTCGCGATCGATGAGTTTCCGGTGCTGTTCGTTGCCGCCGCCAATGCGGCCGGCCGCACGGTGCTCACGGGTGCCGAAGAGCTGCGTGTCAAGGAGAGTGACCGGATACAGGTCATGGCAGACGGCCTGCAGGCACTCGGTGTCGATGCCAGACCCACACCTGACGGGATGATCATCGAGGGCGGGAGGATAAGCGGCGGCGCGGTGGACAGCCACGGCGACCATCGGATTGCGATGGCCTTCGCGATGGCGGCGCTGGTGGCCGACGGGCCCATCACGATCCGCGATTGTGCCAACGTCAACACGTCCTTCCCCGGTTTCGTAACGCTGGCCCGGCACGCCGGTCTGGGGATTGCCGCGACATGAACAGCGTGCCCGTCATCACCATTGACGGACCGGGCGGAGCGGGCAAGGGGACGGTCAGTCACGCGATCGCACGCGAGCTTGGCTGGCATTTCCTGGACAGCGGCGCGGTCTACCGGCTGCTGGCACTGGCGGCTCTCAAGCGCGGCATGGATCTGAACGATCTGGCCGGCCTGACAGCCCTGGCCGGGAATCTCGATGTGGTTTTTCCCGTCGAGGGCGGCGACACCGTTCTGCTGGACGGCGCGGACGTGGGACGCGAGATTCGCACGGAAGCGGTGGGCAATGCGGCCTCGCAGATTGCCGCACTCGCCGAGGTGCGCGCGTCGCTGCTCGAGCGACAGCGCGCGTTCCGTCGCGCCCCCGGTCTGGTCGCGGACGGTCGTGACATGGGCACGGTCGTTTTCGCCGATGCCCCGGTCAAGATCTTTCTGACTGCGAGTATCGAGGAGCGGGCGAGGAGACGATATAAGCAGTTGAAAGAAAAAGGAATAGATGTTAAACTCCCCGCCGTCGAAAAGGAAATCGAAGAACGGGACAGGCGGGACGCCGGCCGCGCGACTGCGCCGATGCGGCCGGCGGGGGATGCCATCGTAATCGATACGTCCCAGCTCGATATCCCGAGCAGCATAGCCCGGGTGCGGGAAATTATCCGCGCAGCGCACCTTGTGTAATCCTGCCGCGATACGCGTATAATGTTGATTTTTCGGGTGCCCGCGGCATTTTCCTGCGGGCTTTGTTATTAAACAACCTGTCGCCACAGTGTGGCTGACAACAGCACGGCGTGGCCCGCAGAGGGCAACGCGAGGATTGAGTGACTCATGAGCGAAAGCTTTGCCGAACTGTTTGAACAGAGTCTATTAGACAAGCAGATGCAGCCCGGGGCCATCGTTACCGGCACGGTGGTCGATATCCGGCCGGATGTCGTGGTGGTCAATGCAGGCCTCAAGTCAGAGGGCGTGATCCCCATCGATCAGTTCTACAACGAGCTGGGCGAGGTTGAGGTGCATGTCGGCGAAGAGATTGAAGTCACGCTGGATGCCGTCGAAGACGGCTTTGGGGAAACCCGGCTGTCACGGGAAAAGGCCAAGCGCGCACGCGCCTGGACCATTCTCGAGAAGGCATTTGAGGAAAGTGCGGCCGTTACCGGTGTCATCAATGGCAAGGTGAAGGGCGGGTTTACCGTCGATGTGAATGGCATACGTGCCTTCCTTCCGGGCTCGCTTGTCGATGTACGGCCGGTGCGTGACACAGCCTATCTGGAAGGCAAAGAGCTGGAGTTCAAGGTCATCAAGCTCGACCAGAAACGAAACAACGTGGTTGTCTCGCGCCGTGCCGTCGTGGAGTCCGAATACAGCGCCGAACGTGAGGCACTGCTGGACAATCTGCAGGAAGGCATGATCGTCAAGGGTGTGGTCAAGAATCTCACGGACTATGGCGTGTTTGTCGATCTCGGCGGCATCGATGGCCTGCTGCACATTACCGACATGGCATGGAAGCGGGTCAAGCATCCGTCCGAGATTGTCAACGTCGGTGATGAAATCGATGTCAAGGTGCTGAAGTTTGACCGCGAGCGCAATCGCGTCTCGCTGGGTCTCAAACAGCTCGGGCAGGATCCCTGGGTGGATCTCGCGCGGCGTTATCCGGAGAGTACACGTCTGTTTGGTGTGGTGACCAATATCGCCGATTACGGCTGCTTTGTGGAAATCGAAGAAGGCGTGGAAGGCCTGGTCCACGTCTCCGAAATGGACTGGACCAACAAGAACGTCAATCCCGCCAAGATGGTGCATATCGGGCAGGAGGTCGAGGTCATAGTCCTGGATATCGACGAGGAACGGCGCCGGATATCACTGGGCATGAAGCAGTGCCATGCCAATCCCTGGGAAGAATTTGCGGTGCTGCACAAGAAGGGCGAGCGTGTCGCGGGCACCATCAAGTCGATCACGGATTTTGGTATCTTCATTGGTCTGGACGGTGGCATCGACGGCCTCATTCACCTGTCGGACATCTCCTGGAACCTGCCGGGCGAGGAGGCTGTACGCAACTACAAGAAGGGTGAAGAGCTGGAGGCCGTGGTGCTCGCGGTCGACCCCGAGCGGGAAAGAATTTCACTCGGCATCAAACAGCTGGACAGAGACCCGTTCTCCAATTATGTTGCCGAACATGAGAAGGGCACTATCGTAACCGGCACGGTCAAGGAGGTTGATGCCAAAGCGGCAGTGATTGACCTCGGCGAGGGTGTGGAAGGCGTACTGCGCGCATCGGAGCTTGCCCGTGATCGGGTGGAAGATGCGCGGACAGTCCTGTCACCCGGAGACGAAGTTGAAGCCAAATTCATGGGCGTCGACCGGAAGAACCGCACGATCAGTCTCTCGGTAAAGGCCAAGGAACTCGGCGAAGAGGTGGAAGCCATGCAGGACTATGCACGGAGTGCGGGTAGCGTCGGAACCACGCTGGGCGATCTTCTCAAGGAACAGATGGAAAGCAAGGAAGACTGACCAGGGAGCGGACATCATCCAAATCTATGTCTGAACAGTGCTGCGGGGCTGCACGGGGCACCCCGCCCGATCAGGAACGGGATAATGACAAAGTCTGAACTGATTGAAATTCTTGCAAGCAAAAACAGTCACCTTAACTACAAGGACGTGGAACTTGCCGTCAAGAGTCTCCTGGAGCAGATGAGTCAGGCTCTGGCAACCGGCCAGCGAATTGAAATTCGCGGGTTTGGCAGTTTTTCGCTGCATTACCGTCCACCACGGGTCGGTCGCAATCCAAAGACAGGTGACACTGTGGTGCTGTCTGCCAAGCACGTTCCCCACTTCAAACCCGGCAAGGAGTTGCGCGAACGGGTGAAAGTGGGACGTGAAAGGGAACTTGCGGCGAGTAACTGATTTCGAACAGCGGCGCGTTTCCGGATTGACAGGCGAGCTGTACCCCGCCCCTGGGGTGTCGAGCCGCGCGCTTTCCTGCACTGTCTGTCACACGGGACGTGGCCTGGCATGTCCCTCCTGACGCGACTAAGCTCCGAGTCCCCTGCGGGCGGGTCAGCCCTGGAGCCCTGGCTCGCGTCTGAGCCTGATCTGAGCCTGAGCCGAAGACAATCTGACCATGTACGAGGTAATCTGCTTACTTCTGCCGGTCGCGGCCTTATCCGGCTGGGGAGTCGCAAAAAGGCATTATGCCCATCGCGCCGAGCCTGCTGCCTCCCGCTACCGTCCTGGCTATATCCAGGGGCTTAACTTCCTCGTCAACGAGGAGCCAGACAAGGCGGTCGATGCGTTCATCCAGGCACTGGAGGTCGATACCGACACGGTCGAGACCCACCTTGCGCTCGGCGGATTGTTTCGCCGTCGCGGCGAAATCGACCGGGCCATCAGAGTTCACGAAAACCTCGTCAGCCAGCCGCAGTTGAGTGCCGGTCAGCGCGCGTCGGCACTGCGCGAGCTTGCCAGAGACTATATGCGAGCCGGTCTGCTCGATCGAGCCGAGGAACTGCTGGTAAGACTGGTTGCGACCACATCTGATCATACGGATGAACTGGGGTATCTGCTGGAAATATATCAGCAGGAAAGAGACTGGCATAAGGCGATCGCCACCGCTGATCAACTGCGGGAAGCCAACGCGCAGGACACCAGGACGCTGTGCGCACATTTCTGCTGTGAGCTCGCGGAAGAAACCCTCGCCAGACAGGATCTGCCTGCGGCACGCATCTGGATCGAAAGGGCAGAGCGATACGATTCGGCCTGTGTGCGTGCCAGCATGCTGTCTGGACGCGTCGCGCTGGCGGAGGGCGATCCGCGAGCCGCCGCCGCTGCATACCAGCGGGTCGTCGAACAGGACATTGAGTATATCCCGGCTGTCCTTGGACCGTTGCGCGAATGTTATAACGCGCTCGGCGCCCCGCCTTCGATAAGCGGTTTCCTCAAACAGGCAGACGCAGCGTACCAGGGTACAGCGGTACTGCTTGCACTTGCAGATCTCGTGAGTGAGGAAGACAATCACGCGGCTGCGCTCGAGTTCCTGGGAAGCCGGCTGCCCGCCCGTCCTTCTCTCGGCGGCATCGCGAAGCTGCTCGATTTGATCCCCCGCGGTGGACGCGACGGTGAGGACAGGGCGTATCCGATCATGAAAGACGCTGTCACCCGCCTGCTTGAATTGCAGGCCACATATCGATGCCAACGCTGCGGCTTCGAGGGGCAGGCCGTGCACTGGCGGTGCCCGGGCTGCAAGGCCTGGGGACTGGTGAAACCCGTACGGGAAGCCGCGACGGACTCAGAGCCGGGTGCTTTTTCAATCTGATGATGACCGATGTTATGGCCACGGAATCCACGGAAAAACACAGAAAACAAGAACTAGCACCCAGATGTTTTTCTTTGCCTGTTCTTCCGCGGATCCCGTGGCTATAAAAACGCAGGCACACAGCTTAGTTTATCAGCAGCTGTTATTATCACGTTGAACGCGTACTGGCGGGCGGTTGGACTCAGGGGTTCGTGACGAGGCAGGTGGGAAAGTGAGCACAGCGACTGACAACCCACGCGTTATCGTGGCACTGGATTTTTCGGATGCGGCCGCCGCGGAGCATCTGGTTGACCGGCTCGATCCGACTCTGTGCCGAATCAAGGTTGGCAAGGAACTCTTCACCCGAGCGGGCCCGGCGCTTGTCAGCCGGCTGGTCAGTCGCGGGTTCAAGGTATTTCTGGACTTGAAGTTCCATGATATTCCCAATACCGTCGCCCGGGCGTGCGCGGCAGCCGCAGACCTCGGCGTCTGGATGCTCAACGTGCACGCACTCGGCGGCCGCAAAATGATGGAGGCGGCCCGCGAGGCGCTCGCGGATCGGGCTGAAGCACGACCGCTGTTGATTGCCGTGACGATCCTCACCAGTCTTGGCGAAGAGGATATCCGGGAGGTGGGATTACAGGGAACGCCGGGCGACAATGTGGTCCGGCTGGCGGGCCTGGCAAAGACAGCGGGTCTCGACGGTGTTGTCTGTTCACCGCTGGAGACCACCTCCCTCAGACAGAACCTCGGGACAGACTTCCTGCTGGTAACGCCGGGCGTACGTCCCGCCGGCGCCGCGCTCGGCGATCAACGTCGCGTGCTGACCCCGGCCGAAGCCATCGAACGGGGTGCAGACTACCTGGTGATCGGGCGTCCGGTGACACAGGCCCCGGATCCCCTCGAGTCTCTCAGACAGATAAACGCCGATCTTGCCCACTTGACCGGCTGAGCGCACATGCTAAGCTAGGTTCACCGTATGCTCCCAGGGACTCGGGACAGGCGGTGAAAGCAGTGTTAACTCATTCACTACAGACAAGGAGGTCACCATGCGCTATCTTCGCGCCTGTTTCATCTGTTTGCTTCTCACCTTTGCGGCGGCGCCGGCAACAGCGGAGCCACTGGACATCAACACGGCGGATGCCGAACAACTCGCGGCCACACTGAAGGGCGTAGGTCCGCAAAAGGCCGCGGCAATCGTTCGTTACCGCCAGCAACATGGCCCTTTCACGAGTCTCGACGGCTTGCGTAATGTCACCGGCATCGGTGAGCGTGTTATCGCCGACAATCGGGGCCGGATCGTCACCAAGCTGCCGGCTGCGAAGCAGTAGCGCAGCTCATGCGTCAAGGGCCGCCCTGCCTGAACACTGGCAGGGGCAGGGCGGCCTTCTCGGCGGATCCCCGCGAAAAACGGCTGCAAGAAAGTTCCTCAACATCAGCCTCTTCCCCTATAATGAGATCTTACTCAATGTCGTCGGCGCATCGGTCGCCATATCACTACAACAGGCTGACTGAACAGAGCTTTCACTGGCAACCAGGCCGACCAGCGCAGTCTCGCTCAGGCACGTCCAGATCCTGCAAGGACCCCAAGGGGGGTGTTGAACGCTACGAAGGGCAGATGCATGAAGGTCTATCCGGTTATTCTGACAGGGGGAGCAGGCAGCCGTCTCTGGCCGGTTTCCCGCGAACACTATCCCAAGCCGCTGTTGCCATTATTTGGCGAGAAGAGTCTGCTCCAGGAAACCAGTACCCGGCTGAACGGGGTAGCCACGGGCAAACCGCTGTTTGTCTGCAATGAGGAGCACCGTTTCCTGGTCGCCGAGCAGATGCAGCGGGTCGGACAGGAGACAGAGGCGATCATCCTGGAACCCGAGGGACGCAACACGGCGCCGGCCCTTACGGTCGCCGCCCTGCGTCTGGCCCGAGAGGATCCCGAGTCCGTCATGATCGTCATGCCGGCCGATCATATGATCGCTGACAAGCTGCGCTTCGCGGAGGTTGTCAAACAGGGGATTGAACTTGCCGGGCGCGGCTACCTCGTGACCTTCGGTGTCGTACCGCGGTATCCGGAGACGGGATACGGTTATATCAAACGCGGTGTCGCCATTCCCGATACAGCGGGCTTTCAGGTTGCCGAGTTTATCGAAAAGCCGGATCTGGATACGGCACAAGGCTACCTGGCGGCAGGCGACTATCTCTGGAACAGCGGCATCTTCGCCATGCGCGCCGACCGGTGGCTGGAGGAAATCGACAGACATGCGCCGGAGATATTCCATGCCTGTCAGGCCGCAGCAGCAGCGGGGAAAAGTGATCAGGATTTCTGCCGCCTCGGCAAGGAAACCTTCCGCAACTGTCCAAGTGACTCCATCGATTACGCGGTCATGGAAAAGGCAGCGCGTGTGGCAGTCGTGCCACTGGATGCCGAGTGGTCGGATGTCGGCGCCTGGTCGGCGCTGTGGGATATTGCGGAACATGATGAGAGCGGTAACGTGACGCGCGGTGATGTGCTGATGCACGACGTTCACGACACCCTGGTGTTCGCGGAAAACCGCTGCGTGGCGGCAGTCGGCATCAAGGACATGATTGTGATTGAAACGACAGATGCTGTGCTGGTCGTCGACCGCAATCGTGCCCAGGATGTCAAACAGATTGTCGCGCAGCTCAAGGAAGGCAACCGGGACGAGTACAAGTACCACCGGCGCGTGTACCGGCCCTGGGGTGACTATGAAGGGATCGACATGGGGCCGCGTTACCAGGTAAAGCGTTTGACCGTTAAGCCGGGTGCGGCACTCTCCCTGCAGATGCATCATCATCGGGCCGAACACTGGGTCGTGGTATCCGGTACGGCAAAGGTTACGCGCGGCGAGGATGTCTTCATCCTCTCAGAGAACGAGTCGACCTATATTCCCATTGGCATGATGCACCGTCTCGAGAATCCGGGAACGCTCCCGCTGGAAATTATTGAAGTCCAGTCGGGGAGCTATCTTGGGGAAGACGATATCGTGCGGGTAGCGGATGTCTACGACAGGTGCCAGCCGACATGACGGGGTGGTGTGGATCAGGCAGATCTGCAAATCATTGCCAGGCGGCGAGGGGTCGCGGGGCATCAACGTGAAGATGAGCCCATAAGGGGTGTGAAACATGTCCAGATCATCCCCACGTCCACACAGGTATCTCATCCTGGCCGCAGTTATTGCGGGCCTGGGAGTTTCTGCGGGTGTGCTCACGTACCTGTACCAGGACCGGTCGGCGCAAGGCGAGGCCGGAACCGGAAGTCCTGATACGACGCAGGCATCCCCCGGCGCTACACCCGATGCACTGCAGCAATTCCCGGCTACCGTGCCGGCAGGCACAACGCTCGGGGAGTCAGGCGATGATTCGGTCACGCCGGCCAGCGGTCGCGCAGACACCCAGGTCGACGCAGATACCCAGGCGCCGGTATCGCTCGTCGTCGAAAATTCCGTCAGCTCGATCGCTGCGCGATCAGCAACCGTCGAGCAGGTGATTGAAGCACTGCGCGGAGGGCTTGCCATCGAGATCATCGATCTGAGATCCACCGACGCTTCGGATGCGGAGGACGAACAGCCCAGGCGCTTGTCATTCAGTTTTTCGGGCACAGTGGACGAAACGCTGCGCTTTGTCATGGGCCAGTACGGGTACAATTACGCAATCACCTATCGGGCGCCGGAGGTCACGTCGGACCCGCCATCCGTCGCCAAGCTGTTCCTTTATGGTTCTCCCCAGGCGGCAGAGCCCGGCGACCTGGCCGCCGGAGTGGACGCTACCGTGACCGACAGGGCGGACGCAGCCGAATCGAAGACAGGCGCTGCAGCAGAGCCTGTCGAACCTAAACCGACGGTTGCGGAAGTGCTCCGGAGCCGTGCCCTGCATTCAGGACAAACCCTGCCGCGTACCACTGGAGTCCAGGGCGGCAGCGCAATACCGGGGGCCGTGTCGCCAGCAAACACCGGTGATGCGGGTGATGCCGGTGATGCATCTTACACCAGCGAGGAAGACAGGTTGAACGCGCAGCTCGCGGACATGACCCGCAGGGCGCGTCAGGATGTAGAGGCGCTGGTGGACGGGCTGAAACAGGTTGAAGACAGCCTGAAGGCGGCGCAGGGCAACGCACCCTGACACGACCGACCTGAACCGCCGGCGGACCCTTTAGCCCGCATTTCTCACCGGGCGGCGGTAGAGTCACATAATGCACTGAGATAAGGAACAGAGTGCAGATCAGGAAAAAGACAGTGTGTAATCAGGCAGTGCCTATCCCGGCCCTGGCTGGTTCTCGCGCGCCCGGACTTGCGCTTCACTCAAGTGGTAGCTACGGCTACCGCTTTCCCTCCAGCGCGGCGTCCGGACACACGAGCCCTGCGCCAGCATCCGGGATCCCGGTGAGAAATGCGGGCTAGCCGGCTACAGGAAGCGGGCCAGGCGTGTCCTGATCCCGCGGAATCCTTCGGTACGCAATACCCGCAGTGCCGATCGATAACTGGCCGGGTTAGTTATATGTTCCAGCAACAGCGGCGCCTGCTGCCAACCTGTCAGGAGTGGAGATCCAGCCCGTCCCTGACCGGCCTCAACCCGCATGAATACCTCATGCCAGCACTCTGCGGCATGCACCATGGAATATTCGGTCTCGCAGAAACGCCGTGCGGCTCGCGCAATGTCAGCGCGCAGAGCCACCGACAGGGCGAGTTTGCGGACAGCCTCGCACCAGTCTGCCTCGCGGTTGGCACAAAGAAATCCGGTCTCCTGATCATGCACAACATCGTTGTAGGGCGGCACATCCGAGCATATAGCAGGGATTCCCGCGAGCGCGAAATCGAGGTATTTCACCGGGCTCTTGCAGGCACTGAAGCGGGAATCGTCCAGGGGCACAATCCCGATCGTATTGTCCAGGGTGGACAGATACGCCTTGAAACGTTCATAGTCCATATTTTCGTGCATCTGGACGTTGAAGCCGGCCTCATGCAGAAACTTCCCGGGCGGCCCGATGCCGATAATCTGGATGTTCAGTTGCGGGTCGGCCAGCAGACGCCTGAGTGCCGGTACGATGAAATCCACCCGCACGGTATCGGATGAGGCCACCAGGAGATTTACACCCGCCTGCTCGTCAGGATAATGTCTGGCCGGTTGCTGTACCGAGTACACGCAGTTGGGCACGACGAATACGTTGGGATTATAGGCCTGCATTTCATCCTTGAGCCGACCGGTCGTCACCGTAACGGCATCCACCATGCGCAGGACCTCCTGCAGATAGGGCCGCACCTGGACACTGTGGTCATAGCACAGCAGGAAGGGTGGCATCTCCGTCAAAAGATCATCCATATCGATGACGATACGCTTGCCCATTGTCTGCAGCGTATCGACGAGGCCCAGCACATACTTGTTGGCTTCCCTTTGCAGGACGATGGTGTCCGCCCACGCCAGATCTTCCTGCAACGGTTCGAACAGGTTGCGTATACGCACCTGCCCCCCATACTGCTGACGGAACTTCTCGAGCGGGTTGCGGATACGAATATCGCCCACCGTCCAGTCGGTCAGGGGCAACAGACCCAGGATACGCGGCGCGGCACCGGCCTTGAATCTGGCGTTGCTGACCTGCAGATCCTCCGACGCTTCGACCTTGCGGGCAAGAACGTTGTACTGGAAGACATCCTGATCGTCATCCTTGATCAAGCCAGCGGTGCTTTCCAGTAAGCGCGTGTCGAAACTGATACCGGTTTGCTCCGCTTCGAGTACCACGACATCCATACGGTGGAGGCAGTATCCCGCGCGCGTAAATGTATCCACCACGCTGTCACGGGTGAAGAATCGCAGGTGCGTGCTGTCCAGAATGCCGAAGTCGGCGTACTCCCAGCGTCCCTGTAACAGCATCATGCGGACCGCCTTGTGCGCGATGTTGGGGATGGAGGCGGCGATGGCGCCAGCCGGTGACAGGATACGTCTGCAGTCCCTGAGTACCTGCTCCGGATCAACCAGGTGCTCGAGCACATCGCCGAAGGTTATGTAATCGAATTTGACACCACGCAGCGAATCGAGCGCCAGAAAGTCCTCCATGGTTCCGACAAAAACATGGTCAAGCCTTTGCCGGGCCCTGGCCGCGGCCTTCCGGGACATCTCCACGCCCCAGACTTCGTGACCGGCGTCTTTCAGGGCCTGACCGAAATAGCCCGATGCACAGCCGACCTCGAGTATGCGTGACCGCTGACCGCCACTGTTTTCCTGTATGAAATTGAACAGCCGGGTATGGGCATTATTGGCGACCCTGAGATCAATGACACCTTCATACATCTTGTCGTCATCGCCGGTGTCCGGTGTAACGCTCTCTGTCGGCGGCTTCTCGTCCGGCCATTCACCCAGGGCTTTTGCGAGTGCCTGGACGCCAGGGGTGAGCAGTGCCTTCGCCTTTGCGAGGTCTTCGTCCCTGGCTTTCAGCATCGCTACTGCCTGGCTGAAACCGCGATTTGCTTCATGATGGCGTTCTATTGCTTCCTGATACCGGTCTATGGATTCGCATGCCTGGAGAAAACGGGATTCGACGTCACGAAACCTGTTTTCCTCCGATTGCAGCAACGGAGAAAATAACGGGACCGCCAGCTCGAATTCGCGCCGGACAGCATCAAAGCGGTCTCTGAGGCCGGCGTCTCCCGTATCGCGGTAAGCCTGCAGTGCGGCATAGAGCTCCCGGATCCAAGGGGACAGGCCGGGCATCGCCAGCAGGTCCTCCTCGCTGTGGCGGTGATGTCGGAGCGCCGGTTCGAGAAACCGGTCGATTTCACCGCCGATGGCGTCGATGTCCCGCGGCCATTGCAGTGCCAGATCGCCCGCTATCCGCCGGACCGTGTTCCGCCAGTCATCCAGCAAGTCATGATAGGCCACCCATGTCCGAGGTCCGGTACGGCTGTAGTACTCAGCATCGAGCATATGTTGCAGCCACAGGTTGAGCGCATGCGAAGTCGCCATTTGATCCCGGCGCGAGAGGGATGCGGCAACCTCCAGGGGATTGCGATAGATGATGACGAAGGCCGGCTGGCAGTTGAGTTGCTCGAGAATGTTCAGCCACAGCGGCAGCAAACGACACAGACGGGGATCTTTCACGCCCCACAGCTCAGCATTTCCGAATTCCCGCTCCAGCGTGTCCCGGATCGCCTGACTGACAGGCGCGATCTCAGCGGATTGCCACCAGTTATCAGGCAGCGGATACATGCTGTCCCAGCGGGATCCCAGGCTGTCCAGCAGACGGTCATGCAGCGCGACGATGTCGCTCTGCTCCCAGAACCCGCGCGCGTTCACGTCCTTGCGGGGCGCGAGGAGGCGGGCACCGAGTTCCACACCCAACAGATGCAGGACACCCGCCAGGGAAGAGGTACCGCTGCGGTGCACCCCCAGGACCATCAGCGCCGTGGAATGCGGTTTCGGATCAGTCATTCGGGCAGGGTTTCCGTTGCTGTTCGCAGCGATAGACTCGGCTCGATCAGCAGATCCACCGATCCGGTCGCCAAGGGGTATCCGCCGGGCATGACCTTGAACATCACAACGTCAATCCAGCGGTCGAGAAAGAGCTCAGTACCGTCCACCTGGCCAACGACGCCCGGCATTCAGAAAGTAGGTCCCCGGCGTGAGCAGGCACTTGAACCGGAAACGGACCTCGACGGTGCTTCCCGGTACGGGGATATCCTGACCCCGGCCGATTTCGGCGCTTGTCGCGCCGCCGAGCTCATAACCGCTCGTGGTCTTGATCAACATGCCGAAGCGGGTTCTGCGAGCCGCTTTCTCGAAACGAACCCGGTAGGTGAAAACATAATCGTGGCGCTGCACGAGCAGGTTGACCCTGTCTCCCGTCGCCGAAACGATACAGGCATCGTGGATATGGGCGCCGCGGTGATCGTAGCGCAGGGTGCTGCGGGGCACCATTGCCGGATCGTAAAACGCGGCTTCCTCGGTGACTGGCTGTTGCAGCGCCTCGCCGGGCTTGTCCACCGGCGCGCCGGATTGTTCCGCTCGGGCTTGCTCTTGCCTGGCCCTCAAGTCATCCCGCAGAGCGGTCACCTGTTCGGGGGGTGCGTAAAGCAGCTTTTGATACTGAGCAATCACGTCGCGTGGCAGGCCAGAAAACAACATCTCTCCCTTATCCAGCAATATCGCACTGCTGCACAGCTCGATTACCGCGGCGCTGCTGTGTGAAACGAACAGAATCGTTCCACCCTGCGCCTGAAATTGCTGGATCCGGGAGTAACACTTCCGTTGAAAGGCTTCGTCGCCGACAGCGAGCGCTTCGTCAATGACCAGGATGCTGGGTTTGACGTTGATAGCCACGGAGAAGGCAAGGCGGACAAACATGCCGCTTGAATACGTCCGCAGCGGTCGGTCGATATAGTCCGCGAGTTCCGAAAAGGCCACGATCTCGTCAAACCGCTCCTCGGTCTCCGGTCGATCAAGCCCCATGAGTGCGGCATTCAGAAAGACATTTTCCCGACCGCTGAATTCCGGATTGAAACCGGCACCCAGTTCAAGCAGTGCCGCAATCCGACCGTGCGCCCGAACCGAACCGTCCGTCGGCGTCAGAATGCCGGTAATCAGTTCGAGTAATGTTGACTTGCCTGAGCCATTGCGCCCAACTATGCCCACCGTCTCACCGGCCATGATCTCCAGAGAGACATTGCGCAGGGCCCAGTGCTCCCTGTAGTACTGCTTGCGGGATGGCGGGACGCCCCGTCTGGCAAAAAAGCCACGCAGGCGCGGCATCAGCGCCTGTTTCACACGGTCGCGAGGCCGCTCGTAGATGCGGTAGCACTTGGACAGATTGCCGGCGCGCAAGGCGATGCTTCCGAGATCTGGCGAGACGGCAGTGGCAGTGGTTACGGTCGGCATTTACCGCGGGTAGGGGAATTCCAGCTCATGCGAGGGCGGTAGTATAAAAGGTTGGCACGATTCTCGAAAGCAATCGGCCAAAAATCAGAGAAAACCTCAACAGGATAATATATCTCGCTGTATTTAAGTATAATTATATGTCCGCCTGGCCGCGCCGGATGAGCGTCAACGCGCCGTCGGCAGCATCCCGGCAGACTTGTTCCGGGCAGTGGCCTTTGGCAGGCAGGCGGGTGGGCCCGGGTTGTTTATCATCTGCAGTCACTCCAGGGGTCGTGGTCGAGGCGTGAAGTGGGCATATTAGCGGCGAAGTTCAGTGACACATGGCGGCAACGCAGCCTGATCTGGCAGTTGCTCAGGCGCGACGTGCTGGGCCGCTACAAAGGTTCTGTGCTGGGTGTTGTATGGACGCTGGTTCAGCCCTTGTTGATGCTGGCCGTGTACACCTTCGTCTTCGGTATGGTCTTCCAGAGCCGCTGGCAAGGCGCATCCGGAAACAAGCTGGAGTTCGCCGCGATCCTGTTCTCGGGTCTCCTGGTATTCAATCTGTTCGCCGAGTGCATCAACAGGGCGCCGCAGCTGGTCCTGGAGAATGCCAATTATGTCAAGCGCGTGATATTCCCGCTGCACGTACTGGCCATCGTCATGCTCGGTTCTGCCGTGTTTCATGCGGGAATGAGTATTGCCGTATTGATGATTTTCCTGCTTTTCTCTACCGGCACCCTCGCCTGGACAATCATCCTGCTGCCGCTGGTCCTGGCGCCGCTCGTCCTGCTGGTACTCGGCCTGTCCTGGATGCTGTCGGCGTTCGGAGTGTATTTCCGCGATATTCAGCATGCGATCGGAATCTTTGTCTCGGCGCTGCTGTTCCTGAGTCCGATTTTCTATCCCGTGTCGGCGCTGCCGGCCGCGGTCCAGCCTTATATCTTTCTGAACCCCATGTCGTTCATCATCGAACAGGCCAGAGGGGTGGCAATCTGGGGGAACCTCCCCGACTGGAACGGGTTGCTCCTGTATCTGTGCGTCAGTACGGTCATTGCCTGGCTGGGGCTGGCACTGTTCGAACGCGCGCGTCGGGGCTTTGCCGACGTCGTCTAGTATGCTTTCAACGTGACAATAAGCGACGCTGACAAATTAAGCTGAGTGCCAATATTTGTTGTTTATAGCCACGGAATCCGGGGAAGGACACGGGAAAAAGGCCAATGGGTGCTGGTTCTTTCCGTGTTTTTCCGTGGATTCCGTGGCCATACTGTCCTTCATCATCAGATTGAAGAAGCCCCGCGACCGTGGACCTGGACCTGGAGCAGGACAGGAGCTCAGGCCAATCTCTTGCGCCGCAGGGCCTGCGATCCTCTCAAGGCTGCCGAAAAAAGCATGCCGAGAAATACCAGCAGATAAAACACCTGAGGAATCCAAGCCCACCAGACATAGGGGCGGAATACCAGTTTCACAGCGACGACACCAGGCGGTATCACTACGCCAAGATAGATTCCGTCAACCCGCAGGGTTCTGAGTTCGCGGCCTCCAGCGTACGCCTTCCAGGCAGCATGGTATTGCTGCCTGACCAGGACCAGCCGCTCAGCATCCGGATTGTCCAATGTCAGTTCGATCAGGTCATCGTAGTGGCTGTCTACCGTCTGGCCTATGCGTGACATGCCCGCATCCTTCGGCAGCAGCCGGGAAAGAGGCAGCGCAGTTTCCCCGGCATAGGCATGCGGGGCGAGCCGGTAGGCCGCAAGTAGCCCGTCCGATCTGTCGCAATCGGTCTGGTAAAGGAACAGTTCACCCGGGGTGTCCAGCCGATTGACAAAATTCAAATCAAGGGCCTGTCTGGATATCAACAGGCCGATGTTGGCCTGACAGATCATCGCCCTGGAGGAATCCGCTATCTCTGTGATCTCGGAAAACTGTCTTCCGTACACCTCTCTGGCCCGGGCGTTGAAGTTGGCAGCCCAGTCCTGAAAGAACCGTGACGACAGTGAGTTGTAGCTATGTATGCTGGCGATGCCCAGCATGATTTCCTGGTTGGCAGGGATCACCCGTTCACCTACCCAGGCGAGCCTCTGCCCGCTCGCCAGGTTCTCCTTTATTGTGTTCGTCAGTGGCGACTCCAGGGCGATCCGGTGCTGGGGTCTCTTCAGCACCAGCGGGGCCGAATAGAGCCATGCCGAGCCGATCACGAGGACGACCAGCAGACTGGCACTGCCACGTCTCAGGAACAGGACCGTAGCCCCAACCAGTAGCAGTCCCCAGGCCACATATTCAAGCTCAAACGCGCTATCGGACACCCGCATCTGGTTGCCGACAAGAAAAAGTGGGAGGCCGCCCGCCAGTATCATTTCTGGCGTTGTCAGCGGCCGCGGCGCGCACTGCCTACCGGCGCCTTGCACCCGATCGACGACATAGGCAGCTATCACGGCAAACGGGATAAAGGCGGCACCGGCGGGTATCGCCCGGGAGATCGAAAAGCCCAGATATTTCACCATGAAGACATAGACGCTGCTCCATAGCGTGGCCAGCAGACACAAGCCGGCGAAGATCAGCCACGGCCGGGTCCTGCGGTCATCCCAGCCCAGCAGGCCGGCCGTGACCAGGACCGCGTAGACGGGCGACAGACTGAGACCGTTGAACACGAAGGGATAGCTCGATCGTATCGGGTTCCCATAGACATACGCGTCCGTCAACCCGCCAAGCAATACGAAATAATCATCGAGCGATTGCAGCCGGGGAAGCACCTGCAGGAAGAACGCCGGGTCTGCCGCCAGCCGGGGCGAATCCAGCGACATGAGATAGATATCGATATAGGCAGGCGACGCGGCAACAACACCCAGCAGGCCCGACAGCGTGATGATCAGGACGGGCCGCGACAGCCGCTCTCCATTCCGATACCCGGTCACCAGCCGGACCCCCAGAAACAATGCCAGCAGGTAGGCGGCATAGATAGCGGTCTGCGGATATGCTGACAACAATAAGGAATAGGTGCTGAATGACAGGGCCGCACCCCACCCCAGACCCGGCCTGTTGAATATGCGGGAAATCGACAGCAGGCTTGCGACCGTCCAGCAGATTCCCCAGTTGAACAGCGCGAAGGTGGCCCAGTAGTTCATCAGGACACCCGGCGCGAGAAAGGCGCTGCCGGTAAAACAGGCCGGGGGACCCAGGCGCAGATCCTTGAGAAAGAGGAAGGACAAGATGCCGGTGAGCACAATGGCGAGCACCGCGAGATAACTGTAGACGCTGAACGCATTATCACTGAACAGGCTGACGAGCCTGGTGACCAGCCAGCCTTCACCGATGCCGGACAACTGGAAAACCGGCCGGCCCAATTCGACGGCAGGATTCCACAGAGACAGCCACGAACTGTGCCTGCCATTCAGGTGCCAGTACAGCTCCGGCACAAAGACGCTGGATTCATCGCTGAATTTTCTGTTCTGGATAGCCTCACGGCCAGGCGCGCCATCCTCCCTGCAGCCTTGCGCCAGATGCAGCTCGAGACAGTTGTCATGCGGATAGATAACCGCCTTGCCCGTCCATACCTGAACATAGACAGCGCCGGTCAGCCCGAGCAACAAGGCAAGGTAGGCCGTGTAGGAACCCCAGAATCTGACGGTCCCGCAAGGCTGGCTAACCATCATGCTGCACCCCTGACAGGACCTGTGGCGCGTCTTCGGTGACCAAAGGACATCGGTCCTGCCTGTTAATTGCCGGGGAGGGACTACTGCTTGCGTCGAAGCAGCGACCGATTATACCCGGCGCATTGCTTACCTGCAGTCATGGGGTTGATTCGACCGGCAAGAACAGCCGTTACTGGTACTTGAGGGCAGGGCGGTCAGGCCGGGGGAGGCACTGCGCAGGCCTGGTACGCTTTAGGCTGAGTGCCAGTATTTCTTGTTTATGGCCACGGAATCCACGGAAGGACACGGAAAAAAGTCTAATGGGTGTTGGTTCTTTCCGTGTTTTTCCGTGGATTCCGTGGCCATTATCTTCGTCATCGCTGCGTGCCTCGCGGCTCGACGGCACCACCGCACACCGCAACTGTGGCTTTCGGTGTGCGGTAATGCCGGGCGCCGTCAGCGGTGGCGCAGGTCCCTGATCACGCTAAATCACTATAGCGTCTGCACCGCCACGCTGGTCGAGCCGCGCGTCACGCCGCCGCCATCCCTGAAGCGCACCGTGATACGGTTATTGGCCGGATCGAATGGCACAAAGGTACCGTCGCCGCTCACGAAGATCGAGAACGTCGGCGTGGCATTGGTATTAATCGTCGTGGTAATACTGGCCGCCGTCCCCCCCAGGCAGGCGCCCGTGCCCGGATCGGTCTCGCAAAGGGCCAGGCCCAGCGGCAGGGTCACACCGCCCGTGTCTACCGAGGCCGTGATCGTGGCGCTGGCCCCGACGTTTACCGTGGCGACCGCAAAGGCATTGGCACCAAAGCTGCCCGGCAGGCTGACGGTGCCGTCGTTCGATGCCGTCGCGGCCAGCGCCACGATGTCCGGCACCGGGGAGCTCGAGGCTGAGAACAACAGGGTGTTGAGACCCGTCACAATCGGCGCCGGGTCGGTATTGTTGCAGTCATAGCTCAATTGCACGTCCGTCGGCGCAATATCGGCCGTCGGGGTAAGCGCGAAGACATAGCTCTGCGATGCGCCGGCGGCAATATCCACCGGGGTGTTGGCCGTGCCAGTCAGCGCATTGGTGGCCGGATCAGTGGTCTGATAGGAAAAACTCGCCGCCACGCTGGTCAGCGGCGCGATGCTGCAGCCTGCCGCAGTGCTGTTGCCAACGTTGATGATGGTGCCAAAGGCCGTTGCCGGCGTACCGACCTGGACCGAACGGCTCGCGGGCAGAGAGGCGGCTAACACCGAGGTGGTGTTGCCGGCGGCCACCGGGGTAAAGCCGAAGTCGTCGATCGAATTCATGCAACTGGCACAGCCCTCACTCGCATTGTTCGCAAATTCGATGCGCGCGATAGAGCCGGTGAAAATAATCTCCTGGAAAGGGTCGCCGGGATTAAGGGTCACGGAATCGACGACCTGATTCAGGCTATCGAATGCGGTCAAGACACTGGGTCCGTCGGCGATTGAGCGCGTACGGGCGAAGAAATCCACAATCGCGGCATTGGTCTCGAACTGGATCTCGCCGGTGTTACCGGGATCTACCATCCATGCAAACTGGCCACTGTTATAGAGTTCGAGGATGCCCTCAAATGCCGAAAACCCATTAGTAAAGGTTGCCGTGACATTGCCCGTCCCGATGACCACCGTAGTCTCGGTAATCCCCTCGAAGTCCGTGAATACGTCCTGGTCCTGCGGCGCCGCCAGGGTGGTTCCTGACTGCATGCCCAGCAGGAAGGTAACCGCGGCCATAGCCGGCAGCGACCCCGTCAATTGTGTCTTCCTTACTCGCGTCATGTCTTGTTCCTCCGGAGGGATGCCCCCGACCTGCCATCGCTGGCCGGTGGCCATTTGTCTTTAGATTGGCTGGTGGTTTACCCGGGCCTGTTAACACTCACCCTGAGATAACTCCCAGAGAGCCTAGACTATACACTCGAGAGCAGCAAGACACGGGAGAAAAAACCCACGGCAGCCCCACGCCTGACAAGCGAGGGGCTGCCCTGGAAGAGGCTGTGCCGCCGTGGAAAGGACTGGCGGACCGTTTAACGGCGCCACCGCGCACCGGACCTGCAGGTTCCGGTGTGTGGTGGCGACCCAGGCTCCTGTCAGTGGTGGAGCACCCGCCTGTCAGGGCGTCGGCGACGCTGTTGGAGTTGGAGTCGGCGATGCTGTGGGCGTCGGCGTTGGTGACGCTGTCGGCGTTGGAGTCGGCGATGCTGTGGGCGTCGGCGTTGGTGACGCTGTCGGCGTTGGAGTCGGCGACGCGGTCGGCGTTGGAGTTGGAGTTGGCGACGCAGTCGGCGTTGGGGTCGGCGTCACGGTCGGTGTTGGCGTCGGTGTCGGTCCTAGGGTCTGCACCGCCACGCTGGTCGAGCCGCGCGTGACGT
>CAVPOO010000017.1:0-164244 GCA_963707015.1 uncultured Gammaproteobacteria bacterium
CTCTTGAATTCCAGTATATACGGGTATGACTGCCTAATAGTCTGTTACTCCGCCCAACGCCTGAATTCAGCCGCTGGCGAGGGTGTCTTGCAATGATTTGCTATGTTCACGACAGATAACTCGCAAATGTGCCGATCGCCATACAGAAGAACCCAATTGCGACAGCTCTTGAAACCACGGCAACTGACGCCCGGCCCGCTGAAGTTAAGTTGACCGATTTCTTATTGAGGCGGGCCATGGCAATGAAGCGTGATTCTTGTACCGATATACCAGTTAAAATCGAGGTGAAGATACTGGCGCCGATTCATTTAGTTTGTTTTCCCTTCTGGATCTATAATTGCACCAACTAACGCTCCAGCCACCATGGCTTCGACCACCGTTCCTGCAAACCAGCTCAATGCCAGCGACAAAGGAATTGGCATATTAGGTATAGGATCCAAATCCCATTGATATACCTGCGGCTAAACCGAACAGACCACCGTATTTAATTCCAGTTGAAATCGATTTCCGACTTATAAAGACAGCATAAATCAGTACGAAGCAAGCCGTATAGACTAACGTAACAACGTACATCAGAGGCATATTCATTTCTTCCATCGGTCGCCACAGATTGGCTGTGGCTTCGTAAGTAGCTCGCAGCAGAATCCCATGAATCACAAAATCAAGAATAGACCATGTTATAAATATTACGATGACAGCTAAGAGTGTGCGTTTCAACATAGAATTATCTCCGTACTAATGCGCGGCATAACGCTTACATAACCGGCAACCTTGCCGTAGGCCTGTTTTTTAGACCGTAGGTCAAAGTTGTCGGGTTGATGTGATTGTTGCACCAATCCCCCTTTCTTGGGAACTGAGCCATTGTTCATCGGCGACCTGCGGTTCGCGTGTACCACGCTGTTCAAATCCTTCGGCTTCAAAGGAAATTTCGCCAACTGGCCAGTTGATGATAATTCTCCACAACTGCGCCTCGTACCGTTCTCGTGGCTCAACCTTGCGTTCGATCGCATGAATTGAGAATGGGCCAAGTGCCGCCGTAGGCGTCGCATAATCCAAAGCTATCCGAAGATTCGTTACACCCCCGAATTCAAGCACCGCTGGAAGGATGCGAAACTGGTATTTATCTTTGGTGCTGTTGATCCATTCCAATATGTAGTCGATGTCTAGAATTAGTTTCCCTGCTCCGTAATCACCCTCGATGATTTGAATCCCGTGGACATGGTTATCATGCCACGACATTTTGTCGAACTCCTCATCTGTCCATAGGTAATCAGACATGATCAATGGAGCCTAACGATTGAAATGAGCGGCGCGCGTCTGTTGCACGTCCGGCCAGACTGGAAGGCTGGCGTACTCGGCTGATTTGTTATATTCCTTTTTCAAACTACTCCTCCCAAGGTAACTCCGGAAGTCGTTTTAGATTACTTTCATAGCGCTGCCTATTGTAGGTCTCGCTGTTTTTCAATATTTCAAACAGTTCGACCGATAACGCGCATCCAATGAGTTTCATCGTTTCGTCATGCGTGTGGCCGTTCGTCCTCAAACGATCATAGGTCTCTTTCGTAATCGGTGGGTCATTCCCTCGAATCTGATTTTCTATGACTTCGAATATCGCTTCTCTTGCAATTGCAGAGCCCTGCTCCATGACGAAACCTCCGTTCCTTTCTCAAGGAATTAACGTCGCCTATAAGCCGCGCGAACGAAGCGCAGAGAAGTGAGCGTCGGATTGATGGGTTCGTTACCCCTCATACTACACTGGCGATCAACGCCCTTAGTGTGTCACCGCCAGTTGGCGTGAGCAGCCAAACGAACACCCCGCAGTTGAGCAACACCGTTAACCAGAATACCGCGCGGAAAGACTCTTTCTTTGTCTTATGGCGAAACTTTCGTTGAGCAACGAGCGCGCCAGGCCAGCCCCCAGCTAGTGACAGCAGGTGTAAGGTGCGTTCTTGAGTTCGCCAGGCTCCTTTCTTGGCTGCTGATTTGTCTACTGCATACGCTATGAACGTGAGTAAGCTGGCGACCATATAAAGGGCGAGAACCAAAGGCGGTATCCTGGTTGTAAGAACAGAAGCACCGACAATGACTAGAAAGAAACCAGCGACGATGCCTGATAGTGAATCATTTGAGCGTTTTGTCCTTTCTGGAAGTCGATCGTGGGCCAACGTCGCGTTTATAGCGCATGGCCGGCCCTTCTCGTCGGAAGACACTGCATAGGTCACCAACTGGTTGATCCCCGGGCGCCGATTTCGGTTGCTAAAGGCTTTGATATGAACGAAGCCCCGGTTCCCGCCAGAACTAGGCGTGATAAATCCAAAGCCCTTCTCGTCGTTCCAAGTCGTAATTGTTCCTTTAGTGCGCATAGTGTTTCTCGTCCCGGGCTGACGTTCGCGTTAACCGGCCGAGGGGCGCGCTGCGGCCCGAAGGTCCGCGTTGAACGCGGGGTTCGGCGTCATTTTTTCACGTTCGCGCATTTTACTCCACGCAGTTCAGTTTGACGCGAAAGCTTCCTGCTGCTGGTAGCCGGGAATGTTGGACAAATTGTTCACCCACGAAAGGGAAGAACGCTGCCAAATTTGAAGCGCCGGGGTCAACTCCGCTCGCTGTTTCAACGAGCCCAGCCTCAACACGACCTGCTTGGGGTTCTCTGTGGCGGCTGAATATAAGGGCGTGCCGCACACTGGACAAAATGCTTGAATCCGTTTGATGCCACTTTCCGCTGTTTTGATATACGACCTCGGCTCGCCCTTTAGCGTGAAAGTTTCGATGGGAGCGGGGACGACTGCACGGAATGGTGAGCCCGAAAGAATCTGGCAATCAGTGCAATGACACACCATCACTCTCGAAGGATCTACCTCCGCCGTGAAACTGATTGCGCCACAGTGGCAACCACCTTCTACATACATGATGATCAGGACTCCTAAAGGTAAAGGTAAAAGCAGTTATGGTGTCCAACGCTTTGCTCAGGGGCCGAGGGGCGCGTAGCGATCCGAAGGTCCCAGTGGGCGATAGCGAACGATCTTGAGCAAGTTGTTAGGGCTTTACTCTTTGACATGCGGTTCATGTACGAACTCCGGGTACTCTGACAGAAACAACTCCATTCCAATAGATACCATCATTTGCATGGCAGGAATTGAAATAACACCACCTCCACCACACGCACCTGGCCTTGGGCTATAACCGATATCTGCCACATAGGTGCCCTTTTCTATTATTTCTCCATTTTCTATGAGCCATCTTTCGAGTGCTTCTATTTGGGTAGGTAATTCCCATTCATCGTCACAAAGCCACGCAACTTTTTCGTGTTTTCTTTTGCCCTTCTTATCGATCCTAATTGGCACTATTCAAGCTCCTTTTATGCCCTAACGTAGAGCTAATCGGCGGCGCTTTAGCGCCGTCCAGCGACCAAAGGGAGCGAGGTTGAGCGCCATGTTAGACCTGCGGGGGTTCACGAAGAAACCCAGTCGTTGAATCGACGTAACGCTCACGTAGCGCCGGGATAAGCAGCACTAGCCGCTCACCGATAAACTGAGACGCTTGCTCAAAAGTCATGTCGGCAAGCGTGGATGACCTGATTTGAACGTGAGGCCGCAGAAAGGGCTCGCCATCGGGATGCACAATCACAAGGCTGTTGAGTTCTTCGTCCCAGCGGACGATGAATTCGTTGGAGAGAAGTTCGGATGGGTCCATAGATCAAGGTCTAACTATTAGTGAGGGACATTGGCAGAGCTGCGAACAGTTTCTATTACTATGTTTCCAGTTACCATATCTGCCAACCCTATTTATACATTTGGACACTATAAATCCAGCGCTTCATCCAGCACCCGTGGTTCCTGTCCCAGTGCCTTGCGGAACGTCAGTGACCAGGCCTTGCGGTCGGGATTCCAGTAACCGCCGGAGCGCTTGACCAGTTCGCGGAGTTCGGTTTCGCCGTAGTCGATTCTGACGAAAACGCGTTTCTCGGGCGCGATCACGACGCCGGGAATCCAGTCCTTCTCGGCGATGATCAGTTCCACCGTCCTGTAACGCTTCTGGCGCGCCTTGTCATAGCGGTAGCGCACGCACACCAGTTGTTCACCGTACTGTTTCAGGAGTCCCTTGGTGCCGTTTTCGCCGGGGCGCAGCTTGGTCTTGACGTCCATGTGATTTCCTCTCGCTTGGGTAGGCCGGCCGGCAAGCCTGCACGGCTGCCCGGTCGGGCCGGGTTGTCGGGTCGAGGGATAAGGGTAGCGGAAGTGGCAGGCGGCCGCATCCGGGGGTGGTCGAGGCGTCTGCGCCGGCCCTCAGGCCGTCGCCTGTTCCGGGGTTGGCGCGGTCGTGCCGAGATGCGGGGCGAGAAAGCGCCCGGTATGCGAGGCGGCGTTGGCGGCGATCTGTTCGGGGGTCCCGGCGGCGATGATTTGCCCGCCCTTGTCGCCGCCTTCCGGACCGAGGTCGATAACCCAGTCGGCGGTCTTGATCACGTCGAGGTTGTGTTCGATGACGATGATGGTGTTGCCGTGGTCGCGCAGCCGGTGCAGCACCAGCAGCAGCTGTTCGATGTCGTGGAAGTGCAGGCCGGTGGTGGGTTCATCGAGGATGTACAGCGTGTTGCCGGTATCGCGCTTGGAGAGCTCGCGCGCAAGCTTCACCCGCTGTGCCTCGCCGCCGGAGAGCGTGGTGGCATTCTGGCCCAGACGGATGTACGAGAGGCCGACGTCCATCAGGGTCTGGAGTTTGCGCCTGACTACGGGAATGGGGGCGAAGAACTCCAGCGCATCCTCCACGGTCATATCCAGCGCCTCGTGGATGGTCTTGCCCTTGTACAGGATCTCGAGCGTCTCCCGGTTGTAACGTTTGCCATGGCAGACGTCGCAGGGCACGTAAATGTCGGGTAGAAAGTGCATCTCGACCTTGACGACACCGTCGCCCTGGCAGGCCTCGCAGCGACCGCCCTTGACATTGAAGCTGAAACGCCCGGGCTTGTAGCCGCGTGAGCGCGCCTCCTGGGTGCCGGCGTAGAGCTCGCGGATGGGCGTGAACAAGCCGGTGTAGGTGGCCGGGTTCGAGCGCGGTGTGCGCCCGATCGGGCTCTGGTCGATGTCTACCACCTTGTCGAAGAACTCCAGTCCCGCGATGCCCTGGCAGGGCGCCGGATCGGTGGCCGCACGGTTGAGCTCGCGTGCCGCATGCAGGTAGAGCGTGTCGTTGATGAGGGTGGACTTGCCCGACCCTGACACGCCGGTGATGCAGCTCATGAGACCGACCGGTATCTCGACGTCAATAGCCTTGAGGTTGTTGCCGCAGGCCCCGCTGATGCGCAGCGTTCGTGCCGGGTCCCTCGCGAGGCGCGCCGCGGGAAGCGGGATCCTCTTCTTGCCGCACAGGTACTGGCCGGTCAGCGACGCCGGGTGTGCCATGATCGCCTCGGGCGTGCCTTGCGCGACCACCTGGCCGCCGTGCACGCCGGCCCCCGGCCCCATGTCCACGACATGATCGGCGCTGCGGATGGCCTCCTCATCGTGTTCGACAACGATGACGGTGTTGCCGATGTCGCGCAGATTGAAGAGGGTGTTGAGCAGCCGCTGGTTGTCGCGCTGGTGCAGCCCGATGGAGGGTTCATCGAGGATGTACATGACGCCGACCAGCCCGGCGCCAATCTGGCTGGCCAGCCGTATGCGTTGCGCCTCACCGCCGGACAGGGTATCGGCACTGCGTTCGAGCGACAGATAGTCGAGCCCGACGTTGACCAGAAAGTCGAGTCGCTGGGCGATCTCCTTGACGATCCTGGCGGCAATCTCACCGCGCCGGCCGGGAAGCTGCAGGTCGCGGAAGAACACCTGGGCGCGGCCGACCGGCAGCGCGGCGATCTCCGGCAGCACGTGCCCGTCGACGAACACATGGCGTGCCGCACGGGTGAGCCGCGTGCCGGCGCACTCGGGGCATGGCTGGGTGCCGAGGTAGCGGGCCAGCTCTTCGCGCACGGCGTTTGACTCGGTTTCGCGGTAACGCCGCTGCATGTTCGGGATGATGCCCTCGAAGGCATGGCGCCGGATGGTGAAGCCGCTGCGCTCGTTGAGGTACTGGAACTCGATGATTTCAGCGCCGCTGCCGTAGAGAATGACGTTGCGGATGCGTTCCGCAAGCTCGTCAAAGGGCGTATCGATATCGAAGCCGTAGTGGTCGGCGAGCGCGCTGATCAGCTGGAAGTAGTAGGCGTTGCGCCGATCCCATCCGCGTACCGCGCCGCCGGCGAGGCTGAGATGGGGGTGGGCCACCACGCGGTCGGGATCGAAGAACTGCCTCACGCCCAGGCCGTCGCAGGCCGGACAGGCGCCGAGCGGATTATTGAACGAGAACAGCCGCGGTTCCAGCTCGGTCAGCGAGTAGCCGCACTGGGGGCAGGAGAACTTGGCCGAGAACAGCAGCTCGGCGCTGTCCGGATCGCCCAACGACGCGATTCTCGCCAGACCGTCGGACAGCCGTAACGCAGTCTCCAGCGATTCCGCCAGGCGTATCTGGATGTCCGGGCGAACGCGGAAGCGGTCGACAATCGCTTCGATGTCGTGCTTGCGGCGCAGATCGAGTGCCGGCGGCGCGTCGAGGTCGACGGTCTCGCCGTCGACGCGGGCCCGCACGAAACCCTGCGCGCGCAGCTCGTCGAACACCGCCAGGTGTTCACCCTTGCGGCCCTGGACGATGGGTGCGAGCAGCATCAGTCGCGTGTCCTGCGGGAGCGCCAGTACCTGGTCGACCATCTGGCTGACGGTCTGCGCCTGGAGCACGGTGCCGTGGTCCGGGCACTGCGGTATACCGACGCGGGCGAACAGCAGCCGCAGGTAGTCGTAGATCTCGGTAATGGTGCCCACCGTCGAACGCGGGTTGTGCGATGTCGACTTCTGCTCGATTGAGATCGCCGGCGAAAGCCCCTCGATGTGATCGATGTCGGGCTTTTCCATGATCGACAGAAACTGCCGCGCGTAGGCCGACAGCGATTCCACGTAGCGCCGCTGTCCCTCGGCGTAGATGGTGTCGAAGGCGAGCGACGACTTGCCCGAGCCGGACAGGCCGGTGATAACGATCAGCCGGTGGCGGGGCAGCTCGAGGTCGATATTCTGCAGATTGTGGGTCCGCGCCCCGCGCAGGGTGATGATGTCCATGTCGGTTTTTCGCCGCAAAAGGAACCTGCTACTATACGGCTTCCTGTCCGGCGTGATCAAAAGGACCCCCCGTTGTGAGAAATACCCATGCCGAGCGGCCGGTAATGGCTCCAGTGGAGCGTCGCGCTGCGGTCTCGCTCGCAGGCATTTTTTCCCTGCGTATGCTCGGGTTATTCATGATTCTGCCCGTCTTTGCGCTGTATGCGGAGAAGCTCGAGGGCGCCACACCGGCGCTGATGGGCCTTGCGCTGGGCGCCTACGGCATGACCCAGGCGCTGTTGCAGATTCCCTTCGGGCTGCTGTCCGACCGTTTCGGCCGCAAGCCGGTGATTCTGGCCGGCCTTGTCCTGTTTGCTCTCGGCAGCGCCGTGGCCGCGCTGTCAGACGATATCTACGGCATCATCATTGGCCGGGCTATCCAGGGATCGGGCGCCATTGCCGCGGCCGTCATGGCCCTTGCCGCCGATCTCACGCGCGAGGAACACCGCACCAAGACCATGGCCATTATCGGCATGAGCATCGGCCTGTCGTTTTCCGTGTCCCTGGTGGCCGGTCCGGTCCTGGATCACTGGATAGGCATCAGCGGCATCTTCTGGCTCACGGGGATCCTCGCCCTGCTCGGCATAGCGGTGCTCTTCACGGCGGTTCCCACGCCGGTCAGCAGCTACATACATCGGGATGCGGAGCCGGTGCCGGCGCAGTTCGCACAGGTGCTGCGCGATGCCCAGCTCCTGCGGCTGGATTTCGGTATCCTGACCCTGCACATGATCCTGACGGCGAGTTTCACGGCGTTGCCGCTGGTGTTGAGGGATTACGGCGGGCTGCCCTCATCGCATCACTGGTGGGTCTATCTGCCGGTGCTGTTAGTGTCAGTGATGGCCATGGTGCCTCTGATCATCTATGGCGAACGTCGGCAACGGATGAAAACGGTATTTCTGGGCGCCATCATTGCGGTGGTGGCGAGTATGTTCGGACTGGCTGAAGGCTACGGCAGCCTGACGGGTATCGTCCTGAGCCTGTTCGTGTTCTACGTCGGTTTCAATCTGCTGGAGGCCAGCCTGCCGTCACTCATCTCCCGGATGGCGCCGCCGGCCAGCAAGGGAACGGCCATGGGCTTTTATTCCAGCTCGCAGTTTTTTGGTGCCTTTCTCGGCGGGAGCATCGGCGGCTGGCTGCTCGGCGAGGCAGGATTCAGTGGGGTATTCCTGTTTTGCGCGGCGGCAGCGGCGGTCTGGCTCGGGGTCGCGACCACCATGGCAGATATCCAGTACCTCAAGACACGCCTGGTGCGCGTTGGCACGATGGCGGCGGACCAGGCGGCACTGCTCGCCAGGCAGCTGTCGGACGTTGCCGGGGTGGTGGAGGCCGTGGTCATCGCCGAGGAGGGTGTGGCGTATCTCAAGGTCGATGAAAAGCTTCTGGATGAACAGGCAATCGAGGCGGCGCTGGGCGGTGACGCGCGCGGCGGGGAACTTCCGAACAGCGTTTGAACCGGATAGCCCGAACCCCTATGATGGCGGCACGTGCCGCCGTCGGCGGCGATACGAACACGGGACGCAGGATGCGTCCGATCGGTTAATCAGAAGGGAATCTTGAGGAGGAGACTCATGGCACGCGGCGTCAATAAGGTGATTCTGGTTGGTAACCTGGGCAAAGATCCCGAGGTCCGGTACATGCCGAGCGGAGGCGCGGTCGCGAATGTAACGATTGCGACCAGCGAACAGTGGAAAGACAAGCAGAGTGGTGAGCAACGCGAGCGCACCGAATGGCATAGTGTTGTTTTTTACCAGAAACTTGCGGAGATTGTCGGGGAGTATCTGAAAAAAGGCTCCCAGGTCTACGTGGAGGGGGCACTGCGGACCCGCAAATGGCAGGACAAGAACGGCAACGACCGCTACACTACGGAAATTATCGCCAGCGAGATGCAGATGCTGGGTAGCCGCAGTGGCGGGAGCACCGCGTTCAATCAGGCAGAACCCCCGACGGCTGAGAAACCCGCCCCCGCGAGTGCCGGCGGCGGCAGTTTCAGCGAAGAGTTTGACGACGATATTCCTTTCTAGTTCCAGCCCTTTGCCGGCGGGTGGATTGAGATCGGCAGGCCCCCCGAGGGGGCCTGCGTCGTCTGGCCAACGCCCGCCGTGCCGGTTGCATGCCGGGTGAGCAGCCGCCGGCATCGCGCGTCTATAAGACCCAGCCGTAATGACCCAGCCCGCTTCAACGTGATAAGAACGGATGCTGACAAAGTAAGCTGAGTGCCAGTATTTTTATTTATCGCCACACAATCCACGGAAGGACACGGAAAAAATTCTGATGGGTGTTGGTTGTTTCCGTGTTTTTCCGTGGATTCCGCGGCCATACTATCCGTCATCATCAGATTGAAAAAGCACGAGTGAAGCTGCGCACCCAGGTCTCCCTGTTCCTGTTTCTTTTCGGCCTGGCGCCCTTGCTGGCCGTTGTCATCATCAATGTCCCGCTCGTCTTCGATAAACTCGAGCTTTTCTATCACAAGGCGTATCTGCAGAATCTGCGCGCGGATTTTCGGGACCTCGACCAGCATATTGCCAGACGCCATGAAATGGTGTTGCTGCTGGCCAAGCTGCCGGAACCCGGGATGCTGGTTGATCCGGCGCACAGTGAAACGGGCAAAACACTCAAGGAGGCGCGGGGCAGTTACACTGACTGGGTGAATCGCGTGCTGTTCGATCAGCTCGATATCACGGAGATCGTCTTTCTCGACGAGGCGGGTCGCAGCCGCTTCTCGCTGGAACGCGATTCCAAGACCGGTGTCCTGACGCCGGGGAAACAGCCACCGGCTCTGCCCAGTGCGGACTTCATCGCCGCCGGGCTGCAACGGCCGCCGGGGAGTGTGCTGACCGGTCCCATCAGCATCAACTGGGAAGCCGGTAAAGCGGATCCCAAGCGATTCATGACCTTGCGCTTTATCAGTCCCATTGTCGGTTCCGCATCGGACAGTGCCTCGGACGGCGTCCCGGAGACGCGCGGTGCCGTCCTCGTGAATATGGATGTCGGCGGTCTGGCCGGCGCGTACCGCGGAATTTACTGGGTCCACGATAACGGTCACTACCTCACCTACGGGAACGCGGATGCTGACCAGACGACGGCATTCGAGGATTTTCCGGGCCTGGAGGACATCTTTGCCAAGGGTGAGCTGAATCTCTGGAAGTATGGTGAACAGCAGGTGTTCTGGGTACCGCTGTTTCCGACCGAGCACGCGGGTCCCCTGTGGGTGGGCAGGAGCGTAGATGCCTCGCCCATTGCAGAGTTTCGCAGCACGCTCGAGATACGCACCATCAGTATCGTCGCAGGTCTGCTCATTGTGGTTTTCATTTTTGCGCGCCTGATTGCCATCCGTATCGACAAATTCGGCCACGAATTGACCGACGGCATTACCCGAGTGCTCGAGCACAGCGAGGTCGTCGAGTTTTCCTGGGCGCGTCCCGAGGAACTGCGCTCGCTGGGGGACAATCTGACGCGTCTCGCGCAGACGCATGCACAGGCCAGCGCAGCGCTGCGTTCCCACGCGCGCGAACTGGAAGAATCCAATCGCTATAAGTCCGAATTCCTGGCGAATGTGAGCCATGAGCTCCGCACACCGCTGAATTCAATCCTGCTGCTGTCCAAGATGCTGGCCGACAGCAAGACCGGGCAGCTCGGCGCCGATCAGGCACAGCAGGCACGCGTCATCCACGATGCCGGCACCGACCTGAGGGCGCTGATTGACAATATCCTGGATCTGTCACGGATAGAGGCCGGCAAGGTCGCGTTGAAACTCGACGAGGTCAATCTGCCCGCACTGCTGGACGATCTGGTGCAGCTGATGCGGCCACAGTTTGATGCCAAGGCGCTGGAGCTGGCCCTGGAGATCGATGCGCAGGCACCGGACTCCATTGTTACCGACGGCGAGAAGCTGCGTCAGATCCTGGTCAACTTTCTTTCCAATGCCGTCAAGTTCACGAAGACGGGTAACGTCAGACTGCGCCTGTCGAGCAGCCGCGGTGGTGATGCAGAGCTGTGCCCGGTTCGCATCAGCGTGCAGGACTCCGGCATCGGCATCCCGCGCGAAAAACAGGACGTCATCTTCGAGGAATTCAAGCAGGCGGACGGTTCAACCAGCCGCCGCTACGGTGGCACCGGGCTCGGCTTGACGATCAGCCGCCAGCTGGCGCACCTGCTGGGCGGCAGAATCGAGATTCAGAGTGAGGTCGGCGTCGGTTCGACCTTCTCGCTGCTGCTGCCGCTGGCATTCGATCAGCGACGGGTTGAGGCGGATCAGATAAAAGCGGGTGGCCAGCAGCGCCCTGCCGCAACCGAATCGCATGTGCCGCAGGCCGACTACCCGGGTTGCCGTGTTCTGGTTGTCGATGATGATGTGCGCAATCTGCTCGCACTGACGCCCCTGCTCGAGGGCTGGGGCATCGAGGTGACCGCCGCGGGTGATGGGCGGGAGGCGCTCGAGACCCTGGAGGCGGATTCGGGATTCGATCTCGTACTCATGGATCTGATGATGCCCGAGTTCGACGGTTATGACACAATCCGGCGCATGCGTTCCAGCCCGGACTTGAGCGACCTGCCCGTCGTGGCATTGACCGCGAGAACCTCTGTCAACGACATGCAACGGTGCCTCGCGGTCGGGGCCAACGACTGTCTTGCCAAGCCCATCGAGCCAGAGGAGCTCAAGCGCGTCTTCGATCGCTACCTTGCCGGCGCCTCTGCGCTCGAGTCGGGACCTGCCGGCGGAGGCATCCGGTCATGAACCGCTATGCAGGCTTCCGGGTACTCATCGTCGATGATCTCGAGAATAATCTGTTCGCCCTGCGCAGCCTGATCCGGCAGCACATGGACGTGGAAGTCCTGGAGGCGATATCGGGTCAGCAGGCCCTCGACATCGCCCTGCACAATCCGCGCATTGATCTGATTATTCTCGATGTGCAGATGCCGGAGATGGACGGGTTTCAGACCGCATCGATGCTGAAGATTCGTAAGAAGACCCAGGATATCCCCATCATCTTTCTTACCGCAGCCTTCAAGACTGATGAGTTCCAGCAAAAAGGCTATGACGTCGGCGCCGCAGACTATCTTCTCAAGCCCATCGATGACAATCAGCTGATCAACAAGATCAGCACCTATTTTCGCCTCATCGAGAAAGAGCGTGAACTGAATCGGGTGCTCGAAGAGAAGGTCGCCGCAAGGACCGCGGAGCTTGGTCGTGCCAAGCAGTATCTCGAAGGCATTATCGCCAACATGGGTGAGGCCTTGCTGGTCTTGAAGCCCAACGGCACGATCAAGTCGGCAAATCCGGCCGCCTGCGGGATGCTCGGTTACGATGAAGGCGCGCTGATCGGCATGTCGATCGGTGATGTGTTCGAGGAGCGCGAGCAGGAACAGGCCAGGGCGTTTATGGGCACCTGGCTCGAGGCGCTGATTCGAACCGGGACATTGAGTAGTATTGAGGCACGCTTCATCGCCCGTGATCAGCGCCGCGTGCCCATCCTGTTTTCACGCACGGCACTGACCGACAGCGAGGGAGCGATTACGGACATCATATGTATTGCCAAGGATATGACGGGATACCAGCGTGAAGATGATGAGCAATCCGCGTCTGCGTGAAGAACGATGCAAGTGAAGAGACGGTTACAATGGATGATATTCCCGATGAATAGACACGTGATGGAGTCTTAAATGAGCGAGCCCAGGAAACCTGCAGTATCACCTGACGACGCCGTGCTGACAGCAGACGCACTCAAGGCGATGGGACACCCCTTGCGGTGGCGCATCCTCTGTACCCTGGGGGCGGACGAGCTGTCCGTGGGCGAGATTGTTGAAAAGATCGGTACCAGTCAGAGCAACGTTTCGCAGCACCTCGACCAGCTGCGCAACAAACGCATCGTCACCTCCCGTAAGGTTGGCAACCGGGTATTTTACCGGGTCCGCAATGAGGCCCTGCTCGAGCTGATCGGGACGATGCGCTCCGTTCTGTGCCAGGCCAATCTCGATGACAGGCTGTCCGGTTAGCCGCCCCCACTGACCCGCATTCGGCTGTTCAATCCGGGATCTTCTTCCCGAGAGGGTCTCGTTCCGATTTTTCCCGACCGCAAAGGCCCTCGCGTCACCCGTCGTGGCAACAACCTCAGGCAACGCAATGATTTTAAATTGGTTGCCGCGCGTGGCCGTGGGTAAATCCTGTAAGTATCGCTAAGTGACTGTGACAAAAGAGGGAAATTCTATTCGGCCTGAGTGAATCTTTCTTGACAACCCCCGGTACCTCTAACTATAGTGTCGAAAAGTGGGATGAAGTGGTAAGAAATGGAGAACATTGGGGGAAAGGGGGGGAGTCTTGTTCCGAGGTGGCAGCAGCGTCAATCTTGACGCCAAGGGTCGAATAGCCCTGCCGACGCGGTACCGTGCCGCGCTGGTGGAAAGCTGTGAGGGCCGCCTGGTGCTTACGGTGCATGACGATCGCTGTCTGATGCTGTACCCCGCTCCCGAATGGGACGAGATCGAACGCAAGCTGGTCCGACTCCCAAATCAAGATCCCCGCGTCCGGAAGTTGCAGCGCATGCTGCTGGGGCATGCCACCGAACTGGAAATGGACAGTCACGGGCGCATCCTGCTTCCGCCACGCCTGCGGGATTTTGCGAAGCTCGACAAGCGTGTGGTACTGGCAGGTCTGGGTAACAAGTTTGAAATCTGGAACGAAGAGGTCTGGGAAAAGAGTTGTGAAGAGTGGGTGTCAACCGGCGAGAGTGGCTCCGTGCCTGACCCGCTGGACAGTCTGACGCTCTGAGCCGGATGACTGAGTCAGGTACTCATCATCCTGTTCTGCTGAACGAGGTGCTCGAATCCCTGGCCCTGCGTCCCGACGGTAATTATCTGGATGGCACCTTTGGGCGCGGCGGGCATGCGCGGGCCATCCTCGAACGGCTCGGACCGGGGGGTCGATTGTACGCCATGGACAAGGATCCGCAGGCAGTACAAACGGCGATACGTCGCTTCGGCGAGGATTCGCGTTTTCATTTCCGCAAGGCGAGTTTCGCCAGACTCGAGGAGTGGATGCGGGCGATGGGGATGGCCGGGAAGCTCAGTGGCGTGCTGTTCGATCTCGGCGTCTCGTCGCCACAACTCGACGATCCGCAGCGGGGTTTCAGCTTCCAGAGTGATGGTCCGCTGGACATGCGCATGGATCCTGACGCGGGTGTCAGTGCGGCAGAGTGGCTCGCCGCCGCCGACGAGAAGGAAATCGCGAGGGTAATCAAGGACTATGGCGAGGAACGTTTTGCGCGCCGGATTGCCCGGGCGATTGTCAGCTCGCGGGTGAAGGCGCCGCTTCGCACCACCGCGCAGCTCGCGGAGCTTGTCGCAGCGGCCGTGCCGGGGCGCGAACGCCACAAGCACCCTGCCACCCGCACCTTTCAGGCGATTCGCATCCATATCAACCGCGAACTGGAGGATCTTCAGGCAGGCTTGCGTCAGGCAACCGACGTTCTGCAGCCGCGCGGTCGGCTTGTCGTGATCAGCTTCCATTCGCTGGAGGATCGCTGCGTAAAACACTTTATGCGGGATCAGTCGCGCGGTGAGCAATTGCCGCCGGAGATCCCGGTTCGCGGCGAGCCCGTACCCGGGCCGCTGCGTATCGTGGGCAAGGCCCGACGTCCCGGCGCAGACGAAATCGCGCGTAATCCGCGCGCCCGCAGTGCCATGTTGCGTGTCGCGGAGCGGGCGGCGTGAGGGTGCTGCTGGCATTGCTGGTTGTCGGGGTCGTCGTCTCGGCGCTGGGAACCGTGTTCGCAAAACACGAGAGTCGCAAGCTGTTCGTGCAACTGCAGGATCTCGAGAGCGCGCGTGATGAAATGAATATCGAGTGGGGTCAGTTGCAGCTCGAGCAGAGCACCTGGGCGACGCACGGGCGGATTGAAAAGCTTGCCCGCACCCGCCTGCAAATGCTGACGCCGGCGGCCGACGCCGTCGTTATCGTGCGCCCGCAGCCGGGCGCGGGCGAGGCGCAGCCATGACCGGCGATCTCAAGATTCCGGTCTACCGCACGCGGCGCATGGTCGTGGCAGGGCTGCTCGGGCTGGCGTTCCTGTCCCTGCTTGCGCGCGCCGTCGACCTGCAGGTATTCAATCAGGGCTTTCTGCAGGATCAGGCCGACGCGCGCCACCTGAGGGTGGTGTCGATTGCAGCCCATCGCGGCATGATTATGGATCGCCGCGGCCAGCCGCTTGCGGTCAGTACGCCGGTCGATTCGGTGTGGGCAAATCCGCAGGCGCTGGCCCCCGCACGCGAGTATCTGCCGGCGCTGTCGACGCTGCTGGACATGGATGTCGATCAGTTGCAGCGTACCCTGGCCGAGCGGTTGGATCGTGAGTTCGTCTATCTGAAGCGGCACATCAGTCCCGAGCTTGCCGAGCGGGTCAAGGCAGTTGGTGCGCCGGGCGTCTTCCTCGACCGCGAATACCGTCGCTATTACCCGGATGGGGAGGTGGCGGCGCACATCGTCGGATTCACCGATATCGACGACGTCGGCCAGGAGGGCACGGAACTCGCGTACGACGAATGGATGCGCGGCGAGCCCGGCGCCAAGCGGGTGATCAAGGACGGGCGCCATCACGTTGTGGCCGACGTGGAGAGTATCCGTCCGCCCCGACCGGGGAAACAGCTGACGCTGAGTATCGATCGCCGGCTTCAGTATCTGGCCTACCGGGAGCTCAAGACCGCCGTCGTTCAGCACAAGGCGCGCTCGGGTTCGGTGGTGATGCTGGACGTGCAGACCGGCGAGGTGCTGGCCATGGTCAATCAGCCTTCCTATAACCCGAACAACCGTCGCGGTCTCCGCTCGGGCGCGATTCGTAACCGCGCCGTGACCGATGTGATCGAGCCGGGTTCCACGATCAAGCCCTTTACCGTCGCCAGCGCACTCGAGTCGGGACACTATGGCCCGCACAGTCCAATCGAGACGGCGCCCGGCTACTTCCGGGTCGGCCGCAAGACGATCCGCGACGTGCATGACTACGGGGCACTGGACGTTACCGGTGTGATTCGCAAGTCGAGTAATGTTGGTGCCGCGAAGATTGCGCTGTCCCTGCCCAAGGAAGCGTTCTGGTCACTGCTGAACCGGGTTGGTTTTGGCAGCCTGACGGCAAGCGGTTTTCCGGGCGAGGTCAGCGGGCTGCTGTTGAATCCAGGCCGATGGCATCGGATTGAACAGGCGACGCTCGCGTTCGGTTACGGGGTTTCAGTAACAGCGCTGCAACTGGCGCAGGCCTACGCGACTCTCGCCGCGGACGGCGTGCATCACCCCGCCTCGTTTCTCAAGCTGGATGAGGTCCCTCGCGGTGAGCGCATCCTGTCGGCGAGCGTGGCACGCCAGGTGCGCGCCATGCTCGAGGAGGCGACAGGACCCGATGGCACCGGCGGCCGGGCCCGGGTCAGCGGCTATCGCGTGGCCGGCAAGACCGGCACGGTGCACAAGTCCATCGCCGGGGGCTACGCCGAGGACCGGTATCTTTCCCTGTTCAGCGGTATGGCGCCGGCGAGCCGGCCGCGCCTGGTGCTGGTCGTTGTGATCAACGAGCCATCGAATGGTGACCATTACGGTGGTGAGGTCGCCGCACCGGTGTTTTCCCGCGTCATGGCCGGTGCCCTGCGGCTGCTGGATATCGCGCCGGACGATCTGCAGCGTTCGGTGCAGAGGGCGGTGGTGGAGAACCCGGCATGATGGTCGCGCCTTCCCTCACGATGCACCGCTTGTCCTCTCTGCTGGAGGGTCTGGTGTCCGTGCCCGCTGCGCTGGATGCCGGCATCGCGGGTCTCGCGCTGGACAGCCGCCACGTTGAACCGGGCGATCTGTTTCTGGCTGTCGCGGGGCATCGTGTCCACGGGATCGAGTTTGCCGATGCGGCGCTTGCTGCCGGCGCGGCAGCCATTGTCTGGGAGCCGACGCCGGCCCTGGACGCCGTGCCGCCGGCGCTGCGTGACGCGGGCATCCCGTTGTTTGCGCTTGCGGATCTGGGCCAGCACCTGGGGCCGATCGCGAATCGCTTCTACGGTTATCCGTCCCAGGCGATGTCTGTGGTGGGGATCACCGGCACCGACGGGAAGACGTCTTGCAGCCACTACATTGCCCAGGCCCTGAGTCAGCGCGGTCCGGTATGTGGCCTCATCGGGACCCTGGGATACGGCCTTTACGGTGCCCTGCGCCAAGGGGCGCATACGACACCGGATGCCCTCGCCGTGCACGAGGAGCTTGCTGCGGTGCGGGCGCAGGGCGCGATCTGCGCGGTGATGGAGGTCTCGTCCCACGCCCTGGCGCAGGGGCGGGTGAACGGTGTTGCCTTCGATGTGGCGGTGTTGACCAATCTGAGCCGCGATCATCTGGACTACCACGGTGACGTCGCCGCCTACGGCAATTCCAAGCGCAAGCTGTTTTTTATGCCGGGTATCCGACGCGTCGTGCTGAATGCCGATGATGCCCTTGGCCGCGCGCTTATCGAGGCGCTGCCGTCGGAGCTGGCGATCACCGGCTATGCCCAGGATTCGGCGGCACTGGAGCCGCTTCGCCGTGCCGGCGCCGACTGGCTGTGTGCGGCGGAGGTGCGCGCCGACGCGGACGGGCTGGGCATGCGCATCCTGAGCAACGGTGGCGAGGGAAAACTCCATGTCGGCTTGCTGGGCCGTTTCAACGTCAGCAACCTGCTGGCCTCCCTGGCGGTGATCCTGAGCCAGGGCGTGCCTTTCGATGAGGCGCTCGGGCTGTTGCGTGATACCCGCACGGTGCCGGGCCGGATGGAGCCCTTTGGCGGTGGTTCGGCCCAGGCGCTGGTCGTGGTCGACTATGCACACACGCCGCGCGCACTCGAGCAGGTACTGAGCGCCTTGCGTGAACACGCTCAGGGGCAGCTGTGGTGCGTGTTCGGTGCCGGCGGTGAACGCGACAGGGGTAAACGCCCGCTGATGGGCGAAGTTGCCGAACGGCTCGCAGACCATGTCGTGGTAACGGATGACAATCCCCGCCACGAGGACGCAAGCCGGATCATCATGGACATTCTGCAGGGTATGCAGGACCCGGACAGTGCCGCTGTCGTGCGCGATCGCGGTCAGGCGATTGCCACCGCGCTGGCCAACAGCCGCGCCGGTGACGTGGTCCTGGTGGCGGGCAAGGGGCACGAGACCTATCAGCAGTTTGGCGACCTGCGCCGTCCGTACAGTGACCGCCAGCAGGTTCAGGCGCTGCTCGCGGAGCTGAGCGAATGATGGCGATGCAGCTCTCCGAGGCCGCGCGTGTGCTGAGTGCCAGGCAGACAGGCGCTGACGTCGGTTTCGCCGGTGTCAGTACGGACACTCGCACGCTCGCCAAGGGTAACCTGTTTGTGGCATTGACCGGGCCGCATTTCGATGGTCATGACTATGTGGTGCAGGCCGCGCAGCGTGGCGCTGCCGCCGCTGCCGTCAGCCGCGAGCTGGATGCCGGACTGCCAATGATCCGCGTGCCCGATACGCGGCGCGCGCTGGGTCAGCTCGCCGCTCACTGGCGGTCGCAGTTTGCGATCCCGGTCGTGGCGGTGACGGGCAGTAATGGCAAGACGACTGTCAAGGAGATGGTTGCGGCCATTCTTGGCCGGCGCGGGCCGGTATTGGCTACGCGTGGCAATCTCAACAATGACATCGGCGTTCCTCTCACGCTCGCCGGCCTGGCGCCGGAACACCAGGGTGCCGTGATCGAAATGGGGGCCAATCATCCCGGTGAGATCGGTTATCTCGCGGCTCTGGCGGAACCGACCGTAGCGGTGATCACCAACGCCGGAGCGGCTCACCTGGAAGGCTTCGGCAGCCTGCAGGGCGTGGCACAGGCCAAGGGCGAGATCTTTTCCGGTTTGCGCCAGGACGGCATTGCCGTGGTCAATGCCGACGATGCGTTCGCGGATCAATGGCGCAAGACGGCGCACCCGCATCGGGTGATCGATTTCGGTCTGGCAGCCAGCGCACAAGTGCGGGCGGCGTGGCAGCCGGAGGGCATCGGCGCGCGGCTCGATATCAGCTTTCAGGGAGACTCGGTGGCGCTGCGCCTGCCCCTGCCGGGGCGACACAATGTGATGAATGCGCTGGCGGCAACGGCAGTGGCGGTGGCGCTTGGCATGGATCTGGAGGAGGTTGCGGTGGCACTGGCCTCCATGGCAGGCGTGCGCGGACGGCTGCAGGTGACGGAACGGCGCGACGGTCTGCGCGTCATCGACGATACCTACAACGCCAATCCGGCCTCACTGCACGCGGCGCTCGACGTGGTGGCCGCCATGCCAGGGGAATGCTGGCTGGTTCTCGGTGACATGGCTGAGCTGGGCGAGGAAGCAGAAAGCTGGCACCGCGAGGCGGCACAGGCCGCGCGGCTTGCCGGTGTCGCTCGCCTCTACGGCCTGGGCGAGCTGGGTGCGGTAGCCGCACACGCCTTCGGGGTACAGGGCAGTGCCTTTGCGACGCGCGAGCAGCTCGAGACGGCACTCGCCGAGGCCGCGGGCCCCGGCGTGACTTTGCTGGTGAAGGGTTCACGCCGCATGGGTATGGAGCACGTGGTGCAGGCGCTCGTCGATGGCGCCAACGCCGGCGCGGGACCGCGCGAGGATTGTCGCACATGTTAGTCCTGCTCGCGGATTATCTCAGCCAGTACCATGGCGGTTTCAACGTCTTCCAGTACCTGACGCTGCGTGCGATCCTCGGCGTGCTCACGGCGCTGCTTATCTCCTTTGTCGTGGGCCCCTTCGTGATCAGCCGGCTCAGTCATTTCCAGATTGGTCAGCAGATTCGCGACGACGGACCGTCGACACATCTCACCAAGGCGGGAACGCCAACCATGGGCGGGGCCCTGATCCTGGTTGCCATCACACTGGCCACTCTCCTGTGGGCAGACCTGAGCAACCGTTATGTCTGGATCGTGCTGGTCACAACCCTGCTTTTTGGTGTGATTGGCTGGATCGATGACTATCGCAAACTGGTGTTGCGCAATGCCAGGGGGCTTGCCGCACGCTGGAAGTACTTCTGGCAATCGGTGATCGCGCTGGCCACGGCAGCGCTGCTTTTTTACACGGCGCAAACACCGTCAGAGACGCAACTCATCGTGCCCTTCTTCAAGGGCGTCGCGCTTGATCTGGGCTGGGGTTATCTCCTGCTCACCTATTTCGTCGTGGTCGGTTCCAGCAATGCGGTCAATCTCACCGACGGTCTCGACGGGCTGGCGATCTTGCCGACCGTCATGGTGGCCGGGGCCCTGGGTGTGTTTGCCTATGCCACGGGCAATATCAAGTTTGCGGACTACCTGGGTATTCCCTACATACGCGATGCCGGCGAAATGATCGTGTTCTGTGGTGCCATCGTTGGTGCGGGACTGGGCTTTCTCTGGTTCAACGCCTATCCCGCGCAGGTCTTCATGGGCGATGTCGGTGCGCTGGCACTCGGCGCGGCGCTCGGCCTGGTGGCGGTGCTGGTGCGGCAGGAACTGGTATTTCTGATCATGTCCGGCGTTTTCGTGATCGAGACGGTGTCGGTCATCCTCCAGGTCGCGTCGTTCAAGCTGACCGGGAGGCGGATCTTTCGCATGGCGCCTCTGCATCATCACTTCGAACTCAAAGGCTGGCCGGAGCCGCGCGTCATTGTCCGGTTCTGGATCGTTACAGTGATACTGGTCCTGGTGGGCTTGGCAACTCTGAAAATTCGGTGAGAAACCTATGATGCATATGGGAAATCAGATGGCGATTGTCGGGGTGACCCTGGTCCTCATGTCAGTCGTCTGGCTGGTGATCTGACGTTGTAGTCGGTAATGGCTGTCGTTGTCGAGGAAATGTGCGAGCAAACAACCCGGGGTTGCAAGACGCTTGTGGTCGGTCTCGGTAAGACCGGGCTTTCGTGCGCGCGTTACCTCACACGTCGTGGTGCCGAGGTCGCCGTTACCGACACCCGTGTGGCGCCACCCGAGCTGGAGACGGCCCGGCAGGAACTGCCCGAGATGCCGCTGTTTCTCGGCGGGTTTTCCGAGTCGGCCTTCGCGCGGGCCGAGCAGATCGTGGTCAGTCCCGGCGTGTCGCGCAAGCATCCCCTGATCGAGGCCGCCGGGACACGTGGCGTGGAGGTCATCGGTGATGTCGAGCTCTTTGCCCGGGCTGCCCTGGCTCCGGTCATTGCAGTCACCGGTTCCAACGGCAAGAGCACGGTCACGACCTGGGTAGGCGAGATGGCGCGGGCGGCGGGGCGTATCACCCGTGTCGGGGGTAACCTGGGCACTCCGGCGCTGGAAATCCTTCAGGATGAGGAACCCGATCTCTACGTGCTGGAGCTCTCGAGTTTTCAACTCGAAACAACCTGGTCCCTGGCGCCTGCGGCGGCCGCTGTCCTGAACCTGAGTCCGGATCATCTGGATCGCTATGCGAGCGTAGCGGAGTATGCCGCGGCCAAGCAGCGTATCTTCCGACATGCCGCGGTCCAGGTCGTGAACGCGGATGATCGTCTCGCCTCGTCCCTGGTCGATGCCGGGCGTCCGGTGCGGCGCTTTACGCTCGCCGAGCCTGGCGGTGAGGAATACGGCATCGCCGGACACGCGGGGTCAGAGTGGCTGATGCGGGGTGCGCAGCCCGTCCTGCCGGTGAATGCCTTGCGTATTCCGGGACGCCACAATGTGGCAAATGCGCTGGCAGCACTGGCCCTTGGTGATGCCGCCGGCCTGCCCGAGGCAGCCATGCTGCGCGCGCTACGGAGTTTCCAGGGGCTTCCCCATCGCATGCAATGGGTCGCCGAGTTCAATGAGGTGACCTGGTACAACGATTCCAAGGGTACCAACCCGGGGGCGACCTGCGCCGCCGCGAGCGGGCTGCGCCAGCCGCTGGTTCTGCTCGCCGGCGGTGATGGCAAGGGCGCCGATTTTTCGCCCTTACGGGATGCCCTGGCTGGAAAGGCGCGCGCGGTCATTCTCTTCGGCCGTGATGCGCCCCTGATCGAATCAGCGCTCAACGGGGTCGTGCCGGTGCGCCACGCAGCAAGCCTGCAGGAGGCGGTAAGGCTGGCATCGCGAACGGCCCAGCCGGGGGACGCCGTCCTGTTATCACCTGCCTGTGCCAGTTTCGACATGTTCAGTGGCTATGAGCAAAGGGGCCAGGTCTTTATGGATGCCGTGCGGGGTCTTGCCAATGGCTAGCCTGGCACTGCGCCAGGCGCGCCCGGGGCGTAGCGGGACGCTGCGGGTTCCGCGTCTCGATTACGGCCTGTTGGCTGCCGTTGCCGGCCTGTTGTTGCTGGGGTTCATCATGGTGAGCTCGGCCTCGATCAGCATTGCCGATCGCCAGCTGGGTCAACCGTTCTACTACGCGATTCGACAAGCGGTGTTTCTGACGCTGGGTCTGCTCACTGCGTTCCTGGTGTTCCGCGTGCGCATGGCGATCTGGTCGCGGGCGGGGCTTTCCTGCCTGTTGCTCGCGCTGCTGCTGCTAGTGCTGGTACTGGTGCCGGGTGTCGGCAGGGAGGTGAATGGGGCCACCCGCTGGATCAGTCTCGGGCTTTTCAACCTGCAGGTTTCGGAGCCCGCGAAACTTCTGGTGCTGGTGTATCTCGCCGGTTACCTGGTGCGGCACGGTGAAGAAGTGCGAACCCAGCTGAGCGGGTTCCTCAAACCCATGGCGGTGTTGATCGTGGCCAGCCTGGCGCTGCTGCTGGAACCGGATTTCGGGGCCGCTGTGGTGTTGCTGGCAACGGCGCTCGGCATGATGTTTCTCGCCGGCGTGCGCTGGTGGCAGTTCCTGGGCCTGCTTGCGCTGGCGGCTGTCGCGTTCGGTATTCTGGCCGTGTCTTCACCCTATCGAATGCAGCGTCTGACGACCTTCCTCAATCCCTGGGCTGATCCGTTCAACAGTGGTTTCCAGTTGACGCAATCGCTGATTGCAATCGGGCGCGGGGAATTCTTCGGTGCGGGGCTCGGCGCAAGTATCCAGAAACTCTTCTATCTGCCCGAGGCCCACACGGATTTCGTGTTCGCTGTGCTCGCCGAGGAACTCGGTCTTGCGGGTGTCGTGGTCGTCATAGGCCTGTATGCATTTGTGGTATGGCGGGCGTTCGCCATCGGTTCGGTGGCGCAACAGGCCGGCGAGCATTTCTCTGCCTACCTCGCCACCGGCATTGGCATGTGGGTGGGACTGCAGGCCTTTATCAATATCGGTGTCAATATGGGGCTGCTGCCGACCAAGGGTCTGACACTGCCGCTGTTCAGTTATGGCGGCAGCAGCCTGGTGGTGATGTGTACCGCCTTTGCGATGTTGTTGCGTATTGATTACGAGACACGCGGCTCTCTGAACCGCTTGCCGACGCGCGGTCCGAGTCCCAAGGCTCGCAAGGGAGGGGGCCGATGAACCGCCGGCATGGCGTGACGGGTCACAAGCCGGTGTTGATCATGGCCGGCGGCACGGGTGGTCACGTCTACCCTGCGCTCGCGGTCGCGCGCGAGCTCTTGCGTGCGGAGGTGCCGGTCATCTGGCTGGGTACGCGGGCCGGGCTGGAGGCCAGGGTCATTCCCGCAGCGGGTATACCTATTCAGTGGATCCGGGTCAGCGGCTTGCGGGGCAAGGGTATTGCGCGGCGTTTGGCGGCACCCTTCATGCTTGCCCTGGCCCTGTGGCAGGCATTGATTGTCATGCTGCGTGTGCGGCCGGGTGCCGTGCTGGGGATGGGTGGATTTGTCACCGGCCCCGGCGGCCTGATGGCATGGTTGTTACGGCGACCTCTGCTGATTCATGAACAGAATTCGATTGCCGGGTTGACCAACCGCTGGCTGGCACGCCTGGCAACCCAGGTGATGGCGGGCTTTCCCGGCGCGCTTCCCAAAGCGATACATACGGGAAATCCTGTCCGCGCCGACATTGCAGCCTTGCCACCGCCAGAGGAACGGCTCGCCGGGCGCAGCGGCCGCCTGCATTTACTGGTGCTCGGCGGAAGCCTCGGTGCCCAGGCGCTGAACGACGGGGTGCCGGCGGCACTGGCGGAACTGGACGCGAGTGCGCGGCCGGAGGTACTGCATCAGACGGGAACCCGCAACCTGGAGGCGACCCAGGCGGCTTACCAGGCGGCGGGACAGGAGGCGCGCCTGGAGCCCTTTATCGAGGACATGGCCGCCGCCTACGCCTGGGCCGACCTGGTGGTATGCCGTGCCGGAGCACTGACGGTCGCGGAGCTCGCCGCCGCAGGCATCGGTTCCGTGCTGGTTCCCTATCCGCATGCCGTGGACGACCATCAGACCGGCAATGCGCGCTACCTGGCTGACGCCGATGCCGCGGTAATTTTACCGCAGACCGAACTGCGGGCGACGCGGCTTGCCGAGCTGCTCAGAGATTTTGTCGCCCGGCGCGACCGCCTGCTGGCGATGGCCAGGGCGGCGCGCGCGCTGGCCCGGCCGAACGCGGCGCAGCAGGTGACACGCCTGTGTCTTGCCGCCGCCGGGATACCGGTTGCGGCGGGAGGTCAGCCGGCATGATCGACAAGCTGCATCGCGGCTCCGGGCAGCCGCAGGGCATGGGGCGTGTGAAGCGAGTGCACCTGGTGGGTATCGGCGGTGCCGGCATGGGCGGAATCGCCGAGGTGTTGCTCAATCTTGGCTTTGAGGTTCAGGGCTCTGATCTGGGAGAAAATGCTGTTACGCGCCGCCTCGAAAAACTGGGGGTGAAGATCTTTCGTGGCCACACCGCAGAACAGATTGCCGGCAGCGATGTGGTGGTTGTCTCGAGTGCCGTGAGCGGAGAAAACCCTGAGCTGAGCGCGGCGCACGAGCAGCGTATCCCCGTGGTTCCCCGCGCCGAGATGTTGGCCGAGCTGATGCGTTTTCGGTTTGGCATCGCGGTCGCAGGCACCCACGGCAAGACCACGACCACCAGTCTGGTCGCCAGTCTGCTCGCCGAGGCAGGTCTCGATCCAACCTTCGTCATTGGCGGACGCCTCAACAGCGCGGCCAGCCATGCCCGCCTGGGGGCGGGGCGCTATCTGGTTGCCGAGGCCGACGAGAGCGATGCGTCTTTCCTCTACCTGCAGCCGATGCTGGCCGTGGTGACGAATATCGATGCCGATCATCTGGCAACTTACGAAGGCGATTTTGAGCGTTTGCGGCAGACCTTTGTCGAGTTTCTGCACCACCTCCCGTTCTATGGCCTCGCGGTGCTTTGCCTCGATGACCCGGGTATTCGTGACATCCTTGCACAGGTGACCCGGCCGGTGCGCACCTATGGCGAGGCCGGGGATGCCGACGTGCGTTATACCAATTTGCAGCAGGAGGGTATGCGCATGCATTTCGATGTGCGCCGGGCCGGACGCGACAGCCTGCTGCCTGTCACCCTGAACCTCCCGGGTCGCCACAACGTGCTCAATGCCCTGGCCGCGATCGCGGTCGCGGATGAGCTGGGTATCGAAGACGAAGTCATTCAACGTGCGCTGGCCCGGTTTGCCGGCATCGGCCGGCGCTTCCAGGTCTACGGTGAGCGGGCAACGCCACAGGGTCGGGTCCTGCTCATCGATGATTACGGCCATCATCCGCGCGAGATAAGCGCCACACTCGAAACCATTCGCTCGGGCTGGTCGAAGCGCCGCCTGGTGGTGGTCTTTCAACCCCATCGCTATTCACGGACACGCGATCTGTTCGAGGACTTCGCAATGGTACTGGCGACACCGGACTGCCTGTTGCTGACGGAGGTGTATGCCGCCGGCGAGACGCCCGTTGCCGGAGCGGATGGCCGTGCGCTGTGCCGGGCGATCCGGGCACGGGGGCAGGTGGATCCGGTGTTCGTGGAAGAAATCACCGATGTGCAGGACGCGCTGGGCGGTGTGCTGCACGATGATGATGTATTGCTGATGCTGGGGGCGGGCGATATTGGCGGCGTTGCGGCAGCGCTTGCGGAACACTGGCCGGCATGCGCCTGAGGTGCTCGAAGCAAGGGGGGATGTATGAAGTGCAGGGGGAGGCATTACCTGATGGGTTGTGGTCAACCCTTACAAAGCCAGCTGGCATGGCCGCGTCACAAAGCCGGCAAGGCCGGCGACACGGCGATGTCCACCAGGCGGGATTCCACGCGCAGCGCGACCTGTGCGGCAGCGGATCGGAGAGGTAAGAGCCGGAAATGATGGTGGCCCCGAAGACAGGCGGTTTGCGTGGTGAGTTGTGTCGGGACGAGCCGATGTCACGGCATACCTCGTGGCGCGTCGGTGGTCCGGCACGTACGTACTACCGTCCGGCCGATCTCGAGGATCTCGCCGTGTTCCTTTCCGGCCTGCCTGCCGACGAGGACGTGGTGTGGCTCGGCCTGGGGAGCAATCTGCTGGTCCGGGACGGTGGCATCCCGGGTACGGTGATTGCCACCTTTGGCGTGCTCGGTGAGCTGAGCCTGCTTGACGAGACGGTGCTGCGGGCAGAGGCGGGTGTTGCCTGTGCGAAGGTCGCGCGCTTCAGCGCGAATCATGGCCTTGTCGGCGGCGAGTTTCTTGCCGGGATACCGGGAAGCGTGGGTGGGGCGCTGGCCATGAATGCCGGTGCCTTTGGCGGAGAGACCTGGGACTACATTCGCGCCGTGGAAACGATTGATCGAGCCGGTATCCGGCGGGTGCGCGATCCAGACGAATTCCGGGTTGGATACCGGCAGGTCAAGGGCCCGGCGGGCGAGTGGTTTATCGCCGCGCGGTTCGAGTTCCAACGCGGCAATACCGCAGCGGCGCTCGAGCGGATCAGGGCCTTGCTGGCGCAGCGAGGTGCGACGCAACCGACCCGGCAGCCGAGCTGCGGCTCGGTTTTCCGCAATCCGCCGGGCGATCACGCGGCCCGTCTGATCGAGGCCTGCGGCCTGAAGGGTAGCTGTATCGGCGCGGCCTGTGTATCCGGCAAGCACGCCAACTTTATCGTCAACACGGGGGGGGCGCGCGCGGCGGATATCGAAGCCCTGATCGCGCACGTTCGTGACGAGGTTGAACGTGTCCACGGCGTATCGCTTCAGACCGAGGTCCGCATTGTTGGCAGGCCCGGGGGAGAGGGCCGGTGAACGAGCACGCCATGACACACCTGCCTCTCGCGGCGGATTTCGGCAAGGTTGCCGTGCTGATGGGTGGCGACTCTGCGGAGCGGGAGATTTCCCTGCGCAGTGGGCGGGCGGTGCTGGACGCACTGCGGCGGCAGGGTGTCGATGCGCATGGCATCGACGCTGCAGGCAGGGGACTGCTGGATGTGTTGCGCGCCGATGCCTATGAGCGGGTCTTCATCATGCTGCACGGTCGGGGTGGTGAGGATGGCGTAATCCAGGGCGCCCTCGAAACGATCGGGCTCCCTTATACCGGCAGCGGTGTGCTCGGTTCCGCGCTGGGTATGGACAAGCTGCGCACCAAACAGGTCTGGATGGGGCAGGGATTGCCGACGCCGGACTTCCGGCTGCTGCGCGCGGAGGCGGATCTCGGCGGTATCGAGGCGGAGCTGCGATTCCCCTGCATGATCAAACCGGCGCGTGAAGGTTCGAGCATTGGCATGACCAAGGTGGAACAGGCGGGTCAGCTTGCTGCGGCCTGGCAGCTGGCATCGCGCTATGACGACGAGGTAATCGCCGAGCAGTGGGTGAGTGGGCCGGAGTACACCGCCGCCATTGTCAATGATCAGGCCTTGCCGCTGATTCGACTGGAAACACCGCGCACCTTCTATGACTACGAGGCGAAGTACCAGGCAAGCGATACCCGCTACATCTGCCCTTGCGGGCTGGACCCGCATGTGGAACGCCGGTTCCAGCAGCTCGCCCGCGCGGCCTTCGAGGCTGTCGGCGCAAATGGCTGGGGCCGCGTCGACTTTATTCTCGATGCGGCGGATAACCCGCAGCTGATCGAAGTGAACACGGTCCCCGGCATGACCGATCACAGTCTCGTGCCCATGGCAGCACGTGCCGCCGGAATCAGTTTCGAGGAGCTCGTGATCCGGATTCTGGCGACGAGTCTGCGCAGAGGTCATCCGGCGCACGTGAGGGTGAACCATGGCGCGTAAGCTGAGGAACCCGCAGGCAAGGCGTAAACAGCCGCGTCAACCGGGCAGGTGGCTGGCATCACATCGCCGGGCAATTTCGCTGACACTGCTTTTCGTGGCGCTTTCCGTCACGAGCGGATTCGTCGGCCAATGGCTGCTGGACCCCGGCAATCTGCCCATGCGCAACGTCCAGATTGCGGGTGAGTTCCACCAGATCACGCCCGAACGCGTGCGACGAGCCGTCAGTGAGGCTGTCAGCGCGGGGTTTTTTACCACGGATGTTGAGGCGGTGCGTACAGCAGCGCAAAACCTGCCGTGGGTAGACCAGGCCATGGTTCGACGGGTGTGGCCGGACACTGTCATTATCGAGGTGACCGAACAGGTGGCCGCGGCGCGCTGGGGTGATGAGGCGCTTCTCAATCGCCGGGGCGAGCTGTTTTCCCCGCATGCCGAATCCATTCCTGCGCATCTGCCGCTGCTGAGCGGTCCCGAGTCCTTGCGGCGGCAGGTAATGGAGCAGTACGTCGGTATGGCAAGCGAGCTTGCCCGAGTCGGTCGCGCGGTTGCCCGGCTGAGTGTCAATGAGCGACGCACCTGGGTACTGGAGCTCGACAACGGCGTCGAGCTGCGTCTGGGGCGTGAGCAGACCATGGCGCGTCTGCAGCGCTTCGTGCGGTCCTATCCCCGGGTGATTGCACCGAAGCTCGATCAATTGCAGTACGTGGATCTTCGCTACAGCAACGGATTTTCAGTCCGCTGGCAGCCACGTGACGCTGTGGAAAGTGGCCAGGAGAGCTGAGCAGGTATGGCGAAGAGAGTAGAGAAGAACATGATCGTTGGCCTCGACATAGGTACTTCCAAGGTCGTGGCGATCGTTGGCGAAGTCACACCGGATGGAAATATCGAGATCATAGGCATCGGGTCACATCCGTCACGCGGGATGAAGAAGGGTGTGGTGGTCAACATTGAATCAACTGTGCATTCGATACAGCGCGCTGTGGAAGAGGCGGAGCTCATGGCCGGTTGCCAGATCCATTCCGTGTATGCGGGCATTGCCGGGAGCCACATTCGCAGCCTGAACTCGCATGGGATCGTCGCCATTCGGGACAAGGAGGTCCTGCCCGGCGACGTGGAACGCGTGATCGATGCCGCGCGCGCCGTGGCGATTCCGGCGGACCAGAAGATTCTGCACATTCTTCCTCAGGAGTTTGTGATCGACAGCCAGGAGGGTATCCGCGAGCCCGTTGGCATGTCCGGCGTTCGTCTTGAAGCCAAGGTGCATCTGGTTACCGGAGCGGTCAGCGCAGCGCAGAACATCATCAAATGTGTGCGCCGCTGTGGTCTTGAGGTGGACGACATCATCCTCGAGCAGCTGGCGTCCAGTTATGCCGTGTTGACCGAGGATGAGAAAGAGCTCGGCGTCTGCCTTGTGGATATCGGTGGCGGAACGACGGACATTGCCGTGTTCACCGAAGGCTCGATTCGTCATACGGCGGTCATACCGATTGCCGGCGATCAGGTGACCAATGATATTGCCGTAGCCTTGCGGACACCGACCCAGCATGCCGAGGAAATCAAGATCAAGTATGCCTGTGCGCTTACCCAGCTGGCGAGCGCGGACGAGACCATCGAGGTCCCCAGTGTCGGTGAACGGCCGGCGCGACGTCTGGCACGCCATACGCTCGCCGAGGTTGTCGAGCCCCGCTATGAAGAGTTGATCAGCCTCATCCAGGCCGAGCTGCGGCGCAGCGGATTTGAGGATCTGGTTGCGGCAGGCGTCGTCCTCACCGGTGGCAGCTCCAAGATGGAGGGCCTGATTGATCTGGCGGAAGAGGTGTTTCACATGCCGGTGCGACTCGGCACACCGCAGTACGTTGCCGGCCTGGTGGATGTCGTACGCAATCCAATCTATGCGACGGGTGTGGGGCTCTTGCTGTTCGGGAACCAGAACCGCGCTCACCGCGCCCTGAACGCGCCGATGGGGCGCGGGATGCGTGGTGTCTGGGATCGGATGAAGAGCTGGTTCCAGGGAAATTTCTAGATGTTGTTGAGCGATGTCAGTAACGGTTGTTGGCAGGTAGGGAATGATTCACGCACATAGTGTGCAACACAATGAGGAGACGATGACATGTTTGAATTAATGGATGCATACAGCCAGAACGCAGTGATCAAGGTGATGGGTGTCGGCGGGGGCGGCGGCAATGCACTGCAACATATGGTCGATGCCAATATTGAAGGTGTTGATTTCATCTGCGCGAACACCGATGCGCAGGCACTGCAGAACATCAGCGCGCGTACGGCGCTGCAGCTGGGTTCGAGCATTACCAAGGGGCTGGGGGCCGGCGCCAATCCGGATATTGGTCGGCAGGCGGCGATGGAAGACAGGGAACGGATTCAGGAGGTCGTTGAGGGTTCCGACATGCTCTTCATCACGGCGGGTATGGGGGGCGGTACGGGAACGGGTGCGGCGCCGATTGTTGCTCAGGTAGCCCGCGAACTGGGCATTCTGACTGTGGCTGTTGTGACCAAGCCCTTCCCTTTCGAGGGTGCCAAGCGCATGCAGGTGGCGCAGAAGGGTATCAAGGAACTCGGGCAGTATGTGGATTCGCTGATTACCATACCCAACGACAAACTGTTGACCGTACTGGGCAAGAACGTCACGCTCCTGGACGCCTTCCGGGCCGCGAATGACGTGTTGTTGGGCGCCGTGCAGGGTATCGCCGAACTGATCACGCGACCGGGCCTGATCAACGTGGATTTTGCCGACGTACGCACCGTCATGTCGGAAATGGGCATGGCCATGATGGGTTCCGGCTGCGCATCAGGTGAGGACCGCGCACGCGAGGCTGCCGAGGCGGCTATTGCCAGCCCGCTGCTGGAGGATGTGAACCTGAGTGGCGCCGGCGGCATACTGGTCAACGTGACAGCCGGCATGAATCTCTCGATTGGGGAGTTTGAAGAGGTCGGTAATACGGTGAAGGAATTCTCTTCCGAAAACGCGACCGTGGTTGTCGGTACGGTGATCGATCCGGAAATGGGTGATGAATTGCGTGTGACAGTTGTGGCCACAGGGCTTGGCAGTGACAGGGCATCTGAAGAGCCTGATAAGGCACCGGTCAAACTGGTGAAGAAGAAGAACAACGGTGAAGTGGATTACGGCCAGCTGGATCGTCCGACCGTGATGCGGCGGGTGGCTGCAGGCGGTGGTGATCGCCATGCAGCCGGGGCGCATTACGAAGAAAAGATGGATTATCTGGATATCCCGGCGTTCTTGCGTCGCCAGGCTGATTGACTGGTGCTGATCGGGGGTGCTTCTGCACAAGTTTTTCGGCGGGCCACTCGTCTCCTGTCCGCCGAGGGACATCCGCAGTTGCATCCCCGAAGAAGCCGGTCAGGGAGGTGTCTTGAGCCGTATGATTATTTGCCAGATCAGGCGTTTGTGCTAACATCCGGCGGACTTCCTGGCCGGGCCAAAAACAAGCATGACAAGCGGGCCGCTTTCCGACCTGATTTAGCATGATCAGACAACGAACACTCAAGAATGTGATTCGTGCCACGGGCGTCGGATTGCATACTGGACAGAAGATCTATCTCACATTGCGGCCAGCGCCGGTAAACACCGGGATTCTGTTTCGCCGCATCGATCTGCCTGAGCCGGTGACAATCCGGGCCTGTCCCCAGAATGTCGGGGAAACGAGGCTTTCGACCAGCCTGACTAAAGACGGTGCCCGGGTGGGCACGGTGGAGCACCTGTTGTCGGCGCTGGCGGGGCTGGGTATCGACAATGCGTGTGTTGATCTCAGTGCGCCGGAAGTTCCGATTATGGACGGGAGTGCGGGACCTTTCGTGTTCCTGATTCAGTCGGCGGGAATTCAAGAGCAGGCGGCCCCCAAGCGGTTTCTCCGCATAAAGCGGCCGGTGCGCATCGAGGAGAACGGGAAGTGGGCGTGCTTCGAACCCTTTGACGGTTTCAAGGTCGGGTTTACCATCGAGTTCGACCATCCCATTTTCAATGGACGGGCCCAGACAAGTGAGGTGGATTTCTCTACCACATCCTTCGTGCGCGAAGTCAGCCGAGCGCGGACGTTCGGCTTTATGCGCGACGTTGAACGGCTGCAGGAACGTAAGCTTGCGTTAGGCGGTAGCCTGGATAACGCGGTGGTTGTCGACGATTACCGGGTCCTGAACGAAGATGGCCTGCGTTACGAGGATGAGTTCGTCAAACACAAGATCCTGGATGCGATCGGCGACCTCTACCTTCTGGGTCGAGGTTTGATTGGTGCCTTCCACGGTTACCGGTCAGGGCATGCGCTGAACAACAAGTTGCTGCGCTTGCTGCTCGAGACGACTGATGCTTGGGAAGAGGTGATCTTTGATGACCCACAAGCCGCGTCGATTGCTTTCCTTCACCCGGTCACTGTTTAGTTACAAACCTGTTTCAGCGAATATCCCGGAATCCCGCGACATTGGGCCTATTTAGACGCCCGTCTGCCACGCCCTGCCAGCCGACACAGGGCCGCCGCCAGTTTTCTGTCTCCAACCGCCTGTGCCGTTTGTCTCAGTAGCCGGGCGTTTTCTGCGGAAAGTCGGGGGGCTGCCTGGCGTTTCAGGGGCGGTTCTGACCTGCCCGTCGGCGATACGCGTACCTTTATGCGGCGGACTTGGAGGGCTTCTGCGGCGACCAGACGCTGTTGCAGCTCCGCAGAGGCGTATCGGAGGCGTGCGGCCCAGACCGGAGAGTCGGTGAGGAGAATCAGATAATTAGCATTGTATTCAATGACTTCGCATCGACTGGCGAGCTCTGGCGGTAAATGTTTACGGATCTGGCGGGTCAAGTGGGTAAGCCATTCGGCATGTTGCAGTAAGCCGGTGAGTTGGCGACTCTGCCGTGAATGCAGGTAAGACCCTATAGAAATGGGTGATCTGGTCGACATGGTCAGTGTGACGCTGGCACGTTGTTTGCCTTAAGTGATTGTGAATCAAGGCCTTTGCTGCCGGCATCGGATGTGGGTCCAGATCCCGGCGGTCGTGCCCTGAGTTACATGGAGCAAGGTCCGACGATGGCCCCGATTGTCATCGAACTACCGGATCCTATAAAGTAACTGCCAAGTCACATGAATATCATACTCTTCACTCGCCTTCATAGTCGGCCGGCAAGCGTTAATCTCGGCCAGCGGCGTGTCGTTGTTCCCATCGTTCTGCTCCTGTTGTCTGCCTGCGTGCTGTTGATCTATGCGGGCTATCGTCTTGGGCACAGGCCTGCCGAACAGGCGGGCTCTGTGGCGTTTGACTGGCGCTCAGATCTGCACGATCAGCGCCGCCTGCTCGGAGAGACCCGGCGGCAGACGGAGGCGGGTCTCGATGCGCTGGCGCTGCGTATCGGGCAGTTACAGGCGCAGGTGGTCCGCATGGAGGCCCTGGGTGAGCGGCTGGTGAAAATGGCGAAACTCGACAAGGGCGAGTTCGATTTTGAGCAGCCGCCCGCGCAGGGTGGCCCGGGACAGCTCGCCAGTGAGCAGACGGCGGACGCGCCAGACCTCCTGCTGACGCTGGACCAGCTTGCCGAACAGCTCGAGGACCGTGAGCGCCAGCTGGCGGCACTGGAATCCTTACTGCTGGATCAGACCTTGAACGAACAGGGCTATCCGACTGGCCGGCCAGTCGAGCGAGGCTGGTTGTCGTCGGGCTTTGGAAAGCGCATGGATCCCTTTACCGGCCGCAAGGCAATGCATGAAGGTGTTGATTTTGCGGGCAAGCTGGGTGCGGATGTGGTCGCGGTTGCTGCCGGTGTCGTAACCTGGCAGGGTGTGCGCTCGGGCTATGGCAATCTGATCGAGATCAATCACGGTAACGGCTACGTAACCCGCTATGGGCACAATCAGGTGAATCTCGTGAAGGTTGGCGAGACGGTCAAGCAAGGCCAGGTGATCGCACAGATGGGTTCCAGTGGGCGTTCCACCGGGCCGCACGTACACTTCGAGGTCCAGCACCACGGGAAACTCGTGAACCCGGCACGTTATCTCCAGGCCAAGCGTTAACCCGATATTCCTCAGCGTTGCTCGCCGCGAGACCCCTCGCGGGCGGATCGTGGCGGACTTGTTTGACCGGGTGGGCGCGGGCAGGGACGGACAGTCAGTCAGTGGTTGCACATGCCGAACACGGGGATGACGGCTGGCACACGTCCGGGGGCGGCCACAACCCAGGGCTGCCGGGAAATACAGGTGGACGGTCAGCACCCGGCAACCCCGTCGGCTCGACGCGTTCCGCCAGCCTGCCCTTGATCTGCCTGCTAATCAGGCAGCACTTGGGGTATCATGCACGCTTTCCGCTGTTCGTGTACCCAACCCGCGCAAACAGGTGCCGGGACTCAGACATTCTGGTTTTAGGACTCATGGTTAGCAATCTACTCAGCAAGGTCTTCGGGAGTCGCAACGAACGTCTCCTCAAGCGCATGTCGAAGGTCATAGCGCAGGTCAATGCGCTGGAGCCCGAGGTTGCGGGGCTCACAGATGAAGAACTGCGAGGGCGTACCGATCAGTTCAGGCGGCGCCTCGCGGACGGTGAGACCCTTGACAGCCTGATCCCGGAAGTGTTTGCGACTGTGCGTGAGGCAGGCAAGCGTACGCTCGCTATGCGGCATTTCGATGTGCAGCTGATCGGCGGACTGGTGCTGCATCAGGGCAAGATCACCGAAATGCGTACCGGTGAGGGCAAGACGCTGGTTGCGACCCTTGCCGCGTATCTGAATGCCCTTACCGGCCGGGGTGTGCACATCGTAACAGTCAATGATTATCTGGCCCGCCGTGATGCCGGGTGGATGGGTAAACTCTATGAGTTCCTCGGCATGACGACAGGTGTCGTCGTACCCGGGCAGTCCCCGGAGGAAAAGCGTGCTGCTTATGCGGCGGATATCACCTACGGGACGAACAACGAATTCGGTTTTGATTACCTGCGCGATAACATGGCGTTTCGTCGCGAAGACAAGATGCAGAAGGATCTGCATTTTGCCATCGTCGACGAGGTCGACTCCATTCTCATCGATGAGGCACGCACGCCGCTGATTATTTCCGGCCCGACTGACGAAAACACGGACCTGTATAACAAGATCAATGTCCTGATACCCAAACTGGTTAAACAGGAACAGGAGGACGGGCCAGGTGATTTCAGTGTCGACGAAAAGAACAAACAGATCTTTCTGACAGAAGATGGTCACCAGCACGTCGAGGAGCTGCTGGGCGAAGCGGGATTGTTGCACGAGGGCGAAAGTCTCTATGATGCGGCCAATCTCACCCTGATGCATCATCTGAATGCGGCGCTGCGCGCGCACAAGCTCTTTCAGCGTGATGTCGATTACATCGTAAGAAACAATGAGATCGTGATTGTTGACGAGTTCACGGGCCGTACGATGCCAGGGCGGCGCTGGTCCGAGGGCCTGCATCAGGCGGTTGAAGCAAAGGAAGGGGTGCCCATTCAGAACGAGAATCAGACTCTCGCGTCAATCACCTTTCAGAATTATTTCCGCCTCTACAGCAAGCTCGCCGGCATGACCGGAACGGCCGATACCGAAGCCTATGAGTTTCAGCAGATTTATGGGCTCGAAGTGCTGGTAGTTCCGACGCACAAACCGATGATTCGTGACGACATGGGTGACCTCGTGTTTCTGACAGCGCGTGAGAAATTCAATGCCATACTCGAAGATATCCGCGACTGCCAGCAGAGGGAACAACCGGTGCTCGTGGGTACCGCTTCAATTGAAACCTCTGAATACCTGTCGGGACTTCTGAATGAGGCCAAGATCAAACACGAGGTTCTCAATGCCAAGCAGCACCAGAGGGAGGCGCATATCGTGGAGCAGGCCGGTCAACCTGGTGTCGTGACGATCGCTACGAATATGGCAGGCCGCGGCACCGATATTGTGCTGGGTGGAAGTCTGGAGGCGGATGTGCGCCAACTGGGCGACTCACCGGATGAGGTCGGGCTGGCGCGCGTGAAGGATGAATGGCAGAAACGCCATGATCACGTACTGCGGGCAGGTGGGCTGCACATTGTCGGAACCGAGCGGCATGAGTCGCGGCGGATTGACAACCAGCTGCGCGGACGCGCCGGTCGGCAGGGTGATCCTGGTTCATCGCGTTTTTACCTGTCACTGGAAGATAACCTGATGCGTATTTTTGCCTCAGACCGTGTCTCCGGCCTGATGCAGAAGCTGGGCATGCAGGAGGGTGAGGCAATTGAACACCCCTGGGTCTCAAAGGCGATCGAGAATGCGCAACGCAAGGTTGAGGCGCACAACTTCAATATCCGCAAGCAGCTTCTCGAGTTCGATGACGTCGCCAACGATCAGCGCAAGGTCGTCTATCAGCAGCGCAGCGAACTCATGTCAACTGACGATGTGTCGGATACCATCGCAGCCATGCGGCAAGATGTAGTGAACAGCGTTATAGATGCCTATATCCGTCCCGGCAGCATGGACGAGCAGTGGGATCTGGTTGGCCTTGAAGATGCCATCGAACAGGAATTTGGCCAGAAGATGGATGTCCGCGCTTGGCTGGAGGCGGATCACTCCTTACATGAAGAGACCCTGCGCGACAAAATTCTTGGAGAGATTGAGTCCGCATATGCCGACAAGGAAAAGCAGGCAAGCCCCGAGGTTCTGCGACACTTTGAGAAAGCTGTCATGTTGCAGGTCCTCGATCAAGCCTGGAAAGAGCATCTTGCCGCCATGGACTATCTGCGTCAGGGTATCCACCTGCGCGGATACGCACAGCGTGATCCCAAGCAGGAATACAAGCGTGAGGCGTTCGCTATGTTCACAACCATGCTTGATCGGGTCAAACAGGAGGTTGTCGGTATCGTGTCCAAGGTGCAGGTGCGCGCGGAGACGGACGTCGCGGCTGTGGAAGAACAGCGACGCAGCCACGCACCCGTGCAGTATCAGCATGCAGAGGCAAATGCCATGGCAGCTGCCGGAGAAGCTCAGGGCGGTGAGCCGGGAATGGCCGAGCCTGAAGGCCGCCAGCCGCAGGCCCCTTTTGTGCGGGAAGGGCGCAAGGTTGGGCGCAACGAACCTTGTCCGTGCGGTTCGGGAAAAAAGTACAAGCAGTGCCATGGGAGGTTGACCTGATTCTGCCGTTTCTGGTTTGAATGGATTGCGGGTTTGATAATCCGCTTGCACCGGCAAGCGTTTCACGTCGAAGGAATCGGATATGGCGGTCGGCCTTAGATCCCCAACAGACCTTGGTAGCGTGCCAGGCATAAGGCTGGGCACAGCCTGTGCCAGGATCAGATACTCGGATCGCGCCGATCTGACTGTTATTGAGATTGCGCAAGGCGCGTCATGTGCAGCTGTATTTACGCAAAACGCCTTTTGCGCGGCACCCGTTACTGTTGCCCGCCGGCATCTGGCGGCGGCAAGCCCGCGTTTCCTGCTGATCAATGCGGGTAATGCGAACGCCGGGACCGGAGCGCAGGGGGTGCAGGATGCGCTCACTTGCTGCAAGGCCCTCGCCGACATGACAGGTTGCGCGGTGGAACAGGTGCTGCCGTTTTCAACCGGCGTTATCGGTGAACCGCTTCCCGTCACCCGAATTGTCACTGCAATTCCGGATGCAGTAGACCGTCTGAGCGAGGGCGGCTGGCTGGATGCCGCACGCGGTATCATGACGACAGATACAGTGGCGAAAGGCTGTTCGCGGAAAATCACCATCAATGCCAGGCCGGTGTCGATTACCGGCATTGCCAAGGGTGCCGGTATGATCCGGCCGGACATGGCGACGCTGCTGAGCTTTATCGCAACGGATGCGGTGATGGACAGTGCCGCGTTGCAGGCGTGTCTGGGTGAAGCTGTGGCCGGCTCTTTCAATCGTATTACCGTTGACGGTGATACCTCGACCAACGATGCCTGCGTCTTGATGGCAACGCGCCAATCCGGCGTCGTTATCGATGACACCAATTCAGGCGACTTTCAGCAGGCGCTCAACGCGGTCTGTCTCGAATTGGCGCAAGCGGTGATTCGCGATGGCGAAGGGGCTAACCGGTTTGTGACTGTGCAGGTGGAAGCGGGCCGCAACAAGGCAGAATGTCTGCAGGTGGCATACGCGATTGCACATTCGCCGCTGGTAAAGACCGCACTTTTCGCCGGCGATCCCAACTGGGGACGAATTCTCGCGGCTGTTGGCAGGGCCGGCATTGGCGATCTGGATATTCAGCGTGTGCAGATTTACCTGCATGACGTTTGTATCGTGCGTGACGGCGAGCGCGCATCTGACTACAGGGAGTCGGCCGGCACGGACGTGATGGCTCGCGAGGAGATTCTGATTCGGGTCGTGCTGGGTCGCGGCAAGGCCAGGGAATCCGTGTGGACGACTGATCTGTCTTATGACTACGTGCGTATCAATGCCGAATATCGCACCTGACGATGCGAGTGGTGAGGTGTGCCATTGAATGACCGGAGCTCAGTCACGCATTCACGTTGCAGTCGCTGTTATTCAGAATGAGGCGGGTGCCGTCCTTATCAGCCGCAGACCCGACCATACCCATCAGGGCGGTTTGTGGGAATTTCCGGGAGGCAAGGTCGACACAGGCGAGCCGGTCGAGCAGGCGCTTGCCCGGGAGGTCCGCGAGGAGCTCGGCCTTGATGTCCGGAAGGCCCGGCCGCTGATCAGGATTCACCACGACTATCCGGACAAGAAGGTTCTGCTGGATGTCTGGCGCATTACCGAATATTCGGGCAGTCCCGTTGGTCGGGAACATCAGGCGATCGAGTGGGTGGCGGCCGAGGCGCTGAAAGCGTGCGCTTTCCCGGTGGCCAATTACCCGATTATCACTGCAGTGCAACTTCCCTCGCGCCTCTTGATTACGCCGGAACCTGGTAGCAGTTCCGATTTTTCGGGACTGCTGGAGCTGGCGTTCATGCAGGGCATCCGGCTCGTCCTGTTGCGCGCAAAGCAGCTGGACCGAGCACGCCTTCTGGGTCTGGCAACGGAGGTGTGTGAACTTGCCGAGCGCTACGGAGCGCGCGTGTTGTTGAATGCCGACCCTGGCGTCGTACGTCGAACAGGTGCGCACGGTATTCATCTCTCGAGCAGTCAGTTGATGCAAGTCGACCAGCGACCACTCGAACCCGACTGTCTGGTTTCCGCCTCCTGCCACACTGCGGCAGAGATCGATAAGGCTAATCGGATCGGCGTAGATTTTGCCCTGGCCTCCCCCGTACTACCGACCCTGAGCCACCCGGGTGTTACGCCGATCGGCTGGATGGGCTTCAGAACATTGGCTGACTGCGCGCGGATGCCCCTGTTTGCCCTCGGTGGAATGCAGCCGGACCTGCTGGATTGCGCCTGGTCGCATGGTGCCCAGGGTATCGCTGCTATTCGTGGCCTCTGGCCGGCCGCCGTGGTCTGATGTAAGTCGAAAATGCCGTGTAAGCGCTGATGGGAACCTACAAGCAAGGCCTTGCGTTACTGCTTCTGGTACTGATTGGGTGGCTAGGCTGGATGTGGGGGCAGCGGATATTGCTCCCGGATGGTGGGGGTGCACAGCAACAGAGCCCGCAGCAACTTTCATTGCAGCGCATGGCGGATTGCGATGTCGCAATGCGCGCATGTCTGGTTGAAGATCCGTCAATCACCCTGCGCCTGAAGCTGGTCCCACCCGTGGAAGCACTCAAGCCATTTGCCGTGGATGCAGCGATACATCTTGCAGATGCGGCGCGGCCAGCCAGCGTGGAAATTAGCTTTTCGATGGCAGATATGGACATGGGCCGCAATCGCTATCGACTGGAACCCGCTGACAAAGGCCACTGGACCGGTACCGCCGTGCTGCCGATCTGTGCATCGGGTCGTGTCGACTGGTCTGCTACGGTAAATGTCAGGACTGACGAGAAGCACTGGCAGGCCAGCTTTCCTTTTGCTATCGGTAGTCCTTAGCCCGCATTTCTCACCGGGATCCCGGAGCGCAAGTCCGGGCGCGCGAGCCAGCCAGGGCGGGATAGGTACTGCCTGATTACACACTGTCTTTTTCCTGATCTGCACTCTGTTCCTTACCTCAGTGCATTGTGTGACTCTATCGCCGCCCGGTGAGAAATGCGGGTTAGCAGCCTGCAAGGGCCTTGGGGATCGATTCACGGCTCATCGTGCTCCGCATCATTGCCGTCCTGCGAATCATCCGGTTCTCCCGGTATCCGCTTGTTCTCGGTCAGCCATTCGCCAAGGTCAATAAGGCGGCAACGTTCGCTGCAAAATGGGCGCCATTTGTTTTCAGGCGTCCAGGACGCCGGTTTACCACAAACGGGGCAGGGAACGGTTGTGTGTTTGATGCGCGGATTTTCCAGTCCTTTTTCAGCAGTCATCAGATGATGCAGCAGGCGAGCTCAAAATCGACATCGTTACGCGTCTGGGTGGCTCTGTCGTTGACGGACGGTTGCTCCATGAATCGGATCGTAAACCGGTGGCGTCCGCCGCTGATTTCCGCAAAGTACTTGGTGTCGGCAGGTAACGCGACCCTGACCAGTTGGCAGGGAACGTTGGGATCCAGGCCCTTCTGGAAGAATCCTTCCGCTGCGGTCTGGCTGCGAAACAGGGTGCTTTCGCGTGTCAGGCGCAGTATGAGATGAATTGCGCGCCCGATGACATCGTAGGTTTCGAGCCAGGACCCGAGATCACGGAGCCGGTCATCGGCGGATCGTTGCAGCCAGAAGTGAAACTCCGGCACATCAAAATCACAGGTGCCCCCCGGGATGGCACTGCGTTGCTGAACCGTGTTCAGAAATTCGTGGGTTTTGAGCCCGGCGCCAATCGGACCACTGATGGCATGTAGCTGGTCGTTGAGTACATCGAGATCAGCGAGCAGGCCGGACAGCTGTGTGCTGTCCACCTCCGGGTTCTGTTCCAGACGCGCCAGGGTCGCCGTGTGCCGTTCGAGTTCCTTCATGACCTCACTCTTGAGGTCAGATCGCCCGAAAATAGCCATGATTTCCAGCAGACTGGACAGCGCAGAACGGCTGTCCCATTCGGTGGACCCTTCAAGGTGATGCCGCACTTGCTGAAACAGGAATTCAAGCCTGAGAAAGGAACGAATTCTTTCGTTAAGTGGCTGTTCGTAAATTAGTTTGTCAGGCACTAATGACTATATCCGTCAGTCGGAAGAGGTCGAACTACGCCACTATTTTCCTCCAGTGGCAGGACGCTGGCAAATCGAGTTCCCCGGCCGTGGGTCAGTTTGTGTGAGTGCCTGCCATCGCGAGATAGCGCTTGTGCAGTGCGGTTACCTGTTGATCGAGACATTCCCAGCCATCCTCGTTCCGTATGATATCATCAGCGGCGCTCAAGCGGGTCTCCCGGTCGGTCTGGGCTGCAAGGATTGCGTTGATCTCGGCATCCGGCAGGCCGTCGCGCGCCGCAATGCGCTTACGCTGGGTTTCCGGCTCCACGTCGACGACCAGTATCCGGTCCACCAGGTCGGTCTGTTTTGCTTCGATAAGAAGCGGAATTACAAGGATGCAGTAAGGTACAGTAAGTTCCCTGACCCGGCGCATCATGACGGTCTGGATACGAGGATGCAGCATCGATTCGAGTTGTTCGCGGGCCTTTGGTTCGGAGAACACATGCCTGCGCAATCGCGTCCGATTCAGGGTCCCATCCTCGTTGAGGAACTGCTGACCAAAGGTTTCGGCAATCTCCTGCAGTGCGGGTTGCCCCACCCCTACAATCTCATGCGCGATATCGTCGGCATCAATAACGGGGACATCGAGCGCCGCAAATCGTTTCGCGACGGATGATTTGCCGCTGCCGATACCGCCTGTGAGGCCAATGATGAGCATGGGTATCCAGAATGCAGGCGACAGAATACTAAGCACGGAAGACACGAGCCAGTGCTCAGGAAGCGACTATTCCTGATTCCCGAGCACTGAGTCCTGCATTCTTTGGCAGATCGCAGCTTAGGTCAAGGCGCGATTCGCCGGCGTCAACAACGTCCTGCGTGTTTGTCTGCTGACCTCACAACCCGGCAAAGCGCAGATAGGTCTGGGTAATCTGGTCACCCCAGAGCAAGGCCAGCCAGCCTGCCGCTGCGAGATAGGGGCCAAAAGGAATGGGGAGATTGCGATCGCGCCCTCGCACCAGAATCAGACTGATACCGACAACTGCGCCCACCAATGACGACAGCACAATGATCGCGGGCAGGGCCTGCCAACCCATCCAGGCGCCACAGAGGGCGAGGAGCTTGAAATCACCAAAACCCATGCCCTGCTTTCCTGTAAGCAAGCGGAAGACCTGGTAAACAGTCCAAAGCGAAAGATAGCCGGCTGCCGCGCCGATGATGCTGGTGGTACTGTCCACGAAGACACCGAACAGGCTCAGCACGAGGCCGGCCCAGAGGACCGGCAGTATAATGGCATCCGGGAGCAGCTGGTGTTCAATGTCGATCACGCTCAGCGGTATCATCGACCAGGTAAACAACAGCGCTGCTGCGAGTGGCCAGCCATAGCCAAAGTGCCACGCCACAATGGCTGACAGTATCCCGGTCAGCATTTCGATCAATGGATAACGTGGCGAGATCCGGGTACCACATTCAGAACAGCGGCCGCGCAGGGCAAGATAGCTGAGAACGGGTATGTTCTCGAGCGCGCTGATCTGGTGACCGCAATCGGGACAGCGTGAGCGCGGTCGCACGAGGCTATAGGCCTCTTTGTTATCCGAAGACGCCTCGATCTCCAGCAGATCTTTGCATTGGCTGCGCCATTCCCGCTCCATCATGACCGGTAAGCGGTGGATGACGACGTTGAGAAAACTGCCGACCATCAGACCAAGCACTGCCGTGACCATCACCAGAAAAGCGTGGTTCGATTGCAGCAAATCGACCAGGGCCATTGGGTAACCCAACTCCTTGGGGACCGGCGCGTCCGTGCGTTAGGCGGCTGCGCTCTGGGCGAGGCCTAGATGGCCGCCCCCATCTTGAAGATTGGCAAATACATGGCAACCACCAGGCCACCAACCAGTACACCCAGAACCGCCATGATGAGCGGCTCGAGCAGGGCGCTCAGATTGTCGACGGCATCGTCGACTTCGGCCTCGAAGAAATCCGCGACCTTTGACAGCATGGTGTCGAGGGCACCCGATTCTTCCCCGATGGCTACCATCTGGACCACCATATTGGGAAAGAGCCCCGTCTGGCTCATGGCAAGCTGCAGCTGCTGGCCGGTCGCGACGTTGTCACGCATCTGCAGCACGGCATCTGTATAGACAATGTTACCCGTGGCGCCGGCGACAGACTCAAGCGCCTCAACCAGGGGGACACCGGCGGCAAACATGGTGGCCAGGGTGCGCGCATAACGGGCAATTGCCGCCTTGTGCATGATTACCCCTACCACCGGAATCCTCAGCAAGGTCTTGTCCAGAAAATGATTGAACGCCCGGGATCGTTTCTTTGTCTCCAGGCCGGCGTAGATGCTCGCAACGATAAGACCGAGTACGGCCCACCACCACTCCTGCATGAAGCGCGACATACCAACCACCATTTGTGTGAAGGCCGGCAGGTCCGCGCCAAAGCTGCTAAACAGTGATTCAAACTGAGGTACGACGAAGATCAACAGGATCGCGGTGACAATGACGGCAACCACAACAACGGCGGCCGGATAGGTCAAGGCCTTCTTGATCTTGCTCTTCAGCGCCTCGGTTTTTTCCTTGTAGGTGGCGATCTTGTCCAGCAGTGTGTCCAGCACGCCGGCTGCCTCACCGGCCTCGACCAGGTTGCAGACGAGATCGTCGAAGTAGAGGGGGTGCTTGGCCAGCGCATCCGCGAGATTACTGCCAGATTCGACGTCTGTCTTAACCGACATCACCAGTTGCATCATGCTCGGGTTTTCGTGGCCTTTGCCGATGATGTCGAAGGCCTGCACCAGTGGGACACCCGCATTCATCATGGTTGCCAGTTGGCGCATGAGGACGGCGATATCCTTGGGTATGATTTTTTTCTTACGCGCGGAAGAGGTGAGTGCCGATTTCTTCCTGACCTTGATCGGCGTGATTCCCTGACGCCGCAGGTCGGCCTTCAGCAGCGCCGGGTTGGTTGCGCGGCTCTCTCCCTTGATGCGGGATCCTCGCCGGTCGGTACCTTCCCAGCTAAACAGGTTCTGTTTCAAAGCTTTCTCTACCATGATTTATTCCTTGGTAACACGGTTGATTTCTTCCAGACTCGTAACACCCTGTTTGACCTTCTCGAGTCCCGAGCGGCGCAGGTCTGGGACTCCTTCCGTTGCTGCCTGATCCGCCAGTGCCATCGACGAGCCGCCTTCCATGATAATCCGACCCATTTCCTCGGATATCGGCATTACCTGATAAATTCCCACACGACCCTTGTAGCCGTCCGTGCACTGATCACACCCTGAGGGTCCATAGACTGTCAGTTCACCGAGTTCCGCTTCCTTGAAGCCTTCCTCAGTCAGGGCTTTCTTCGGGATGTCCACTTCCTTCTTGCAGTAGTTGCACAAGCGGCGGGCAAGCCGTTGCGCAATAATCAGATTGATCGTAGACGCGATGTTGTACGGGGGCACACCCATGTTCGCCAGGCGGGTCAGCGTTTGAGGTGCATCATTGGTGTGCAGTGTCGAAAGCACCAGGTGACCCGTCTGCGCCGCCTTGATTGCAATCTCGGCGGTTTCGAGGTCACGAATCTCACCCACCATGATCACGTCGGGGTCCTGGCGCAGGAAGGCACGCAGGGCCGAGGCAAAGTTGAAACCGGTCTTGGTGTTCATGTTGCACTGATTGATGCCTGGCATATTGATTTCAACCGGGTCTTCGCAGGTCGAGATATTGCGGTCGATCGTATTCAGGATGTTGAGCCCGGTATACAGTGACACGGTCTTGCCGCTACCGGTCGGGCCAGTAACCAGAATCATGCCATAGGGTTTCTTCAGGGCACTGAGGTAGAGTTCCTTCTGGGCTGCCTCGTAACCCAGCTGGTCAATCCCGAGCTGGGCGCTGCTGGGATCGAGGATGCGGAGAACGATCTTCTCACCATACAATGTCGGGCAGGTGTTGACGCGAAAATCGATAGCGCGGTTCTTGGACAACTTCATCTTGATCCGCCCGTCCTGGGGAACCCGGCGCTCAGCGATATCCATGCGACTCATGACCTTGAGTCGCGCCGTGATGCGGTTTGCCAGTCCCACCGGTGGTGCCGCGACCTCGTGTAACACACCATCGAGACGCACGCGTACCCGGAACAGCTTTTCATAGGGTTCGATGTGAATATCCGACGCACCCCTGTTGATGGCATCGAGCAGGATCTTGTTGACGAAGCGGACAACCGGTGCGTCGTCAATATCCGACTCTGAAAGCTCTCCCTTTCTGTCTTCGTCGTCACCGGCAGAGATATCGAGATTATCCAGGTCTGCATCCAGCAGATCTGTCATGCTCGTGTCCATGGTGTCCATGGCCTTGTCGATGATCTCGTTGAGCTTGTCTTCCTCGACGAGAATCGGCTCGGTGGTGACACCGGTATGGAACTTGATCTCGTCCAGTGCCTGCAGATTGGTCGGATCAGAACAGGCGACGAAGAGACGATTGCCGCGTTTGAACAGAGGCAGTGCGTGATGCTGTCGGATCAGCTTCTCATCCACCAGGTGGATGGGGGCTGAATCAATATCCATGACGCTGAGATCGAACAGGGGGACGCCAAACTCGTAGCAGGCGGTATTCGCAATTTCCTGGCTGCCCAGGAGTTTGTTTTCGACGAGATAACTGACGAGCGGTTGCCGCTTCTTGAGCGCTTCCTCCTGGGCACGCGTGGCATCGCTTTCGGCCAGCAGGCCGTCACTCACAAGCCGCCTGGCGAGTCCCGTCAGTTGGATGCGTGGATTAGCGGAGGCCACGGGTTGCCCTCATGATCAGTATCCTTGTTGTGACCACTTTCCCAGAGCCATGAGTATAAGGGCCAATAATGCCACATGTATCAATGTCGTGTATGCGAGGTGTGCCGGTAAGTCGCTGCGTCGGTGAACTATATCGTCTTGCTCGGTGCAAACTTTATCATTTGTGGATCACGAATAAAGCGTGTAAGCCCTGTGGTAAGGTGCAGACAGCCCACTGTATTGAATGTTACGAAAAATAGGGTGTTAGTAACTCTCTGGAGTGACCTGTCGGGTTCCATCCGGGTTCGTCTTGACGATCGCGACACCGGCAAAACCCGTCTGACCGGAGCCCGGTGCCGGTACCTGGCGCAGTACCACCAACTGATAGCTTTTTGCCGGATGCAGCAAAAAAAAGCCCCCGCGCGGAGCGGGGGCCTGTAGCGGGGAAGAATTGGGGTCTGTCCCCAAGTTCCCCCGAGCATTTACGCTATTAGTTACGGCATTCAGCCGGAACGTACTTTGGGTCGCTGGGGTTATTGCAGTCCCAAACGACGCCCGCTGCGCCCAAGGTACCCACCAGATCAAAGGTAACCACTACACCGTTGATGCCGGTGGCAACGCTGGCACTGACAACGGCGGGGGGACCGACGGCGCAGGTAACGGTGGACAGACCGATGACGTTGTCGGGCGCCACCGGGGTACCGTCGCAGGCGTTTGCGGCGGGCAGGTTGGAAAGATTCTCGGACACGGTGGCCTTGACGCCGCTGGCGGCGATTACGCCCTCGGATACCTTAGCGCGGATGGTGTAGTCCTGATAGGCAGGCAGTGCGATTGCCGCCAGAATGCCGATGATCGCCACGACAATCATCAGTTCGATGAGGGTAAAACCCTGTTGCATTTTCTTCATGGTGAATCTCCCACGTTTAGTTGAACAATGTTGAACAATGTGACCGAACAGCCAGGAAGTTTCCGCTACCGGAAGGCCTTCCTGGCGCGCGGCTCAGATCCGTGTCTGTCGATCGTACTCAAGTGATAAGCAGAACTCGTGCCAATCGGAAGCTGTGACGCCGTAGGGGCTTATTCACAGGCGAGGCCAGATCGTCGAACGTGTGACAGATTGCACAGAAATCAACAACCTCCATAAAGTCGCGGCGCCTTATCCGGTTTGTTCCGTTGCCGGGCAAACAGCTGTGCGAACGATGCCGCGGCACTCGTGGATTGTCAAACCAGGTCAGGTTCTGACGCTGGGGGTCACTTTGGGAACGGAACCCAGAATTCATGAGTGAGGCGTGAGGCGTGAGGAGTCTGGCCTGCCTTCCCGGCATCCTGTTGCGCTCTGGCTCCTCATGCCTATTCCATCCCGAGTTTCTTCAGCCGGTAACGCAGCGCCCGGAAGGTGATGCCCAGCAGTTCGGCTGCCTTGGTCTTGTTGTGGCGGGTTTGCTCCAAGGTCTTGGTGATGACATCACGTTCGACCTGATCCATGAAGGTTTCCAGGGGGATGCTTCCCGGATCGGGGACCGCGGGTTTATTCAGGGAGATCTCGTTGTCTCCATGGTCAGGAAGGTGCAGGTCCGCGGCGTGAACGACAACACCTTCGCACATTGTCATCGCGCGCTCGAGAATATTCTCCAGTTCCCGTACATTGCCCGGAAACGAGTAACGCAACAAGGTCTGCATCGCGTCTTCGCCGAGCTCGATCGTGGCGCCATGCTGACTCGAGAGGCGTTGCAACAGATGGCCCGCAAGGAGGGGAATATCGGATGTGCGCTCGCGCAGCGGCGGTACCCTCAGCTCAATCACGTTCAGCCGGTAGTATAGATCCTGACGGAACTCGCCATCCTGTACCAGCTGTGACAGATCCTTGTGAGTTGCGGAGAGTATCCGGACATCCACGGGTATCTCGCGTTGCGCACCGACCGGCCGGATGGCTTTCTCCTGGATGGCGCGCAGCAGCTTGACCTGCATGTGCATCGGCAGTTCCGCTACCTCGTCGAGGAACAGCGTGCCGCCTTCGGCTGCTTGAAACAGGCCGTTCTTGTCGGCGACGGCGCCGGTGAAACTACCCTTCTTGTGCCCAAAGAATTCACTCTCCATGAGCTCGGCCGGAATTGCGCCGCAGTTGACAGGTATAAAGGCCTGGTCCGCACGTGGGCCACGCTCGTGGATGAGGCGAGCGACCAGTTCCTTGCCCGTGCCGGATTCGCCGCTGACGTAGACTGGCGCCTGACTGCGGGCGAGCTTGGCGATGGTCGAGCGAATCGTTTGCATGGCAGACGAGTCGCCAATGAGTTCATCGCGCGTGCGTCGCTCGCGTTGCGGAAAGGTCTTGGTGGTTGCCAGGCGCAGCGCTGCCTTCACGAGATTGCGCAGAACCTGGAGATCCACGGGTTTGGAAATGAAATCGAATGCGCCCGCCTTGAGTGCCTGGACCGCCAGATCAACGCTGCCGTACGCGGTAATCATGGCCACCGGCAGATCGGGATGCTGCTGCTGGATATAGGCGACGAGAGTCAGGCCATCTCCGTCGGGAAGTCGCATGTCCGTCAGACAGAGGTGGTATACGTGCGCGGCTAGGTAGTCCTGTGCCTCGGACAGCGTCTCCGCCGTGTCTGCGTCGACGCCCATGCGGCCGAGCGTGATCGCCAGGAGTTCCCGGATGTCGGATTCGTCATCGACGACGAGTGCCTTGTATGCTGTCATGGCGCGCCTATTTGTTCCTTGGGGTCTGAAAACACGATGCTGAATCGACTGCCACCGCCCTCGACAGGGCTATAGTTGAGCTGTGCCTGGTTGTACTCGCACAGTTCGCGGGCGAGATACAGCCCCAGTCCCGTCCCTTTTGATGAAGTGGTGAAGAACGGTTCGAAAATCTTGCGGGCGGTATGAGCGTCGATGCCGGGACCACGGTCCTGCACATCCAGGACCACCCGGCCGGTCTCGTTGTAGCCCGCGATCACTTCGATTGCCGCCGGTACGCCGTTGCGGCTGCCGTAGTGAATGGCATTGCGGCACAGATTCCAGAAGGCCTGGTGCAGGTGACCCGCATCAAAGTAGACCTGCAGTGAATCCTGCGGGTGCGTTACAACAATCTGCTCATGGGCTAGGCCTTCACTCTGGACCAACTCTTCAATAAAAATTTCGAGCCAGGCCACAAGCTCGATGTCCTGTCGATGTATGGAGCGGCGCCGGGACAGTTGCAGCACATTCTCAATCACCGCATTTACGCGTTTGGTGTGGTCGTTGATGATTCTTGTCAGCCTGCGGTCGTTATCGGCCAGGTTGGGTGATTCATCGAGCAACTGGCTGGCGTGACTGATTGCGCCGAGCGGGTTCCTGATTTCATGCGCGATACTTGCCGTCAACCTTCCAAGTGCCGCGAGTTTCATCTGTTGAGCCTGCTGTTCGAGCATGGCACTGTCTTCCAGAAAAATGATCGTGGCAGCCTGTGGCGCCTTGCCCACGGCAGTAAAGCGTGGCAGCAGACTCGACCTGGATCTGGTCGGTGTGAAGATCTCAGAGGTTCTGGTTTTAGTGCCACGCCATGTGCGCAGGCGGGTGGTCAGTTCCGGGGAGATGGTTTCCAACGCCGAATTACCGCGTGGCCGGGGGATGTTCAGCATGGTCCATACCATGTCATTGCTCAGTCGGATCCTGTCCGCCTCGTCAACTACGAGAATCCCGAATTCAAGATGCTGTATGACGTACTCGTTGAGCTCTGTCAGGTTCGCGAGGTCGACGCCACGCTGTTGGGCAAGGTCTTCGCTTTCACGGATACGGCGGGCAAGCAGAAACGCCAGAAGCGCGGTGGTGAACAGTGCGATCCCGACCAGCCCGGTTCGGGTAAGGTCGGTAACCGGGTTTTTGCTCTGGAGCAAGGTGCTGTAGCCCAGTTCTCCGAGCAGGGACAGGGCGGCAAGGGCAGCAAAGAAGAAGGGCATGCGTCCCGGCATCAAGAGCGAGCCGGCGGCAACTGTCGGGACCAGCAGGATACCGAGACCACTGTCCAGGCCTCCACTGGCATGCATGAAGGTCACCATCACCAGGATATCGGCACTGACCGAGCTTGTTACCTGGACGATATAGCCCGGCTGCTCCCGGTGTGCTGCCAAGCTGCTGGCCAGGGCGAAGGCGAAGTAGAGGATTCCCGCGGTCCGAAAGAGTTCGGGATTCAGCTGGCCAAGAATGGTATTGCCCGGCGCCAGGAAGAACAGCGCCAGTAACAGACCGGCCAGGATCAGGCGGTAGAAACTGAGAAACCGCAGAGGTTTCCAGGTCAATGCGTCCTGTCTGGTCGTAGACCGGTCGCCGGGCAGGATGCCAAGATGAGTTGCTTCCATGGTCTCCGAACGGGCAAGTCTGCTCAGTTGTTCGCCGCGCCCTGATCATGCAGACGGCGGTGTTCCTCGGTGCAATAAAACCGGTTACCGCTCTTGACTGCCTCGGTTTCCGGCACGAAAAGCCCGCAGTGGTCACAGGCAACCATGTGCCCGCCTGCTATCAGGCCCTTCGGTGGCGGGCTGCGCTTACTCAGCCAGCCGCGCAACATCCGGTAAGCCAGAACGGCTACCACAATCAGAAGCAACAAACGTACCAGACCCATCGCGCTAGTTTGGTGCTTCGCAGCCGTCGCTGCAAGCCTCCGGGAACTTTGCGGAATTCAAGACTTTACTGCAGAATGCAGGCTTTCGGTAGACACGGAATTCTACGGAGCAGCCAGGCGATGAACTTTCAGCTGAATCGGGTGGCGGGGTTGTTGGCCGGGTGCGTTATTCCGGCGCTGCACGGACGTGTTGGGCTCATCGCGTGGCCGCGGCCGCGTATAGTCAGGATCCTGTGACAAAGCCCGTCGTGGCCTATACTGCCCGTGTAATTGCGCTCTCGGATAACTTCCAGAGAGCATGACCGTCGAGGATCCGAGTTGAGTGCGTTACCCGTAAATGGCTCGGCTGGCCTGCGCATTGCCATGGCGCAGATCAATCTGCTCGTAGGCGATGTGAGCGGTAATGCTCAGAAGATCGTCGATACCGCGCTCCGGGCGCGAGATGAATTAGGCGCAGATGCAGTTGTGTTTCCTGAGCTTGCGCTGACGGGCTACCCGCCAGAAGATCTGTTGTTGCGGCCCGGATTGCATCTGCATGTACTGGAGGCGATCGAGCGAATCAAGCGGACGATCAGAGGCATCACGATGATCATCGGCCACCCCCAGCAGGCTTTGGGGGGCCTGTACAATGCCGTATCGGTGATTCGTGATGGCGAGTTGCTGGCGCGTGGGTTCAAGCAACATCTTCCAAACTACAGCGTATTTGATGAAAAACGGTATTTCGTTCCGGGTACAGACCCTTGTGTGGTAGATATCGGATCCATCCCTGTTGGTGTCACGATCTGTGAGGATATCTGGACACCGGGCCCGGCACAGCAGGCTCGGGATGCAGGTGCGCGCTATCTGATAAACATCAACGCATCGCCCTTCCATACGGGTAAGGGCGTGGAACGCGAGGAGGTGCTGCGTGACAGGGTTCGGGAGACGGGTCTTCCTATCCTGTACCTGAATCTCGTAGGCGGCCAGGATGAGCTGGTGTTCGATGGGGCATCCCTGGTGATGGATGCCGGCGGTGCTGTTACCCAGCGGGGTGCCGCCTGTGCCGAGGAGCTGCTCCTGGTCGAGCTTGATGCCGTCGATGGTGGTATCCGGCCGCGACCCGTCGACTGCGCACCGAGCCTGGATGAGGCGGCGTATATTTACCAGGTGCTGGTACTTGGCGTGCGCGACTACATCGAGAAGAACCATTTCCACGGTGCAGTCATAGGCCTCTCCGGCGGGATTGACTCGGCGTTAACGTTGGCCATCGCTGTCGATGCCATCGGCGCCGAGCAGGTCGAGGCCGTTATGATGCCATCCCGCTACACGGCGGATATCAGTATCGAGGATGCTCGAAAGGAGGCGCAGACGCTTGGCGTGACTTATCGGGTGATTCCGATCGAGGCGCCGTTTTCGGCATTTCTCACCCTGCTGCAGGATGAATTTGCGGGGCTAGAACCTGATGCCACAGAAGAGAACATCCAGGCGCGCTGCCGTGGGCTGATCCTGATGGCATTGTCCAATAAGCTGGGACGCATCTTGCTGACCACCGGTAACAAGAGCGAGGTGGCAGTCGGCTACATGACGCTCTACGGAGATATGGCGGGCGGTTTTGCGCCGATCAAGGATGTGCCCAAGACATTGGTGTACCGTCTGGCTGAATATCGTAACCGGCGAGGCGAAGTGATTCCGCGACGTATCCTCGAGCGCCCGCCGTCTGCGGAGCTTGCCCCCGACCAGAAGGACGAGGATACTCTTCCCCCATACCCGTTGCTCGACGCGATACTGGTTCGGTACGTGGAACAGGACCACAGTATCCAAGAGATCGTGGCGGAAGGGTTTGACGAGGACCTGGTGCGCAGGGTGGCCGGACTGGTCGATCGCAACGAGTACAAGCGCAGGCAGGCGCCGCCAGGTGTACGGATTACGCGCCGCGCCTTCGGCCGCGACCGGCGTTATCCGATCACATCAGGTTATCTGGCCACCCAGCTGGGTGGTCGTCGCGGCTCTGTTGGTGACCCGGATCGACTCTGATTTCGGCTTGAGTTATCGTTACGGGGAGACAGGAACAGCAAGAGGAAACGCATGAAAAAGGTAGAAGCAATCATTAAGCCCTTCAAGCTGGATGATGTCAGGGAGGCATTGTCAGAAATTGGTATAACCGGTATGACCGCTATCGAGGTCAAGGGATTTGGGCGGCAAAAGGGTCACACGGAACTCTATCGGGGTGCCGAATATGTCGTTGATTTTCTGCCCAAGGTGAAATTGGAGGTGGTTGTGCGGGAGGACCAGCTTGAACGTTGCATGGAGGCCATCATGAATGCCGCCAAGACGGGCAAGATTGGTGACGGAAAAATTTTCGTGACCGCCATCGAAAAGGTTATACGGATCCGCACGGGTGAGCGCGACCATGATGCCATCTAACCGTCAACGTGTTCCGGTACTCCTCCGTTCCCTGTCTCGGCGGGGAAATTGAGCTCTAGGACCCGCTTAGCATCAGCAGCGAGTTCATCCAGACCCATTGCCTGATACGCCTGAATCAGGATGTTCAGCGCTTCCGGAACCGCCGGCGTGCGCGGATATTTCTCAATCACATGCTTGGCGCGGTTGGCTGCTGCAATATATGCGCCGCGCCGCATGTAGTAATCGGCGACGTGCACATCATATTTCGCGAGGTTGTTGCGCAGATAGGCCATGCGCAAGCGCGCATCCTTGGCATACTTGCTGTCCGGGAACCGTTGCACAAGTTGCTGGAAATCGAAAAACGAATCCCGGGCCGCACCGGCATCGCGTTCCGTGGGGTCACGGGGCAAATAGCGATCGAGTAGTGTCGAGGTGCGGTCAAAGTTTACGAGACCCTTCAGATAGTATGCGTAATCGATGTGGGGATTTCGCGGATACGTCTTAATGAATCGATCCAGCGTCGCAGTAGCCGATTCCGGCTCGTCATATTTATAATAGGCGTAGGCTGTCTCGATGAGCGCCTGTTGCGCATATTGACCAAAGGGATAGCGTGCTTCCAGTTTTTCAAAGTAGTTGATCGCCGATTCATAGCTTCCGTCGTCCAGCGCATCCTTTGCCTTGCTGTACAGCTTCTGGGCAGACCAGCCCTCGGTTTCGTCTATCTGGTCCGGCAATAGCGCACAGCCCGCCAGAGGCAAGACCAGAACCAGGAGCAGGTTGAGTGCGCGCATTGAGTAAGACCAGGGGCAAAACGCCATCTACACTTCCGACTGTGCAGTCCCGAGAATGCTTCCAGTATACCGCAAAAAGTGCCCGTCCAATGACTGATACCTCCTGTCTGATCGTGACCGTTCCCGATCGACTGGCCGGGCAGCGCCTTGATCAGGCGCTGTCTACGCTGGTCAGCGATTATTCGCGAAGTCGGCTGCAAATCTGGATTCGGGCGGGACAGGTGCGCGTGGATGGCGCGATCTGGCGGGCGAGAGATCGCGTCGTTGGCGGTGAATTGGTCGAGATTATCGCGAGCCATGCGCCGGTTCCCGATCTGCTGGCGCAGGAAATCGATCTCGATATCCTGTACGAGGACGATGCCTTGCTGGTGATCAATAAACCGCCTGGACTCGTTGTCCACCCGGCAGCCGGCAATCCGGATGGTACCCTCCAGAACGCCCTGCTGTTTTATGATCCGGCGCTCGCGGCAGTGCCGCGGTCCGGTATCGTTCACCGCCTCGACAAAGAGACCAGTGGTCTGCTGGTGGTAGCGCGGACGCTTGCTGCGCATCACCGGCTGGTTGAGCAGTTGCAGGCACGTCACATCCGCCGGGAATATGATGCTGTCGTCAGCGGTGTGATGACAGCTGGCGGAACCGTAGAGGCTCCGATTGGGCGTCATCCCGTCGATCGTAAACGCATGTCCGTCATACCGGGAGGTAAGCCGGCGCTGACCCATTACCGGGTCAAGGAGCGCTTTGCAGGACACACACGTATCCTCGTGCGGCTGGAAACCGGCCGTACGCATCAGATACGGGTTCACATGGCCCACATTCATTATCCATTACTGGGTGATCCGGTGTATGGCGGCAGAATGCGTTTGCCTTCGGCTGCCGGGACGGAGTTGCGCCGCGTGGTTCGTGAGTTTCGCCGTCAGGCACTGCATGCAACACGGCTTAGCCTGACACACCCATCCACAGGGCAGTCCATGACCTGGCGAGCGCCGCAGCCTGCCGACATGGTCAGGCTCGTGGCTGCCCTGCGCGCGCATGCTGCCGGTGATGCGGAAGAGACTACCGGTCGTGCGACCTGAAACCGTCCCCTGGCTTATTCCTGACTGGCCCGCACCGCTCGGGGTGAGGGCCTGTACCACAACGCGCAAGGGCGGCATCAGTCAGCCGCCTTATGCAAGCCTCAACCTCGGTGATCACGTCGGTGATCGCCAGCGTGCAGTCCTGACTAATCGCCAAATGCTGAGCCAGACCCTGCAGTTGCCAGCGGAGCCCCGCTGGTTGCAGCAGGTGCACGGGCGATCCATAGTCGATGCAGAACAGGTCGAACCCGGTGTCGAGGCGGATGGCAGCTTTACCCGCCGCGCGGGCGTGGTCTGCGCGGTCCTGACGGCCGACTGCCTGCCCGTCTTGCTGTGTGACAAGGCTGGACAAACGATTGCAGCGCTGCACGGTGGTTGGCGAAGCCTGTCGGCCGGTATCATTGCCGCCGCGGTCGAGGCATTGGGCATCGCCCCTGCGGAGCTCATGGCCTGGCTTGGTCCGGCGATCGGCCCCGATGCGTTTGAAGTCGGTGCGGATGTTCGAACCGCGTTTGTGACGGTCGACACAGACCATGCGGCAGCGTTCCGGTCATGCGGCGATCGCTGGAAGGCCGATCTCTATCACATCGCGCGCCAGCAACTCGTGCGCCTTTCCGTAGAGGACGTCTACGGTGGGGGCAGGTGTACCTACACGGAAGCAGATCAGTTCTATTCTTTCCGGCGCGACGGAACGACAGGCCGGATGGCGACCCTGATATGGATAGACAGGCCCGACGAGCCTCGGACAAGCCTCTGATCCTCGGGTATCATGGGCATCCGGACCTCGAGTCCCACGCTTGAGGCGGTTGAGAATAAAGTGATCATGCCATTACTTGCCTGGATACTGCTGTTCAGCCTGGTTGGTGGTGCTCTCAGCGTATTGGCAGCAGCGGTATACCTGCTGCTCTCTGAGAATTTGCGTGCCAGGGTTTTGCCGCACCTGGTCAGTTTCGCCATCGGTGCGCTGCTGGGCGCGGCATTTCTAGGGCTTCTGCCGCATGCACTGCAGGGCCCGGGCATAGAAGACTTTCACGGGCTTACCGGTACGGTGCTGCTCGGATTGCTGGGTTTCTTCCTGCTGGAGAAACTCGTGCTCTGGCGGCACTGCCACGCCAGCGACTGCGAGGTACATGCGGGCGAGCACGCACCCACACAAACGGCAGCAGGCACCCTGATCCTGGTTGGTGATGGCATTCACAATTTTGTTGACGGTATTCTGATCGGTGGCGCGTTTATCACCGACATCCATCTCGGTATTGTCACGAGCCTGGCCGTAGCCTCCCATGAGATTCCACAGGAGGTGGGCGATTTCGCTGTACTGTTACACAGTGGTTACTCGCGAGCACGGGCCTTTATGTTCAATCTCCTGGCCAGCCTTACGACCCTGCTGGGAGGCTTGCTCGCGTACTATGCGCTGAAGGATGCGTTAGCGGTCGTGCCATACGTGCTGGCTGTGGCGGCGGCGAGTTTCATCTATATTGCTGTTGCCGATCTGATACCGGGCCTTCACCGGCGCACTGAGGTACTTGCCACCGTTGAGCAGCTGGCATTGATCACCGCCGGGGTGCTGGTGATATATATCACCCATGCCTGGCTGCATTAGAACATTCAGAATCCAGAATCCAGAATCCAGAAGGCAGAAGGCAGAAGGCAGAAGGCAGAAGGCAGAAGGCAGAAGGCAGAAGAGGGCAGGAGTCGTTATGAGCCGTTGGTATATGTTGACACTGGTGGGTGAAGACCGGCCCGGTATCGTTGCCCGGGTGACGGCGGCCTTGTTCGAGGGTGGATGTAATCTGGGTGAGGCCGCAATGGCTCGCCTGGGTGGAAATTTTACCATCATGTTGATGGTGCAGTTCGAAGGCAAGACGCGAGAACTTTCTGAACTGCTTGAACCGGTGGTGGAATCGCTCGATTTGCATATGCACATCGATGCGATACAGGGACATCTTCACAAGCACCTGGTTCCCGACGTCTGTATCCGGGTTTTCGGTGCCGATCGTGCGGGCATCGTCGCACAGGTCACGGGGGCACTGGCGGAGGCGGGGATGAACATACTCGATCTGGAGTCGGATGTCGGCGGAACGCAGGAGCAACCCGTCTATGTCATGACCATTGAAGGCCAGGCATGCGAAGGTGTCGACGCCTTGCGGTCCGCACTGGAAGTCGTGGCCCAGGAAGAGGGAATCGATGTTGAGATCAGCCCGATCGATACCGTGATCGGCTAGACAAGATCACCGAAAAAATTGTCTCCCGCACGAAAAGCGATCCTTCCCATGGCACGTTTGACGATTCTCACCTACCCGGACCCGAGTCTCAAGCAGGTTTCCGAGCCGGTCGACCACTTTGGTGAGGAATTGCGCCGGTTCGTGGCGGATCTGGAAGAGACGCGGCTTGCCGGACCTGCGGCCGTCGGCATTGCGGCACCCCAGGTCGGCCGTTTGCAACGCATCGTGATAGTGGATTGCTCGGTGACGCGCCGACCCGTTGAGAACCATGGTCACCTGGTCCTGGTCAATCCGGAGATATGCGCGTGGGAGGGTTATGTGGTGGGACGTGAGGGCTGTCTATCCGTGCCCGATTACACGGGGAATGTCATCCGGGCCGACAGGATCCATCTGCGGGCCTACAACGAACACGGTAAGCCTCTGGAGTTCGAGATGCATGGCTTTGAGGCCCGCGCCGTTCAGCATGAGATCGACCACTTGGATGGCCTGCTGTTTCTCGATCGTCTGGTCAGTCGCCGCAATGATCTGTTTCGCAGGCAGAGGTACCAGAAACCCGCCAAGCAAGGCGTCACAAACCCCAAGTGACGTTCTGATCCGATGTATCAAGTCTGGCGAGTCCTGTTTCTGTTCCTGGTGGTGGTTGCTTCGGTTCGCGGGGCCGACGATGTGTGGCTGGTTGGTGGCGGGTACGATGTGCGCAATTCTGAGGCCGAGATCGAGCAGAACGTCCTCTGGATCCGACGCATTCTGCAAGGGCAGGTGCAGAATGCCCGACTGCATATCTATTTCACTGACGGCGATGACCCCTGGCCCGATGTCAAGGTCTGGCGGCCTGCGCCGGATAGCACTGCGTCAATGCAACCGCTGGCGCGAGTATTCGATACCTATTATCTGAATGGCGAATCGTTCCGGAATCACCAGGTTCCGGACGTTGAGGGAAAATCGACGGCAGACGTTGTTTCCCGGGGGCTGTCGCGGGATATTTCGCAGTTGCGTGCCGGTGATGATGGCCTGCTGATTTACCTTGGCCATGGCAGCGAGGGTGAAGTGAAGCAGGGCGGTAACCGCCTTGATCTGTGGGGTAACAGCGAGCTGACCGCCAGCGATCTGCAGGCTCTGTTTGCAGCGGCTGAGCCGGGCGTGCGGCTGCGGTTTGTCCTGACGCAATGCTATGCGGGCGGATTTTACCGCCTCGTGGAGGCGTCAAGTGCTGCGGGTTCCTGGAACACCCGGGGGGAGCGGTGCGGGTTTATGGCCGTGCCCGCCGATGAACCCGCCGAAGGCTGTACGGCGGCTATGGACAATGGCGACTACCGTGGTTACAGCACCTATTTCTTTGCAGCACTTCAGGGCCGCAACCGTGACGGCAGTCCCTTGCTTGTCGTCCCGGACCGGAACGGCGACGGGCGGGTGACACTTTTGGAGGCGCACCTTTACGCCTTGCGGGCGGCGCGCAGTACCGATCTGCCGCTTGCGACGAGCGAACAGTTCCTGATGCGCTGGTCGCCCTGGTATCTGCCCCTGTTGCGGGTAAAGAACGAGTCCGATAATGCCTACCGACAGATTGCCGGCCAGCTTGCAGACGATCTTGAACAGGAGGACGTATCTGTGTCCGGGGCCAGTGCGCGCAGATCTTACCGGAAACAGCTTGAGCGGGACATGCACCGTCTTGACGCTGAGCAACAAAGGCTGCAGGCTTCCATCGCGGACGCGCGCTCGCGCATACGGGCCCTGATAGAAATGCGCTGGCCGGAGGCGCTGGTCGGGCATACACAGGCCTATCGTGAGTTTCTCCAACACAAACTCGGGAGTGTGCAGGCGTTTATCCTGTCGCATCCCGATTATGCGCAGCTCAAATCCGATCAGGACGCGTATTGGGTGCTCGACGGGCAAATCCTCGAGCAGGAGCGCAGGCTTCGCCAGGTCGACAGGCTCGAGCACCTCCAAGCCTTGGCCAGACTCAGGGACGGGCTGCGCCAGTATGGCAGCGACACCGCGCGCGCCGCCTATGAGCAGTTGCTTCACTGCGAGGATCAGCCTCTCTAGCCTGGATTTCTCACGGGGGTCCCGGATGCTGGCGCACGAGAACCAGCCAGAGCCGGCATAGGCATCGTTGTGAAACACGCTGTGTTCTGGCGACTCAGCACTATCTCAATCTCTTCAACAGAATATGATCTTCCAACGGCGCCCTGCGAGAAATCCGGGCTAAGGTATCTGGACCCCGCGGTTTTGCCACCTGTTGGCCGGCCGGGCCTTGAAAATCCAGCCAGTTTGCCCCATTAACTGAATAGTCCGAACTTTCCGCCACTTGGAGGCACACCCATCATGCGAATGGACAAGTTGACCAGCAAATTTCAAATGGCGCTGGCCGACGCCCAGAGTTTGGCACTTGGCCGAGATCACCAGTTTATCGAACCACTGCATTTGATGGCTGCCCTCCTGGACCAGGAAGGGGGGACAGTGCGCTACCTGCTGGGCCAGGCCGACGTCAATGTGAACTTGCTCCGCTCCCATCTGGGCAAGGCGCTGGATAAGTTGCCACAGGTCGAAGGGGCCGCCGGCGAGGTGCATATCTCCAATGAACTCGGGCGCCTTCTCAACCTGACCGACAAGTTTGCCCAGCAACGCAAGGACCAGTACATCTCCAGTGAGTTGTTCGTACTGGCAGCCGTGGATGACAGGTCCCAGCTCGGTGAGCTGCTGCGCCAGGCGGGTGCCACCAAGAGTCTGATTGAACAGGCAATCGAAAACATGCGGGGTGGCCAGAAAGTGGATGATCCCAATGCGGAAGACCAGCGTCAGGCGCTGGAGAAATACACCATCGACCTCACCGAGCGAGCCGAGCAAGGCAAGCTCGATCCGGTGATCGGTCGTGACGATGAGATCCGCCGCACCATTCAGGTCTTACAGCGTCGCACCAAGAATAACCCCGTCCTCATCGGCGAGCCCGGTGTCGGCAAGACAGCCATTGTCGAAGGGCTGGCACAGCGCATCGTGAACGGCGAAGTGCCGGAAGGCCTGAAGGGCAAGCGCCTCTTGTCGCTCGATATGGGCGCATTGATTGCCGGCGCCAAGTTTCGTGGTGAATTCGAGGAACGCCTCAAGGGGGTCATCAATGATCTCGCCAAGCAGGAAGGACAGATCATTCTGTTTATTGACGAGTTGCACACCATGGTCGGGGCGGGCAAGGCCGAGGGTGCGATGGACGCGGGCAACATGCTGAAACCCGCGCTGGCGCGTGGGGAATTGCACTGCGTGGGTGCGACGACCCTGGACGAGTACCGCAAATACGTCGAGAAAGATGCGGCGCTGGAGCGCCGCTTCCAGAAAGTTCTGGTCAACGAGCCAAGCGTCGAGGATACCATTGCCATCCTGCGTGGCTTGAAGGAACGTTACGAGATCCACCACGGCGTCGAGATTACCGATCCTGCGATCGTTGCAGCGGCCACCCTCTCGCATCGCTATATTACCGACCGTCAGTTACCCGACAAAGCCATTGATCTGGTCGACGAAGCAGCGAGCCGGATCCGTATGGAGATTGATTCCAAACCGGAGGTGATGGATCGGCTGGAGCGTCGCCTCATTCAGTTGAAGATCGAGCGTGAAGCGCTGAAGAAGGAGTCTGACGAGGCCTCCGTAAAGCGGCTCAATGACCTGCAGGCAGAGATTGATCGCCTGGAACGTGAGTACTCCGATCTGGAAGAGATATGGAAGTCAGAAAAGGCTGCTGTGCAGGGCGCTCACCACATCAAGGAGGAGCTCGAACGGGCCCGCCAGGAGCTGGAGACAGCCCATCGAGCCACTGACCTGGCACGCGCGTCCGAACTCCAGTATGGCCGTATCCCAGAACTCGAAAAGAAACTTGAGGCGGCATCTCGCGCCGAGAGTCAGGAGATGACGCTGTTGCGCAACAATGTCACGGATGAGGAGATTGCCGAGGTCGTGTCCCTGTGGACCGGCATCCCGGTTTCCAAGATGCTGGAGGGCGAACGCGAGAAACTGCTACACATGGAAGAGGTAATTGCCAAACGTGTGGTCGGTCAGGACCAGGCGGTGCGCGCGGTCTCCGATGCGATTCGGCGCTCACGGGCGGGGTTGGCCGACCCCAACCGGCCCAACGGTTCATTCCTTTTCCTGGGCCCGACCGGCGTCGGCAAGACCGAACTCACCAAGGCGCTGGCAGAGTTTCTGTTCGATACCGAAGAGGCAATGGTCCGGATCGATATGTCGGAATTCATGGAGAAGCACTCGGTGGCACGCCTGATTGGTGCGCCACCGGGCTATGTTGGGTATGAAGAAGGCGGTTATCTCACCGAGGCGGTGCGGCGCAAACCCTATTCGGTCATTCTTCTGGACGAGGTGGAAAAGGCGCATCCGGACGTCTTCAATGTGCTGCTTCAGGTGCTGGACGACGGCCGCCTCACCGATGGTCAGGGTCGTACCGTTGATTTTCGCAATACGGTTATCGTGATGACATCGAACCTGGGTTCGCAGGATATTCAGGAACTGGCCGGTGAGGAAAACTACGAGCGCATGAAGGCGGCGGTCATGGAGGTGGTCGGCAGTCATTTTCGGCCCGAATTTATCAACCGGATTGACGAGGCCGTTGTTTTCCATCCGCTGGGACGCGAACAGATCCGGGCAATCGCGCTCATTCAGATTGAGTACCTGCGCAAGCGCCTGCGCGAGCGGGATATGGGGCTCGAGGTCAGTACGGCGGCACTGGACAAGCTTGGCGAAGCCGGTTTCGACCCCGTATACGGGGCGCGGCCTCTCAAGCGGGCGATCCAGCAGCAGCTCGAGAACCCGCTCGCGCAGGCGATTCTGGCGGGTCGGTATGCACCTGGGGATGTGATTGCCGTTGACGCAGATGCCGGTAACTTGCTGTTTACCAAGGGTGAATCCCAGGCCAGCGCGGCATGAGGCAGGATGAGCATTAATCTGCGAGCGAGTCGATAAAAAAAGACCGACTCACTATTGATCTTTCCGAAAACAGCGTCTATGTATTAGTTATAGACTTTTTGTTTCATCAACGACTCCTCCACCTGGTGTTAAGTAACGGAAGTCCCGTCGCTCCACATCAGGATAGCCCCGCAAACCGCGGGGCATCTTTTTTTGCGGGTTCTGTTTCCAGACAGCCGGTGCTTGGGCGATGCCTTATCAGGCCCTCGTGGGGACTGTCGATGTGCGGGTGATCAGTCATCTTCCGCCCGAGATTCCGAGCAGCACACGATCCAGCGTACGGGTTGGCAGTAAACGCTTCAGCGTCCCAAACAGGTAGGTCGGGAAGGTGACATAGTAGCGCGCCTTGGGACGGGGACTGTCCAGTGCACGCAGCACCTTCCTCAGGACGGCTTCGGGGGGCAGGGTAAAGGGAACGACTGGACCCTCCGCGCTGAGGCGTTGCTCCAGGCGCCGGTAGGTCTCTCGATGCACGCTCGCCTCGGCGGCAATAGAGTGCCTGTACATGGCGTAGGCATTGGCACGGAAGCGGCTCTCAATCGGTCCCGGCTCGATGAGAATGGCGTGAATTCCAGTCCCGGCAAGCTCCAGGCGCAGGGTGTCGTAAAGGCCCTCCAGTGCATACTTGCTGGCATTGTAGGCGCCCCGATAGGCCAGCGAGACGAAACCCAGCAGCGAACTGTTCTGAATAATCCGGCCATAGCCTTGCCGGCGCATCACAGGCAGTATGCGGTTGGTCAGTTCGATCGTGCCAAAGACGTTGGTCTCGAACTGACGCCGCAGAACATCCCGGCGCAGATCCTCGACGGCGCCGGGTTGACCATAGCCGGCATTGTTGAAAAGTCCATAGAGTCGCCCACCGGTATGCGCAAGGATTTCCTCAACGGCGGAATTCAAAGATGCCGAGTCGTCGAGATCGAGCACCGCAGCGTCGAGTCCTTCGGATCGCAGGCGGGCAACATCGCCGGTTTTGCGTGCCGTCGCAAAGACCTGATAACCGCTGGCCTTCAGGCCCTTCGCCACGCAATAGCCGATACCGCTTGAGCAACCGGTGACTAGCACCGCTTTGTCCTTGGTTTTCATTGTCAGGCAACCGGTTGGATCAGTTTGACACGATGCAGACTGCAGGCCCTGGCGGCCTCTCCAGCGTCACGGGTTTGGTGCGTGATTCGGCTCGGGAGTCCTGTCAGACGCGCCGCCATTGTAGCGCAGATTGCCTGTTTGAATCGCCTAAAGGATCGCTGTTTCAAGGCGATACAGCCATAGCGGACCTGGCTGAGGGAACCCGATGTATTCCCCGGCGGCTACAGATCCTGTGGAGTGCATTGATGCGAAATCCAAATGGACTTCCAGCCGGCGTATCAACCGCGGGTAGAGGGAACCCCTCTATGCCTGGACGTGCACGCGCGACTCAAAGCGTTCCGTTGAATTCCCATTTCCTGAGTGTGTTTTTTCTGTTGTCTGGATTTAGTTAAGGAGTATCGGCCCCGTGGATCTGGCAACTCTGATCGGCCTACTAGGTTCCTTCGGTGTCATTATTGGCGCGGTGGTTGTGGGCGGCAGCGCCCTGATATTCCTTAATCCACCATCCTTGTTAATCGTGCTGGGCGGCACCCTCATGGTGGTGCTCATGAAGTTCCCGCTGGCGACGACGCTGGGGGCCTTCAAGATCGCCATGAAGGCATTCATTCATAAGGGTGAAGACGCAAACAAACTGATCCAGGAAGGTGTTGCGCTTGCGAATGTCGCGCGCAAGGAGGGTGTGCTGGGTCTGGAGAACCAGGAGGTCAGCAATACCTTCCTCAAGCGCGGCATCACCTTCTGTGTCGACGGTCACGAGCCGGAGTTTGTTCGCAGTATGTTGACCAAGGACATCAATCTGACCATCGAACGCCACGAAACCGGACAGAGGATTTTCAAGGCGATAGCGGATGTGGCACCGGCCATGGGCATGATCGGTACCTTGATCGGCCTGGTTCAGATGCTCTCCGCGATGGACGACCCCAAGAGGATCGGCCCCGCCATGGCCGTCGCCCTGTTAACGACCCTGTATGGCGCAGTTCTCGCCAACGCCTTCGCAATGCCCATTGCCGACAAACTGGCCCACCGCAGCAGCGAGGAGCGACACAACAAGCAACTCATCCTGGAGACCATTAGCGCGATCCAGGAGGGTGTGAACCCTCGCGTCATGGAGGAACTGCTCAAGACTTATCTGCCGCCGAGCAAGCGCGAGAACGCGGAAGAAAAGGAAGCCGCCTGAGGCGAGACGGGCGCAGCTTCTGAACACCCCGCATAGTTGAGTCGGCCATGGACGAAGCATCTACAAAGAAAGACGGTGGCACTGGCGCCCCGGCGTGGGTGATGACCTTTGCCGACCTCATGTCGCTGCTGATGTGTTTCTTTGTGCTGCTGCTGTCATTTTCGGAAATGGATGTGGCGAAGTACAGACAGATAGCCGGTTCCATGGCGCACGCCTTCGGGGTGCAACGCGAGCACAAGGTCAAGGAGCCGCCGAAGGGTATCAACATCATTGCCAGGGAGTTCAGCGCAGGTCGCCCGGAACCTACGCTCTTCAGCGTCATGGAACAGATAACGACGGATCAGTTCAAACAGCATTTGAAAATGGGTGACAAGGGCAGCAAGAGCACCGAGGACAAAGGTTCCAGCCAGGGCGAAAACAGTGACGGGAAGAGTGCGGCTGATGTGACGTCCAGGGAAGATGTCTTCAAGGCGCTCAAGGCTAAGGAAGCTGAACAGAAACGAAAACAGCTCGAAAAGAATGCCAAACGTATCCGTGCGGCTTTGCGCTGGGAAATCATGGACGGAAACGTCGAAGTCGAGACACAGGCGCAAAAGATTATTATCCGTATTCGTGAAAAGGCCTCATTTCCTTCCGGACGTGCGGCCTTGCGAGAAAACTTTCGGCCGATTCTCGGTCGCATCGGGGAGATCCTGGCGGAAGCAGGCGGTAAGGTCGTGGTAGCGGGGCATACGGACAATGTTCCCATTGCCACCGAGCGGTACCGTTCCAACTGGGAGCTCTCGGCTTCGCGCGCCGTGTCCGTGGTCGATGCCTTAATGGACTTGTCGGAGCTCGGTGCCGGACGCCTGGCAATTGAGGGCCATGCCGAGACCCAACCCCTGGTCTCCAATGACACGGCCGAAAACCGTGCCAAGAACCGGCGCGTAGAGATTATCCTGATCCAGGGTGATGACCTCGAGACGGATCGCAAGTTGTCTGTGATTCCGCCGGTGTCAGGGGGGCAGGACGGCCCTCAGGCACCCGCTGGAGGCAACGGTGAGACAGGAGCAGGCGATGATCGATGACGAAGCAGCGGACCTCTCAGCCGCTGAGCGCAGGGAGTACTTCCGGATCCGTGATCAGGTGGTTCTGGAATACCGGCCGGTGGACGCGGCCGAAGCGGCATTTGTCGCGGAGGAAATCCAGCGTGACATGCCGGACCGATTCACTGTTGTCTCACGATTTGAGGCCAGCTCGCGAATAATGAACCGCCTGACGCATACCTTTGCCAGCAAGATGCCGGACCTTGCACGCTACCTGAAGTCAATGGATGACAAACTCAATTACATGGCACGCCTGTTTGTCATGGAGGCGATCGATCTGAATGAACGGATACCGCAGGTTGTGACCCTCAGCGGCGGCGGTATCTGTTTTGGGGTCGATCGCGAGTATCCGGAGGAAACTTTGCTGGAGTTGCGTATTGTCCTGCTGCCTTCCATGACCGGCATCCTGAGCGTCGGGAAGGTGGTCCATTGTCAGCAGGCGTTTCCCGGACTCTCCGGCTCGCCCTGGAATATTGCGGTCGAATACCGTGACATTCGCGAGCCCGACCGCGATCTCCTGGTCAAGCACATCATGAACCGGCAAACGGAAGAACTGCGCAGGCAGCGCTATCCGGACGAGGAATAAGCCTGCCCTGATCAGCGGCAGGGTGCGGAGCGACCCGAGAGCGCCCAGACCGAAGCAAGCGCTGGCTCTGTGTCAGGACGCGGCTTCCGCTGTCTCCAGGTCCTCGAGCCGCCGCTCTTCCTGTTGCAGTTTCCAAAGCCTTGCGTAGTTGCCCCCCTGCGTCAGCAAGGCGTGATGGTTACCCTGCTCGACGATGCGTCCGTGCTCCATGACCAGAATATTGTCTGCGTCGACGATTGTTGACAGGCGGTGAGCGATAGCGAGTGTCGTATGGTTGGCCGCAAGACTCTGCAAGGACTCGAGAATCACCTTTTCCGATTGCGAGTCGAGGCTGGAGGTGGCCTCATCGAAGACCAGCACGCGCGGTGACTTGAGAATCGCGCGCGCGATGGCCACACGTTGCTTCTCGCCACCGGACAGCTTCAGGCCGCGTTCACCCACGACAGTCTCGTAGCCCTTGGTCAGCGATACAATGAATTGATGGATGTTGGCGAGACGCGCCGCTCGGGTTACATCTTCCAGTGAAGCGCCGGGACTGGCGTATGCAATGTTGTAGTACAGACTGTCATTAAACAGAACGGTGTCCTGCGGCACAATGCCAATGGCCGCACGCAGGCTGTCCTGGGTGACGCCGCTGACATTCTGGCCGTTGATCAGGATGCGGCCTGACTGGACGTCATAGAAGCGGAACAACAGACGTGCCAGCGTGGATTTGCCCGCGCCGCTTGGTCCGACGACCGCGACCTTCTGTCCCGGGGGGATAGTGAAACTGACATCGTGCAGGATCGGGCGGTCTGGTTCATAGGCGAAGGATACGTTTTCAAAACGCACCTCGGCGTCGCCCACAACGAGGGCGGGGGCGTCGGGCCGATCCACGATTTCGGGCTGGCGCTGCATCAGGTCAAACATGAGACGCAGGTCTTCCAGAGAATGTTTGAGCTGGCTGTAGACAATGCCAAGGAAGTTGAGCGGGATGAATAGTTGCAGAAGAAAGGCGTTGATGAGGACGAGATCGCCGAGCGAGAGTTCCTTGTCGACGACGCCCCGGGCGGCCAGCACCATCACCGATGTCACGCCCGCCGCGATAATGGCCGCCTGCCCTACGTTGAGCGCCGAAAGCGAGGTCTGGCTTTTTACCGCTGCCTCCTCCCATCCGTGCAGGCTGTGATCGTAGCGACGCAACTCGTGGCTTTCGTTGCCGAAGTACTTGACCGTTTCGTAGTTGATCAGGCTGTCGATGGCCTGGGTGTTGGCCCGTGAGTCCAGGGCGTTCATCGCGACCCGGTACTGCATGCGCCACTCGGTGATAATGAAGGTAAAGGTGACGTAGGCCACCACCGCGCCCAGCGTGATTACCGCGAACCAGATGCTGTACCTGCCGAGCAGAATGCCAACAATCATCAGCACCTCGACAAGCGTCGGCAGGATACTGAAAACCATGTAGTTCAAGAGGGAGCTGACGCTGCGTGTGCCGCGTTCGATGTCGCGTGTGATACCGCCCGTCTTGCGTTCCAGATGGAAACGCAGGGAGAGTCGGTGGAGGTGTTCGAGGGTACGCACCGAGACGCTGCGCATCGCACCGTGGCGGACGCGCGCGAAGACGGAGTCCCGCAGCTCATTGAAAAGCGAGCTCGACAGCCGGAGGAGCCCGTAGGCGGCGAGAAGAGCCAGCGGAACGGCCAGCTGCATCTGGCCGTTCCCATCCAGACTGTCAACAATATCTTTTAAAATCAGTGGAATGCCAACGTTTGCGGCCTTCGCGAGGACAAGCGACAGCAGCGCCACGATGACGCGTCCCCGGTATTGCCAGAGGAAGGGAAGGAGTGCCCGGAGTGTTCTCAGATCGCTTGCCCGAGTGTCGGGCAGTTCAGTGGCTCGAATGTGCACGCGTGCCTCCGACCAGGGTTGGCGGCCGTATCGCGGCGCATTTTCACAGAAGTGGGGCGAAAGTGGAAACGCGGTGGAGCTTGACTTTTATAGGGGGCGACCCCATGTTTCGCCGCAACCGACGGTACAAGAGGCTGATTCCATGCCAATCTACGAATACCAATGTGAGAATTGTGGCCACCAGCTGGAGAGTATCCAGAAAATCAGTGATCCGCCCCTCACCACCTGCCCTGAGTGTGGCCAGGTCACCCTGAAAAAGCTGGTTTCAGCCGCCGCTTTTCGGCTGAAAGGGGGCGGTTGGTATGAAACCGACTTCAAATCCGGTAACAAGCGCAATGTCTCGGAAAGCGGTGACGGCAAGGCGGCATCGTCTGACACGGGTAAAGAGTCGAAACAGGGGAAAGAGTGAAACAGGGGAAAGAGGCGAAACAGGGGAAAGAGTCGAGCCAGAAGAAAGCCTGCGGCTCGGGGGGCAGTGGCTGTCACTGACAGCTGACACAGATCTAACACTGATGTAGATGCGCAGGCAGCCCTGTCTGGGCCTCGCCCCCGGCCGGTTTGCCCGTTACCTCATTTGCGTTACCCCCGTTGCGCGCCGTACCATTCCCGGCTTTCGAGACGGCAGCCGCGTTCGGCGGGTCCCCGGGGACACAACTCATGAGTTCCATGCGCAGCCATTACTGTGGAGATTTGCGGGCATCGCACCTGGATCAGGACGTTGCAGTGTGCGGTTGGGTGCATCGGCGTCGCGACCATGGAGGCGTCATCTTTATTGACCTGCGCGATCGCGAAGGGATTGTGCAGGTGGTTTTCGACCCGGATACGCCCGCCTCCTTTCAGGTTGCGGAGCGGGTGCGCAGCGAGTACGTCCTGCAGGTAAAAGGCCGGGTCCGGCACCGTCCGGCAGGTACCGAGAACCCCGACATGGTTACCGGCCAGGTTGAGGTTCTGGGTGAGGGACTGGAGATCCTCAACCGGTCAGAGACCCCCCCCTTCCAGCTGGACGAAGAGGATGTCAGCGAGGAGCACCGCTTGCGTTACCGCTACCTGGATCTGCGCCGTCCCGAGATGCAGCAGCGGATTCGACTGCGTGCCGAGATTACCCGCCAGCTGCGTTACTTTCTCGATCAGCGCGGTTTTCTCGAGATCGAGACGCCCATCCTGACCAAGACGACGCCGGAAGGGGCGCGTGATTACCTGGTGCCCAGCCGGACGCAGCCTGGCTCCTTCTTTGCTCTGCCGCAGTCACCCCAGCTCTTCAAACAGCTGCTGATGATGGCCGGTCTGGATCGTTACTACCAGATCGTCCGCTGTTTCCGGGACGAGGACCTGCGGGCCGACCGGCAACCCGAATTTACCCAGCTCGACATCGAGACCTCGTTTCTCAGCGAGGACGAGATCATGGTCATCATGGAGCAAATGATCCGGCATGTTTTTGCCGAGGCGCTGGAGATTCCCCTGCCTGAATGCTTCCCGCGCATGACGCATGCCGAGGCGGTGCGTCGCTTTGGTATCGATCGACCGGATTTGCGGATTCCACTGGAACTGGTCGATGTGGGCGACTTGATGGCGGCGGTCGACTTCAAGGTGTTTTCCGGCCCGGCCAATGATCCGCAGGGACGGATTGCGGCATTGTGCATGCCGCAGGGCGGCAGTCTCACGCGCAAGGAGATCGACGCCTATACGGATTTCGTCGGCCGCTACGGTGCCAAGGGACTTGCCTATATCAAGGTCAACGACATTGCCAGGGGACGGGAAGGCCTGCAATCACCGATTCTCAAATTTCTTCCCGATGAGGCAGTGCAGGGAATCCTCGAGCGAACCCGGGCCGGCGACGGTGATCTCATCTTTTTCGGTGCCGACAAGGCGCGCATCGTGAACGAGTCGCTCGCCGCCCTGCGCGTCAAACTGGGACACGACAAGGGCCTGGTGGAGCGGGGCTGGCGGCCGCTATGGATCGTCGATTTTCCCCTGTTCGAACGCGACGAACAGGAAAATCGCTGGCTGGCCTTGCATCACCCGTTTACCTCACCGAAAGAGGAACATCTGGATCTGCTCGATACGGATCCGGGGGCATGTCATTCACGGGCCTATGATCTGGTGCTCAATGGTACGGAAATCGGCGGCGGATCCATGCGTATCTACCGCGAGCCCATTCAGGAAAAGGTGTTCGCATTGCTTGGTATCGGAGCGCAAGAGGCTCGCGGGAAATTCGGTTTTCTTCTCGATGCACTCAAGTATGGCTGTCCACCGCACGGCGGAATCGCATTCGGTCTGGACCGGTTGGTGATGCTCATGCTGGGCGCCTCCTCAATTCGTGAAGTCATGGCATTTCCCAAGACCCAGACCGCGAGTTGCCTGCTGACGCAGGCACCCTCGCCGGTGGGCGATGCCCAGTTGCGTGAACTGGGCATTCGACTGCGCAAGCCACCGGCTCAGGAGGAGGCGTGATGCGTGTGTGCCGAATACTCGAGACAATCGCATTGCGTCCCGATCGCGGCTAGCGGCAAGGCGCAGTGCCCAGGACCCGGCGAGCATGGCTGCCGACAAACCTGTATCCTGTATCCCGGTCAGTTGCTCAGGACGCTGCGGGCTGTGCCTGCGTATGGGTTTTGGGAGTTCACGTGAACCGAAAGCAGTACAGGCGTCCCGAATCGGTGTTGGTGCTGGTCTATACAGAGACAGGCGAGGTATTGCTGCTGTTGCGCCGCACACCGCCCGACTTCTGGCAATCGGTGACGGGCGCTCTGGAGTGGGGCGAAGATCCGGTTTCAGCGGCACACCGTGAGCTTCTCGAAGAGACCGGGCTGGTTGCCGGCGAGCATCTGATCGACTGCGATCTGCAAAACGAATTTACGATTCTGCCCGCCTGGCGGGATCGCTATGCCCCGGAGGTGACCACCAACACAGAGCATGTCTTCCGGGTGATGTACCCCGGTCCGCGTCCGGAAATCCGGCTTGACCCGGCAGAACACAGTGCCTTTCGCTGGCTGCCACGCGCCGAGGCCTGGCGTCTGGCGCGCTCATACACCAACCGATTCGCCATCGAGCGTTTCGTCCCCTCCTCTTCGAAGGGTGATGATGCGGGGACGTCAGAATAGCCGCCGGACGGCAAATGCGGGCCAGTGGCTGAACGGTCTCTTTCGGTAAACCGGTGCCGGCAGCCCGGTTCGGGAGCAGTGTCTGGCAAAGACGTCATTCTGGTGCATGGACTCTGGATGTCCGGCCACGAGATGGCGTGGCTCGGCCGGCGCCTGGCCCGCGGTGGCTTTCGCCCCGTGCGGTTTCCCTACTCCTCGCTGCGTGCCAGCGTGGCAGAAAACGCGGCATCCCTGATCCGTTTTTGCGCCCGACACGGGCCGGAGTCCGCGCATATCGTGGCCCACAGCCTGGGTGGTCTGGTCGTGCTGCGGGCCTTGTACGATGCGCCGGATCTGCCGGTTGCACGCATCGTCCTGCTGGGAACACCCGTTGCCGGCAGTGGCGTAGCGCGCAGGCTGTCCTCACGCCGCTGGGCGCGGCCCTTGTTCCGCATGAGCCTCGGTGAAGGGCTCGCGGGGGGCGCCCGTATTCCTCACGAGTGTCGCAATGTCGGCGTCATTGCCGGTACACGCGCGCTGGGATTCGGGCGACTGTCGGGTGCGCTGTCACATGCCAACGATGGTGCCGTCGCGGTTGCCGAAACCACGCTGCCCGGGGCCGGCGATGTGATCCGGATGCCGACTAACCATATCGGCCTGCTGCTGTCACGGGAGGTGGCGGTACGGTGCTGCCGGTTTCTGCGCCATGGCACATTTGCCGAGCCAGGCAGCGAGTCGGGCACACTATAATCACCGCGGGGCGAATGCTAGAATGCGCCCAACTTTCAGATACACGGGGATCGCATGGCTGGGCACAGTAAATGGGCCAATATTCAACACCGTAAGAATGCGCAGGACGCAAAACGCGGCAAACTCTTTACCAAGCTGATTCGCGAAATCACGGTTGCCGCCCGGGCGGGAGACCCCGATCCAGGCAGCAATCCGCGGCTGCGCCTGGCCGTGGACAAGGCGCTGGGCGCCAATATGACCAAGGACACGATCGCGCGTGCGATAAAGCGCGGGGCCGGTGCCCAGGACGGCGACAATTTCGAAGAGGTGCGCTACGAAGGTTATGGCCCCGGCGGGACCGCGGTCATGGTGGATTGTATGACGGATAACCGCAATCGTACCGTGGCCGAGGTGAGACACGCCTTTAGCAAATGCGGGGGTAATCTGGGTACGGCCGGGTCGGTCGCTTACCTGTTCACTAAGACCGGGATCCTGAGTTATCCGGCCACCAGTGACGAGGATGCCATTATGGAGGCCGCACTCGAGGCCGGCGCCGAGGATGTCGCGGTAAACGCGGATGGCTCGATCGACGTGCTGACCGAGCCCGACGCGCTGGTCGATGTCAAGGAGGCCATGATCGGCGCAGGGTATGAACCCGAGCAGGCCGAGGTCACCATGCGGGCCAGTACCGCAAGTGAGCTGGACTCAGACGATGCGGGCAGGATGGTGCGACTGCTGGACATGCTCGAGGAGCTTGACGACGTACAGGACGTGTATTCGAATGCAGACATCTCCGAGGAGATTCTTGCGACTCTGTAGTGCGTTCGGGCCCGTGCCGCGGGCGTTTGTTCGGTAACGAAAAACGGAACCCTGTCTGGCCTGAATGGATGAACCCACAGCGAGAATTATCGGTATCGATCCCGGTTCCCGTATCACCGGTTTCGGTATTATCGATGTGCGGCGGGGACAGGCCTGGCATGTCCACAGTGGCAATATTCAGCTGCTGGGTGATTCGCTCACGGAGCGGCTGGGCGAAATTTTTCGGCGCATCAGCGAGCTGGTTGCAGAGTATCGGCCCGGCGAAATGGCGATCGAACGGGTATTCATGGCGCGTAATGCGGATTCGGCACTGAAGCTCGGGCAGGCCCGCGGCGCGGCAATCTGCGGGGCCGTGCACGCATCGCTGCCGGTGGCCGAATACAGCGCCCGGGAGATCAAGCAGGCGGTTGTCGGCAAGGGCGGGGCCGCCAAGGAGCAGGTCCAGCATATGGTGAAGGTGTTATTGAACCTGCGTGCCGCGCTCAGGTCAGATCAGGCGGACGCGCTGGCGGTTGCGCTGTGCCATTGCCACGTGCGCGAGACCCTGAGGCGGATTCCCGCGGCCGAAGGCGTGCAGGGGGGGCGCCTGCGATGATCGGTTTTGTGCGCGGTCGGCTCATATCGAGGCATCCCCCGCAGCTGCTGATCGACGTGCAGGGTCTGGGTTATGAGCTGGATGCACCCATGACGACGTTTTACGATCTGCCGGAGGTTGGATCGGAAGTCGCGCTGTATACCCATCTGGTGGTTCGCGAGGATGCCCACACGCTGTACGGCTTTGCCCGGCTGGCCGAGCGCAGCCTGTTCCGCGATCTGATCAAGATAAGTGGCGTGGGGCCGCGCCTGGCGCTGGCCATTCTTTCCGGCATGAACGCCGAAGCCTTCATTCAGTGTGTCCAGGCCGGCGACAGTGCAGCGCTGACCCGGGTGCCCGGCGTCGGCAAAAAGACGGCCGAGCGACTTGTGATCGAGTTGCGTGACCGCCTGTCTGATCGACGGCAGGATGTCGCACTCACGGCCGAGCCCGGCGCTGAAGGCCGGTCGGCCGATGCGGTTGAGGAGGCGGTCAGCGCCCTGGTGGCCCTTGGTTACAAACCACAGGAGGCGAGTCGCATGGTGCGGGCGGTGCCGGCTCAGTCGCAGTCATCGGAGGAGATCATCCGGCAGGCGTTACAGGGAACGGTAAGATGAGTGCCTGGCGGCAAGCGTGCCGTCGAGACAACGAGTTGTCGCTATGGAAACCGATCGCCTAGTCATCGCCACGGCAGGGCCCGAAGAGGACCGGATTGACCGCGCCATTCGTCCGCGACAGTTATCGGACTATGTGGGTCAGCGACAAGTCCATGAGCAGATGGAGATTTTCGTGGGTGCGGCGCGTCAGCGCGGTGAGGCGCTGGATCATGTGCTCATCTTTGGCCCGCCGGGACTCGGCAAGACGACACTGGCCCACATCCTCGCCAATGAACTGGGTGTCAATCTGCGGCACACATCGGGCCCGGTGCTGGAAAGACCGGGTGATCTGGCTGCCCTGTTGACCAATCTCGAGCCGCGCGACGTCCTGTTCGTCGACGAAATCCACCGGCTGAGTCCGGTCGTCGAAGAGATCCTCTACCCCGCCATGGAGGACTACCAGCTGGACATCATGATCGGCGAAGGCCCCGCGGCGCGCTCGATCAAACTGGACCTGCCGCCCTTTACCCTGGTGGGCGCAACGACCCGTGCCGGCCTGCTGACCTCGCCGTTGCGGGACCGCTTTGGCATTGTCCAGCGGCTCGAATTTTATTCAACGGGCGAGCTGGCCACAATACTCGCGCGTTCGGCCCGTATACTCGGCGTCGAAATCGATTCCGAGGGGGCGGCCGAGCTCGCGCGGCGTTCGCGGGGCACACCGCGTATCGCCAACCGGCTGCTGCGCCGGGTGCGGGATTATGCCCAGGTCAAGGCCGACGGGCGTATTACGGCCGACGTGGCGCGCCGGGGCATGGAGCTCCTGAACGTCGATCAGCAGGGCTTTGATGTCATGGACCGCAAGCTGCTCTCGGCCCTGATTGAGAAATTTGACGGTGGCCCGGTCGGCGTCGACAGTATGGCGGCGGCGATTGGTGAGGAACGCGGCACCATCGAAGACGTGCTCGAACCCTATCTGATCCAGCAGGGATTCATGATGCGTACCGCTCGGGGGCGCGTTGCGACGCGCAATGCCTATATCCATTTTGGACTGACACCGCCAGAATCGGTGACCAGGACAACCGGCAGCCCGGATCTTTTCGATGAACCGGCGTGAACGGCGTCAGACAGGTTCAGCATGCCTGCCGGAGAATGGCCTCGCCGTACCGGCGGGCGCGGGGATCGCGGTGTCGTGAAAATTTTCCGCTGGCCAGTGCGGGTATATTACGAAGATACGGATAGCGGCGGAGTTGTATACTACGCGAATTACCTGAAGTTCATGGAGCGAGCCCGGACAGAGTGGCTGCGCAGTCTAGGTTTCGAACAGGATCGGCTGGCCGAGACGGCCCGGGTCATATTTGCGGTGCGTTCGGCAAATCTCGAGTTTATCAGTCCCGCCCGTTTTAATGATTCACTGGAAGTCAGTGCGCAGGTCATGCAGCGACGCCGGGCCAGTCTTACCTTCGAGCAGGGCGTGTATCACGCAGGTCAATCGGGGCAGCTGCTGTGTTCCGGTGTCGTCAGGGTGGCCTGTCTGAGTGTCGACCATTTCAAGCCGCAAGCCATTCCCGATTTTGTCGTCAAGGAGATAGTTGATGTCGACTGATTTATCGATGGTGCATCTCATCGCGGGGGCCAGCCCGGTTGTGCAGCTGGTCATGCTGCTGTTGGCGATTGTCTCGCTGATCTCCTGGACGATGATTTTCCACAAGTGGCGGACGCTGCGGCGCGCCGGTGATGAAGCGGAGGTCTTCGAACGTCGCTTCTGGTCGGGCGGCGACCTGGCGGCACTGTACCGGGATGTCGCCAAGCAGGGAGAAGATGCCCGCGGCATGGCGGATATCTTCGAGGCGGGGTTCAAGGAATTTGCCCGCTTGCGCAAACAGTCGGCAACCGATCCGGTCGCCGTGATGGAAGGCGCCCAGCGTTCGATGCGGGTTGCCCTGTCGCGCGAGGAAGACCGCCTGGAGCATCATCTGTCATTTCTGGCAACCGTCGGCTCGACCAGTCCCTATGTCGGCCTGTTCGGGACCGTCTGGGGAATCATGAATGCCTTTCGCTCCCTGGGTAATGTGCATCAGGCAACGCTGGCAATGGTTGCCCCCGGCATTGCGGAGGCGCTGATTGCCACCGCCATGGGCTTGTTCGCGGCGATTCCGGCGGTCGTGGCCTACAACCGGTATTCCAACGATGTGGAACGCCTCATTAACCGCTATGACAATTTCCTCGAAGAATTTTCCACTATCCTGCATCGGCAGGCGCACGTCTCGGCGGGTGCAGCCAGATCGCACGGCGCGACGATGGCCTGACGACTATGGGATCTCGACGCGTACGCAAGAAACCGATGTCGGAGATCAACGTGGTCCCCTATATCGACGTCATGCTGGTCATGCTGGTTATCTTCATGATCACGGCGCCGTTGCTGACCCAGGGGGTGCAGGTCAACCTGCCAGCGGCCACCGCCGAACCGATTGACGCTCCGGCCCAGGAGCCGCTGGAGGTGAGCGTCGATGCCGACGGCACGCTGTATCTCAATATCGGTGAGGCACCGGACAAACCCATTGACGCCGAAACGCTGGTGCAGCGAACGGCGGCGGTATTGCGTCGACGACCCGAGACGCCGGTTCTGGTCCGCGGCGACCGGGCCGTGGCCTATGGCGCCGTGGTGCACGCCATGGTGCTGCTTCAGCAGGCGGGCGCACCGAGCGTGGGTCTGGTAACCGAAACACCGGAGGCGGTAGAACGCTGAAGCGCTTATGTGGGAGATGCTGACCAAGGACCCCAAGGCGCTGTTCCTTGCCATATTCGTACATCTGGTTCTGATCGGTGTGCTGATGTTCAGTCTGGACTGGACGCCCAAGACCCCCCTCTCGGGTCAGCCGAAATCGGAGGTGATCAAGGCAGTGGTGCTGGACGACTCGAAGGTCGCGGCGGAGATGGACCAGCTGGAAGCGGCGGAAAAACGCGAAGAGCAAGAGGCGGCTGAGCGTCTCAGGGTGCTGGAGGAAAAGGCCCGGGAGGCCGAGGAAACCCGCAAGCACGAACAGCAGCAGCTCGCAGAGTTGAAGAAAAAACAGGAGGCGGAGCAGCAGCGTCAGGCCGAGATCGAGCGCAAGAAGGTCGCCGAACAACAGCGGCTCGCCGAGCTCAAGAAACAGCAGGAGACTATTGAACGCAAGCAGCGCGAGGAGGAAAAACGGTTGGCTGAACTGGAGGCCAAACGTAAAATGGAAGAGGCCGAGCGCCAGGTGGCAGAGGAGGCCAAGCGCAAGGCCGAGGCAGAGGCCAAGCGCAAGGCCGCCGAGGAAGCCAAGCGCAAGGCCGAGGAAGTGGCCAAGCGCAAGGCTGCCGAGGAAGCCAAACGCAAGGCCGAGGCAGAGGCCAAGCAGAAGGCGGCCGAAGAGGCCAGGCGCAAGGCGGCCGAGCAGGCGCTCCAGGAACAACTCGCCGCCGAGGGCGCGCAACTCGATGCGGCAAGGGAAAGGGCCAATCAGGGCGTGGTCGCAGAATACACGGCGGCCATCCAGCAAAAGGTGCAGCGCAACTGGATTCGGCCGTCGGTAAGCGGCAGTGGTCTGTCCTGTACCGTCAAGGTGCGGCTGATCCCGGGCGGCGACGTTGCATCCGTCCAGATTGTGAGGAGCAGCGGGGACCCAACCTTCGACCGGTCGGTTGAAACCGCCGTGTATCGGGCGGCGCCGCTCCCCCTGCCGCCGGATAGCGCACTGTTTGATCGCTTTCGGGAGTTACAGTTCATCTTCTCACCAACCTAGATATTGGAGCCGTTTTTGAAAACAACACTCGTTCGTACGCTGGTTCTGTTTGCCGCATTGACCTGTATGCCATCGACCTATGCCGCGCTGACTATCGAGATCACCGAGGGCGTCGAGGGCGCTTTGCCCATCGCAGTTGTGCCGTTTGGCTGGGGGTCTACTGAGCCCATGCCGGAAGACATTGCCGGCATCGTCGCCGCGGATCTTCGCCGCAGCGGTCGCTTTGCGCCGCTTGCCGACAGTGATCTGGTGGCGCGCCCGACCCAGGACAGCCAGGTGATCTTCCGGGACTGGCGCCTGCTTGGCGTGGATAACCTGGTGATCGGGACGGTGGTCCCCGACGGCCCGGATGCCTATAAGGTTCAGTTTCAACTCTTCGATGTCCTGCGTGGCCAGCAGCTGATTGGTTTCAGCTTCCGTCCCACCCGGGATGTGTTGCGCAGGGTGGCGCACCACATCAGTGACCTCATCTATCAGGAACTGACCGGCGAGCGCGGTGCATTTGACACGCGTATCGCCTATGTCACGGTGACCGGCAGCGGCGATGATCGCCGCTATGCCCTGCAGATTGCGGATTCTGACGGTTTTGATCCCCAGACCATCCGCAGTTCGACTCAGCCCATCATGTCACCCGCCTGGTCACCCGACGGTTCACGCGTTGCCTTCGTGTCGTTTGAAAACAAGCAGGCCGAAATCTATGTCCAGCAGATCGCCACCGGCGAACAGACCAAGCTGGCCGGGTTCAAGGGCATTAACGGTGCACCCGTCTGGTCTCCCGACGGGAAATACCTGGGATTGACGCTGTCTCGCGATGGCAATCCCGAGATCTACCGACTCAGGCTGACAGACGGTTCCCTGGAGCGGCTGACGTCCAATCCGTCCATCGATACCGAGCCGGCGTGGGCGCCCGACGGTCAGAGTATCGTGTTTACATCGGACCGTGGTGGCGGTCCGCAACTCTATCGGATGCCGGCGAAAGGCGGTACGCCGAAACGCCTGACCTTTGAGGGCAAGTACAATGCCAGCGCTGACTTTTCCCCCGACGGTGAGCGCCTGACCATGGTTCACCGGTCGCAGGACGGGCGTTACCAGATCGCGGCACTGGAGCTGCAGACGGGCGTGTTGCGGGTACTGAGCGACGGCCGTCTCGACGAGTCACCCAGCTTTGCGCCCAACGGCGGCATGATCATCTATGCCACGGAAGCGAGTAACCGCGGCGTTCTGGCGGCAGTTTCCGTGGACGGGCGGGTACACCAGCGGCTGCGCGCCCCGGAGGGCGATGTGCGTGAACCGGCCTGGTCGCCGTTTCTGCACTGATGACGAAGGTGGCGCTTCACGGTTTTCGGGTGGGCGAGTGGAGTACTATACGCAGGATTGCGCGCCCTGATACAGTCGCTACGCTGCAGACGCGCGGGAATTGTCCGTCCGGCTATCCTGCCTGACACATGAAGAAGGAGATCGGTATGCAATCTGTATGGAAGATGGCTGCAGTGCTGTGGATGGCGATCGCACTCGCGGCGTGCAGCACACCCGGCGCAAGCCAGGGGATGAGGCCGCGGTCGACGACCTGGGAGTTTCTGCGGGTCAGGAGGGTGGTATGGGGATGGATATGGGGAGTCAGTTCCAGGGAATGTCACTGGATGATCCGGCAAGTCCCCTGTCTCACCGGAGGATCTATTTTGACTTCGACAGCTTTGACGTGCGCGCAGAGGACAAGGAGATACTCGCCGCCCATGCCGCCTACCTTGCCGCGAATTCGCAGACGACAGTCACCCTGGAAGGACATGCCGATGAACAGGGCTCACGCGAATACAACATCGGTCTGGGCGATCGGCGCGCGCAGGCGGTACGCCGCCTGCTCGAGTTTCAGGGCGCCCTGCCCAGCCAGATCGGCACAGTGAGCTACGGGGAAGAGAAGCCGGTCGACTTCGGTCACGACGAGGCGGCCTGGGCGCAGAACCGGCGTGTCGAGATCATTTATCAATAAGCGCGAGCGGGTGGTATTCACTATGTTTCATGTCATTCGAAGGGTTGGCAGGTTTGCACCGTTCCCGCTTGCCGGCCTGTTACTGGTCCTGCCACTTGGCAGTGCCTGCGCCGAGAGCCTGGATCACCGCGTGGAACGCCTCGAGCGGATCATGCAGAGTCAGGGCCTGGTGGAAATGCAGACCCGGCTCGATCAGTTACAGGCGGAGGTGCGTACCCTGCGTGGCGATATCGAACTACAGGGTCACAACCTGGAACAGCTGCAGCAGCGCCAGCGGGATCTGTATGTCGACATCGACGGACGCCTGCGCCAGCTGGAGCTCGGCGGCGCACCGGCAGCGGGATCACAAGCACCTGCGGGGTCGCTCCCGCCGGCAGCCGTGCCGGCAACGGCGGCGCCGGCACCCGCGCAACCGGCTATGGACACCGCCCAGGAGCAGACGGCGTACGAAGAGGCGCTGAATATCCTCAGGGAAGGGCGTTATCCGCAGGCGGCGGACGCCTATCGCAGCTTTCTGAGCCAGTATCCCGACAGCAGCTACGCCGGCAATGCCCAGTACTGGCTGGCCGAAACCTACTACGTCACGCGTCAATTCGGCACCGCACTCGAGGAGTTTCAGGCGGTAGTCAGCCAAGTATCCGGGCAGCACCAAGCTCGCCGATGCGCACCTGAAGATGGGTTACATCCATTACGAGCTGGGCGAGTGGCAGGCGGCACGCAAAGAACTGGAGACGGTGATCAGGGGCCATCCGGACAGTACCGCGGCGCGCCTGGCGGAAGAGCGCCTGCAGCGTTTGAGCAAGGAAGGTCACTGAGTAGGGCGCAAATGGCATACTTACGGTGGGTTAGCGGTTTTTGCGTAACCCACCAGACGTTGCGGAGCAACACAATGCATTTTCGATGAGTGCCTGCCGACACGGCCGGTGGGTTACGGCACACACTGCGTGCCTGACCCACCCCACATCAATTTTTGAACCGCCCAGGTAAGTGCCATTCGGGACAGACTCAGGTTTGTCCCCGGCACGGCTGTTTTTCCCGACATTGCGTCGGCTTTTACGGTGCCTGTGGTGTAGTACACTCCTGCCATGGCTGAGACGCTCTCCGAACCCGGCGCCGTCGCTGCGTCGGCAAAGCTCACCGATCGGCTGCGTATCACAGAGATCTTTTATTCCCTGCAGGGTGAGGCGGATACGGTCGGCTGGCCGACGGTGTTCATACGCCTTACGGGGTGTCCCTTGCGTTGCCATTACTGCGATACCACCTATGCCTATGAGGGTGGTGAGTGGCTGTCGCTGGCGAACATCATGGCGGCCACACAGGCCTATGGCGCGCGCTATGTGACCGTGACGGGCGGTGAACCGCTGGCACAGAAGGCCTGCCCGGCACTGCTGCGGCAGCTTTGCGATGCGGGTTACCGTGTCTCGCTCGAGACCAGCGGGGCGCTCGATGTCTCTGCGGTTGACGCTCGGGTGACCAAGGTGATGGACCTGAAGACACCCTCGTCGGGAGAATGCGAGCGCAACCGGTATGAAAACCTCGATTATCTCAATCCGCACGATCAGCTGAAGATGGTGATCTGTGACCGTTCCGATTACGAGTGGGCCAGGCAGCAGATCGAACAGCGTGGCTTACCCGCTATTTGCGATGTCCTGCTGTCGCCCGCACATGCGCTACTTTCCCCCGGAGAACTTGCGGACTGGATCCTCGCGGACCGGCTTGCGGTGCGCCTGCAGGTGCAACTGCACAAGTATCTGTGGGGGGATGTCCCCGGGCGCTGACAGCGGGTGACGCATCGCGAATGGCCGACGCAAAACGGGAAAGCTCGATCCCTCGAAGCCCGCAGGGTGTCATGAAGAAGGCAGTGGTCCTGTTGTCCGGCGGCCTGGATTCGGCCACCACCCTGGCGATTGCACGTGCTCAGGGCTTTGCCTGTTATGCCTTGAGCCTCGACTACGGGCAGCGCCACCGTGCCGAACTCGCGGCAGCCGCCAGGCTTGCGGTTGGTGCGGGCGCCGTCGCGCACAAGGTCATTGCGCTCGATCTCGGCCAGATAGGCGGCTCGGCACTCACCGACCCTGCTATCGCGGTGCCCGATCAACCGACGCAAGGTATTCCGGTCACCTATGTGCCGGCTCGTAACACCGTGTTCCTGTCCCTGGCGCTGGCCTGGGCCGAGGTGCTCGAGGCCAGGGATCTTTTCATCGGGGTCAATGCCATTGACTATTCGGGCTATCCGGATTGTCGACCGGCCTTCATAGCCTCCTTCGAACGGCTTGCCAATCTGGCCACTCGCGCCGGCGTGGAGGGCAGCCACTTCGTCATCCATACGCCCCTGATCAGCCTCTCGAAGGCGGACATTATCCGCACGGGCAGCGAACTCGGCGTGGATTATTCGGCAACGGTTTCCTGTTACAGCGCCGATGAACAGGGGCGCGCCTGCGGGGTGTGTGACGCCTGCCGCCTGCGCGCGGCGGGGTTCGAAGCGGCTGGTATCCCGGACCCTACGCCTTACCGGGCATCCGCGTAGTACCCGCATTCACCCGCGAGGCGCGGGCTCGCGAATGAAAACAAGCCCTCGCAGGCGGGTCTGAGTGCGTATCTTTCTGACTTTCCAGCCGATGTCCGATCGCCGCGCAGTCTTCCGCGTCGGCATAGGCTGGGGTATCATGGCGCCCTCTGCTGCGGGACGTTAGCTCAGTCGGTAGAGCACCGGCCTTTTAAGCCGAGGGTCGAAGGTTCGAATCCTTCACGTCCCACCATAATCAAATCAGGCCGGCGATGTGGCGATGATCGTCTTCACGACATCGAGATAGATGTTGTTGACCTGACGGATCTCAAAGCCTGCCTCGCGTACGTTGGCCACGGTATCGCGGTTCATCTCGGGGCCTATCGGTTTCCAGAGTGGCGTCATGATGTTGAGCATCAGGTTGAACGGAAACAGGCGGCTGCCCGTGTGCTCGAACATGTAAAGCATGCCGCCCGGCTTCAACACCCGGCGCAGGGCCTTCAGTCCGGCGACCGGATCCGGCACCGAGCAGAAGGTGCAGGAGGTCACCACCTGGTCGAAACTGTGGTCGGGAAATTCCAGGGCGTGCACATCCATCAGCCGCAGATTGAGCTTGCCGACATAGGCCGCCGCGCGGGTGCGCGCCTTCGCCAGCATGCGCGGGCTGATGTCGATGGCGACGATGTCCCGGCCGGGCGGGAAGAAGCGGATATCCTGTCCGGTGCCCACCGCGACAAACAGAATCCTGCCCTGCATGTTGGCAAACAGCGCCTTTTTTGCGGCGGCCCAGCGCCGTTCGGGACCATAGGCCAGCAGGTCATAAAAGCTGGCGGAAAAATCCCACTTCTTTCTGGTTGCCTCGCACATCAAAGACCTCTGCGGCGCAGGCTGGCATCGAGCGCATAGGTAGACAACAGGGTCAAGGTACCGATCAGGCCGCCGGCGACCATTGCTTCCCAGGTGGAAAAAACTGTCATGGCACTCGCCATCCCCAGCAGCATACCGGCCAGCATGGCGGTGAGCATGACCGGCAGCATGACCTCCATGGCGCCGAACAGCGCCACGAATGCCGGCATCAGAAGCAGCGATAGCCCCATCGCGGCCAGCATGCCGGCGAGCATGCCCGCGGGCATATGCCAGGCGGGGTCGACAACGCCCGTTACCAGCCAGGCGGCGGCCATGCCCATGACGACGTTGGACACCAGGTCGCCTGCCAGAAAATAGGCCCTTCGTTCCAGACTGCGTCCCTCCTGGACCCCACGGCCGCAGTAGAATCAGCCTAAGTCGAAAAGGCTGCTACGTGACCGGTGCGTACCCCGGATTGCCACTGATACCCTTGATTACCGGTTCATTCAGGTCGGTCACAGTGACGTTCTTCTTGTCGCGCAGGTATTCGGCCACGACATCCCACACCGGCTTGCCTTCCAGGGGCTGGGCCACACTGGCCCAGCCGGCGACGCTGTATTCCTTGTCGGCTTCAATGGGCTTGCCGTCAAGCTCCATGTCCGTGATTCGTTTGCCGATATCCGCGCTTGGATCGATGGCGTACTTGAGTCCCCCGACGCGTACCATATCGCCACCCTGCTGATAATAGGGATCCTCATTGAAGAGGTTATCCGCGACATCTTCCAGGATTTCCTTGATGCGTGTGCCGGTGAAGTTATTCACGGTCGCGGTTGGATAGGTGATGGCGGTTTGTGTCATCACATCCTCAAAGGTGATCGCTGAGCCGGGCAGCACCGAGACCCCCCAGCGGAAACCGGGCGAGAAGGATATTTGTGCGCCCATGACGTCGATGAGTGCATCGCAGATGAGCTGATCAAAGGTGCCATTGAAGTTGCCGCGCCGGTACAGCAGGCTGTCGGTCGTTGCCAGCTTTTCTTCGAGCTGTGCCTTGTAGGGTGCGCGAACCTTGTCAATATGCGCCTGCATTTCCGGATCGGCCGGCAACAGATTGGCAAACACGGGCAACAGCCGGTACTTGAAGTCGCGCACGCGGCCCTCCTGAACATCCAGATCCAACAGACCGAGAAACTTCGCATTGGAGCCGGCGTTGGTGACCAGAGTCTTGCCGCCGGCATTCTCCACAATGCTCGGTTGGGGTATGGCGTCGTGCGTATGACCGCCCATGATGGCATCAATACCCGTCACCCGGCTGGCCATCTTCAGATCGACGTCCATGCCGTTGTGTGACAAGACGACGACAATCTGTGCGCCATTCCCGCGCGCCTCGTCCACCACTTTCTGCATATGGTCATCGCGGATTCCAAAGCTCCAGTCAGGCACCATGTAGCGGGGATTGGCGATCGGCGTGTAAGGAAAGGCCTGGCCGATGATCGCCACCGGCACGCCATTGATCTCGCGGATCACATGGGACGGGAAAACCTGCTCGCCCCACTCGTTGTCGACGATGTTCTGGGCCACGAAGTCGATCCGGTCCTTGAAGTCATTTTCAACAATTTCCTTGACACGATCGGCGCCGAAGGTCATTTCCCAGTGCGGCGTCATGACGTCGACACCGAGGAGCAGCTGGGCATCCACCATGTCCTGGGCGTTGGTCCACAGGGATGTCGCCGAGCCCTGCCAGGTATCACCGCCGTCCAGCAACAGCGCCCCGGGTCGCTGCGCACGCAGCGTTTTCACCAGGCTGCTGAGATGGGCGAAACCGCCCACTTTGCCGAACAGGCGGGCAGCCTCGACATAATCGAGATAGGTGTTGGCGTGCGCCAGCGGGCCCCCGGCAGGGATACCATAGTGTTTCAGCAGGGCCTCTCCGACCAGGTGAGGCGGCTGGCCCTGCATGCTGCCGACGCCGATATTGATATTCGGTTCACGGAAATAGACCGGTTGCAGCTGGGCATGGCAGTCGGTGTAATGCATCAGCGAAACATTCCCGAAGGCCGGCACCTCATACAGGTTGCCGGGCTCCTTGATGTTCTTCACACCCTTGGCCTGTTTCTGAGTGTCCGAGCCGGAGTCACACCCTGCCAGGTTGATACCCGATGCGCTGGCAATTGCCAGCATGTGCAGAAATTCTCGCCGCGATATGGTCATTTGCAGGTCTCCACAGTTCGATGCGTATTCTCAGTAAGCGGGTTGATCCGAAGGGCAGCCGACTAAGGCTTCTCCTGTATAGAGGCACTGCCGAAACAAATAAACCCGGCCTGGTCTCCCAGGCCGGGTTTTCGACGTTGTCCCTAACTGCTGTTTACTTGCGTGCGCCCGGCCCGTTGACTTCGAGACCGTTACTCATGTAGGTGTGGAAATACTCGAGATTGTTGTATTCCTCACTCTGGGGTTTGAACGCCTTGGCACGGACCTGTTCGTTGCAGCCGCCGTAACGGCGCTGAACCGTGCCAAGTTCCCCCCACTTGGACCGGTATACCGGGAAATGGGTGAGGTGACCCAGTCCGGGGCTCAGCAAATCCGCCCGTATACGGTTGCCGGCGTTGTACACGTGACAGTCGGCACAGGCCATATTCAGCTGGCCGCGCTTGGCGTAAAAGAACTGTTTGCCCTTGTTGTAGGCATCAATCGCGCGCGGGTCATCCGGGATCTTGATGTCAAAGACATTGCCCCGTGAGGTGTAGGCCATGTAGGCGGAAATGTCCGCGAGCGGACCCTTCTTCCATCCCAGCGGCTCTTCCCCATTCGCTTCCCGGCAGGCATTGATGGCGCCCTCAAGGGTGACAACCTTGCCGGTCTTGGTATCGAAATAGGGGTAGTTCTGGCGGATGCCTATGCCCTCATTCTTGAAACAGCTGGCGTAGGTCTTGCCGTTCTTGAACGGCTTATTGAACATCTCTTTGCCTCTCTCGATGTTGAGCTCGTAAGGTGGGAAGTCCTCAATGGCCTCCCACTGTGCGCGCGAGTCAGCATCAAGCGCATAGACGCCGTTGACGTAGTCGTTGAAGGGAACCTCCGGGAATCGCAGTTTGTAATATTCCTGGAATGCCTTGAGATCCTCTTCCGGTGTGGCAACCGACGTCTGCGGTAGCGATGCCACGAGACCAAGTATTGCAATAATACTCAGAAGCTTGTTCATCTAGTAGGGTCTCCCTGGGTGTTGGGCAGAGGCATTCCCCAATGCGTCTGCCAGAGCCGACTTACGCGATTTTGGCTTCGAGAGAATCACTCTCACCTTTATTGTCTACCCAGTGAAGCTTGAGGGTATCGCCCGCCTTGCCGCCCTTGAAGCGGAATGACAGATACGGGTTCTTGGATATCGAAGCGCCCCACCATGCTGTGAGCACATTGGTGCCATTGTGTTCACAGGTAACCTCCTGAATGAAGTGTGCCGGGATGAGCTCGCCGGTCTTCTTGTCTTTGACCAGGCCGGTTTCCATCGGGTGGCTGATCAGCGCCTTGACCGTCGTCACGCCTCCCGTCACCTTGGCACGTACCTTAATTGAGTTTGCCATCGTGAATTTTCCTCTACAGAATATAGTGTTGCGATAAGCTCAGATTGTCGGTGGCTATGACTTAACCGCCGCAACCGCCGATCGTGACCTTGACTTCTTTGCCCATGCTGTACAGCTTGTCGCCTGCTTTTACGACGGCAATCACGCTCATGGTCTTGGCGAGCTTGATGCGGGTTGCGACAAAGGCATCAGTGCCGGAGCCGAGCTTGAACGAGGCCGATAAGGGTGACGCGTTCTTCTCCGAAATAATGGAAATCGAACTGACGCCTTCGATACTCGTTTCCACCGATACCGGCACCACCGCACCGTTTTCGGCGATGTCAGGCGCCTTGATCGTAATCTTGTCGCTGCCATCGAGCTTGTCGCTGCCCATCAGGGCAGTGAGGGCATCGGGGACGGTTTTTGCCTCGAATGCGGTGGTTGGCCAGGCAGCCAGCACGGCACGTGGTGTCAGTAGGCCGGCGCTTACCGCCATACCTGCCGCGCCGGCAGCCAGCGTGCCTTTCAGAAAGGTTCTGCGTTTCATGTTGCTCACGGTAGTCTCCTGAAAACGTTACGTTAAATAGCCCAGGTCTTGTGGTCAGAGTGTGTACACAAATTCGACAATCTTGTCGATTTCGGTATCGCTGACAATCTTGTGGCGTCCGAACGGGGGCATGATCGAGTTTGGATTTGCCTTCGTTGCATCCCAGACCTGGGCGCGCAGCTTGGCCTTGTCTGGAAATCGCGCCTTCATAGCCACCAGCGGTGGTCCGATGTTGCCGGGCAGTTCGCCACCTTCAATCTGGTGACAGGCCAGGCAGTTGCCTTTCTGTCGATCGAAGGCGAGTTTTTTGCCCTCCTCAATGACGGATGCGTCAGCAGCCGACACGGGTACGCTCACTGTCAGTGCAATGCTGCCTGACATAGCTGCTACACAGACGGCAGTCGCTAGCAGGCTGGGTGTTTGCCGCATCGTTTCCTCCTCACTTCGGGTGTGTGAAACTTAATTGGGGGTCGCGTTGTCAGACGATGCCGGTTCGGTGTGTTGCCCCCTTATCTCCAACACGCTGTTGTCATGTGCACGGCTCGATGACAAAGAAATATAGCCCGGTAAGCTGCGAGAGTCAAAGCAAAACCCTCGGTGCCTTACGGCATTGGGGACGGCTAACCTGCAGGGTTTGGCGCGGATGAGTTCGGAGACCTCGGGGCCGCACCGCTAGTGTTCTTCCTCCGCCAACGCCTCTGCCTTGAACTGATTGAGGCGCGATTCGATGCGTACTGTCTGGATGTGGTCGAGGTCCGGTAGACGCAAGGCGAGGTCCAATTGCTGAATCGCCGTTCGGGTCTGGCCGTTGAGGTAGTAGTATTCTGCAATCGCCTCGTATGCGTCGGCCTTGTCGCCGGCGGCGCCAGCGGCCTCGGCCATCAGATAGTAGGACTGGGGGGAGGGGGCCGGGCTGGCTCGCAGGATCTCTTCCGCAATATTCTTGGCCTTTTCGGATTGTCCCGCCTTGAGCAGTGCCGAGACATAGTAACCCATGATCATCGGGTTCGCCGGGTAGAGTTTCAAGGCGTCGGTATACTCGCTCAGTGCCTGTTGGGTCTTGCCCTGATCCAGTTCGACGTCGGCCAGGGCGAGCCGGTACGCGATGCGATCGGGGTCCGCCCCGATCATTTCTTTGAGAATCCGTGTGGATTCCGTGAGACGGCCGACCGACTGCAGTGCCAGGGCATGGCCGTAGCGCTGCGCAGGATCCGGTTTTTCGCGCGCGGACAGTTCCTGCTCGAAGTAGGTCAGGGCTTGCTTTGCGTCGTCCGCGACGAGCACCCGAAGCTTCGCCTGGGTCAGACGGAAGGAGAGACTGTCATAGGTCAGTTTGCGGCCCGCGGCTTCCTTGATCTGCGCCACCCGTGCCTGCGCTTCGGCGATTCGGTCGGTAGTAACCGGGTGGGTGCGCAGGAAAGCCGGCGCCTGATCCCCATAGTAGCGGGTCGTCTGTTGCAGGCGCTCAAAGAATGCCGGCATTCCCATTGGATCAAAGCCGGAGCGGGAGAGCGCCTGCATGCCGATGCTGTCGGCTTCCTTTTCGTTTGCCCGCGTGAAATTGATCTGCCGCTGGATACTGGCGGCCTGCACGGATGCCAGGGCTGCCATCCCGGCCTCACTGTCTTGTGTTGCAACCAGAATGGCTGCCAGCATTGCGGCCGCCGAAGGCAGGCTCATTCGGCTGGCGGCATCATAGGCCCGCAGCAGGTGCTTCTGTGTCACGTGCGCAATTTCGTGGGCCATTACACCGGCGAGTTCACTCTCCGTTTCGCTTGCCAGAAAGAGGCCGGAATGAATGCCAATATAACCACCCGGACCGGCAAAGGCGTTGATGGAGGGGTCTTTAACAACGAAAAAGGTAAAATTCGTGGTTGGGCTGTCACTGCTGGCAACCAGCCGGTTTCCCAGCGCGGTTATGTAGGCATCAATCTCGGGATCATGGACGAGCGGAACCGAGTGCCGCAGTTGGCGCATGAACGCCTCACCGAGTTCTCGCTCCTCCTTGGGTGTGATCAGCTGTCCGGACGGATCCCCGATATTGGGTAGCTGAAGGTCGGTTCCAGAGGCGGTGCACACGAGGAGCAGGGTTGCCAGGACGGGGGCGAGAAAAATCCGATTCATGCCAAGAACTATGCCACATTGAGAGTGAGTTTGGGGTTGTTTTTTTCCATTGATGGTTCAGTTTACCCTTAACTGCCCAATACTCGACGTCAGTTAGGCGCCGTCAAGCGAAGGCGCGCAGACATCGTCGTCGGCCCGGGCCGTGTTGACAACGACAGTGGGAAATAGCAGAATTAGTATATTCGCATATTCAGTTACAATTGGGTTTCTTAAAGGGATTCTGGGGGTACGCCGGGTCATGTTCACTATTAAGGAGATCAGCGCCGGCGAACTCGGTCAGCAGCTGGTTACGAAACGGCGGAGGCTGCGGCTCATCGATATCCGCACGCCGGCAGAAACCTCGCAAGGCATTATCCCTGGTGCCGAGCTGATTCCGATGCATCTCATCCCCCTGCATATCGAACACTGGCACAGTGAGAAGCGTACCATCGTGGTTTATTGCCGCAGCGGCCTGCGTTCAGCGCAGCTCTGCGCATTTCTGGCGGCGCGTGGCGACGATATGGATGTGGTGAACCTCCGTGGCGGCATCATGGACTGGGCGCGTGCAGGTCAGGCATTGGGTCTCCCGGGCCAGGCGGTGGCTGTTGGTTGACGGCAGCGTGCCCGTCGGGCAGATTATGGGCCCGCGTACGGTTGCGTTTGTATCCGATCTATCATATAAGTGTCACGCTGTATTCTAATAAATGTAGTCACCGCTCCTGCTGCAGCGGTCCCAACACGATGCTCAACCCTATACTTGAGAGAGGAGTAGTCAACAATGGCAGATTTTGACGAGGAACTGGATGCATCCGGACTGAACTGTCCGTTGCCAATATTGCGTGCAAAGAAGGCACTGAATGGCTTGGAGAGCGGCAAGATTCTGCACATCATTGCGACCGATCCGGGTTCCGTGAAAGACTTCGAGGCCTTCTCCAAGCAGACCGGCAATGAACTGATGGAATCCAAGGAAGACAGCGGCAAGTTCCACTTCCTTATCAAAAAGGCATAATCGATCCCTGCCATGGGTGAGGCGATGGGTCGCGTGGACTCCTGGCGGTCTCCCCTGTAGCGAGCTGGTTTCCCGATCAGGGTCGGATAATGGATACCTGAGCTTCAAAGAAAACCCCGGCCGCAAGGCCGGGGTTTTCTATTGGTCATCATTGCGCGCCAGCAATGGGTTCAGAAAGTATAGACCATCTGACCGCTGAATATGTCGACAGACGAATTCTTGTAATTACCGGTCAGGATATGGCCGGACCCGTCATCGTTGTTGATCTTGGCGTCACGCACAAACAGGTGGGCATAGGAAAAATCGAAACGGAAGCTGCTGTTCGGCGTGTGGCTGATACCGAAGGCGAGCCAGAAACGGTCGCTTTCCGCAATGCGGGGTGTGCGTTTTTCTGCGCTGGGGATCGGTGTTTCATCGTAGGCGCCACCCGTGCGCAACAGCCATTCTGAGCCGAGCCTGTAGTTCGCGCCGAGCGAGTAACGGAAGCTGTTGTTCCAGTCCTCCGGCGTGACGTCGTCGGGAAGCGGTGCGTTGTCGAAGCTGACCCTCAGCTCCTTGAAGCGGTCCCACTTGGTCCAGGTGACGTCAGCGAGCAAGGCAAGCTTGGGAGTCAGCTGGTGATAAGCGCTGAGGGAGACAGATTCCGGCAGGTCGAGGTCGGCCGAGACATCCTCCTTGGTAAAGGGAAACGCAGGTTGCACTGCGGTTGGTACGTCAAAGCGCACGTCTCCCTCGAGCTCGTATTTGAGCTTGGAGCGGTAGGACAGCCCGAAACGGGTATCGGGACTGAGTTCCATCAGCAGGCCGACGTTATAACCCCAGGCCCAGTCATCGCCCGACAGATTGGCCCGACCATCGAGCGCCTGAGCACAGAAACCCGATGGCGGTCCTGCCGGGGGTGGCGGGCACTGGCCCTGCGCATCCACCTGAGCCCCAAAATCAATTGCGTTGGTGAGGTCTGCATCAGCATATTGTGCGTTTGCGCCGATGCCGATCGAAAACATGCTATTAAACTTGTATGCGAGCGCGGGGTTGATATTTACCGTCTTCAATTCGGTCCGGATTGCGTGATAACGACCCACCCAGTCGTTTGTGTACTTGGTTTTCAATCCGAAGGGTACGTTGATGCCGAGCCCCACATGCAGGTTGTTGGTCAGCTGGTGGCCGATATAGAGATTCGGGACTACGCCGGTCTCCCCGGTGTCGGAGCCATTCGTGCCAAGCAGGGCGTTCGTGCCCTGAAAGTTAGGCGAGCCGGCGGTTGACCCCTTATTATCGAATTTGGCGTTCAGCGCAATGATGTGCACACCGGCAACGGCCTGCGTTCCCGGTACCCGCGTCAGGCCCGCCGGATTGAAGAAGATGGTGCTGACATCCTCGGCACTGGCACTTCTGCCGGCATACGCATTTCCCAGTCCACCGACAGTTTGTTCAAACAGCTGAAATCCTCCCGCCTGTGCTTGTGGTAAGACACCTGCGATAAGGAAACCGGCCGCGAGTATGCGGCGCGAAACACTGGACCATAACGGATTTGTCATCCTGTAATCCTCCTCTGTCATCCTTTTCTTCCTTCCCGCCTTCAGTCGAGAACACCACAGCGGGGCTATATTTCCGTTGATTCGACCACCTATCCCCAACGATGTGGCATTGCCTGTGACTTCCTGGCTGAATTGAAGCACAAAGGTTAGCCGAAAGTCAGCCCCAAATGGAAAAAATCCTACAGTTTTGTTGTGAGCTAGCGACAGTTCGATCGCAAGGAGTCTCCGGCATGCGCTTTATCCTGTCTGAATATATTGACAAATTGTGGTTTCGTTGTCATTCTGTCCCGAATGTCCGCGCGTCTGTTGCTGAATAGCAACGCTGTCTTTGGATGGGGTACCCAGGAGGGATGGAGAGATGAAACATAGTCTTGCTCGAATAATGCTGACGGGCGTTATCGCGCTTGGTCTGGCAGCGCCACCTGCCCACGCAACAACCGGCTACTTTCTGAACGGTTATGGGGGTAAAGCGCGGGGCATGGGCGGCGCGGGTGTCGCCTTTGCGCAGGATTCGATGGCGCCGGCAACCAATCCAGCCGGGTTGTCGTTCGTTGGCAGGCGTCTCGACTTTGGCGTCACGGCCTTCAGTCCCAAGCGTGACGGCGCGCTGGACGCGTCGCTGATCGGTGGGGCCTCGAGCAGTGAAAACAGTGGTTCGACGCTATTTGCGATTCCCGCGGGTGGCGTCAGCCAGCCTGTCACAAGCCAGATCACGCTGGGTCTGGCCATTGTCGCGAACGGGGGCCTGAGTACCCGCTACAGTAACAATATTTACGATCAGGCCCTGGCGCCGGCCGCGGGTGTGCCTGTGGGTGCGATACCGAACACCGGGACGCTGGGCGTGAATCTGGCGCAGGCGCTGATGTTGCCGACCATGGCCTTCAAGCTGACCCAGAACCATTCGATTGGCGCCAGCCTGATCATCGGCTTTCAGACCTTTCGCGCCTACGGTCTGGGTGACTTTGCCGCCTTCGGTTTTTCCAGTGATCCAGCCCATCTCACCAATAACGGCAATGACAAGGTATGGGGCTTCGGGGGGCGGGTCGGATATACCGGCAAGCTGACCAGCTGGCTCACTGTCGGTGCGACCTATGCCTCGAAGGTCAACATGAGCAAGTTCAGCGATTACAGCGGATTGTTTGCCGAGCAGGGTGATTTTGATATCCCCTCGAACTATGCCGTGGGCTTGGCGCTGACCCCGACACCCAGGCTGACTTTTGCCCTCGATGCCCAGAAGATCAAATATACCGATGTCGCATCGATCTCGAATGACGGGCCGACAGCGGCGGAATTCACGGCGCCGTTCCTTATGCAGCCCACCCCCCGGCCCCTGGGGACGAATGACGGCTACGGCTTTGGCTGGGACGATATCTGGGTCTTCAGGTTTGGTGTGAATTATGCGTACAACAGCCAGTGGACCTTTCGCGGCGGGTTTACGTACAACCAGGAGGTCTATGATGATGACCAGGCGCTGTTCAATATTCTGGCGCCGGCCGTTATCAGACAACACCTGACGGCCGGCTTCAGCTATAGCCCGTCCGCCAACAGTGAATGGACGGTGTCCTACCAGCATGCCTTCAAGGAGACCCAGGATAATTTCTACGATACGGGTACGATCCTCGGGCCGGGTACCGGGTATTCCGCCGACACCAGCATGCACCAGAACTCGATTGGCGTGGAGTACGCGCTCAAGTTCTGAGGTTTGGCCGTGGTGTCCGGGTATTTCGTTCCTGCCGTACAGACAGCGCAAGGGCTATGGAAACATGGCCCTTTTTGCTTTTTTCGACGGATGGGTCCTCGGGCGGCCTGGCTGAGGCGCATCGCATGCAGCGGGGTCTGCAGGGTCCAGCGTCGCTGATTCTGTCGGCTGCCAGGGGTGCTGCGACCGCCTGAAGTTGCCCCTGGTGTGAGTGGTTCGGGTTGCTGGCGTGGATGGGCCGACTTGGGCCGACTGACTGTCCTCCGCGCGGACAAAAAAAAGCGGCTGCTGATGCGCCGCTATTCTGTCTAGCGTGTCTAGACGTGTCTCCGAACAGGTGTTGTTATTATTCTGTTCGTTTGTAGCAGGCTCCCGCTTGTTATGACTTTTGTGTCGGGTAGCTCCCCAATTCCTGGTCTTATTGTTCGCACCATGCCTGGCACCTGATGTTAATAAGGCAACTGTTGTGCCAGATAATATAATCTGATGTAATTCATAAAGTTATAAGTGCATTGCGCACGACTGATAATAATTGACGCCTATTGTGTAAATTGTGTCGACACTGCGATTCCAGGCCAGGTCGCGTGGAAAATAATAAATAAGCATTTGAAACAGGTAGATAGATTATTTCGTGTCAATAACTCTGCTGGAAAGTACCGCCGTCAGCCGGGTCGACACGCGGCTGTTATGCAATGCGTTGGTTCAAATAGTTATCATAACTTACTGATAAGTAGTTTAATAATAGATGCCTAAACTGTAAGAAAACGCGACACACGTGGCTTGTTCGCGTGCTTCGATCAAACGTGACTCATAGCCGGCGAGCAATGATGTTGGTGCTTGCACCCAGTTGAGAACACTTCACTTTTCGCAGAATTCCCGTAGAATGCGCCGTCTACCCCGGGCGGCGCGTTGCCGATCCGGCAACTGTATTCATCGGGGTTAACCCCCAGTTTCAGAGGATTCGACAGATTATGGTTACCATTCGCCTGGCGAGAGGCGGTGCCAAGAAGCGCCCTTTTTACCATATTGTTGTCACCGACAGCCGCAACCGGCGCGATGGTCGTTGTATCGAGCGTGTCGGTTTTTTCAATCCGATTGCGCAGGACAAAGATGAGGGACTGCGCATCAACAGGGAGCGCATTGCCTATTGGCTCTCCGTGGGGGCGAAGACCTCAGAGCGTGTGAGCAAATTGCTGGCCAGCGAAGCGCCGCCTGCAGCGGCGTGAGTACAGCAGGTGCGGCCTGGCCGCACCGTGCATGTTGATCGATGGGCCACGGGCAGCAGGAACGCATGGTGCCGGTCGGTCGGATCAGTGGCCTGTACGGTGTGCAAGGCTGGCTGCGGGTTTATTCGTTCACGGAACCACGAGAGAATATTATTGCGTATCAGCCCTGGTATCTGAATCAGGCTGGCGAGTGGCGGACCGTCCAGGTGCAGGCCGGTCGCCGACAGGGTAAGGGTGTTGTAGCCAAGCTTGAAGGCTGCAACGATCGCGACAGTGCTGCCGCGTTGATCGGAAACGACATTGCCATTTGCCGCAACCAGCTTCCGACGGCCGACACGGGTGAGTATTATTGGGCAGATCTGGTTGGGCTGCGGGTGCGTACGGTGGAGGGGGTCGAGCTGGGAACTGTTGATCACCTGATGGAAACGGGCGCCAATGACGTGCTTGTTGTCCGCGGTGACCGGGAACGGCTGATTCCCTTTGTCCGAGGGCCCGTGATTCGCGAGGTCGATCTGGAACACGGCTGCATTGAGGTCGACTGGGACCCGCAGTTTTGAACGGGTTCCGGGCTGCGGCTGACCGTCAGCTCCGGTATGCGAATTGACGTTATCAGTCTGTTTCCGGAGATGATCCGGCAAGTGACCGAATACGGGGTCACGGGAAAGGCAGCAGCCCGCGGCTTACTGCAGCTGGTGACCTGGAATCCGCGTGACTACACCCGCGACCGGCACCGCAGTGTTGACGACCGGCCTTACGGCGGGGGTCCGGGTATGGTGATGTCTGCGCAGCCGGTGTGTGATGCGATCCGCGCCGCGCGGGCCGATGGCGGCGAAGTATCCGTGATCTACCTGTCGCCGCAGGGCGCGGTACTGGATCAGACGTCGATACAGAATTTCGCGGCTCGTTCGCGGATGGTCTTGCTCTGCGGACGGTACGAGGGTATCGATGAGCGTGTTGTCGAGCTGGAAGTTGATGAAGAGTGGTCGCTTGGCGATTATGTGCTGAGCGGGGGGGAGCTCGCCGCAATGGTTGTCATCGATGCGGTGACGCGATTGCTTCCCGATGTGCTGGGCGATGAGGATTCGGCTGAACAGGACTCGTTCAGTAACGGTCTTCTGGATTGCCCGCACTACACGCGTCCCGAGACGTTTGCAGGCATGCGTGTCCCGGAGGTATTGCTCGGCGGACATCACGCCGAGATTGAACGCTGGCGGCATAAGCAGGCGCTGGGGCGAACATGGCTCCGGCGCCCCGAACTGCTGGCGAAACGGCAGTTGACGGAAGAAGATACGGCGTTGCTCGCAGAATTTGTCAATGCATTCGACGCGAGTCAATGACAGGGTTGGAAGAATTGATCAGGCAGGTGAAGCTATGAGTAACATCATCGAGACACTGGAAAAGGAACAGATGACCCGCGAGGTTCCTGCGTTCGCGCCGGGCGATACGGTGGTGGTAAAAGTCAAGGTAAAGGAAGGTAACCGTGAGCGCACACAGGCCTTCGAGGGTGTGGTCATCGCAAAGCGCAATCGTGGTCTCAATTCGGCGTTTACCGTGCGCAAGATTTCCCACGGGGAGGGCGTGGAGCGGGTCTTTCAGACCTACAGCCCGGCGATAGAAGGGATTGCGGTGAAGCGGCGCGGCGATGTTCGGCGCGCCAAGCTGTATTACCTTCGTGAGCGTCAAGGCAAATCCGCACGCATTAAGGAAAAGATCTGATCCTTGCGGCATGGCGTGATCAGCGCGCTGCAACGATCTGTACCCGATAGTCGAGGCGCCATTTGGCAACCGGCGCTTTTTTGTCGGTATCATGAACCGGAGGGGTGCACAGGCACCCCGACCGATACGCTGTGATTGACAGTCCGGGTGGGCGTATCTGTCTGGCGCTCGGCAATGGCGACAGGCTGTGCGCGATTGACTTCCTGAGCAGGTTTACGCCTTTGCGTGCGCGGAAGCCGCACGCTGAAACAGGTGACACCTCAGCTGGAAAGATATTGTGACGATCCCGTCAGGGAGCCGCAGCTTGCGATATCACGGGAAGGGGCCCTTTTCCCTTTTTCCGCGAGGCGTATGGCAGGCATTGCCCGGTATCCCGCCAGGCAGAACCTGTACCGGCAGGGAACTGGCCGCCAGACTTCACACTTCCCCGCGAGCAGTCGGGCAGGCCTGCCAGGCAAAATTCATTACCCGTCGTGATTCGCTGCCATCGTGTCGTGGCTGCGAGTGGCCTGGGCGGTTATGGCGTCGTCGTCGCCGGCAAGCGGATGCGTATCAAGCGCGGGTTGCTCGGCCACGCACGCCCGTGGCCTTCCATGGCCTTGAAAAGCGCTCCCCGCGTCCCTATTCAAACAACACACGTGCAACCGGATTTCCGATGGAGGTAATGAGCGATCATGACTGTTGAGGCCCATAAGGAGACGCTTGAGTTTCAGACAGAGGTGCGTCAGTTGCTGCGCCTCATGATCCATTCCCTCTATTCGAATAAGGAAATCTTTGTCCGCGAACTTGTGTCAAATGGCTCCGATGCCTGCGACAAGCTGCGTTTTGAAGCGCTGGGTGATGATGCCCTGTATGAGGGGGATACGGATTTCCGCATTCGCATCGACATAGACAAGGATGCGAGGACACTGACCGTCTCGGATAATGGCATCGGTATGAGCCGTGACGAGGTCGCGGACAATCTCGGCACGATTGCCAAGTCGGGTACGCAGCAGTTCCTTGCTGCACTCACCGGGGATCAGGCGCGCGATGCGAAACTCATTGGTCAGTTCGGGGTTGGTTTCTATTCCTCCTTCATTGTGGCGGATAAGGTGTCGGTGACGACTCGCCGGGCCGGGATGGGTGCCGAGCACGGCGTGCGGTGGACCTCGGACGGGGAGGGCAGCTATACGCTGGAGACCATTGAGTGCAAACAGCGTGGCACAGCGGTGACCCTGCATTTGCGGTCGCAAGAGGATGACTTCCTGGATCCGTTCCGTATCCGCTCTATCGTGCACCGGTACTCGGATCATATTGCGCTGCCGATCGAAATGCGGGCGGAGGGTGAGGACAAACAAGCAGAATACGAAAGGGTCAATAACGCCTCGGCGTTATGGGCGCGGCCCAGGAAAGATATCGCAGATGACGAATATCACGCGTTCTACAAGCATGTCGCCCATGATTTTGAAGATCCCCTGGCCTGGACGCACAATCATGTCGAGGGCTCGCAATCCTACACCTCGCTGTTATTCGTGCCGAAGCGTGCGCCCTTTGATCTCTGGGACCACGACCGCCGCCATGGTATCAAGCTGTATGTCCGGCGGGTGTTCATCATGGACGATGCCGAACATCTTATGCCGCACTATCTTCGTTTTGTGCGTGGCGTCGTCGATTCGGATGATCTTCCGCTGAATGTGTCACGCGAGATCCTGCAGCACAACAAACTGATCGAGACTATACGTGCGGCATCCGTCAAAAAGGTACTGGCGCTGCTGGAGCACCTGGCCACAGAAGATAAGGACAAGTACACAGCTTTCTGGAAGGAGTTCGGCAGGGTTCTGAAGGAGGGGCCGGCAGAAGACTACGCTAATCGCGAGCGCGTCGCCCGGTTGCTGCGGTTCTCGTCGACGCACACCGACAGTGAAGAGCAGACGGTCGCGCTGCAGGACTACGTGGAACGGATGCAGCCCGATCAGGACAAGCTCTACTACATTACCGCCGATGGATTTGCCGCCGCCCGACACAGTCCGCATCTGGAGGTATTCCGGAAAAAGGGCATCGAAGTCCTCTTGCTCTCCGACCGGGTCGACGAGTGGATGATGTCTCATCTCACGGAATTCGACGGCAAGCCCCTGGTTTCGGTAGCCAAGGGGGAGCTGGATCTCGGCAAGCTTGAGGACACCGAAGACAAGCGGGCCTCACAAGAAGCAGCGAAGGACTTCAAGGACACGATCGATCATATGAAGAAGGTGCTTGGGGAGCGTGTGAAGGATATCCGGCTGAGTCATCGGCTGACCCATTCGCCGGCCTGCATTGTGCTCGATGAGCAGGAGATGGCAGTACATCTGCAGCGCGTGCTCAGGCAGTCCGGACATGCCATTCCGGATTCCAAGCCGATTCTGGAGATCAATCCTGAGCACGGGTTGATTAAACGCCTGCAGGGGCAGGGTGACGAGGAGCGCTTTTCCGACTGGGCTCACGTGCTTTTCGATCAGGCAATGCTGGCCGAGGGCGGTCAGCTGGATGATCCGGCGGCATTTGTCGGGCGATTAAACAGCCTCCTGCTCGAAATGGGCGACTCGTAACGGGACCGGCAGGGTGTCAGCGGCGGACCCGCCCGAACTGCGCGTTACGGTCTTCTCGGACTACATCTGCCCGTTCTGTTATATCGGGAATGCGCGTCTTGATCGGCTGCGGGAACATTTTGACCTGAAGGTCAACTGGTGTTTTCTCGAGATCCATCCCGAGACGCCGGCAGCGGGTAGACCGGTATCCGAACTCGGCTATGAGCCAGAGCACTGGTTGCAGATGATGGCGGTGCTGGAAAAGATGATAAAGGAGGAGGCTCTGCCCTATGCGGGGCACGTATTCACGGCAAACTCCCATCTTGCCTTGTTGTTGGCTGAGTCACTGAAGGAAGAGGGGGCGGAGACGTTTTATCCTCTCCACCGGCAACTCTTCACAAGCTATTTCGCGGATGCAGAGAACATTGGTGACAAGGCGGTACTCGCGCGGGCTGCACGGGTTGCGGGCGTTTCGAGACAGTCCCTTGAGCGGGCATGGACTGATGAACGCTATGAGATTCGCCTGAAACAGTATCGTGCCGTGGCACACGAGCTGGGGGTGACGGCTACGCCGACATTTTTTGTCGGGCATGAACGCCTGAATGGTGCCGTGCCCGCTGCCGATTTGCTGGCTGCTGCGAATCGGGCGCAGGCATCGGGGGCAGCCACTGATGTCGGAGGATAAGGCGCGCGACGCCAGGGTCCGCATTGACAAGTGGCTATGGGCAGCGCGCTTTTACAAAACGCGGACGCTGGCGGCGGAAGCAGTGCAGGGTGGTAAGGTGCACCTGAATGGCGCCCGGGTGAGGCCGGCGCGAGCGCTATGCGTTGGAGATCGCCTGCGGATACAGAAGGGAAGTTATGAGTTTATCGTTGAGGTCCGCGGGTTGAACGGCCGCCGAGGGCCGGCGAGCGAGGCCCGGCAACTCTACGAAGAGGAAGTTTCCAGCGTGCAGGCGCGTCAGGCATTGGCAGAACAGCACAAGCTCGGGGTTGCGGGGACGCCCGTATCAGGCGGGCGTCCGGACAAGAAGGCCCGTCGTCAGTGGCAGCGCCTGCACCGGCGTTGAGCGAATGTCCCAGGCGCCCAGAACCCCTGCGCTTACTGTCGATGTCATTATCGAGATGCAGGACCGACCTGATGTGCCGGTTGTGCTGATCGAACGCCGCTTCGCGCCGTTTGGCTGGGCATTGCCAGGCGGGTTTGTGGATGTTGGTGAGCGGCTGGAAGATGCGGCGAGACGCGAGGCGAAAGAAGAAACGGGGCTCGATGTGGAGCTGATCCTGTTGCTTGGGTGCTATTCGGATCCCGCTCGCGACCCACGTGGGCACACGGTCAGCGCGGTGTATGTGGGTCGCGCTGAAGGTGCGCCTGAGGCCCGGGACGATGCCCGCAACCTTGAACTGTTCGACCCCACGCAGACGCCGCCGCTGGCGTTTGATCATGCCCGGATCATTCAGGACTATCTTGTCTATCGCCAGAGTGGACAGTGCGCACCGCTTCGCTAGATTCAGAGGCAGTTTCAAATGCCACGGCGCAACCGAGGTTTTGGACTGTGCGTCGATGCAATTGCGCCGCTAAATGCGTAATATGATGGGCTGGCCTTACGGAGAATTTCATGCGTCCATCACAACTCACTACGGTACTGGATCGCGAGTTCTTGAGCGCGCGCGAGGGTCATCACACGCCGGTAATGGTGTGGGGACCGCCGGGTGTGGGTAAGTCTCAGATGGTCGCCCAGATTGCCGAGCGCCATGGGGTGCAAGTCATCGACATACGCCTGTCACAGATGGAGCCCAGCGATCTTCGCGGTATTCCCTTCAGGACACAGGAGCTTGTTGAGTGGGCGGTGCCGGCGATTCTTCCGGATGCCAGGCGTCATGGGGATTTCGGTATTCTGTTTCTGGATGAAATCACGTCGGCGCCGCCAAGCGTCTCTGCAGCGGCCTATCAGCTGATCCTCGATCGCCGCCTCGGTGCCTATCAGGTTCCAAAAGGTTGGGCGATTTTTGCAGCGGGCAATCGCCAGGGTGATCGTGGTGTCACCTACACCATGCCGGCGCCACTCGCGAATCGGTTTTCCCACTTTGAACTGGAAGTCAATCTGGATGACTGGGTTTCCTGGGCATATGCGCACGGGATCGACGATCGATTGATCGCGTTCCTGAGGTTCCGCCCGGAGTTGCTTTTCGATTTTGATCCCAGTCATAACCCTGTTGCATTCCCGTCACCGCGTTCCTGGGAGTTTGCGCACCGAGCCTTGCGAAAGTTTGGTGATACTCCGGAGTTGCTCGTGGAGGCCTTGCAGGCCTGTGTGGGACCTGCCGCAGGTATTGAACTTGGCGCGTTCGTGGATAATCTCGACAAGCTTCCCGATATCGATGCCATCGTGCGTGGGGAGTCGGTGCCAGTGCCTGAAGAGACTGATCTGCAATACGCGGTCGCCTGCGCCCTCGTCGGCCGGGCGCTTCGGGCGCGGGATTCCGAGGGAGCCACAGCCGTGTTTGGCAATATAATCGAATATGCCGGGGCTTTCCCGCAGCGCGAAATGGGTGTCATGCTGATTTCGGACATGCACCGTGCCGTCGGGCAGGAGCTGTTCAGTGTGCCGCAGTTTTCGTCCTGGGCCAAGGCTGTGGCGGATGTCATGCTTTATGATGTCTAGCAGACTTGCCCAGCATACCTCCAGCCATGGCCGTCGACGTTGATACCAAACTGAGTGCAGCACGGACGCGGCTGATTCTGGATAAGCCGTTCCTGGGTGCCTTGGTGTTGCGTTTGCCCATGGTGGCGGCGGATCCAAAATGGTGTGCGACGACGGCCACGGATGCGCGTGCCTTCTATTACAATCCGGAGTTTATCGAGGCGCTGACATTGGAGCAGACGCAGTTCATGCTCGCACATGAGGCATTGCACTGCGCATTGTCGCACTTTGCCCGGCGCTATCATCGAATAAAGCGACGCTGGGATATCGCCTGCGATCTCGCCATCAATCCACTGCTGGTGAAGGATGGCCTGAAGCCGCCGCCCGGCTCATTGATGTTGCCCCAGTTCGAAGGCATGACTGCTGAGGAGATCTACCCGTCAACGGACGAGTTAGAGGATGATCAAGAAACACTGGATCAACACCTCTACGACAAGGAGGATGGTGGCGGCAGGAGCGGTGAACAGCCATTACCACAGGTTTCTGAGGATACCAGCCATGGCAGCCAGTCGCCTCAGGAGCCGGTTTCGGCAGGTGCCCCGCGACCCAGGCCGCTGTCGGAGACCGAGCGGCAACAGCTTGAGGTGCAGTGGCAGCAGCGCTTGGCGGGGGCAGCCCAGCAGGCGATGCGAGCGGGGAAACTGGGCGGTGGCCTCGCGCGTCTGGTGGATCACCTGCTGCAGCCGCAACTGCCATGGCGTATGTTACTTGCGCGTTATATGACGGCGGTCGCACGCGATGACTACAATTACACCCGCCCTTCGCGTCGGGAGGGCGATGCAATTCTCCCGAGCCTGCGCAGTCATCAGCTCGATGTTATCGTGGCACTGGATACCAGTGGCTCAATTTCTCCAGGCGAGATTGAGGAGTTCATGTCCGAGGTCAATGCCATCAAGGGGCAGGTGCGTGCCCGACTGACATTGCATGCCTGTGATGCGGTGCTTGCCGAGGACGGCCCCTGGGAATACGAGCCCTGGGAAGCGTTTACGGTGCCGCGTGACTTCAAGGGTGGTGGCGGTACGCGTTTCACGCCGGTGTTCGAATGGGCGCGAAACCGCGACCGCCTCCCGGATCTGCTGATTTACTTTACCGATGCCCAGGGCGAATTTCCGTCGCAGGAGCCTGAATATCCGGTCCTCTGGCTGGTTAAGGGGAAGGCCAGAGTGCCTTGGGGTCAGCGGGTACAGCTGAATTAGCCGGCACCAATCCTCGCAAACCTGTGGAGTGTGGGTCTTGCATGACCGGTGAGTCTGCCGTCTGCCCCAATCGCATGCATTTTGTGAATCAGTTCCTGTAACTCCATCGTTGGCCTCCTACACTGGAAGTACCTGTCAGTCCTGAAGGGGGAGCGGAGCCGGCAGTTTATTCAGCTACACAGTGAGTTGACTTATGCAGTCTGTGCACGTCGAAGCGATTGAGCTCGTCGCAGCCGAGCGGCGGATCGAGCGTATCCACGCCTTGCCGGTCTCGCCGACAGCCGTTCGGCAACTGTTGGATGTGCACCACGATTCGCGCCGGAGCCACGCCGGTTGCCAACTTTTGCTTGATTCAAACCCGCAACTTCAGAGCCAGCTCGCAACCTGCGTGCGGCTGCTTGGCGGGACTGTGTGCAGGGATGCATCCTCGATCAGAATGGCGGATATCCAGGGATTGGACCTGGATGAGGTTCCCGAGATCATGCTCGCGCTTGCCGCGGCGAGACCTTTCAGCTACGTTTGTACCGGCCCGCTCGGCGCACATGCATTCTGGCATCACGCGCTCTGCAATGCTGCATTGTGTTTCCGATTGGCATCTGAGGTAGGAGCATCGCCCTCCCCGCATGCAGGTACGGCCTTTCTTGCAGGCCTACTACACAACATAGGTTTCATGGTTATCGGCTATGTGTTCCCGCCGGAGTTCAGGTTGCTTAACCGGCTTTGTGCATGTCACCCCGATATACCCGTAACGATACTGGAACGATGTGTTCTTGGCCTCGGCGAGGCACAGGACATGCTCGACATGGGGCATGCCCGGATAGGTGCCTGGCTGATGCGCGAATGGGATATGCCACCGGAGATCGAAACAGTCACGCGCGAGCATCATAACGCCGGATATACAGGAGAGGCGGCGGCGTATTGTCAGCTTGTGATGGCGGTCAACAGTCTGCTCAATTCATGTGGGATCGGCGATGACTCGGCCAGCGAACGGGACACGGAAGCCCTGTCGCGTATCGGAGTTGATGAAAGCGTTGCGTTGGATGCGCTCGAAGAGTTGTTTGTGTCGCCGGAAATCCTCAATAACGCAGTACGCGCGTTAATTTCCCACCAGACAGGCTAGCGGTCTCCTGCGCCCGTTACGGGCGATTATGCCGAAGCGCATAAGTCTACCGCATTCCCCTATAATATATTCTTTGCTGGAGGTGTGGATCTAGCTTGGGGATAATAGCCGCCATTGGCAAACGGCTGTAACGCGCCAGGAGACATTGACGATGCGCATTATTCTATTGGGCGGGCCCGGGGCTGGCAAAGGGACTCAGGCCAACTTTATAAAGGAAAAATTCAACATTCCCCAGATCTCGACCGGCGACATGCTGCGTGCTGCGGTCAAAGCGGGAACACCGCTGGGTCTTGAGGCAAAGAAGATTATGGATGCCGGGGGTCTGGTATCCGACGAGATTATTCTTGGCTTGGTGAAGGAGCGTATCCAGCAGGATGACTGTGCGAATGGTTTCCTGCTTGATGGGTTTCCACGTACTATCCCCCAGGCAGAGGCGGTAAAGAACCAGGGTATCACGATAGATTCCGTCGTCGAGATCGATGTCGATGATGATGAGATCATCAAGCGCATGAGCGGCCGGCGTGTGCATCCGGCCTCTGGCAGGACCTACCATGTCATGTTCAATCCTCCGAAGGAGGAGGGTAAGGACGATGTAACCAGTGAGCCATTGATTCAACGGGACGACGACCGGGAAGAAACAGTCCGCAAGCGGCTGACGGTTTATCATGAACAGACCGAGCCGTTGATTGAGTATTACACCAAGTGGGCAGACAGCGGCAGCGCGGGCGCGCCGAAGTACGTTAAGGTTGATGGCATCGGGGGGGTCGAGCAGATTCGCGATACCATCTTTGCCGCACTGTCCTGAAGACATCATTCACACTATTCAAGCGGGCTGGCATCTGTCGGCCCGTTTTCGTCTGAGCGGCGGGAATCTCCGTGTCGACCAGCGGTGGCGCTGGATTTGCCTGCAGGAAATGTCTACGCGCCGGTTCGTCTGCTCGATCAAGCTATCAATACGGGTCACTGCCTGAGTCCAAGCTGGCAAATGAAAGTGTGTACCACCGGTCTTGCGGCTGGCATCATGACCCGGTACTTGGATTTGGAATCGCAGATCGGATGGTCCGTGTAAGTATCGGAAAACAAATGATAAATCCTGAAAATCTTGTCCGACCTCGCCGCGGCTTCTGATATCTCACCGGTAAACTCCATTGCGGGCTGCTGTTGTATACTGAACAGGCGAGTAGCCATCAGGTATTTGTCCTTCTTACATAAAGGGGGTAACTTTATTTCTGTCGAGCCCTCGTTCTTGCTTGCGCAGCAAGGGGCATTGGGTACGGAGACGGTGTTTACCGCCTCAGGATATATACACCCAGGGTAACCGAGATCAAGAAGAAACGGCGATTTCGTCAGACTGAGGCATAAGTAACCGGTACCTACCGGAATGTTGATTTGATAACGATTCAAGAATAATGACAGATTCCACGGGCCGTGTCCGGCCTGTGACCTGTGCACATGGAAGTGGTGTACGGGAGGTAGTGGTAATGGGCGGTAGTTATGATTCAGGTTGGGAGGCTGACGGAACCGCACGCAAGGTTCTTCGGCTGATCGAGGCACTGAGAAACACGCAATCGGGTAGTGTTGTCTACCGACAGGTCGAGCATCTGCTCGACGAATTTGCGAGAGGTCAGCTGGACGTGCAGCAGGCCTACTCGAATATCCTGGGGACCTTGCTGGAGGCCTATGCCAGGCATCTGAAAATCGGTTCCCCGCTTCAAGTGCAGGTCAAAATGCTGGAAGCGCGCCTGCAACCTCCCCTTACCTTGGCGGATCTCCATGCCCTGCACGATTACATCGAGGTATACGCAGACCAGATTTCACATCTGAAGACGCTCGACACCGCTGTCTTCGAGGAGGCCATTTCGCCCTTGCTCGAGGCGTTTGGGATTGCTGAATCTGAGCCGGCAGCGAAACCCCCTCGACAGTTGCAGCCGCCGGAATCACAACCGGAGCCGAGCGAGCAGGTGGTGGTGGAAGAGGCATCTGCAGTGCCGCTGGCCAGCATACCGGTAAGCGATACCAAGACTATTGATGCCAAAGCCCGGGCTCAGGCCGAGGACACGAGTGTGCCGGCGGAAGAGGATGAGGAGGGACATCTGGAGGCGGAGCAAAAGGTCGCTGCGGTCTATCGAACCCACCTAGACGCGCGCAGCCGGGACATTCAGGAACTCCAGAATGGGTTGGCTCAGCAGATACAGGATACCATTAATCAGAACGAGGAATTTGGTGTTTTGCTCGAAGTGGTGCTTGGTGAACTTCGCCAGGCCGAGGAAGTAGAAGAGATAGAAAACCTGCGCTGGACGATGATTCGCGAGATCGGGCGTCTGAAGGAAGGGCATCATGATCTGGCAGAGAAACTCGACAGCACGCAACAGTACCTGCAGGTGATTGCATCCGACAGTCAGCAGTTAACCGACGAACTGACGCGGGTACGCTTGCTGAGCCTCACTGACGAGCTGACCAGCCTGCCCAATCGCCGGGCATTTTTGCGACGGCTCGAAGATGAAGTCGCGCGTGTCCAGCGTTATGGCTTCCCGCTTTCACTTGCGCTCATTGATCTGGACAAGTTCAAGGAGATTAACGACAAATATGGGCATGCCGCGGGCGATGAAGTCTTGCGGGTTTATTCCAAGAACATTCTCTCCATCTTCCGTCATCACGACCTGGTCGCACGTTACGGCGGCGAGGAGTTCGCAGTGCTGTTACCCAACACAGACGCCGAAGGCTCGGCGCGTTCCTTGACGAAAGTCATGAACCGCGCTGCCGAGACACGCTGGCAAAGCAACGGTTCGGTAATGCCGGTGCCAACCTTTTCGGCGGGGCTTGCCTTGTATAAGCCAGGTGAGACTTCGACTGCGTTTATCGAGCGCGTTGACAAGGCGCTATATCGCGCCAAGCGGCTCGGACGAAACCGCGTTGAAATGGATATGACGTATCAACCCGACGTGCAAGCGGCGCCAGCATCACGTCAGGAAATCAAATCAGATTGAGCCCTGTCAGTAGCCGGGTCGTTCCGCCTGGGAAGCTTGTATGGAGGCGTGGTCCGCAATCGAACAGGGTGAGTGGCCTGATACATCTAACTTTCCTATAATTGCCGGTCAGTGTGCGTGAATGTTCACGGATCCGGAGGACGTTGTGGCTACAGTTGAGCTGACAAAAGATAACTTTGAACAGATCGTGACGGAGAACGAGCTTGTGCTGATCGACTACTGGGCAAGCTGGTGTGGTCCCTGCAAGAGTTTTGCGCCTGTGTTTGAGGCGGCTTCAGAAAAATATCCCGAGATTGTATTTGCCAAGGTCAATACCGAGGAACAACAGGAGCTGGCGGGGCATTTTCAGATTCGTTCGATACCGACACTGATGATATTCCGTGAAAAGATTATCATCTTTTCGCAGCCCGGGATGATCCCGAGCCAGGCGCTGGATGAGCTGATTGACAAGGCCCGGGAACTCGACATGGAGCAGGTGCGCAAGGATATTGAGGCACAGCACGCCAAGGCCTGAGCTGTTTCAACAGTCAGCCGAAGACGATATCGACGACGTCGCGGTAGTGAGCTACAAAATGCACGTTCAGCCCTTTGCGCAGGTGCTCGGGCAGCTCATCAAAATCGCCCTGATTGGCCGCGGGCAGAATCAATTCAGGGATGCCGATACGGCGGGCCGCGATGACTTTCTCGCGGATACCTCCGACGGGCAAGACCTGTCCGGTCAGGGTTAATTCACCTGTCATTGCCAGCGGGCCTCGAACCCGCTTTCCCCGCGCGAGAGACAGCAGTGCCGTGGCCATGGTGATGCCGGCACTGGGCCCGTCTTTTGGTGTTGCGCCTTCCGGAACATGCAGGTGAACGAAGGCCTCATCGAAGAATTCGGGGGCGCCCCTGAATGCCTTGAGATGTGAGGCGATGTAGCTGTAGGCGATCTCAGCCGATTCACGCATTACCGCACCCAGCTGGCCGGTCAACTTGAACCCGCGGTTTTTGCTGTGCACCAGCGTGGCTTCAATATTGAGTGTCGCCCCGCCCATTGCCGTCCAGGCGAGGCCGGTGCTGATGCCGACACCGCTGTAGGGTTTTTCCTTTGTGAACAGCGGTTTGCCGAGGTACGTTTCGACGTCTTTGATATTGACACGCAAGCGCTTGGCCTTGCCATCGACAAACTGTACGGCTGCCTTGCGGATAATGCGGGCAAGGCGTTTCTCGACGCCGCGGACACCGGCCTCCCGGGCGTAGCCCTCGATGATCCGGCGCAGCGCCGGGTCCGAGATCTTCAGCTGACCGCGCGCAATACCCGAGCGCTTGAGCAGTTTGGGCCAGAGGTGGTTCTTTGCAATCTGGAGCTTTTCCGCTGCAATGTAGCCTGACAGCCGGATGGCCTCCATGCGATCCAGTAGCGGTGCCGGGATGGTGTCGAGCTGATTGGCTGTGCAGATAAACAGGACCTTGGAGAGATCGAAGCGCACATCCAGATAGTGATCCAGGAAGGCGGTGTTCTGCTCCGGATCGAGGACCTCGAGGAGTGCGGAGGCCGGATCGCCCATGTACGAGGCGCCGATCTTGTCTATTTCATCAAGCATGATCACCGGATTGGCGACACCGGCCTCCTTGATCGCCTGGATAAACTTGCCGGGCATGGCTCCTATATAAGTGCGACGGTGGCCCTTGATCTCGGCTTCGTCACGCATGCCGCCAAGGCTGAAGCGATAGAACTTGCGCCCCAGTGCATCAGCGACTGAGTGGCCGATGGAAGTCTTGCCGACGCCGGGTGGTCCGACCAGCAACAGGATCGAGCCACTGACCTCACCCTTGAGTGTGCCGACGGCAAGAAACTCGATGATGCGCAGCTTGACGTCCTCCAGGCCATCGTGATCGCGATCCAGTACGGCACGCGCATGCTGCAGGTCAAGGTGATCCTTGGAATGCTTGCCCCAGGGCAGTGCCGTCATCCAGTCGAGATAGTTGCGTGTGACGGCATATTCCGGCGAACCTGATTCGAGGATAGACAGCTTCTGCATCTCATCCTCGATGCGCTGACTGGCCCCCTCGGGCACTTCAAGGGAGTCGAGACGTCCCCGAAACCGCTCGAGGTCGGCCGAGCGATCGTCCTTGGCGATCCCGAGTTCTTCCTGGATTGCCTTCAACTGTTCGCGCAGGAAAAATTTCCGCTGCTGCTCTGACAGATTATCCTCAACCTGTTTACGGATCCGCGTCTGCAGTTTCGCCACCTCCAGTTCCTTTCGGATCAGGATCAGCACCTGATGCATACGCCCCAGCACCGGCAGTGTCTGGAGGACCTCCTGCAGCTCAGCCGTGGGCGCAGTAGTCAGGCTCGCTGCGAAATCTGTCAGTGCAGACGGCTGATTGGGGTTGAAACGGTTCAGGAAGAACTTCAACTCTTCGCTGTAGAGCGGATTGAGCGGAACCAGCTCCTTGAGGGTGTTGATGATGGCGATGGCGTAGGCCTTGAGTTCATCGGGCTCGCCCAGCTCGTCTTCCGGATACTCGACCTGTACAACAAATGGCGGCTTGTCGGAAATCCAGCGCAGAATCCGGAAACGCTGAATGCCTTCGGCAATGAACTGTATCTTGCCGGAGGCGCGCATCGGGTGATGTATGCGCACAACAGTACCCATGTCATGAAAATCGGCGGCCCGCACCGACTCAATTTCGTCCTTTCGAATGAGTGCGAGTCCCAGGAGGTGGTGCGCTGTGTCGCCCACTCGGCTGACGGTCTCGATCCAGGGCTCGTCGTCCATCAGCACCGGTACACTCTGCGCCGGGAAAAAAGGCCTTTCTACCAGCGGTAACAGATACAGCGTGGTGGGGAGGATATCGGTGGGCAGTGCGAGCTCCGCCGTGGTGTAATCCTCGTGCTCGGGCACTAACTCGGCATCGATCGGTTCTTGTCCGTCCATTGGTTCAGTTCTTGCTGGGGGCTCGGTGGGTGCTCCGGTTCATATCAGGCCGGCAAACGGCTGTACCTCGACGTTTTCGCCGGGCTCAACACCTGCGCATTCGGCAGGCAGAATGATAAAGCAATTCGACCGGCTCATCGATGTCAGGATGTGTGATTCCTGCAAACCGGTGGTCGATACGCTGAGCGTCCCGTGCGGGTCCTGTGTCAGGATTCCGCGCTGGTACTCCAGTCGGCCTGGGACCTTGGTCAGTCGTGAGGTGCAAGGGACCCGCAGGCTTGCTGCCTGTGGGTCGAGCTGACCCATCATCTGCAGTATGGCCGGTTTCACGAACTGGTAAAACGTGACCATGGTAGACACCGGGTTTCCGGGCAGTCCAAAAAAAACGGCGTTGCCGAGTGTGCCAACCGTAAGCGGCTTGCCGGGTTTCATGGCGATACGCCACAGGTCAATTTCACCCAGTTCATCCAGAATCTGTTTTACGTAGTCTGCTTCACCAACCGAAACGCCGCCTGATGTGACAACGACGTCGGCCTGCGATGCCGCCTGAGCAAGGGTATCACGGATGGCATCCGGGTCATCCGGAACGATACCCAGATCGACCAGATCGACGTCTACGCGCTGCAACATCCCGTACAGCAGGTATCGGTTGCTGTCATAAATCTGGCCTGCTTCAAGTGTATCGCCCGGACTGCGCAACTCGTCGCCCGTGGAGAAAAACGCTGCGCGCAGGCGACGTGTCACGGTGACTTCACTGATTCCCACAGAGGCAAGCAGGCCAAGCTCGGCGGGCATGACGCGTTTGCCCGGCGTCAGGACCGTGTCAGCCATGGCGATATCCTCGCCCGCCTGGCGGACGTATTCACCCGCACAATGGCCGGGCTGGATACGGATGTGATCACCTTCGCGCTGCGCCTGTTCTTGCATGATCACAGTGTCGGTGCCGGCAGGCATGACTGCGCCCGTCATAATGCGTATTGCCTGGCCAGGCCTGACCTTGTCATTGAAGGGTGCACCGGCCAGGGACTTTCCCGCCACCTTCAGGGTGCGGCTGCCGGATTCGGGCAGATCAGTGCTCAAAATCGCGTAACCGTCCATGGCGGAGTTGCTGGCCGGTGGTACATTGACGGGCGATATCACGGTCTCGGCGAGGACACGGCCGAGGGAGGCGCGCACTGCGACCCGTTCGGTTTCTGCGACGCATCTGGCGAGGCGCATGATGCGTCGGCGCACCTCCTCGACACTCAGCAGAGCGGATTCGGGCGGCGCGCAAGCATCAGTCACTGGCAAGTCATTTTTCTTCATTTACAGATTCCCTTGCACTGTCCTGTACAGTACAGGCAGCGTTTGCCGTGCGCTTCGATTCGGGCAGTCACCTCCTTTAGACTGGATCGTATTGCCCTGAGTACAGATGGTGAATCCCTTGCGATTTTAGCACAGGCCCCCAATGGCCTGATTCTGTTCCACCTGTGTCAATGAAAGAGGAGTTTGATCGTGAAAAAAGGCATTCTGCGTATACTCTGTTGCCTCCTGATCGTGTCCCATGCGCCGGCAAAGGCGGATGATGATGACAGGCAGTACAACCAGGTTCGTTTCCAGGTGCAGCGCAGCCAGGCAGTGGCAAACGATCTCATGCAGGCGCTGCTCAGTGTTCATGAAGAGGACACTGATCCGGCAGCACTGGCCGACCGAATAAACAAGACCATGAGCTGGGCATTGGAGACGGCCACAGACTACAGGGCGCTCAAACTCATCACGGCCGGTTACCGTACCCAGCCGGTCTACCGTAAGGAAACGCTGCAGGGTTGGCGCGGCGATCAGGACCTGCAGATCACCGGGTCGGACCTTGCGGCTGTAGCGGAACTCATAGGCAAACTTCAGGCGCGTCTACAGCTCAGGTCAGTCAGTTTCCTGGTTTCGGACGACAAACGCAGCGGTGTTGAGGATCAGCTGATCAGGCAGGCGCTGGATGCCTGTCAGGGGCGGGCACGCCTGATAGCCGACCAACTGGGCTTCAAGTCCTACCGGATTGTCGACCTCAACGTATCCACGGGTGGTGAAATCATCCGGCCTCAGGAACGCCTGTATGCACGTGCTGCGGCCGCAGAGGGTATCGCGGCGCCGGCCTTGGAGGCCGGTGAGTCGAAGCTGGTGGTGTCCGTCAATGCAGCCGTGGAGTTGCAATAATGCTTCGCTGGGCAACCTGGCCCGAGGCGAGTGAACGCCTGGACGCCAGCCTTGCGCTGCCCAGGACCCCGATTGTCTGCCCCTGCGCAGCGCGCCGCGCGGGTGTCCGGCGCTTTGGACACAAAAAAACGCCATAGTACCGTAAGCTGTCGTAATTCATCGTGGCACTTGCGTTTGTCGCTCGCGAGGGCATATGTTAGTAACAGTTAATAAACGAATCTATTTGCTTCAGATGTGGGTGACCCAGGGAGCTGCATGATGTATTCGGACGGCTTCACCCTCGGTGCGCAGGTGTGTCTGACTGTCATCGCCGGTCTCATCGCGCGTTCCTGCTTGAGGCCGGGCTATACGGGCATGCCTGATCGCGCGGAAAAGTCGCTTATGACCCTGATGACGGCGCAACAGCCGGCGCACCTGCTGACGCGGAGCGCCTTGATTCTGTACGTGCTGGCGGTGGCTGGCCTGGTGTCGCGACCGGTGGGGGCTGCCGATGCCGAACTCGCGGTCGCCCCTGTCGACTACCGGCCAGTGACCATTGAACAGGTCTTCGATGGCACTATCGAGGCGGTGCGTCGCTCCACGGTTTCGGCCCAGACAGCGGGCGAGATCATCGAGCTGCCCTTTGACGTCAATGACTATGTGCCCAAGGACGCGGTCATCGTCCGCTTCGATGATACCAGGCAGAAGGCGCGCCTCGACAAGGTGAGCGCTGCGCAGACCGAGGCCCGTGCACGCCTGACGGAGTCGGAAAAGGCCTTTCGGCGTGAATCGAGGCTGCTGGAGGAAAACGCCACCAGCAAGGCCAAATTCGAGAATGCCAAAGCAAACTTCATGGCTGCCCGCGCCAAGCTGGAGCTTGCCGAGGCGGCGGTAGCGGAAGCGCGGGAGGAGCTTGAGTACACGGTTGTCCGTGCCCCGTTCAGCGGCATCGTCGTGGAACGCTTCGTCGAACCGGGTGAGCAGGTGCAGATCGGGCAGGCGCTCGGTACCGGGCTGTCATTCGAACAGCTGCGCGCCGTTGTCGAAGTCCCAGGCCGCTATATCAACGGGATTCGCCAGCGCCGACTGGCGCGTGTGCTGTTGCCAGGCGGGACCGGCGAATCGGTCGATGCCGAGTCGCTGACTGTATTCCCGTTCGCGAACCCGACGACTCACACCTTTACCGTGCGTTTGAATCTCGCCGAAGGGGAGCATGGGTTCTATCCGGGCATGTTGGCCAAGGTGGCGTTTGACCTCGGAGAGAAACAAGAGCTCGTGGTGCCCAGCCGCGCCATTGTGCATCGCAGCGAAGTGACCGGCGTCTATGTGGTGAAAGAATCCGGTCAGGTGGGCTTGCGCCAGATCCGCAGCGGACATGCACTGGGTGATGGTCAGACGGTCGTGCTGGCCGGTCTCGAGGCAGGCGAGAGGGTTGCCCTTGATCCGTTGCAGGCCGGCATAGTTCTCAAGCGGCAGCTCGCTGAGCAGGGTCATGAGTGAAGGTCTGGGGTTTTCCGGTGCGCTGGCCAGGCAGTTCCTGCAGTCCCAGATTACGCCGCTCCTGGCGCTGATGGGCATTCTGCTCGGCGTGTTCGCCGTTCTGGTGACACCCCGTGAAGAAGAACCGCAGATCGATGTCACTTTCGCGAATGTCTTCATTCCCTTTCCCGGCGCCAGCGCGCGGGAGGTCGAGCAGCTGGTCACGACCTCGGCCGAGCAGGTGGTTTCAGAGATCGAGGGCATCAAGCATATCTATTCACTGTCACGGCCCGGGCGAGCCCTGCTGACCGTCGAATTTGATGTTGGCGAGGACCGCACCCAGGCCATCGTGAGACTCTACAACGCGCTTTATTCGAACCAGGACTGGTTGCCTCAGGGGCTCGGCGTCGGTCAGCCGATCGTGAAGCCCAAGGGGATCGACGATGTGCCCGTCCTCACGCTCACGCTCTGGACGCAAGACCCGGCGCGAGGTGCTGCTGATCTGAAGAAGGTCGCGCATGCCGTCGAGGCGGAACTCAAGCGTGTCCCCGGTACACGGGCCGTTTACACCCTCGGTGGTCCGGAAGCGGTCGTGCACGTATTGCTGGACGCGCAGCGCATGGCGGGCTTCGACATCGCACTGGATGATCTGCGCAAGGCGTTGCGGGATGGGAACGTCTCGCAGGATGCCGGTGCCCTGAGCGCAGAGAACCACGAGATTCCGGTACGGGCCGGGCAGTTCCTGAGCGAGCCCGAGGAGGTGGGTGCGTTGATCATCGGAATGCGCGAAGGTGCCCCCGTGTACCTGCGTGACGTCGCCGAGATCCGTTATGGCCCCGATCAGCCGGAGCAATACGTCTGGTTTGGCACGGGTCCGGCTGCCGCCCGCAAGGGGGTAAGCGCACGCGGCGAGTTCCCCGCGGTTACGCTCGCGGTGGCGAAGCAGCCGGGTACCAATGCTGTGGTTGTTGCCAGGCAGGTCGTCGAGCGCTTTGCCTCACTCCAGGGGACCTTTGTCCCCGAGGGTGTCGAGGCAACGGTCACGCGCAATTACGGGGTGACGGCCAACGAGAAGGCCCGGAAGCTCATCGGTAAACTGGTCTTTGCGACGAGCTTTGTGGTTCTGCTGGTCATGTTCACCTTGGGTTGGCGAGAGGCCATGATTGTCGGTGTGGCTGTCGTGGTAACGCTGGCGATCACGCTGTTTGCCTCCTGGGCCTGGGGTTTCACGCTCAATCGGGTGTCGTTGTTTGCGCTGATTTTCTCGATCGGGATCCTGGTCGATGACGCGATTGTCGTCGTGGAAAACATTCACCGGCATATGCAGATGGGCGACCGCACGCTGCTTGAAGCGATCCCGGTCGCCGTTGACGAGGTCGGTGGCCCGACGATCCTTGCCACCTTCACGGTTATCGCTGCCCTGTTGCCCATGGCCTTCGTGACCGGCTTGATGGGGCCCTACATGAGCCCTATCCCTATCAACGCCAGCATGGGCATGCTCATTTCCCTGGCCGTGGCACTGGCGGTAACGCCATGGCTGTCATTCCGGGTGCTGCGCGGGGTCAGGCACGCGCATGCGGCCGCGGCGGCGTCAGATGACACGGGGCTGCACAGCCTGTTTACGCGGACCTTGCGACCTTTCCTTCGGGGTGACGACGGTCGGCGTGCTCGCTGGGGCATGTTCGGGGCTATTGTACTGCTGATTGTTCTGTCGGTCGGGCTGGCAGCCGCAAAACTTGTCATCCTCAAGATGCTGCCCTTCGACAACAAGTCGGAATTTCAGGTCGTGGTCGACATGCCGGAGGGGACGGCGCTGGAGCAGACCAACCGCGTGCTCACCGAACTCGGCCGCTATCTGGCACGGATTCCGGAGGTTACCGATTACCAGGTCTATGCGGGTACGGCCTCGCCTATCAGTTTCAATGGGCTGGTGCGCCAGTATTTTCTGCGCAGCGGGGCCAATCTTGGTGACATTCAGGTCAATCTGGTCGACAGGCACGCGCGCGAGCGCGCCAGCCACGACATCGCGGGCGCAGTGCGCGGGCCACTGCAGGCCATAGGCAGGCACTATGGCGCCAATGTGAAGCTTGTGGAGGTGCCGCCCGGACCCCCCGTGCTGGCACCGCTGGTTGCTGAGATCTATGGACTGGATTATGGCGGCCAGCTGCGTGTCGCGGAACAGGTTCGTGAGGTGTTTGAGCAGACCCGCGATATCGTCGATGTTGACGACAGTGCCGAGGCAGGTGCACTGCGCTGGATTGTGGGTGTCGATCGCCACAAGGCGGCGCAGCTGGGTGTGAGCCAGAGGGACGTGGTATCAGCGATCGGCGCCGCCCTGCAGGGCGAAGACATGGGGTACCTGCATGACGCACACGCAAAACACCCGGTGCCGATACGCACAGAGCTGCCGGTCGCAGACAAGGCCGATGTGGAGTCGCTGCTGGCCTTCAAGGTGCGCAGTGACAATGGCGCGTTGGTTCCGATCGCCGATCTCGTGTCGCTGGTTGAATCGACGCGTGAACAAGCCGTTTATCACAAGGATCTGCTGCCAGTCGTTTTTGTCACCGGCGATATGGCCGGCGATCTCGATAGTCCGTTGTATGGTATGGCGGATCTTTACCGAAAACTTGCCGGGCTTCGCGCGGCACAAGACGAGCCGCTGCGTCAGTCGCTGGTGACAGCGCCCGATAATGCGTACCGTTACAGCCTGAAATGGGATGGTGAATGGCAGGTCACCTATGAAACCTTCCGCGACATGGGTATCGCCTACACGGTAGGCCTGATCCTGATTTACCTTCTGGTCGTCGCGCAGTTTCATTCCTACCTCGTGCCACTGGTCATCATGGCCCCGATCCCGCTGACCATCGTTGGTGTGATGCCCGGGCATGCCTTGCTTGGCGCACAGTTCACGGCGACATCGATGATCGGCATGATTGCCCTGGCAGGCATCATCGTGCGCAACTCCATTCTGTTGGTGGATTTCATCAATCAGGAACTGCGCCGCGGTGTCGGTCTTGAGCAGGCGGTGGTGCGCGCCGGTGCGGCGCGGGCCAAGCCGATTGTGCTGACGGGGCTGGCAGCGGTTCTTGGCGCATTGTTCATACTGGATGATCCGATCTTCCGCGGGCTCGCCGTATCTCTTGTCTTCGGTCTGGTGGTCTCGACGCTGCTGACGCTGGTGGTGATACCGATCATGTACTATGCGTTCATGCGCAAGCGCATCCAGGCTGCCCGGTGAGAAATCCGGGCTAGCCCGCATTTCTCACCGGGATCCCGGATGCTGGCGCAGGGCTCGTGTGTCCGGATGCCGCGCTGGGCGGAGCCAGGAAAGCGAAAGGTCCAGTGGACCTTTCGCCTGCGGAGCGGGCTTGGCACAGCCGAGCCCTGGGCGCGATAAAGTGGTAGCCGTAGCTACCACTTGAGTGAAGAGCAAGTCGCGGCCGCGACACGGGGCCGTAGGCTAGTCGCGGGAGTGGCCGTAAGCGCGCCAGCTTCGCACTATATACTCCGCGCGACCGCTGCGCCCCGTCTCCGCACCTACGCATGCGCGCCCGCGAGCCGGAGCGCCGGGCGCGCGAGAACCAGCCAGGGCCGGGATAGGCACGGCCTGATTACACGCTGTCTTTTCCCTGATCTGCACTCTGTTCGTTACCTCAGTGCATTATGTGACTCTATCGCCGCCCGGTGAGAAATGCGGGCTAGTTACCCGCCAGCGCTATCGAGGCGTGATCGGCGAGATCGGGCTCGCTGCAGTGTTCGAGGATAAAGGCGCGTACCTCTGCGCGCAGTCTTACCGCGGATTCCCAGCTATCATCACGGGGATGGATGGCCGCGCCGATGGTAATGTCCAGTTCGCCCCGGCGCGGAAACCAGCTGTCGCCGCGCAGTATGCTGCGACTGCCGCGAATCGCGATCGGGACCAGCGGTACGCGGGTGCGGGCAGCGGTAACGAATGCGCCCATACGGAAGGGCCGCAGGCCGACAGCACGCGTAAAGGTGGCTTCCGGGAAATAGACCACAATCCCGCTGCGCCTCACGCGTTCGGCGAGCTTTTCCGTTACCTGTATGCCGTGCTGAGCGTCGCTGCGTTTTACGAATTCGGTGCCCAGTCGTTCCAGTGCCAGCCGGATGGGCAGGTGGCGGCGCAGCTCCGCTTTCGCGACAAAGTGCAGGGGGAGCGGCGAAGCGGCAATCATTACGATCGCGTCGATATAGCTGGCGTGATTGGCTGCGACCACACAGATTCCCGCTTGCTCCAGGTTTTCCAGGCCCCGGACCTGCACGGGTATGCCGAGCAGCCGTGCGAGCAGGCGGCTGCCGAGATGCGCCATGCGGTAGGCGCCTTTTCGGGACGGAATGATTACTAACAGCAGGTTCGCAGGTATGCCCAGCATGAGAAACACCAGCCAGGCATAGCCGGCGTAGGCGTAATCACGCAGCAGACGCGCAGCCCGCTGCAGCAGCGGGGCCGCCGCCGCAAGACTGCGCAGGCTCGTGGAGCGAGCGCCCTGGCGGGCCGCGGCAGTGAACCGGCCGTGGTCATAAGCCGCGCGACAGGCAGCACGACGAATCTTGCCGCTGGATGTCTTCAGAACGCTCCGCGGCGGGGCGAGCACGATATCATCAGGTTCGCTGCCCGTGAGTTCGGTCGCAAGTCCGCCTATGACGCCTTTCAGTGCCGCAAGCTTGTTTTCGTCGCGAAAACGCGTCTCGGCGAGAACGATCAGGCGCTCCCGTGTAGCGGCCGAATCGCTCGTCGCAAACACGGCGACCGCGCCCTGGCGGATACCCGGCAGCTCACCGACTGCCTGTTCCAGCTCATAGGGATAGATGTTGCGACCGGCCCGGATGATGACGTCCTTGGCGCGCCCGGTGATGAAGACTTCGCCGTCGGCGAGGTAAGCATAGTCGCCCGCATTGAGCCAGTCAGCATCGAACAATTCGGCGCTCGCCTGAGGATTGCGCAAATAACCGCATGTGGCCGAGGGCCCGCGAAACTGCAACAGTCCCTGCTGGCGCTCCGGTAATTCGTGGCCATGGGCATCGACAATGCGGATCTCGTGGCCGGGCAGAGGCAGGCCTCCGCTGACAAAGTACAGGGCGTTGGCCTCATCGACACCAGCCGGCTGCGCCGTGCCATGGGCCGCAAAGCGTTCCCGATCGATCCGCTCGACGCGTGGGCCTCGCCCCAGCGGGGGAAAGGCAAGGCCGACAGAGTTTTCCGCCAGGCCGTATACCGGGGTCATGGCCTCCCGGGCAAAGCCGTAGGGCGCCAGACGTTCAATGAATGATTCCAGGGTCACGGCATGGACCGGTTCGGCGCCATTCAGCGCCAGCCGCCAGCAGGACAGATCGAGGTCCTCCAGATCGGCGTCTGTCAGCCGGGAGGCACACAGCTGATAGGCAAAATTGGGTGCGGCCGAGAGCGTGCCCCGGTGTCTGTGAATTGTATGCAGCCAGCGCCGTGGACGTGTAATGAACGCCAGTGGAGACATGAGCGCCAGCGGGACGCCGTGGCACAGGGTGCCGAAACAGGCGCCGATCAGCCCCATGTCATGATACAGGGGCAGCCAGCTTACAAACCGGTCATCGGGGCTGACCCGGGTGACCTGGCCGAGCGCTGTGACGTTGGCCAGCAGGTTGGCGTTGCTGAGCATGACACCCTTGGGCTGGCCGGTGCTGCCCGAGGTGTACTGGATCAGCGCGAGATCGTCGGCTTGCCCCAGCAGGCAGGCGCGGGACCCGGCTGCCCCGAGTTCCGCGACGGTGCTGATGGATCGCAGGCTGGGGCAAAGCGCCTGCAGTATGCGTGTGACGGGCTTTGCATCCGCGGTGCTGATCAGAATCGGGGCCAAGGCATTGTTCAGTATGCCTGCCTGCCTTTTCAGGTGGTCCGCGAGACCCGCGCGGCTGGTCGGCGGATAGATGGGTACGGGGACGGCACCGGCAAACAGGATGCCGTAATAGGCGGCGAAAAAGTCACGGCTGGTGGGTAACATGATCGCCACACACTGGCCGGGTTCGACATCGCGTTCACGCAGTCCACCGGCGACGATCTCCGCACCGGCAACCAGATCCCCGAAACTGACCGGTTGCGGCTCGTCTGAGCCTTCATACAGGTAGAGGTAGTGCCAGTCAGGCGCCCGTTGGGCCTGGCGCACCAGCATTTGCGCCAGGCTGTCGGCCTGGGCAGGGCTGTTCAGAGGCCGCTGATCCTCCCAGGCCGCAGCGGGTGTCCGTGGACTCGCTGACTCCCTGCCTCCAACATCCTTGCCCAGTAACTGGAACAAGTCGCCGACGGTGGTTGCATCGAGCACGTCCTGTTCTGCGAGGGTCATGCCCGAGGCCTGCTCGATGCGCAGCAAGAGCTCGACGCGTCCGAGACTGTCCAGACCGAGGTCGCGCTCGAGGCGGCTGCCAAGCGCGACCGCCGGTGCGTGTTTGCCCGGGTGCATCTCATTGACCATCGCCTGAACCAGGCTGAGCAATGCGCCATTGCTCAGCGAAGAGGCCTTGGCCATGGACGGGGGCGTCGGTGTGTGCATGCGGTGGACTCGTGAGACTGGCAAATCGTTTCGCGAGCCATTACTGTACCATTATCGCGCTCTGGACCCGGAAGATGATCAAGGCTTTTCTGCGGCTCGTTACTCTGGCCTGCCTGCTGCTGCCGGCAGGCAGCTATGCCGGCGATCCCGGCAGTATTCTACTGCTCGAGGTCGACGGTGCTATCGGTGCCGCAACCAGTGACTACATCGAACGCGGGCTCGAGCGGGCGCGCGTGGGCGACGCCGAGCTTGTTGTTCTGCAGATGGACACGCCGGGTGGCCTGGACCTGGCAATGCGTGACATTGTGCAGGCGATCCTGGCCTCGCCCGTGCCCGTGGCAGGTTTTGTCGCACCCAGCGGCGCACGCGCCGCCAGTGCCGGCACCTACATTCTGTATGCCTGTCATGTGGCTGCCATGGCGCCGGGCACCAATCTGGGTGCGGCAACACCGGTGCAGATCGGCGGACTGCCCAAATCTGCCGGACCTGAGGGCAAACCGTCACCCGGCGCGGATTCTGAAACGAAGGAGACACAACCCGAGGCTGACGCCATGGACCGCAAGCTGGTTAACGATGCGGTAGCCTATATCCGGGGCCTCGCCCAGATGCGGAACCGCAACGCCGACTGGGCGGAACGGGCCGTGCGCAGTGCGGCCAGTCTGCCTGCCGAGGAGGCCTTGTCGCTCGAGGTGATCGATCTTGTCGCATCCAACATCCCCGACCTGTTACGGCAACTCAATGGGTATGAGGTGCAGATTAATCAGCAAAGCAGAATCCTGGAGACGAGCGGCCGCACGGTGACCAGGGTGGAGCCCGACTGGCGCAACCGCTTGCTGTCCGTGATCACCGACCCCAATGTTGCCTATATCCTGCTGTTGATCGGGATGTATGGGCTGTTCTTCGAGTTTGCCAATCCGGGGTATATCCTGCCCGGTGTCGCGGGCGCGATCTGTCTGTTGCTTGCCCTGTTTGCCTTTCATATCCTGCCGATCAATTACGCCGGGCTCGGGCTGCTCGCGCTGGGTATCCTGTTCATGCTGGCCGAAGCCTTCGTGCCGAGTTTCGGGGCGCTCGGGATTGGCGGCATGATCGCCTTCGTGATGGGCTCCGTGATGCTGTTCGACGAGGATGGGGGCGAGCTTGCCGTGTCCTTGCCCCTGATCGGCTCGTTCGCCCTGATCAGCGCCGGCTTTTTCATGGGGTTTATCGGTATGGCGATAAAGGCACGCCAGCGGCCGGTGGTGACGGGTCGGGAAGAGATGCGCAACGCAGTCGGCGTGGTATTGGAGGACTTTCAGGGCGAGGGGCGTATCCGTGTCCACGGTGAGGTCTGGACGGCCCGCTCGGCGCAACGGCTTAAACAGGGCCAGCGCGTACAGGTGACCGCAGTTGATGGTCTTGTGCTCAACATTGAACCAATCGGGGAGGAGTAACGATGGCTATGGCGCCAGGTGTAATTGCCGTTATCGCAGTGGTACTGGGACTGCTGGTCGCATCGATCCGTATCCTGCGTGAATACGAACGCGGGGTCGTGTTTATGCTCGGCCGTTTCTGGAAGGTCAAGGGACCTGGTCTCATCATCCTCATTCCGCTGGTACAGCAGATGGTGCGCGTTGACCTGCGTACGGTCGTCATGGACGTGCCGAGCCAGGATGTCATATCGCGGGACAACGTGTCGGTAAAGGTCAATGCAGTCATCTATTTCCGGGTCATTGATCCGGAACGCGCCATTATTCAGGTCGAGGATTTTTTTGCAGCGACCAGTCAGCTCGCGCAGACCACGCTGCGATCGGTGCTGGGTCAGCACGAACTCGACGATATGCTTGCAGAACGCGAGAAGCTGAACGCCGATATCCAGCGCCTGCTGGACAGTCAGACAGATGCCTGGGGTATCAAGGTCGCCAACGTGGAGATCAAGCATGTGGATATCGATGAAAGCATGATTCGCGCGATTGCCCGGCAGGCAGAGGCAGAACGCGAACGTCGCGCCAAGGTGATTCATGCCGAGGGCGAGAACCAGGCGGCGGCCAAGCTCGTCGAAGCGGCGAGACAGTTGGCCACGCAGCCGAACTCCATGCAGCTGCGCTATCTGCAGACGCTGACAGAGATTGCCGGGGAGCAGAATTCGACGGTCGTATTTCCGCTGCCCATGGAGCTGATCACGAGCCTGGTGTCAGGCAAGCGCGACCAGGCATAGCTGGATGGCGGGCGCGCGACACAAGGATACAGCCGCGCCGCGCGTGCTTCCCGACCTCGATCGCGACGAGATTGAACGTTTTCTCGATGCCGCGTGGCTGGAGCAAGGGCTCAGTGACCACACCCTGTCTGCCTATCGCAATGACCTGCAGGGGTTTGCACGCTGGCTGGTCGGCCGGCACGGCGCGCTCCTTGGGGCCCGGCGTGAGGTGCTGCTGGCTTACATCGCCGCACGGGCATCGGGCGGTGCAAGTGCCCGGACTATGGCGCGCCTGCTTTCGAGTCTGCGAAAATTCTACCGCTATCAGGTGCGCGAAGGCCGCATCGACGAAGATCCCAGTGCGCGTATCGAGTCGCCGCGTCTGGGGCGGCCCTTGCCAAAATCGTTGAGTGAGGCAGAGGTCGAGCTACTGCTGGCAGCGCCGGATCTTGATACGTCGCTCGGCTGGCGCGATCGCACCATGCTCGAGCTGCTGTATGCCTCCGGCTTGCGCGTTTCGGAACTCGTCTCGTTGCGCTGTGCCCAGATCAATCTTCGCCAGGGCGTGGTTCAGGTTGTCGGCAAGGGCAGCAAGGAGCGTCTGGTGCCGCTTGGTGAGGAAGCGCTCGACTGGGTACAGCGTTACTCGCGCGACGTACGGCCCGAGTTGCTCAGGGGCAGGACGAGCGATTGTCTGTTTCCAGGACGAAACGATGGTCCCATGACGCGGCATGCCTTCTGGCACCGATTGAAGACCTATGCAGTTCGCGCCGGAATCCGCAGCTCGCTGTCGCCACATACCCTGCGCCATGCATTTGCGACACACCTGGTAAATCATGGCGCCGACCTGCGGGTTGTGCAGATGCTGCTCGGTCACAGTGATCTTTCCACGACCCAGATCTACACCCATGTCGCGCGTGAGCGGCTGCGTGACCTGCACGCGGCGCACCATCCGCGCGGCTAGCCGCTCTTGCTCACGGTCGCCGCGTCTCTTAAGTGTCTGGGCGCGGGGCAGTTGTCTTGACCCTTAGGTGGCCCGCGAGTGGCGACCCAGTGGCGACAGAGAAACTTTCAACGCCGTTCACTGTCACATTTAAAAGGCCGGTATTTGCGTACCAGGAAATGATCAGCGAGAATGCGAAGGATCGACCCCCCACCCCAAAAACCCTTTTAAACAGCAGGTTTCCTATGAAAAACTTATGGCTTTACGCGGCGCTGGCCGCAGTTACCCTGGCTACCCCTGTCCTGGCTGACGACGCGGAGGTGGAAGGCATCCGCAAAGCCCTGGTCCAGGTAACCGGGGACGCAGCGCCCGACTCGATCACGCCCTCACCCGCCAGCGATCTGTATGAAGTGACCTTCGGCTCCAAGCTTTTCTATGTCACGCGTGATGGACGCTACCTCGTTCAGGGTAACCTGCTGGATCTGCAGACGCTGCGCAATCTGACAGAAGATCGCGAGAAGGTGCTGCGCAAGGATGCCGTGGCAGCGGTCGGTGAGGAGAACATGGTGATCTTCCCGGCCAAGAATCCGCAGCACGAGATTACCGTGTTTACGGATGTCGACTGTACCTACTGCCGGAAACTGCATGCTGAAATTGATGACATCAACCGCCGCGGTATTACGGTGCGGTATCTGTTTTTCCCCCGCTCAGGGCCAGATACGCCTTCCTACTACAAGACGGAGTCGGTCTGGTGTGCCAAGGACCGCAACAAGGCGCTCACAGACGCCAAGGCGGGCAAGGCGCTGGACGCGAAACGCTGTGACAATCCAATCGACAAACACCTCGCCTTGGTGAGCGAGCTGGGTTTGCGGGGAACGCCCGCGATTATCCTGGAGGATGGGACCGTATTTCCCGGTTATATGCCGGCGGACAAACTCGAGGCGCTGGTGAACGGCAAGATTCATTAGTACCAGCACCTGGCGCCCCGGGCACACGGGCCCGGGGCGCGCTGTCAGGTGCCGGCTATAGGAGTAGAGTCTTGCGCAGACTCCGGTGCGTCAACCAGCCACAAGCGATTGTCAGCGCTCGAGAAATGCGGGGCAGGGGTGCGCGGAGCGTCAGTGCAGCACGTTGAACATGAGCTTTCTGTAACGACTGACAAGCTCGCCGGTATTTCCCAGCAGATCGAAAACAGCCAGCATTCCATTGCGACCGGCATCGTCTTTGAACGCCCGGTCACGCCGCAGGATTTCCAGGTACTGGTCCATGGCAGCGGCATAGTTCTCTTCCAGGGCATAGCCACCGCCAAGCTGTAGTCTGGCGTCCAGATCGTCGGGATTGGCCGCAATGCGCCGTTCGAGGTCGCTAAGCGTCGTGTCGCCTGCCGTGCTGCGTGCGATCTCGAGCAGCGCCATCAGGCGGCGCGCATCCTGCTCATCGCGCGCCTCCGGTGGCAGCGCATCCAGGCTCTGCCGGGCTTCGTCGAACAGTCCCTGGCGTATCGCGATGCGGGCCAGATCCAGCTTGAGACGCGGGTTTTCAGGATCCTCGACCCTGGCGCTGCGCAATAACGCCAGTGCCTGCTCGGGTTGCCCGGCCCGCTCGGCTTGCAGCGCCTCTTCGCGCATCCTGTCGGACGCGCGTTCGATGTAACGATCGAGCAGCGCGCGCAGGACAGACTCGGTCTGGGCACCCAGAATGTCTTCCGCGACCTTGCCGTCGCGGAACAGCTTCATGGTGGGTATGCTGCGAATGCCAAACCGCGTGGCCAGTCCCCGCTCGACATCCGTATTGACCTTTGCCAGCAGGAATTTCCCCTGCTGCTCGTCGGCCAGTTTCAGCAGGACCGGTAACTGCATCTGGCAGGGCCCGCACCATTCCGCCCAGAAGTCGACAAGCACCGGAACGCGATGCGAAGTCTCCACAACCAGCTGCTCAAAGCTCTGTTCCGTGACCTCGAAGACGAACGGGGAATCAGCCATAGACCATCCTTACAATGCCGGTGTTGTGCCGGGATCTAAACCGTTACCTGAGGAGCCGCTGCAATTTCCTCACTCACGGGAATTTCGATCGATTGGCCGCAGGCGGTAAACAGCAACCATGCATGGACCTCCCGCTCGGGCCACAGCTGCGCGGCGCCGCGTGCATAAAGGCGCATCTGGGCAGCGTACTGGTCGCCGACTTCGCTGAGCGAATCCGCTGCAATCTGATGTGTTTTATAGTCGATGATATCGACGCGCTCGCCGCGTATCACCACCCGGTCGATGATCCCGTAGACCAGTGCGCCCTGTGCCGAATAGGCGACAGGTACTTCATTATAGGCCCGATCATAGCCGTCTGCATCGAACCAGTGATGGAAGCGTTTCTCGGTCAGGGTCTGGCGTGCCTCGGCCAGATAGCCCATGAGTTCCGGGTCCTCGGTTTCGCGCTGGTGCTCGCGTGCGACCTTGCGCAGGGCCTGTCCCTCGTCGAATGCCGGCACACCCGAGAGGAGTTCGAGGAATCGGTGGATGGCGGTGCCGCGGCGACGGCTGTCGATATCGGTGGTCGCAGTCGACAAAAACGTCTCGGCTTCCCGGCTGGGCGCAATCTCGCGTTCCGGCATGTGCACAGACAGCGGCCGTGACAGCCGTGCATCGATCGCAGGCGCCGCGGCTTGTTGGTCAATCACATCAGCAAGTACCGGCGGTTCACCATGCTCCAGTTGCCACGCCTGGCCGTTCTCAAGCGGCTCGGCAGCCTCGATCTGGGAGGCAATCAGAGCGTACCAGCCCAGGTCTGAGCCGCGCGCTGGCGCCGCAGCCGAGATGGTCAAAAACTGCCGGGCCCGTGTCAGCGCCACGTATAACAGATTGGCTTCCTCGCAGGCATCGGCGGTCTCCTCGGTCTGAATGCGGGTCGCACTGAACGTGTCGAGTTCGTCTTTCCTGCCGGCGAGCAGGAAACAGCTGGGGCGGTCCTGACTCGCAGGCCATTCGACCAGTGCCTCCCAGGCGCGATCGGAACGCCCGCTTGTTGCGCTGTCCACGAGTACGACGAACGGTGCTTCCAGACCTTTGGCCCCGTGAACGGTCATGATCCGTACCCGCTCACTCCCGCAGCTGTCCGGCGGGGCATCGTCGGGGGCATCGGCTGCGTAGGCCCGCAGTTCCTGTAGACGGTTGATAAAGTGAGGCAGGCTGGGATAGCGACCGCTGTCCACCTCCAGTGCCAGTTCCAGAAAGCGCGTCAGGTTCGCGCGCACCCGTGCCCGCAGGGGGATCGGAAATGCCCGGGCAAAGCGGTTGATCACATCGCCTTCGTGGTAGATGCGGTCGAGAAGATCATGCACCGGCAGGCGCCCGACCTGTTTCTGCCAGCGTGCCAGGCAGCTTGCGGCAACGCTCAAGGGATGGGCCGCCGGCAGCGTGTCCGCCAACCTCTGCAGACGTTCAATCCAGAGCCCCTGGCCCGGCTGCGCCAACGAGAGCAGATCCTCGTCGTTGACATGGAACAGGGGTGAGCGCAGTACCTGGGCGAGGGCCAGGTTGTGGTAGGGTGCAATGAGCACATTGAGCAGGGCCTCGAGGTCGCGCACCTCGAGGCTCTCCAGCAGTGTCCCGCGTCCCCCCCCGATATAGGGAATTCCGCGATCCCGCAGCGCCTGTTCATAGGCCGGCAGGTGGGTGCGACTGCGCATCAGGATCAGGACATCGCTGTAGCGCATGGGTCGGGCCGCGCCTGTTTCTCCTACCGGTGCCCGCCCGTCGATCTGGTCGCGGATGCGTTGAGCGATCTCCAGTCCTTCCTGATAGTGGCGCAGATCCTCGGCGATCCGGCGCGGCATGCGCAGCGGATCTCGCAATCCGATGCCGCCGACACCGGCATCATCGCCGTCGTCGTCGCTGGCTGTGGCCCGGATGATTGGAAGCACCTCCACTCTGCCCCACAGATCGTTGAGGTGTGTGCTATGGGCGCGGAAATCGCGCAGTTGTTCATGCAGCACACCCGTGCCGAAGACGCAATTGACGAACTGGATGATCGCCGGCGATGATCGCCACGATGACTCCAGCGTGTGCTGTCCGGCGTGCAGAGACTGTTCCAGCCACTCACTGGCTGCATCCAGCAGGCGGGCATCAGCGCGCCGGAAACGGTAGATGGATTGTTTCGCGTCACCCACCAGAAAGACACTGCGCCGGCGGGTGTCGTTGCCGGCGGCGAGCTCCTTGAGCAGCGGCAGCAACAGTCGCCATTGGGTCGGGTTGGTATCCTGAAATTCATCGATCAGAAGATGGTCGATACGCGCGTCGAGTTTGTACTGCACCCATTGCGCGTTGTCGCCGCTGTTCAGCAGACGGTAGGCGTGCCACTCCAGATCGTTGAAATCCAGTAGGCGCTGTTCGCGCTTGAGCTGCTGGAAATGCTCGAGCAGGCGCTGACCGACGCGATACCAGGCGGTGGTCCGACGCCAGGTTGCCAGACGCGCCAGTCTGTCGCAGCAGTCCAGCACATCCTGACTCAACTCGATGTGCAGCCTGGCCATACGTTCCGCATTCTGATCGCCCAGGCTCTTGCGGACCGCCTTGTTGGCATCGGACTTCCGTGGCGTGTTTGCCTGGGTAAGAAAGGCCCGTCGGATATCGGCAAAGCGTTCGGTCGGGGCAGGATCCGTCAGCAGACCCCGTTCGATGTCCGCCTTGCGTTGGTTGTTGGTACTGGTTTCATGCCGGCCAATCAGGTCGGCAAACTCGCGCAGCAGCCCACAGCGGCGGTCCGAGAAGAAATCCGCGATCGGATCGCCGGCCGGATCGATGCCGAGATCCTGTTTCAGCTGTTCTGCCGCCCAGCTCGCCGGTTCCTGCCGGCCCTGACAAAGTGCCCACCAGTCAATGCGGTGATCGAGGAAACTCTTCAGCGCCTTGCGGGTACTGTCGAGGCTGCCACAAAGCGCGAACAACTCGTCCACGTCCCTGGCCAGCCGGCTTTGCGGTGTGTGGGTCGTCTCGGCAAAGAGTGCATCCCAGGCAGCCTGCCGAACGCTGGCGTCGGCCTCGAGAAGTTCGAAACCGGGCGGCACGTTCGCCTCGAGCGGGAAGCGCTGCAGCACCTCCTGACAGAAGGCATGGAAGGTAGTGGCGCGCAACGGTCGCGGATTCAGCAGGAAGGCCTCGTAGAGGGATCGCGCACGCTGGAACACGGCGTCATCGGACTCCACGCCCATCTCCGCGAGCAGGCCCTGCAGGCGGGCGTCGTCGGCGCGGGCGAGCGCCTTCAGGCGCGCCCCAAGCCGCTCCATCATCTCGGCGGCCGCCTTGCGGGTAAAAGTAACCGCGAGGATGCTGGCAGACGGCGTACCTGACAGGAGCAGGCGGATGATGCGAGTCACCAGCTGCCAGGTCTTGCCGGTGCCGGCGGAGGCATGCACGCAGGCACTGTGTGCCGGGTCTGTTGGTGAAGATTCGCTGGGCATGGCGGCGCACAGCATACTTTGCGGGGTGGCCGGTGGTAAACCGGCCCCGGGTCAGCCCCTGTGGGTCGCAGTTTCCCTGCAAGCTTTATCCCAAAAAAATGCTGGCGGGCGGGCCCGGATCGGGGTGCGGTTTGCACCGGCGAGGGGCCCCGGGCTGCTAAGGCAATGACCGGTCAGTCTTATTTTTCCGGCACCCGTTTTGACCCGGATCGATGATCAGAAATGACGGGTTCTTGACGCAAAATCAGACCTTGTCGGCAGCCCCAAGAAAGTGAACAATGCGGGGCAGGCTCGCTGCTGCCTTCAGCATTTTTAACGGGATGCGGACACTGGAGGGGGGCAGGAAAGAGTCCAATGGAGGGCAACCTCAAAGGGAATTGAAGCGAGCCGGAAATGCTTGCGAAGGGACCCGGGGCGACTCACTGAAGTCGCCCCTTTTTTTTGGCCGTGTGCCTGCCACTTGCCCGCCTCGCGCATTACCCTGGCGCCGTTCATGTCGGCACCGTATCGCCAGCGTCCGACCACGCCTGCTTTCGGCAAATGCCATCCATCGCGCAGTAACGGCAGGTTCTGTCGTCACCCCAGGCCGGTAAGGGCACACCCGCGTCGATATCGGCAACGATCTGCTCCAGCCGTCGCCGATTCTGTTGGCTCAGCAGCGCGAGCGATTCACCCTCCAGCAGCGCGCCGCTCTTGACGGGTTTGCTGTCGAGCAGCAGATACTCGACGCGAACCGCCCCGCCGTTTGTGAGTGCTGCATACAGGGCGAGTTGTACGTCCTCACCCGTCGCAACGGCATCCTGACTGGCAGCGCTACCGGTCTTGTAGTCAACGATTGCCAGCGCCTCCTGGTGCCGGTCTATCCGATCGAGCCGTCCCCTGACTTCCAGTCCCGCATTGATTTCCTGCTGCGCTGAGCGTTCCACCGCCGCAACCTGCCAGTGCGACTCACGCCGGATGTCCCAGTCGACGTAGCCGGGGATCTGTGCCAGCCAGCGTTTCAGCCAGCCCCGGTGCTCGAAGTTGTCCTCCAGATCACGTGCAAAGACCGCCTGTGAGATAGCCTCGAGCAGCTTGACCGCCATGTCGCGGTTACTCTGTGCGACACGTTCCCGGAACGGCCCCGGCAGACCCGGCACATCGGCGTGGAAGGCCTGCAAACACCGGTGTACACGCTGGCCATAATCGGATTTCTGCAGCGCCTCGCGCACCGGTTCGGGTGCCTGCAGGTTGAGGCAGTAGGCCGCGTAGAACTGGTACGGGCAATCGACAAGCTGCTGATAGGCGCTTGCACTGAGAACCCTGGGTCGCAGCCCGGGAGACAGCCGCGGGCGCGGAGCAAGCTTTTCAGACGGCGGGAGCAGCGGAAAATTGCTCGCCACCTGTGAACCGGGCTGACCGAGAATCTCGCCAAGCTCGGTGGCATCCAGGTCAGCCTGGTAGGCAAATTCGTGAAAACTGGTCAGCCGTTCAATCCAGGGACTGGGCAGGTTGGGCTCGCCCAGATCTTCTTTTCGCCAGGTGAGGAGAACCGCCGGTGCCGCTTCCAGCAAGCGCCGAAAGTCGTGCAGGCGGCTGGTCAGCTGTTCGTCTCGCCCCGGCAACCCCAGTTCATGGCGCACGCCGTCGTTGAAGTAGGGGCTTGACGGCGGCGGGCCGGGAAGCCGGGCCTGATCACAGCCGGCAATGACCAGTCCGTCAAAGCGGTGCGCGCGGCTCTGCGACAGGGTCAGCAGTTGCACCGGCGCCGAACGCCGGACCGGTCGGAAGGTGTGCCTTTCCAGCGCGCGTCCCAGCCAGGCGCGGAACTCGAGCCAGTTAAGCGGTAAGGGACAATGGCGTGCCGCCGCATCGAGGTCTTCCCAGATCTGCAGGATGCGCTGTCCTGCGGGGTCTGCCCCGAATGCCGCCCACATCCCCAGTGATTCCATGCTCTGGCGCAGGCGCGCGAGACAGAGGCGGGCGGCATGGCTGTGGGCACGCAGCTCGTGGAGCGGCGCGGCCGACTTGTCGAGCCGATCCAGCAGCTCATGAAGCCGCCGCGGGGTTTCCTCGGAAGGCCAGGGAAGCCGTCGGTGACGGTAGTCGATATGGCGGCGAAACCGGTCAAGGCCGCGGGCAATCTGCTCATGGAAGACGATGTCCTGTTCCAGGCGATAGACGCTGGACAGGCGTGACTCAGCCGGATCATCGGGAAAGACAAAGGCTGACTTGAGCAGGTCCAGGAGAGGCTGGTAAGCGAAGTCTTCTTCCACGGTCTCCAGCCAGCGTTCCAGCGCCGCCGCGGCGCTGGTGGTCGACAGCGCCCAGCCCCCGTTATCCTGGAGTTCGATGCCGGCACGTTCGAGAAGCGCACGGATCCGGCGTGCCAGCCGCCGATCCTCGGTCACAATGCCCAGGCGCCGGCTGCCGTCGGCAAGCAGCCAGCGGCGTATCTGCAGTTCGACCGCCTGGGCTTCGCGTTCGGCATTCCCGGCCGCGAAAACCTGCAGGCGGCCGCTGAGCGGACTGTCTGGCCAGACCCGTGCAAGGGACCGGGCACGGGTTGCCAGATCGGCCGCGGCGGATCCGGCGAAAACAGCGTCGAGGCACTGGCCGGCCGCGCCGTCCTCGTCCGGCGAGACCCAGGGTTCCGGGCAGATCTCCAGTGCCCGCCTCAGCGTTGCTTCGGGCCGAATACCCGCGCCGCCGGGCCGGCCGTGGGTGATCCACTCGATTCGCCCTCGCGAGACCATTTCCTCGAACCAGCGCCCTTCGCTTGCGGCGAGGTCGTGGTGTCCGACGAGGTAGATGAATCCTGCCGCGCGCGTCTGAGCGGCGATGTCTTCCAGATGGGCAACGTAGGCGAGTGCCGGATCCAGCATGCGTTCGGCAGCCAGCTGATCGTGCCAGGCGCGCCACAGAGTGTGAATCATCCGGGCTTCACGCGTCAGCCCGCTGAGTGACGTACCGCTCATGCCGTACGCGCGCCGCAGGCGGTCAGTAAAGGCCTCGGCTGAGCCGGGAATCACGAGCTTGTTGAGCGTCAGTTCATCGAACAGGGTCAGCAGACTTTCGCTGATGCGCCAGGGGTCTTCATCTCCGAACAGATGGGTGTGGTCCCGGATCGATTCGACGAACAGGAGTTCGCGTGCGGGCGGGCTCAGTGTCGGGTCCTTGTCAGGACAGCAGCGGGTGATCCAGGTTCGCAGGGGAACGATCTGCGGGCCCAGCAGGGCCGCGCGCTGTCCCGCCTGCTCCAGGAGCGCTCGCCGCAGTGTCGGTGCGATATCCGGATCCGGTACCAGGATCACGGCTTGTGTGAGATCGGGCAGGCGCTCCTGGCAGTGTTCAAGAACGCGTCGGGCGGTGACCTCCAGGAGATCGGTGCCGTAGGGGTAAAGGCGGAGTGCTGTATTCCCGGTCGTCACACCCGTTGCTTATCGGCACTGCCCGTACGGGTTAGCGTTCCAGCAGGGCCAGTTTGTCCGGCTTGCCGTTCCAGTCATCCGCATCGGGAGGGGCGTCCTTCTTCTGTGTAATGACCGGCCACGCCTGGGCAAGCTCGGCATTCAGCGCCAGGAAGTGCTCCTGACCGGCCGGAATGTCGTCTTCCGGCAGAATGGCCTCGGCCGGGCATTCCGGCTCGCACAGGGTGCAATCGATACACTCGTCCGGATCAATGACCAGAAAGTTCGGGCCTTCGTGGAAACAGTCTACCGGACAGACCTCGACGCAGTCCGTGTACTTGCATTTGATGCAGTTTTCGATGACTACATACGTCATGACTCACCCCCGTAACGCCTGACAGCGGTTTGCATCTGCGCGGCACGGCGAGCTGATACGATGCAATACCGGGGCTAATGATATGGCTTTGGTGGCGATTTGGCGAGTCGGGCTTTGCGGTTGCAGATGGCAGGTATCCCCCGGGGTTCCCCGCAGTGCATGCCGGGTTGAGAGACGCGGGTCAGTAACCCAGCCAGCGCGCGGTCTGATAGACGCCGAAACTGACCGACCAGGCAAGACCCAGAGACCAGGCAACACTGACACTCACAAATCCCCAGCTGCGCGACTCGCTGCGCTGTGTGGCAAGTGTCGACAGACACGGGGTGTACAGCAGCACAAACAGCATGAAGCTGATCGCCTGGAGACTGTCCATCTGGGTCGCCAGGTAGCCGTTCAGAGCATCCCCGTTGAGGCCGGTCATGGCGACAATCGCGCCAATCACGATTTCCTTGGCGACGAAGCCGAACATCAATATCACCGCCATGTCGGCACTGATGCCGATCGGGTCGAGAATCGGGCTCAGCCAGGATCCAAGCATGTTCGCAAAAGTGCCTTCCCCGCCGATCGTGCCGCCTGCGGGGTAATGCGTCAGCAGCCAGACCATCACCACCCCCGTGACGATGAAGGTGCTGGCGCGCTTGAGAAAATGTGACACCTCGTGCCAGCCGCGGAGCAGCACCTGGCGCAGTACCGGCAGCCGGTAGGGGGGCAGCTCCAGCACGAACGGCTCGTCGCTCTTCAGGTGTTGCCCGAAGAGCAGGGCAGTCAGAAAGGCGGCCGCGAAGCTCACGAGGTAAAGACCGAACAGGACAAGCGGGGCCTGACTGGCCGCGAACAGCGCGGTGGTGATGAAGACGAACACCTGGAGCCGGGCGGAACACAGGGAGAAGGGTATAACCAGCATGCTCAGCAAGCGCATGCTGCGGCTGCGCATCACGCGTGTGCCCATCAGGGCGGGTACGTTGCACCCGAAGCCCATCAACAGCATGACGAAGCCACGTCCGTCGAGACCCAGCCGCGCCATCAGCGCGTCAGTCAGATAGGCGGCCCGTGCCAGATAGCCGCTGTCTTCGACCAGGGCCATGAAGAAGAAGAACAGGATGATCACGGGTACAAAGGACGCCACCGTCCCGATGCCATCGTAGAGCCCATCGATCAAAAAGCCGTAGAGCCCGGCCGGCAAGACCTTGGCCAGCGGTGCCAGCGCCATGTCCCTGAAGCCTTCGAGTAGCCAGGCGACGCTATCCTGCAACGGTGCCCCAAGGGTATACACGGCCTGAAAAACCAACAGCATGGCCAGAAAGAACAGTGGCAGGCCAACGACCGGGTGCAGCAGAATCCGGTCAATGCGCTCCGTGGTTTCGCGTACGAGGCGCGTCGGTGCCGAGACACTTTGCTGAACCAGACGTTCGGCGTACTCGACGAGCTGGTCATCCGCGTGCAGTTCCTTGCGAAGCAAATCGAGCGATACGGGCCGTGCCTGCTCGAGCGCTGTGCTGAGGGTCTCGCGGGCCTCGTTAAACCCCGTGCCGTGGCGGGCACTGAACAGCGCGACCGGGCATTTGAGACCTGCGGACAGTGCCTGGGTATCGATCCGCACGCCAAGCTGATCGGCCTCGTCGGCCATGTTGATGAGGACCACCGTCTTCACGCCGAGCTGGGACAACTGCAGCGCCATCGGGAGCTGGTGATCGAGTTGCGTGGCATTCAGGATGACACCATAGACCTCGACCGGGTTGTTTTCGAGAAAGCTGCGGACGATCTGCTCGTCATCGGAAAAGCCGTGCAGATCGTAGATCCCCGGCAGATCGACCACCTCGATCACGTTGCCGCCCAGCACGACCCGCGCACTCAACAGGTCGACGGTAACGCCTGGCCAGTTGCCAACGCGGGAAGAGGAGCCGGTCAGGCGATTGAAAAACGTCGATTTGCCCGTGTTGGGCATACCGACGATGGCGAGACGTTTCACCGTGCAGGCGAGAGCGAGATAAAGACACGTGCCGCGTCGCGGCGGCGCATGATCAGGTTAACACTGCCAATACGGACCTGCATGGGCCCAAGACGCGAGCGCCGCACCACCTCGGCTTCGCGTCCCGTACGCAGACCCATGGCCTGCAGTCGGTGGCGAATACCGTCCGGTGCGTGGATGCCAGTGATGGTTGCCCGTTGACCCTTGAGCAGACTGGACAGGTTCGGACCCTTGTTCATGCGGCGTTTCCAGGTAGGATTCGTATTACAAGTGAGAATTGTTCTCAATACTACTCGCGATAAGGGAAGGCGTCAAGAAGCCGGATGCTGGTGAGGCATCGGCCGACCGGCTATATCCTACAGACGTCCAGCTACGCGCGGATGATCCAGGTCAAATCTGCGTGAATCAGGCGCCTGTTAGGGGCGTGCCTCGCGCAGAGCTGGCGCGATAAAGGTGCCGTGTTGGAGAAATATTTTTGCAGCCCTCGCTTCAACAAAAAACCCAACTATCGTGTAAAGTGTCGCTAATCCGCAGTTTCTCGCGAATCGAGGGGTGGTTGGGGTTGTCACCATGCTGAACCACACGAACGGGCTGGCCGCCGGCGGACTCATCATGCTGCTGGCAACGGCGCCAGTGGTCACCGAAGCGTTCTGGTTTCCCGGTGCTCCCGTGTATGTGGCGCAAGCGGCCAACGGGGGAATCAGCCTGGACGAGGCGGTGTCCCGGGTACGCCGGCAGACCAAGGGCAAGATCCTGTCGGCGGAGACGGTACGCTCTGACGGGGGTTCCGTTCACCGTATCAAGGTCCTGACCCAGGACGGGCGGGTCAAACGGCTGCTGATCGATGCCCAGAGCGGTCGGCCCGCGGCGCGCGGGCGCTGAGCCGTTCACTTCCATGCGGATCCTGATCGTCGAAGATGAAACGCACCTGCGTGAGCAGTTGCGCGATCGTCTGCGCGCCAACGGCTATGTGGTGGATGTGGCCGCGGATGGTGAAGAGGGTCTGCATTATGGGGAGCAATATCCCCTCGACCTCGCGGTCATCGACATCGGTCTGCCGAAATTGTCCGGCATCGAGCTGATACGCCGGCTGCGTTCCAGCGAGAAGCATTTCCCGATCCTCATACTCACGGCCAGGGGTAACTGGCAGGACAAGGTGGAAGGCCTGGAGACCGGCGCAGACGATTACCTCGTCAAGCCTTTCCGGTTTGAGGAACTCCAGGCGCGTCTCAACGCCCTGTTGCGCCGCGCTTCTGGCTGGCCGAAGGCGGTGCTCGATTGCGGGCCGATCTCGCTGGATACCCGCAGCCAGTCGGTCTCGGTCGAGGGGCGCCCGGTTGCGCTGACCGCTTTCGAATACCGGGTGCTCGAGTGTCTGATGCTGCATGCGGGTCAGGTCGTCTCCAAGGCCGACCTGACGGAGAACATTTACGATCAGGATTTTGACCGGGACAGCAATGTGTTGGAGGTCTTTATCGGACGCCTCAGGCGCAAGCTGGATCCCGACAACGAGCTCAGACCCATTGAGACCCTCCGTGGCCGCGGGTATCGATTCAGTCCGGATGTCAAAAGCGGCTGATGCGCTCCCTGCACAGTCGTTTACTGCTGGCCGCCTCCCTGATGCTGGCCGGTTTCCTCGGTGCCACGGGTCTGGCGCTGGACAAGGCCTTCCGCGTCAGTGCCGAAGCCTCTATGCAGGATCGTCTGCAGTCGTACATTTATGGCCTGCTGGCGGCTACGGACGAAGACCGGCGCGGCAGGATGATTCCCCCGGAAGATCTGCCTGAACCGCGATTCTCGAAGCTGGATTCCGGTCTCTATGCGCTGGTGGCAGGCGAGGACGGGACACCCATCTGGCATTCGGCGTCCCTCACCGGACGCGACCTCGCCATCGTGGATCCCCAGGCCCCCGGAGAGCGCTATTTCCACCGACGGCGCCTCGCCGGAATGGAACTGTACGTGATCGACTACGGTGTCGCCTGGGTAGACCATGCCGGAACGGAGGGCTGGTACACCTTCGTTGTGGCGGAGGACGCGTCGGCATTCGAGGCGGAAATCGAAGGCTTTCGGACCACACTGTGGGGTTGGCTGGGGGCCATGGCGGTGGCCCTGCTGCTGGCCCAGGGTCTCATACTCCGCTGGGGTTTGCGGCCGCTGCGCACCGTCGCATCGGACCTGCAACGGATCGAGCAAGGCCGGGGTGAGCGCCTGGACGGCACCTATCCCAAAGAACTGGCGGGATTAACCTCCAATATCAATTCCCTCATCGAGCACCGCAGTGCCGCGCAGATCCGCTATCGCAACAGCCTGGACGATCTCGCCCACAGCCTGAAAACCCCGTTGGCGATACTGCAAAGCTTCTTCGAAGAGGGCGCAGACAAGCGCGGTCAGGATCGCACGACCGAAAGAGAGCAGGTGATGCGAATGGATGAAATCATTCGTCATCAATTGCAGCGGGCCGCTGTCTCCGGGCGGGCCGCCCTGGCCCCTCCGGTGCCGGTGGCACCGGTGGTGGAACGTCTGGTCCACTCCCTCGACAAGGTATACCGCGACAAACAGGTGCAGGTCAGGCTGAATCTGGATCCGCAGGGTGTCTTCCATGGAGACGAGGCCGACCTGATGGAAGTCCTGGGAAATCTGCTGGATAACGCCTACAAGTACAGTGACGGCCGGGTCCGCATCACTGCCCGGTCCGACGTGAATCCCGATGGCCGGCACGCTCTTGAAATAAGCGTCGAAGATGATGGCCGCGGTATCGAGGCCGAAAAGATTGACGCCGTCCTGCAACGAGGCAGGCGCATGGACGAAACCGTTCCCGGCCACGGCATCGGCCTGAGCATCGCGAACGAGATCATCAAGGTGTATGCGGGAAAGCTCGACATCGGATCGAGCGACCTGGGCGGTGCCCTGGTCCGCATTCGCTTCGGCGGATGACCGGCTGGCGCCCGATTTCCGCCGGGCCGCGCGGCCGTCAGGGGAGTGGCGACAGGCTGATATCGACGGGTATCCGCGCGCCGGGGTCGTAGGACAGGCGGGTGGTGGAGGTGTGGCCCTGGTAGCGATAGGTTACCCAATAACCCCGGATGTGTTCCCGCCCCTGCTGCAGGGATCGGCAGGCACGCTGATTGCGCCGCAGGCGGATCTGGCGGCGAATATCCTCTCCGATGGTCGCCGCCGGCGGATCGGTTTCCGGGACGGACGTGTCGGTACCGTCACAGACCCGCTGCGCCGGTGGCTGGTAGCGCGTCTCGATGATCGGCTCCACGTTCACGACCGGGGCATAGTCGCGAAATGTCCGTTCTTCCCGGGCATCCACAAGGCCCGCGGCAACCCAGGCGGCAAACAGAACCAGTGCCTTAAGCCGGTGTTTCATATCTCTCCCCCACGTATCAGAACCCCATCCCGGAGAGCAGTCGTTGTCCATCGCTCAGTTGTTTCTCACTGGTGTAGAGCATGACCACATCAAATCCGCCATCGGGAAGCTGGAACCAGTCCAGGCGGATGTCGCCGAATCTTGGCTGGAGATTTTCCACGAAGGCCGCCGCGCGATAGGGGCGGGAAAAGTGGATGATGAACAGGCGGTCTTTTTCCGAATAGGGTCGGCGCTGCGCAGCGGGGCGGCCCTTGCGGTCGCCGTGCAGGACATAATCCAGGTGGCGCAGGATGTAGCCGCTGTACCAGACGGCACCCTTGGGCAGACTGCCCCCGGCAGCGGGGATGCGTCCCGGGCCGTAGTTGTAAGCGGCCAGGGCGCGGTGCAGGTTGCCCTGGTACTTCCCGAGCAACTCCTTCAAATAGCGCGCCCCGGCCTCGACATTGGTGCAGGGATCCAGTAACTCGGAGAGCCGGTCCACGCCAAGATATCGGGCCGTGTCCGGCCAGAGTATCTGCATGAGTCCGTAGGCGTTCGCCTTTGATCTGGCGACGGGGTCGAAATCACTCTCGCCCCTGGCGACAGCCAGCAGCAGGGTTTCCGGCAGGTCATGGGCCGTGGCTGCCCGCCTGAAGCAATGGGCGTAGGGGAAATCCAGCGCCGGCTGGCTCTGCGCGGCAGTCCTGGAGAAGGCGTGCCAGCGTGCCTCCAGCGTCGTCGGGTCACCAGCCCCTGCGCCCGTCGTGGCGTTTGCCGAAACGGCAGGCAAGACTGCAATGCACAAGAACAGGCAGGTTGCCGGCCGAAACATGCTCACTCCAGCTCCAGGCCGGTAATGGCCTCGATCAGGTCCACTCGGGCGCGGCGCTCCGCCTCATCGTGGTAACGGAATCCCACCCGGTACGTCCCCGGATCCGACTCGACGACCTCCACCGGCACGTCGGTGGCTGCGCTCAGCCGTCCCGCGAATCCGGCTGCCGCCCACGCGCTGCGAAACGGACTCCAGAACACGTAGCTGCCGGCCTCGGCGGTTACCACTTCTGCGGGCGGGTCCGGGTCTGCGCGGTCCTCCCCGTCCGGGACAGCCTGGATCGGACGGGGTGCTTCCGTGTTGCTGTCTGCTGCCTCGCCGTCGTCGCCTGTCTCGTTCGTCCACGCCGGCTTCGGGGGGCCCTCTCGCCGCAGCGGGCGCCCCGCCGGCGCACGGCCGGCGTCCAGCTGTTCCGTAACCGCGGCGACAGCCTTCGGTGTATCCGCCGGCGCCTGCGCCGCTTCGGGGGCCGTCAACGTGGCCGGTTGCGAGCTGTCGTCAGGTCGCAGAAAGAGCAGGAACGCGCCCACAACCAGACCTACGCCAAAGATAAATCCTGCTGTTCGAACCATGTCTTCCTCTCACCAGGGAACTATCGATCAGGGTATCCGCCTCGCCGACCAGGCCACGCGTTCGCTGTTGCGCGCCATCAACTGATCGAGTTCGTTCAGCCAGCGCTCCAGACTGGCGCCTTCCACTGCCTTGCCGGCTGCGCCGTCACAGGCATCCGGCAAGGCGTGCAGGAGTTGTTCGAGGCGCTCTTCAAGCGCACGGTCGTTGACGGCGATGGCGTAGATTGATCGCTGCTCGAAAGCGGACGATCGCGGCCCGGGAAACACCCCGGGAAACACATAGGCGCGCCGGATGACAGCAGGCCCTGCCAGCTCGGTTCCACGGCGGCAGGTGCCGGGGGAAACCCGGATGAGGCCGTCATCAGCACTGTGGGCGAATACTAATACGCCGTCAGCCTCGGCAGCCGTTACCTTCAGGACCTGGCAACCGTTGCTCCCGGGCTGGTCCCTGCAGGCCTCCCGGGCCCAGCTCCCGCGCTGTGGCTCCTCCAGATCGAGTGCGGGTATGACGGGTCTCCCGGCCGGTTGCCGGTGCGCCACGGCCCGCCGTGCGGGGTGCGGTTCTGCAGGGGTGATGCGGATGTACGTGGCGGTGTCTATGCCGGCCAGGTGCTCGTCGGAGCGCCTCGGATGCAGCACGACCCACACCTGGTACAGGCCCGACTGGATCTTGTGTGCCTCGCCGCGCAGGACGAAATTCGCTTCGCCCTTTGCATCGCTCACGCGAACCTCGCGGTAGCGGGACAGGTTGTTGCCGATCAGTTCCAGGAGCGTGCGCAGTTCGGCCTGCTCAGACTTGAGTGCCTCGACGTAGACCACCAGGTCTTCCTCGTCCTGCTGGCGCAGCAGGCAGCTCAGATTATTGGCAAGATAGGCCGCTGCCAGATCCGGTTGACCGGAACTGAAGGGCAGCACCCTGAGTCCGCGCAGCGATTCGTCCGTGCGCCGCTCCTGTAGTGCGCGCTGCTCGCCGGGGGTCAGGCGCCCCTGCCAGCTCTTGCCGAGCCCGCTGACCCATTCGCCTGCCTGGACATCCAGGGCACGTACCGAGACGCGGAACTGGGCGCTTGCCGTGGGGGAAATCTCGATGCCGACGAAATAATGGGCGTCGCGGATCCGTGCGCAGTTCACCTGGTCGAGTCGGCGATGATGTTGCTCCTGGCGGTGCTGCGGTTGCCAGGGCAGCCGTACGCCGGGTGTCCTGAGCAGGGTGTCCAGGAGCTGCTCACGGATGCTGCGGGTCAGGCCATCGATATCAGGCTGAACATCCGGCCCTTCCAGCTTGACGAGAATCACGGGCTCACCCTTGAACCGGGGGTGTTCGCCGAGCTGCCGCGCCAGCTCCGGCGCCAGTTCCTCGGCCACCCAGTCCTGCAGGGCGGGTTCGCTGCCGGCGACCGGAAGGGAATAGTACGGGCTGTGTGCACACCCCGCCGCGAGCGACAGGCAAAAGATACACAGAAATTCGAACAGCCTGCCCATGACGTCGCTACTCGCGTGAGTGTCCTCCGTCCAGATGCACCTGACCGTCGGCGCCTATGACGAGCGCGCCACCCTGAACGTCCCGCGTCAGAGAGACGATTTGCCGTTCTGTCTCCGGCGGCAGCTGGACCCCCCAGACCACGGCGCTTCCCTTCAGGTCCCGCGCCGATTTCACAAACGCCTCGACGTAGGGCGGGGGGACGGTGGCAGGCGACATCTCGTGGAACTGCGCCGGGAATGCGTCCTGAGCAAAGCCAGGTGCGCCCTGCTGCAGCGACAGGCGCCAGGCCCGTTTGCGCGCCATGCCGTAAAACCTGACGCTGCCGATGGCCACCAGACGATCGAGGGTCTCGCTGGAGGCAAACCGCAGCGTGAACCCCTGTGCCGCGGATACGGGTTCGGAGCGCCGGGTCTGACCCGCCACGCGCGGCCTGGGCGCGTCTTCCGGCTGCGCCCCAGGCACCTCCACCGGCTGGCTGTCGCGCCTGGGCGGCGGTTGTTGCTCGTCAGGCTGCTCTTGTCGCCGGGCCAGGTTGTTCGCCGTCTGAACGGCTTGCAGCGCCTGCCGGCCCTGCCCGAGGGCCCGGCGCAGGCCTTCGAGCTCAGCCGTCAGATGCACGCGTTCGCGGCGTGCCTGATCCAGTTCATCCAGGGCGTGGGCGAGCTGTTCCTGCGTCGAGGTCAAGGACCGTTTCGCCTGGTCGTGGCGCGCACGGGCCTGGTCAGCCTGTGCGCTCAGACGCTGCAGCTGCGCCCGCAGCTTGAGCGCCTGCGTCTGCTCATTCTCGCTGCCCTGTTGCAGCGGCTCACCGGGTGGTTCCTCCCAGGGCCGGTCCGTCTTGCGGGCCGGCAGGCTTTGCACCAGGGCAAACACGGCTGTCAGGCACAGCCCCAGGATTGCCATGAAACGCATGACGTCAGTCTGCAGGGTTTCGGTGTCGCTGCCCCCACTGCCGGGTGCAGCCGTATACTTCGCACTGCGTCCCCGGCGGATCATTTTGCCTGCGCCCCGTCACACGCTGTGGCCGCGGGGACGGATTCGCCCACGAGACCGCCAATCGAGGCGCGGATGTCATGCAGGAGGTGCTCGACACGCTCGGTGTGGCGTTGATCCTGTTCCTCGTAATAGCGGTTCAGTTTCCCCCCGAGGAAAAAGCTCTTGCTCACACGCATCAGATAACCTCCGATGCCGCCGAGGATGGTGGTCGTCAGTGCGGTCAGGAGGCCACCGTCCACCAGGCGCTGCAAAACGGCAAAGGCCCCGGACTCCGCCGCAATGTCCGGGTCCCCAAGGGCGTAAAGCAATGCGCTGCGCATGCCGATCGCCGTCCAGATGACGCCGATGCCGAAAAACAGGCTGGTCCAGACGTCCGTCAGATGCTCAAACTGACCGACCTCATCCTGGGGGCGGTTAGCCTGCAGGCGCCGGCTCAGTTCCTGCAGGCTGTGGACATACAGGCCGAGGGTGAGTCCGAAGGGCAGCACCGACAGTCCCAGGTTGCGCGTTATCCACTGGGTCCACACCTGAACGCGGGGCGCCTCCAGCACGGACACCGAGACGACGTCCCATGCGATCAGCAGGTAGACCGCCATCAAACCGAGGACGAGGCTGAGCACCACGCCCAGGACCATTCCGCTGAAAAAGCTGCGGCTCCCGTCAGCCTTCATCACTGTCACTCGCCCGGTCCACAGGCCTCGCAGGTGGCCTCGAGGACCAGTTCGGTTTCCTGAAACAGGCGGCTCGCCCGGTGAAAGGTGAGCGGATCCGCGCTGACCTTCAGCAGACCCTGTTCCTTGTCCGCCAGCTCCCTTTGCATGTCCCGCATGACCTCGGTCTGACGCGGACAGGTCTGCGAGCAGACACTGTAATCACTGAGCAGCGAGACGTATTTGACGCCAAAATAGCGATTGTAGGTTTCCCGTGCCTGGGCCTTGCTCAGCAGACCTTCTTCGTTGGCCCACATCAGGAATTCACTGAACTGGGCCTTGTTGTCTTTTTTGGGATCGCCCTCCGCTATCGACAGCAACTGCTGGAAATAACTGTCGAACTGCGTTTCACAACCGGTTGTCAGGTCCAGGCGGGCGGCGCTGATGGCGCGACCCAGGTCCGGGCCCTGCGGCGGGCTGCATGCGCTGCGTGGTGGATTGTTCTCGCAGGCGGTAAGGACCGCTGCCAGTGCCGCCAGGGCCGCGAGGCCGGCGACTTTTGAGGTGCCTGCTCTATTCATGGTTATTCTCCCGTTCACTCACCGTCAGAATTGCAGGGGACTTTCGTATTCCTGATCAGCCAGACTGGTGGGCGGGGCCGCCAGCGGAACCGTGCCCTCCTGTTCTCCAAACAGGATCGTCTTGACGCCCGCCACCACCTCCTGCATTTCCGGGGTGATGGTTCCAAACGACTGGTTGAGCTGCTCCATCAGCGTGACCCGGCTGATTTCCTCGCGGGTGCGCGCGATCAGGCTGGAGGTTTCCTGCATATCCAGATAGATATCCGATGCGATCACTGCCAGCGAGGAGTTGACCTGGCCGCCAGAGTGGGCGACGAGCTGGTAGTACTGATTGAAGCGGTCGCTGAGGCGCATCCCCGAGCGTCCCCGCAGGGCCGGGCGCTCGGCATCTTTCTTATCCGAGGCCTCGCCGACCAGCAGTTCCTGCAGGGTCCATGAGGTCTTCTTCTGACCCAGTTCCTTGCGGATGCGTTTCTCCAGGCTCGATGACGTGGCGTTTACCGCCGTTTCCATCTCCGGCAGTCTGTCGGCCATGATCTCCAGCATCTCGAGATAGGTCTTGCCCAGCTGCCTGGCAATCTGCTCGCAGCCGGGATCGCCCTCGTTGCCTTCACATTTGCTGGCCCCGTAGAGCTGTTGCTGTTCATCGAGCCGCGCGATGCTGGCCTGCAGGCCGGTTTCCATCTCCCGGGCGACGCTGCCCGTGTGCTTGATCTCTTCAAGCACGGTGGTCGGAAACAGCTTGATGGTCGGCGCCTGCGTCAGTGCATGACCGGCCATGGGCAGTAGCAGTAAACACCCGGTTACCAGCCGGCCTGCGCGGCCTGGTTTTCTCTTCCGGTCACAGCTTGATGTGGTCTTCATTGGGGTCCCCTCTGTGTTACACCGTCACCTGGGCGGAACGCGACACACGCACCGTGCGTCTTCTGGGAACCAATATAGGGAGGGATTCCTGAACAGAACCTGAATGGGGAGGGGCGGGGGGCAGAATTCAGAATACAGAATACAGAATACAGAATACAGAATGCAGGAGTGAGGAGTGAGGGGTGAGGGGTGAGGGGTGAGGGGTGAGGGGTGAGGGGTGAGGGGTGAGGGGTGAGGGGTGAGGGGTGAGGGGTGAGGGGTGAGGAGTGAGGGGTGAGGGGTGAGGAGTGAGGGGTGAGGGGTGAGGAGTGAGGGGACAGGTTCGGCTCAGTCCTGGAGCAGGTCCTTCAACTTGAACAAGACGTCCAGGGCCTGGCGGGGGCTGAGATCGTTGGGATCAATCCCTTCCATGGCCTCAACGAGGGGGTGATCGCTGGGGTGCTGGAAGAGGCCGAGCTGTTCCTGGCGGGCAGGGCCGGCTTCTGACGCTGTGGCCTGTTGCTCTTCGAGCTGGCGCAGGTGATGTTTTGCCTCTTCCAGAACCCCGGGCGGGATGCCGGCGAGTGCGGCGACATGCAGGCCGTAGCTGCGGTCGGCCGGTCCCGGCTTGAGCGCGTGCAGGAAGATGATCCGGTCGCCATATTCCATGGCATCCAGGTGCACATTGGTGACCGCCGGCAGTGTCTCAGGAAGCCGCGTCAACTCAAAATAGTGGGTGGCGAACAGGGTGAATGCGCGGATGCGTCGCGCGAGATCGGCAGCGCAGGCCCAGGCGAGCGCCAGACCGTCGTAGGTGCTGGTGCCGCGGCCGATCTCGTCCATCAGCACCAGGCTCTGCGGGGTCGCGTTATGCAGGATATTCGCCGTTTCTGTCATCTCGACCATGAAGGTCGAGCGCCCGCTGGCGAGATCATCCGAGGCCCCAATGCGCGTAAAGATCCGGTCTACTGGTCCGAGTATGGCGCGCTCCGCCGGAACGAAACTGCCGATGTGGGCCAGCAGCACGATGAGTGCTGTCTGACGCATATAGGTCGACTTGCCACCCATATTGGGACCGGTGATGATGAGCATGCGCTGGTCATCATTAAGGCGTACGTCATTGGGCACGAAAGGGTTCTCGATGACGCGCTCGACGACGGGATGGCGTCCCGCGATGATTTGGATACCCGGTGCTTCGGCCAGTTCGGGACGCCGCAGATCGAGGCTGTCGGCGCGTTCGGCGAATGTGGCCAGCACATCCAGTTCGGCGAGCGCCTCTGCGCAACGCTGCAGGTCGGGGAGGTAGTCCAGCAGGCGTGCGAGTAAGTCTTCGTAGAGCGCTTTCTCGCGGGCAAGGGCGCGTTCCCGTGCGCTGAGAACCTTGTCCTCGAAAGCCTTCAACTCGGGGGTGATGAATCGTTCCGCGCCTTTGAGCGTCTGGCGGCGCTGGTAGTCATCGGGCACCTGGTGTGCCTGACTGCGGCTGACTTCCAGGTAGTAACCATGCACCCGGTTGAAGCGAACCTTGAGGTTCGCGATGCCGCTGCGTTTGCGTTCCCGGGCCTCCATGTCCACCAGAAACCGGTCGGCGTTTTCCGACAGGGCGCGCAGCTCGTCGAGGTCGGCATCAAAGCCTCTGGCTATGACCCCACCGTCGCGAATCAGCACCGGCGGCGATTCGACCAGGGCCTGGCTGAGTAATGCGCAACACGCCGGATGCTCACCGATACTTGCCGCAAGGCTGCTGAGCAGGGGATCCTCGATGGGTGCAAGCCGCCGCTGCAGCTCAGGCAGCGCCGACAGCGTGTCACGCAGGCTGGCGAGATCGCGTGGACGGGCGGATTTGAGTGCGACGCGCGCGAGGATGCGCTCCACGTCGCACAATCCCGCAAGGGCATCATGCAGCCCGTCGAAGTGGCGGTTGTCTAGCAGGGCGTCCACACACTGATGGCGGCGCTGCAGCAGTTTGCGGTCGCGCAGGGGCCGTTGAATCCAGCGGCGCAGCAGGCGGCCGCCCATGGCGCCTGCCGTATGGTCAAAGATACCCGAGAGGGTGTGTTCGGCCCGTCCGGAGGGCGCATGTTCGAGTTCGAGGTTGCGGCGACTCGCCGCGTCCATGACGACCGCTTCGTCGGATCGCTCCACGCGCAAACCACGCAGGTGGGGTAGCGCCATGCGCTGCGTGTCCTTCACGTACTGCAGCAGACTGCCTGCGGCTGCGACCGCGAGGGGCATGTCCTGGCAACCGAAGCCCGCCAGATCGCGTGTGCCAAACTGCTCGCTGAGTTGGCGGGTCGCGGTGTCGGGATCAAAGTGCCAGGGCGGGCGCCTTTTCAGGCCCGGCATGCCCTCGAATGTTCGGGGCGCCTCCCAGGTCTCACTGATCAGCAGCTCGCTCGGTTTGAGGCGTTCCAGTTCACCCAACAGATTCCCGAGCGAGTGCAGTACCTGCACGCTAAACCGCCCGCTGGTCAGATCCAGCACCGCCAGTCCATAGGTGTCACGATGTTCGGCGCAGGCCGCCAGCAGATTGTCGCGCCGCTCCTCCAGCAAGGCCTCATCGGTAATCGTGCCGGGCGTGACGATACGTACCACCTTGCGTTCCACTGGCCCCTTGGACCGGGCAGGATCGCCGATCTGCTCGCATACGGCGACCGATTCACCCAGTCGCACCAGCCGACCCAGGTACTGATCCACGGCGTGCACCGGTACACCGGCCATGGGAATGGCTTCACCCGCCGAGTGCCCGCGGCTCGTGAGGGTGATATTCAGCAGGCGCGCGGCGCGACGTGCGTCGTCGTAGAACAGCTCGTAAAAGTCTCCCATGCGATAGAAGACCAGAATGTCGGGGTGCTGGGCCTTGATGCGCAGGTACTGCTGCATCATGGGCGTGTGCGAAGGTGTCTTCTGCGGCACGGCTGACATCTCCGGGAGTCTAACCAAATTCCAAACAGGTGCCCACTTGCGCTTGCCGCGGGGCTCTGGTAGACCGAACACAGGGCCGAAGTGTGGAGACTGACATGCCAGACGATGCCGCGCTATATGCGCTTTCTGCCGACCTTGGAAAACAGTTGCTGGCGGCCGGCCTGAGGGTGGCGGCAGCCGAGTCCTGTACGGGCGGCTGGCTCGCCAAGGTGATTACCGACGTGCCCGGCAGTTCGCAGTGGTTTGAGGGCGGCGTTGTCACCTATACCAATCAGGCGAAGCGGGAGTTGCTCGGGGTGACGCAGGCGACCCTGCAACATCAGGGTGCGGTGAGCGAGGCAACGGTTGGCGAAATGGCAGCGGGAGTCCTCGAGCACATTCACGCCGATGTGGCCGTCGCGATCAGCGGGATAGCGGGTCCGGACGGGGCAACCCCCGGCAAGCCTGTCGGCATGGTCTGTTTTGCCTGGGGACGTGCCGGGGCGGGTATTCACTGTCGGACCGAATATCTCAGTGGCGACCGCGAAGCGGTGCGCCGCCAGGCGGTGCGCATCGCGCTGCAAGGCCTGCTGGATGAGTTCACAACCGGGTTTGCCTGATTCCACGCCGCGGGAGCGGCGCCAGCGGCTGTTCTTCGCCCTCTGGCCGGATGATGCCGTTCGCGCGCGCCTGGAGGAACTCGCGATACAGGCCGCCGGAGGTAATGGCCGCGCAGTTGCTGCCCAAAACCAGCATATCACGGTGGTCTATATCGGCCCGGCGACGGCCGAGATGCGCGACTGCCTGTGCGCCCAGGTCGATGCGATCCGGTGTCCGCCTTTCCAATTGCGCCTGGATCAGCTTGGATACTGGTCGCGGCCGCGGGTGGTATGGCTTGCCTCAAGCGAGACGCCAGCGGCGCTCGCAATCCTCTACCGCGATCTGTCGGAGCGACTGAGGTCCTGTGGCTATCAGCCCGAGACCAGGCCCTTCCGGCCCCACGCCACGCTGGTGCGCAAGGCGCGCCGCAAGCCGGCCATGGCAGTGAGCGAACCCGTCGTCTGGGCGGTGGACCGCCTGTGTCTGGTGGAATCGCTCACCGACCCGGCGGGCGTGCGTTACGAGGTACAAAGGAGCTGGCCGTTGCGGGCGGCACCTTGAGGGCCGCCTCCGCCAGCCCCCTTGCTTGCGGCCGGGCAGCGGGCTTGCGCGCCAATTCACCACCAGGGAAAACTGTGTGATAATCGCCCCACCTCGAGCAACCCCACAACCCGGGGCGCAGGGATGGCGCCCTGTACCTACACCAGGAGGAGATACGGATGGATGACAACAAACGAAAGGCCCTCAGTGCCGCATTGAGCCAGATCGAGAAGCAATTCGGCAAAGGCACGGTAATGCGCATGGGCGATGTCGGGGCGGTGCGCGATGTCGGTGTGATCTCGACCGGTTCCCTGACGCTGGATATTGCCCTGGGCATCGGTGGTCTGCCCCAGGGACGTGTTGTTGAAATCTACGGTCCGGAATCATCGGGCAAGACGACCCTGACCCTGCAGGTGATCGCCGAGTGTCAGAAGCAGGGTGGGACGGCTGCCTTTGTCGATGCTGAACACGCGCTGGATCCGGGTTATGCGGGGAAACTGGGCGTTAACGTCGACGATCTGCTCGTTTCCCAGCCCGATACGGGCGAACAGGCGCTGGAAATTACCGATATGCTGGTGCGTTCCGGGGCCGTCGATGTGGTCGTGGTGGATTCGGTCGCCGCGCTGACGCCCAAGGCCGAGATCGAAGGGGAAATGGGCGATTCGCATGTCGGTCTGCAGGCCAGGCTGATGTCGCAGGCCCTGCGCAAGCTCACCGGCAACATCAAGCGCTCCAACACGCTGGTTATCTTCATCAACCAGATTCGCATGAAAATCGGCGTGATGTTCGGCAGTCCCGAAACGACAACCGGTGGTAACGCCTTGAAGTTCTACTCCTCGGTACGCCTGGATATCCGGCGTATCGGTGCGATCAAGAAGGGCGATGAGGTCGTCGGAAATCAGACGCGCGTGAAGGTTGTGAAAAACAAGATGGCACCGCCTTTCAAGCAGGCGGAGTTCGAGATTCTCTACGGTGAGGGCATTTCGCACGAGGGTGAGCTGATTGATCTGGGCGTCATGGAGGGGATTGTTGACAAGTCCGGGGCCTGGTACAGCTACGGCGGTGACCGGATTGGCCAGGGCAAGGACAATGCCCGCGGTTTTCTCCGCGAAAATCCCGATCTCGCGCAGGCAATCGAGACCCAGATTCGTGCCAAGCTGCTACCGACGGTAGCAGCGGCCGAGGAACGTGAAGAAGAACTCGAGGCCGACGTTCGACTCGCCCACTGATGACCCCGCGCGCGTAGAGTCCGAGGCGCGGCGTATCGCGCTCGGGCTGCTGGCGCGTCGGGAGCACAGCGGCCTCGAGTTGGGGCACAAGCTTTCCGCGCGCGGCTTCGACGCTGACCTTGTGGCAAGCCTCCTGCAGAGACTCAGCGCCGAAGGTCTGTTGAGCGATGCCCGCTTTGCCGAGAGCTTTGTTCGTGCGCGTTGCGACAAGGGCTATGGGCCTGTGCGGATTCGTGGCGAGTTGCGTGAGCGGGGTGTCGATTCCGAAACCATCGAGGCCTGTCTGGATCAGAACGATGTTGCCTGGTTCCGGCTGGTTGCCAGCGTTCGCGCCAAGCGCTTTGGCCTCGACCTGCCCAGCGACTTCAGAGAACGTGCCCGTCAGACACGTTTCCTGCAGCAGCGAGGGTTTACCACCGAACAGATTCGCGGGGTGCTGGCGGATACAGAGCCGTAGACTGCAGGGCGAGCACTGCACCCGGCGCTGAACGAGGTCCCGGATTGCATGCCGCCTACTGGCCCGGATCAGCCCGCTAAGAGATAATAACAACTGGTTTTGTGACCGGCCCGAACCCCATGCCAAGCAGCAACGAAATTCGCCGACTGTTTCTGGACTATTTCCGCACGCGCGATCACGAGATCGTGCGCTCGAGCCCGCTTGTGCCCGCCAATGATCCCACTTTGCTGTTCACGAACGCCGGGATGGTGCAATTCAAAGAGGTGTTTCTCGGCAAGGAAACGCGGGACTATGCACGCGCCGCCACGAGTCAGCGTTGTGTGCGCGCAGGCGGCAAGCATAATGACCTGGAAAACGTGGGCTACACGGCCCGGCACCACACCTTCTTCGAAATGCTCGGTAATTTCAGCTTCGGCGATTACTTCAAGCGCGAGGCGATCGGTTTTGCCTGGGAGTTTCTGACTGACGTCTGCAAGTTGCCACCCGAGCGCCTGTGGGTGACAGTCTTTGAAGACGATGACGAGGCCGCCGGGATCTGGCTCGATGAGGTACAGGTCGACCCGGCACGGTTCGCGCGCATCGGGGCGCACGACAACTTCTGGGCCATGGGGGACACCGGGCCCTGTGGACCGTGCTCCGAGATCTTTTACGACCACGGCCCGGAGGTCGCAGGTGGCCCGCCCGGTTCGCCGGATGCCGATGGCGATCGCTACGTTGAGATCTGGAACCTGGTGTTCATGCAGTACAACCGCGACGCTGCCGGGACGCTCAATCCGCTGCCCAAGCCTTCGGTGGATACCGGCATGGGCCTGGAGCGTCTGGCCGCCGTTTTACAGGGCGTTCACAGCAATTATGATACGGATCTTTTCCGCAATCTCATCCGGGCAGCGGCGGAGATCACCGGGGAAAAGGATAGCCAGCACAACTCGCTGCGGGTGATTGCGGATCATATCCGCTCCTGTGCCTTCCTGATTGCCGATGGCGTGCTTCCGGGTAACGAGGGTCGAGGCTATGTCTTGCGACGCATTATCCGCCGTGCGGTACGCCACGGTTACCGGCTGGGCGTCGATGACATCTTCTTTTACCGGCTGGTTGCTCCCCTGTGTGCGGAGATGGGCGATGCCTACCCGGAACTGGTCGAGGCGCGCGCGCAGGTCGAGCGTGTGCTGCGCCAGGAAGAGGAACGCTTTGCCGAGACCCTGGATCAGGGCATGCGGATCCTGGACGCAGACATCACGGCGCTGAAGAGTACCGAGATCCCCGGCGAGACGGTCTTCAAGCTCTACGATACCTACGGTTTCCCGGTCGACTTGACGGCCGATATTGCCCGCGAGCGGGGTCTCACCCTGGACATGGCGGGGTTCGATCGTGAGATGGACGCCCAGCGCGAACGCGCGCGTGCCGCGAGTCAGTTCGGTGTCGATTACAGCGCCGAGCTCAGGATTGAAGGTTGCACGGATTTCACGGGCTACGAGCGAATGATCGATCGCGCAACCATTACGGCGCTGTTTCGTGACGGCCAGCCGGTCGAGCAGCTCGGTGACGATGCGGCTGGCATTGTGATCCTGGACCACACGCCCTTCTACGCCGAGTCGGGTGGCCAGGTCGGCGATCAGGGCGTGCTTGAAACAGCCACCGCCCGCTTCCAGGTGCGTGACACCCGCAAGCAGGGCAGTGATATCCATGCCCACCTCGGGGTCATGCTGACCGGTGAATTGCGGGTGGGCGATGAGGTGGAGGCGCGCGTCGACGAGAATCATCGGCGACCGACCATGCTGAATCATTCCGCCACCCACCTCCTGCACGCGGCATTGCGCAGGGTGCTGGGAACGCATGTGCAACAGAAGGGCTCACTGGTTGAGCCGGAGCGGCTGCGCTTTGACTTTTCACATTTCGAACCCATCAGTGCCGAACAGCTCACCGAGATCGAGCGCCTGGTCAACAGCGCGATCCGGGGCAATGTCAGTGTAGAGACCCGCATCATGTCCGTGGACGAGGCCTTGGAGGCAGGTGCCATGGCACTGTTCGGCGAGAAGTACGGGCATGAGGTGCGGGTGTTGTCGATGGGGGACTTCTCGGTGGAGTTGTGCGGCGGTACCCACGTCAGCCGCGTTGGCGATATTGGCCTGTTCAAGATCATTCAGGAAACCGGTATTGCCTCGGGCGTGCGTCGCATCGAGGCGATTACGGGTGAAGCGGCAATCGCCTACGTCGAACAAACAGAGAATCAGCTTCAAGGCATCGCAGCGCTCCTGAAGGGCAGTGCAGACGATGTTCGCAACAAGGTTTCCCAGTTACTCGACAGGAACCGCAAACTCGAGAAAGAACTCGAGCGGATCAAGGCGAAACTCGCAAGCCAGCAGGGCAGCGATCTGGCGAGTCAGGCCGTGGAGATTGGAGGCATCAAGGTGCTCGCTGCACGCCTGGACGGTGCCGAGGCCAAGACCTTGCGGGATACCGTCGACCAGCTGAAAAACAGGCTGGGTGCAGCGGCCGTGGTGCTTGCCACGGTGGCTGGCGACAAGGTCAGCCTCGTTGCCGGTGTAAGCAAGGACCAGACGGGACGTATCAAGGCCGGTGATCTGGTCAGCACTGTGGCCCGGCAGGTCGGCGGCCGCGGGGGCGGTCGGCCGGACATGGCGCAGGCCGGCGGCAATCAGCCGGAGAATCTGGATGCGGCACTTGCCTCGGTACCGGACTGGGTGCGGAGCCAACTGGCACAGGCGAGTAGTGAGGTGTCCTGAGAAGCCAGAAGCCAGAAGAGCCAGAAGCCAGAAGCCAGAAGCCAGAAGCCAGAAGCCAGAAGCCAGAAGCAGAGCAGAAGACAGAAGACAGAAGACAGAAGACAGAAGACAGAAGACAGAAGAACGTCGCTTGCCTGCTGGCCTCGGAGCAGATTCACGGGTCGTGCGGACGCAAGTGTCTGGATTCCGGCTGCTGCTTGTAGTTTAATCTCCCTTGCTTGAAGGCGTGGGCCCCCGGGAGTTTCGGTGTCGGACCGAGGTCGGTTTCAGCATCGCCATTCTGACTCCTGTGTTCTGGATTCTGTATTCTGACGTTCTATATGTCCTTGATTGTACAAAAATACGGCGGCACATCGGTCGGCAGCCCCGAGCGCATCCAGGCGGTCGCCGAGAAGATTGCGGGATGCCGCGATCGTGGCGACGACGTGGTTGTGGTAGTATCGGCGATGCGCGGGGAAACCGACCGCTTGATAGCCTTATCGCGCGAAATCACGGAGATACCGGAGCCGCGCGAACTCGATGTGTTGCTGGCGACCGGCGAGCAGGTGACGATCGCGCTGCTCAGCATGGCACTACAGAAACGCGGGTGTCCGGCCCGATCCTATACGGGTGCGCAGGTCCATATTCTCACGGATAGCGCCCACAACAAGGCGCGAATCCAGGACATCGATGGCGCCCGGGTGCGCAAAGACCTTGCAGATGGCAAGGTAGTTGTGGTTGCCGGTTTCCAGGGAGTCGACCAGCACGGTAATATTACCACCCTCGGTCGTGGTGGATCGGATACGACGGCGGTAGCCTTGGCCGCCGCGTTGAAGGCCGACGAATGCCAGATCTTTACGGATGTCGATGGTGTCTACACCACAGATCCGCGTGTCGAGCCACGCGCCAGGCGTCTGAGTCGCATCACGTTTGAAGAGATGCTTGAGATGGCGAGTCTGGGCTCGAAGGTATTGCAGATTCGATCGGTTGAATTTGCGGGAAAATACAATGTGCCGCTTCGCGTGCTGTCTTCTTTCGAAGAGGGAGAAGGTACCCTGATCAGTTATGAGGAAGAGGGTATGGAGAATGCGCTGATTTCCGGGATTGCCTTTAATCGGGACGAGGCCAAATTAACCGTTGTGGGCGTGCCTGATCAACCCGGCGTTGCGCACCGCTTACTGGGTCCGGTGGCGGATGCAAACATCGAAGTTGACATGATTATCCAGAACATCGCGCCGGCCGGTGATACCACGGATTTCACATTTACGGTGCATCGAAACGATTACAGCAGGGCACTGGACGTAGTCCAACGGGTCGCCGGCCAGATGGGTGCGCGCCAGGTGTCGGGTGACAACACAATTGTCAAAATCTCGCTGGTTGGCGTGGGCATGCGATCGCATGCTGGAATCGCCTCGCAGATGTTCGAGGCATTGGCCAGGGAGGGTATCAATATCCGCATGATATCGACCTCGGAGATCAAGATATCGGTGGTCGTGGACGAAAAATACCTCGAACTGGGTGTGCGTGCCCTGCACGAGGCCTTTCAACTGGATAAGGCTCCGGACGTATAGGGTCCCCGCCGGAAGCGCGAATCCCTCAACAGCGTGCCAGTGAGTCAGCAAGCCACTGGCGGCCTCATAGAATCCAAACAAAAATATAACGTTACTGATCGACCTATAGTTTCGGATGGGGTGGCCGAAACACTTCGTACGTCGGTTTTGCCGAAACGCGAGCCAGCCGAAGCGTTGGCCAGGGGATGGGAATTTACTGGGAAGTGAATGAGTAAGGAGATTCACGCATGTTAATTTTGACTCGCAGGGTTGGTGAAACCCTCATGATCGGAGACAACGTTACGGTCACGGTACTGGGCGTAAAGGGCAATCAGGTCCGCATCGGTGTCAATGCGCCGAAAGAAGTTGCAGTTCACCGGGAAGAAATCTACGAGCGTATCCGCCGCGAACAGGAAGAGGGCAAAAACACTGCTGCTTCCGGCAAAGAGTAAAGGCAGCCAGTCTTTACGTGATACGGACGCATAGGTATCCTACGACTCCTGCCGCTGAAGTTACCGACACAGGTTCAGCTTCATGCGGTAAGGAGAGATGGCCGAGCGGCTGAAGGCGCTCCCCTGCTAAGGGAGTATGGGTTAAAAGCCCATCGAGGGTTCGAATCCCTCTCTCTCCGCCATATTCAATAAAAGGGCCCAACGGGCCCTTTTCTTATTTCGGGCGGCAGATTTTGAGTGATCTTGCCCTTTTCGAGTTCTTAGAAACGCCGTGACCGGTGAGGGCGTTCCCATCGCTGTGGTGCGTGCTTCACCCGGCCTGGCCCGGGTCGCGGCAAGGCGGCATCTCCCATCTCTTGCCTTGAACTCCAACAATCGATCCGGGATAATCACCGACCTTATGCGCCCGTAGCTCAGTTGGATAGAGTACCTGGCTACGAACCAGGCGGTCGGGAGTTCGAATCTCTCCGGGCGCGCCATAAATTCAAGTAACAACAAATGGTTATCGCTCTAACTGGCAGCTGATTTTTTGCCTCCCGCTCCGGGTGTGCCGGATAATGTGCGGGAATAAGATTGCACTACCTTTGGTGATGACAAAAGATCTGCATATTCAGCCAAGTGTTCAGGAGCCAGATGGGCATACTTCTGTACCATCCTGATGTCGCTCCAGCCCCCGAGTTCCTGAAGCACATGGATCGGTGTTCCAGCCTGAACGTGCCAAGAAGCCCAAGTGTGTCTCAGGTCGTGCCAACGGAAGTCTGAGAAGCGGTAATCATCATCCGCATGATGAGGATAGAGCGAGTTTTTAATCCGCCTATCTTTCTCCACGTACTTCCGTATACCTGCACGATCCAGGGCCTTTCTCCAGGCCGTACTGCCAGCCTTTAGAATCGGTTTCCCGTTATAGGTGAACACGCGTTGAGCATGTCTTCCTTGCTGCTGACGCAGTACCACCGTTGCATCCTCATTCAACGGTACACCGATTGGTTTACGGGCTTTGGCTTGATCCGCATGTATCCAGGCAATACGACGTTGAAGGTCAACCTGAGACCACTCCAGCCCAGTAACATTGGCCTCTCTAAGCCCCGTTGCCAATGCAAACCGGGTCATAGCCTCCAGATGGCCTGGTAACTCCAGAAGCAACTTGTCAGCATCTTCTCGCGTTAGCCATCGGATTCGACGCTTGGTTTCAGGCAACATCCGTATAGCTGGTGCCCGGTCTATCCACTCCCATTCCACATTAGCGCGATGAAGAATGGCGCGAACCACTTCCAACATACGGTTGACCGTCGAATTGGTTACTCCTGAGGCTTTCTTAGCGGTAGACAGATCAACAATCAGGTCACGGGTGATCTCATCCAAGAATCGGCCACCAAGGAACGGATCGGCCCACCGAAGATGGCGGATATCGTCTGACTGCGTGGTCTTGGTTGCTGTTTCATCGATCCAGCGGACAACGGCATCTTCCCATGTTCGCCTTGGCCGATCTCCAAGTTTGGAGACCCTCCAGAGGTCGGCTTTCAATCGGTCTTCGTACTCCGTTGCGAGTCGTTTGTCGTCAGTTTTAGTAGATTGGCGTATCTCCTTTCCGTTTGGTGCCGTGAAGCGACACCACCAGTAACGACTTTTTGGGCGTTTGTAGAGCATGGTGTAGTACCTCCCTCATACGACGCCCGCCCGGGCTTAGAGTAACGAGAGCGAATGTAATCAACAAGGTCTTCTTCAACGAACACCCAGCTCTTGCCCAGTTTGGCGCCGGGGACCGCTCCCGAAACGGCTTTGCTTCGAAGGGTTTGCGGGTGCATCTTGAGGAGCTCGGCCGCCTGTTTGAGACTCAGGGTGTTCACAAGGAAATTCCCTCGGTCACTGTTGGATCCCTGACTTCAGGGCGTTGCCACAATGACCACAGGTCATGCGCCGGCGTCTCCAGGATTGCGGTACTGGAGAAACGGGCTGTTTCCAAGTTGCCTTCTGACTTTTGAATGTGGCATTGAAAGCGAACCGCAGTTCATGGGTTACTGTAAATGGCGCCACCCGCACTCTGGACACGTCGTCTTTCGTCGTCCTTTCCGATAGCCACTCCGGGCTGCGCCACAGGCTGAACACCGGAAACTCTGGGTCAGTCGGCAGCCTGGGCAGAGTACCCGCGTGCTGTCCCGGGGGACGGGGAAGGGCGTATGACAGGACGTGCAGTCGCGCTCTATCCAGAGCTGCGACCTGATGAGATCTGGCACGAAGGCAACGTGAGTGATATCGAGGTGTGGTTCCTGGACCAGAAAAAGGTAGGTCTCGTAGACTTCGATCAGGCGTCTGGCGGATCGGTCCTCTGAGTGACCGAAGCGCTGGTAGAGTTTCCAGACCAAGGCAGCATGGAGCATGCGATACTCGCTTCTCACATACCACGTATCGGAAAAAGGCGCCTGACCCGCTGGAGAAGGGCGTCGGTGGATCTCACGATAGAGCCGATTTGCGTTGGTCTGATCCATCCCAGTCAAATGGCGGACCAGACCGGCACGCGCGCCGAGTTCGATGAGCCGGATAGCCTCCAGGGTGCTTGCCGCCGTGATCCAGGCAGGCAGTTTGCGCACGGCCGTTGTCGACAGGGATGACGGTTCGCTATTCATGTCAGATCAGGCATCGACGAGCAGCCCTGCGTGGTCCAGAATGATGCGGAGTTCCTCGGGATTCCCCGCCTGCAGGGCGTTGAGCAACCGCTGCCACCACCACGCCGCATGCCGAGGCGCAATCAAGGGCGGTTTGAACTGTGTGATGAGCGCCAATTCCCGGGGACTGATCTCTGACAGCAGTTGAACGAGATCATCGGGCATCCCCAGTAGCATGGCGCCAGCCCTGGGATTGGACCGAGCCAGATCCCGGGCCTGTATCAGGTATTCCAAATTGACCTTGGAAAAATCCCAGTCCATGGGCACGTACTCAGATGAACGTTTGGCTGCGTAGTAGCGCTGAATCACTCAGCCTCTTCGGCGCGAAACGACACTTGAGCATGTTGGCACCTCCCTGGTTCACGACGGTTTCCTTCCGTGTCCTCTTGTGCAAGCCATCCTAACGAACCGGCTAGCGGAAATAACGTCGGAAAGCGCCGGCTGGGACGGCCGCTTTCCTTCACAATTCCCTTTCTACACTGCGTTTCGTTGTGTCGGTCAGGCCTATACTCTTGTCCTTTAATAAAACTAAATCAGGGTCTTAGGGCCACTGACTGAGCCGGTTGGCATAGCTTGAATAAACTTGTAACAATTACAAGGCGAGCACGATAAATTGAGCCAAAGGCGCACAAAGACATTAGGGGGAACCGCTATTGGCCGTGTTGTGCGGGCGTTGCGATTGGATACATCATCGACGCAGTGCCGGCATGGAGGGCGTGTCTGGCGGCGATCGGTGAACTCACTCCGCTGGGGTGCTCGCCGCTGGCCAAGTTCGGGAAGCCATCGTAACGGTCGTCACAGCGGAGGTGGGGGAATTGGGTTGCTCAACTGACTACATGCGCATCGTTCACGGTGTGCCCGAGAGCTTTTTCAGTCGGCCGTCGATGTGGGCATGCAGCCGCCTGTCTGCCCATTTCAGCCGCGTATTTACCCCCGTCGCCCACCGGGTCTTATTAAGGATCGATATGTCGCGGTACGCGCATGATCGCCCGCGCTCAGCGGAGTCGCTGCGATGATCAGAATCCTGCTGGCGGATGATCTGGGGATGATGTTGCACCTCTTGACCGGTCTGTGTGAATCCGATGCAGATTTCGATGTCGTCGGTGCCGCGGAGACCGGTGAAGAGGCGATCGAGCTGGCGTTGCGTCTCAAACCGGATGTGATGGTCCTCGATATCAAGTTGCCCGGCATCTCGGGTCTGGAAGTCGCCCGGCGCCTGACGCGCCGGTTACCGGATACCAAGATTGTCGTGCTGACGTCGTTGGACGGCTACGGTTTTGCCGCCCGCGCGATGGCTGCCGGTGCCAAGGCCTTCCTCACCAAGCAGGCCGTGGCTCTGGAATTGGTGAACGCCATTCGCAAGGTCTATGCGGGCGGCAGCTACCTGGACTCAGAGATGGCACAACGCATGGCGTTGGCCCATATTCGCGATGAAGGCTCACCCGTCGATAAGCTCAGTGACCGGGAAGTCAATGTGCTGTTGCTGATGCTGCGCGGGCACACTACGGCGGAAATTTCGGAGAAATTGGCCTTGGCGGCGAAAACGGTCGAGCACCATCGCCGCAGCCTTCGCCAGAAACTCAATGTCACGACGGACGCCGAGCTTGGTGTCGTCGCTGCGCGTTATGGATTGGACCCCTTGGCGGAAGGCGTGTAACTGACGGTTATCGACCAACTCAGACATCCGCGACTGTCTCCGACAGTAACCATCCGTAGTTAGTTTCAACAATGCTCATGACTCTGCAATCTTGCCAAGGTCCCACGCGCGCACAACGCCGAAAACCAGCAATTGGTCGAAGGGCGTGTCACGACCCATTGCAGTGATTCGCGAAAGCCGCTGAATCAGCCCGAATTGGGTAGAATCTGGGCTTAAGAACAATAATTGGGTGACCCAGAAGTCACGCATTAGGGGGTCGATACGGAACACTAGTCCCAGGCGCGAAAACGCCGACTGACTATCGCAACCAGCAGGAGACCTGGAAATGATCGCACATACAACGTTACCCGTGAGCGACTATAAGAAGTCAAAGGCGTTCTACGTGCAGGCTCTCGCGCCGCTCGGCTATAAGAACAACATGGAGGACGGCGAGGCGGCTGGCTTCAACGACGGCAAGAATACCGACCTCTGGATCGTGCGCGTGGATCCCGTCGTACCGACTCATCTCGCTTTCGAGGCAAACAGCCGACAAGAGGTTGAGGCTTTCTACAAGGCGGCGTTGGCCGCAGGCGCGACTGATAATGGCGGTCCGGGCTATCGTGACTACTGGCCGGGCTACTATGCCGCGTTTGTCTATGATCCTGACGGCCACAATATCGAGGCCGTCTGGTACGACTACGAAAAAGTAGACTGAGCCTTTTCCAGTCTGATGACTTATCTTCAGCTTGAAACCGGAGCAATCGGTGGTGCGCCGAACAAAGCGTAGAAGTTGATCGAGTGAGGGAAGGGGCGCAGTTGGCCAAAGACGGAAGTGCAGCGATGTGATTCCCGAGTGATTTACTCAGATGAGTAATTTCGACCCATTGCAGACAATAAGCCAATCCTGATATTCCACCCTCTCGGGACACAAACTCGCTCTTCTGCTAATCTGCCAAGCCATACCGATGACGCAAGGATGCGGTCATGGCGCAGACCGGCAAGGATGCCAGTCCGAGCGGCGGTGTTTACCGGTATGTACGCCACCGCCCGGAAACCACTCTCCTGTATCGGCTCGTTGCCGAGCACTACCCGGTCTTTGCTGATCGGATGGCCGAGCAGGGGACACCGTTGCCGGAGTATGCCCAGCGTGAGTTCGATGAGTATCTGAAGTGCGGCCGCTTGGAGCACGGGTTCCTGCGCGTGCGCTGCCAGTCCTGCCACGCTGAGCACCTCGTTGCCTTCAGTTGCAAACGCCGCGGCTTTTGCCCCAGTTGCGGGGCCAGGCGCATGGCCGAGAGCGCAGCGCTGCTGGTCGATGAGGTCCTGCCCGAGGCCCCGATGCGCCAATGGGTGCTGAGCTTTCCGTTCCCGCTACGCTTCCTGTTCGCCAGTCGTCCTCAGGTCATGGGCAAGGTGCTGGGCATCGTCTATCGCGTGTTATCCACCCACCTGATCCACAAAACCGGGTATACGCACGCGACCGCCAAGACCGGCGCCGTCACCCTGATTCAGCGCTTCGGTGGCGCCCTCAACCTCAACGTTCACTTCCACATGCTGCTGCTCGACGGGGTGTATGTCGATGGCCGGGCAGGTCCGGTGTTCCACTGGGTCAAAGCCCCGACCAGCACGGAACTCACACAACTGAGCCACACCGTTGCCCGACGGGTTAGCCGTTTCCTTGAACGCCAGGGTCTGCTGGTACGCGATGACGAGACCGCGTATCTGAGCATGGACGCCGAAGGTGACGATCCCATGGAGGCCCTGATCGGACATTCCGTCACCTACCGCATCGCTACCGGACCCCGACAAGGCCGCAAGGTGCTGACCCTACAGACCCTGCCCGCCATCGATGAACCCTTCACCACCCGTGCGGGCAACGTCGCCGGATTCTCGCTTCATGCCGGCGTCGCGGCCAAAGCCAATGAACGCGACAAGCTCGAACGCCTGTGTCGTTACATAACGCGGCCCGCCGTGTCGGAAAAGCGACTCTCGCTGACCGAACACGGCCAAGTCCGCTACTCTCTCAAGACCCCCTGGCGCGATGGCACCACGCATGTGATCTTCGAGCCGCTGGATTTCATCGCCCGTCTGGCCGCCCTGATACCCAAACCCAGGGTGAACCTCACCCGTTTCCATGGCGTGTTCGCACCCAACAGCAAACACCGGGCACTGATCACACCGGCCCGACGCGGCAAGGGCTGCAAAACCTCCGATGAGGCACAAGACCGCACCCCGGCCGAGCGCCACGCCGCCATGACCTGGGCACAACGGCTCAAGCGGGTGTTCAACATCGATATTGAAACCTGCCAGGCCTGCGGCGGCGTCATGAAGGTCATCGCCTGCATTGAAGAACCATTAGTCATCCGGCAGATCCTTTCTCACCTGGACCGAAACGCACCTGCTACCGTGCCCGCATCATTGCCGCAACCCCGGGCGCCGCCTCAAACAGGACTGTTCGATACCCTCTGAACGGCCTCCCGATGCCGCTTCACGACACGGCAGGGATTCGTCTGTTCTGACTCCGGAAAATCACCGAAACTCAGATGCCAATGACCACATTAGCCGCCAAATTCCGGTGTCACCATCACCGGATGACATCGCAACCACTGTCGGACGTGCCAGAATTCGTAGCCCGATGGGTTGGCGTTCATTCAATTACAGGGGTTAAACTTCCTATACCCCGCGGTGAAGATCGGGCTGATGAACCTGACCTATAACATGCGGCGGCTGGAGTTCCTGCTCAGGCCGCAATCCGCCTGGCGCGCCGCCTGAGTGGGCGCAAAGCCGCCCAAGGCGGCGGGGAGCGCCGGATAACGCGAGAAAACAGGATCGCATGACCCAGAAAACGACTATCAGCGGGGTGAAACAGGGCTGCCGCCACGTTGATCACGCCGACGGCATCGTCAGAGCCGATTAATCGAGGTGCCCTTTACACGGCTTTGCGAAATCTTTTATCCCATTTACAAATGCCGCGCACCCCCTACCTGCTGTTTGGAGAAATTATTGTATGCACGCAAAATTCGCCACCTTCATCGGATTTGGTATTTCAATCATCTTAACATTACCAATTGCGGCAACCGAGCTAAACAGCCCAGTAAATGTTGATGGACATCGCGCAATTTACGTCGATCTTGGCTCCGATCGTACAGCGTTTTTTTGGGGAGGGCGCGATAAGGCCAACTTTTTTAGAGCAGGTCTTAACATCGGAGGCGATAGCGACCCGCCAACGAGTGGACTATTAATACAAGGTCGGACCGGAATAGGCACACAGTATCCAATGAGTGCGTTACACGTTTCGGGAGCCGGAGAAGCCGCGGAGGTTACAGTAGCCCCAGATGGGGAAAACGAAGCTTCGCAGTTGACGATGTGTCAAGATTCTCGTTGCCAGAACAGGTCAGTGTTGCGTTATGACGGAGAACGAAACAGTTTCTTTCTATACTTTAATAACGGGTTAGATAATGATCGTACCGCTCTGAAAGTCGAGCATCATGCAAATTCTGCAGCGCGAGTGGGCATTAACGTTCCCGCAGAGCATGACATCAGAAACGAGTTGGAGGTTAAGGGCACGATTCTCGCTGAAGAAATAGAAGTCGTCGCCAATGTTGCCGACTACGTTTTTGACGACGGTTTCGTTCTTATGCCACTTGAAGATGTCGACTCTTTTATTCGCGAAAATCATCACTTGCCTGGCATACCCTCTGAGGCCGATGTTATAGCAGGGGGTGGCGCCGTACCCCTAGGCCAAGCTTTCACTCTACTTCTTCAAAAAATCGAGGAACTTACCTTATACGCCATCTCGCAAGAAAAAGAGATCGACGCCTTGAGACAAAAAAATATTGCGCTCGCGGAACAGGAAGAAAAGATCGTTGCGCTACGCCACGAGCTTGAATCTATTCGCGCCATGATCGATTCGAATACACCTTGATGTTAGCGACGGAAGCCACTAAGAAAGCGAGCCACTCGAGGCGAAGGTCGGCAAGACCTTACGGTGTTGTTTTATGTAACGCAGAAGCTAGTAACTGCCGTTGCATGGGATTCATTACTCACGAAGCCGTTCGATCAGTGAGGACATCATGAAGAGCGCCAAATTAACAAAAGCCAATAAAACAGTTTTTGCGATATTGATGATAATGTTGGTGTCATCAATCGCACGCGGAGCTCACGACGTACCGGAAACGCTGGAGTTTCCAAGGCCATTTCCATACTTTTTTTTCTGTCGCGGCCCCGTTGCAATCGCCACCCACTCTATCACCATAACCGGCAACAGTGCATGCCTTCTACCTCCTCGCCGCGAGCGAATTTTCGTGGCGCCTAAAGTCACCTTGAAACCCGGATTCAAAATAGAGAAAGGTGATCGCTTCAAAGCGGGCCCACTTGTGTTCTATCTTCATTTTGTCGCGATGGCAGCTGACGCGGATTTTCCTAACCATGATGGCATAACAACGCCGAGCACATGTACTAACTGCCGAACCGGATTTCATCCATTCGTCGCGGAGGATATTCCATTGTTGCTGGAGTCTATCAACAGGCATTTCGTCACGGAAACCGGGATGCGTTTCGTACGTTTCAAGTTCGGTGGCTTTACGGCTTATGACGAGTTACCAGGCTAGCGACAAACTGGAAACGCTTTATTCCAGTATTACCTCCAGCGGACCATATAGCGGGTCGACAAACGATACGAATTTCAACAGCTGCACATCCCCACGTCTGTGCAACCATAACGCCATAAATGTATATTTATTTGATAACAATTATCAAGGAGAGGGAAATACGAGTCATGGGAAGTAACAGCAACAAACCATACATCTTAGTCGATATAGACCGAATTATCGGAATCGATGCGACGACCGGTTTGCCAGAGGTGACACGGCGTAGATTTGAACACGGCTTGGCCATGGGTTTGGCTTGGGCCATACTTGTGAAGCGTCTAGCATTAGTACGACAAATGCTGAGACTCGAACGTCATGGGAGCCATCGCGTACTGCTCGGCATTGACAGGCGACTGTAGATAACGACGGCAACGATTGTACTTCGCTGGCTGTTCGAGACGGGGGTAACAAGAGAAATAGGGTTTTCCTATGAAAGCCTTGACGATTGCCCCACTAGCGCACAGGCGAATTACAAAACACTGGGGCAAGTGGAGTAACGTGATTTATTCCAATGGATTACGTATTGCTCGTGAACTGACTCCTGAGTATTTCGAGTAGGAAAATAAATACGCGACAGTAGGCATAGTTGTTAACTCACATTTGATTGGACATTGACGCCAGTTCCTGGATTAACGTTAAGCGAGCAAACGTAGACACCTACGTAAGAATCGCGGTCTGGTAAAGTATCTGAAGTTATAAATATCAAAACATCATCGAAGAGAGGTGTTTAGAAGGTTGATCTTCATAACCGCTCCTGGAAAATGGTGCCGGAAATCGATGAGCCACATATCCAGACCCTTCGGGGATAACTGAATATTACTGTTTCTTAATAAATGAAAAAGATGTTATCTCCACGTTCAGTCGAACCGGAAATCGATGATATGTGATGATGTGGTGGCTTCAGAAGGGTGGTGAAGGAAGTCTCACCCCTTTGGTTAACCCCTGAGGTGGACTCCCTCTACACCTGAGGAAAATGGTGCCGGAAATAGGAATCGAACCTACGACCTTCTCATTACGAATGAGCTGCTCTACCAACTGAGCGGACCGGCGCGGTCACGCTGATCCAGCGCTTCGGCAGTGCGCTCAACCTGAACGTCCACTTTCACATGCTGTTCCTCGACGGGGTGTATGTCGAGCGTCCCGACAGCTCGCTACGCTTCCCGCTGGGTGAGGGGCCCCTACCAGCGCCGAGTTGGCCGGGCTTACCCAGACCCTGGCACGGCGCATTGGTCGCTTCCTGGAGCGCCAGGGCTTGTTGGAACGCGATGCGGAGAACAGCTATCTGTCCGGCGACGTGCTCGAAGCCGGCCCGATGGATCAGCTCCTGGGTTCGTCGATCACCTACCGCATCGCCGTCGGGCCGCAGCAGGGTCGCAAGGTATTCACGCTACAGACACTGCACTGCAATT
>CAVPOO010000018.1:0-36905 GCA_963707015.1 uncultured Gammaproteobacteria bacterium
CCTCCTGCCAGCCGGTATTGCGCGCATTGCTCAGACCGCGGTTCTCGGTACTGATGAGCGTAACGTCATATTCACCGGCAATATCGGGCGTAGCATCTGTCGAACCATCATTGACGACGATGACTTCGTAATTCGGATAGGCGAGATCCGCCAGGCCCTGCAGCGTGTCGCGAATGGTGCGGGAACCGTTGTAGCTGCACACCACCACCGAAACTAGCGGCCAGTTGGCGCTGGCCGGGAAAGGCACCTCGGCAAACGCCTTGCGCACGACACCGAGCGCCGCTTTCGGTTTACGCTCGCGCGTGGCAAGCCCGAAGTCCCAGTCCTCGATGTCATGTCCACCACGATACCATTCGTCGGTCCAGGCGAACACGAAGGCACCGGCACAGCCGGCGGCAAAGGCGGTGCGGATCTGCCAGTTGAGACTGGTCGCCTGCTGGTCCTCGCCATTCCGGCGGCTGTCCAGCCCGATCTCGGCCATGAGTAACGGGCGCTCACCCGCGATGTTCTGCAGGCGCGCCAGGTACGCCTCCAGTTTTTCCGGCGCTTCGAGATAGACGTTGAAGCAGATCAGATCGAGGAAGGAAAGCTGCAAGTACTCGGTGGTCGGATAGCTGACGTAGGTTACCAGCGCAGTCGGATCTTCCGCCTTGACCACCTTGTACAGATGATGCAGATAACGCTCGATCCGCCGACGCCCATGCCAGCGGACAATGGACGGTGGGATCTCGTTACCGATCGTGAAACACAGCAGTGCCGGGTGCCCGACGCAGGCCCTCACTCCGGCGCGCACGCGTTCTGCGATTCTGCGCTTGAGCGCAGGGTCGTCGAGAAAGGTGATGTGTTGCTCCCAGGCCAGGCCCACCATCACCCGCAAGCCGTGGCGCTGGGCGGTATCCAGCAGCCAGCGGGGCGCCGGCGTATAGGTGCGAACGGTATTGATCCCGTTTTCGACCATTGCGGCAAAGTCGGCCTCGACCACCTCGGCCGCGGGGAACTGATTGCCAGCGTCGTCGGGGCGGAACGTCCCGTACGTGACACCCTTAACCCAGTATTTCGCGTCGCCGACGAACAGAAACTTGCCACGTACGGCGGGACGTGCGGCGTAATCATGGCCCGCGTCGGTTGCCACAATGAGGGAGGGCTGTGCAGTCACGCGCGCTGCGGCATCGCTTGATTGGGGATTCAGTGTCGACATAAACAGGACTTAATTTCTTATTAAAGTATGTGCTGCTTAGGCGGTAAAGGCCCGCGGCGCCGGGACGCGGTCTTCTGCACGCTGATTTTCGTGCCAGCGCAAGGCCGTTGCGACGATGGTGTCGAGGTCGGAGTGCCGCGGCACCCAGCCCAACAGCTCCGCTGCCATACCGGGCTGCGCCACCAGGATCGGCGGGTCACCGGGCCGACGCGGCGCCTCCAGCGCGTGGACCTTCCGGCCGCTTATTTTTTCCACCGTGTCGATGACCTCTCGGACCGTGTAGCCATTACCCGTACCGAGGTTAAGGAAGGTGCTGTCGGACCCGTCTCGCAGGTACTGGAGTGCCTTGACGTGGGCGCTGGCGAGGTCAGTCACATGAATATAATCGCGCACGGCACTGCCATCCAGCGTCGGATAGTCCGTACCGAAAATTCTCACATTCTCCCGATAACCCAGGGCCGCCTCGATAACCAGGGGTATCAGATGTGTCTCGGGATCATGGTCCTCACCAATTTCGCCGTCCGAATCGGCGCCTGCGGCGTTGAAGTAGCGCAGCGAAACGGATCGTATGTCATGCGCCACGCCATACCAGCGCAGTGCCCGCTCGATGAACAGTTTTGACTCACCATAGGGATTCACCGGACACTGCGGATGGTCTTCATCAATGGGTACCCGCTCGGGCATGCCATAGGTGGCGCAGGTGGAGGAAAACACGATCTTATCTACGCCGCCATCAACCATGGCATCGAGCAGGTTGATGGTGTTTGTCACATTGTTGCGGAAGTACTTGCCCGGATCCTGCATGGATTCGCCGACATAGGCATAGGCGGCAAAGTGCATGACCGCCTCCACCTGATAGTCGCGCAACACATCGCGAAGATGGGTGCGATCACCCAGGTCGGCCTCAACGAAAGGGCCCCATTGCACCGCCCATTCGTGACCATAGACGAGGTTGTCGAGCGTGATCGGCGTATAACCCGCTGCTGCCAGGGCCTTGCAGGCATGGCTGCCGATATAGCCGGCACCACCGGTCACGAGGACGTTATGCGCCATGCGCGTGCCTCCACTCGTCCGGCAGTCCGGCGCCATGATGGACCACCAGATTGGGACGCGGCGGGGCAAAGGCCTCGGCGAAATACGCGATCGTGTGTTTTAGACCCTCCTCGAGGGACACCCTGGGGTGCCAATCGAGGTAGGTGCGGGCCAGCGTGATGTCGGGCTGGCGCTGTCTGGGATCATCTGCCGGCAAGGCCTTGTGTACGAGTCTCGAATCCGCCCCGGTAACCGCCAGGACCCGTTTGGCCAGTTCCAGAATGGTGAACTCGCCCGGGTTCCCGAGATTAATGGGGCCGGTGAAGTCTGCGGGCGTGTCCATGGTGCGCAGAAAGCCCTCGATCAGGTCATCCACGTAGCAGAAGGAGCGTGTCTGCTGGCCTTGACCATAGATGGTGATGTCCTCGCCGCTCAATGCCTGCACGATAAAGTTGGACACTACCCGGCCATCCTTGGGGTCCATGCGCGGGCCGTAGGTATTGAAGATGCGCACCACCTTGATCTCGACGCCATGGCGTCGGTGATAGTCGAAGAACAGCGTCTCCGCGCAGCGCTTGCCTTCATCGTAACAGGCGCGGATGCCGGTCGGATTCACATGTCCCCAGTAACTCTCCGGCTGCGGGTGGACCAGCGGGTCACCGTACACCTCGCTGGTTGAGGCGTGCAGGATCCTGGCACCGACGCGCTTGGCCAGCCCGAGCATGTTGATTGCCCCGAGGATGCTGGTCTTCGTCGTATGCACCGGGTCGTATTGATAGTGCACGGGCGAGGCCGGACAGGCGAGGTTATAGATCTCGTCCACCTGCACATACAGCGGGTTGGTGATGTCGTGTTCGAGTACAGTGAACAGCGGGTGACTCATCAAATGCATGATGTTGCGCCGCGAACCGGTGTAGAAATTGTCGACGCAAACGACCTCACATCCTTCATTGAGCAGGCGTTCGCAGAGATGCGAACCCAGAAAGCCTGCACCTCCGGTTACCAGCACCCTTTTATTGGAAAGTTCCTTACAACCTGTTGGCTTCATCATTTCGTCTCCGACTACAGTAAGCGCTGTGCGCGAACTGGGTGATTACTTTATTTAGTTTTTGGCATCACTACTTTATAGACTACAAACTCTCCATAATGACGACTCAGTCACAGTTTAATACATTATAATGTACTTAAGTATTTAGCTCCATGACTCGATAGACTCACCCGTCCCAGCCTGACCCGCGGACGGAACGACGAATGGCAAGACATGCAAGCCAGGGGCATGTGCGACCCCGTTCTCGACTGGGCCGTCCTGGCGTTAGGTTTCCCTGAAATCTGGCGGTAGCCGCAGCTGCCGGCGAGGGGTGCCGGCGGGCTTTTGCGATCCGTTCGCGCACCGTATCGAGAACAGTGGCGTCCTGTCTACACTACCACAACTAACTCGTGGAAGGGGTACTGAATTACTGGAACTGGAATCTCCCCGCGTGCTGAAAATTACGACTCACCACTTGCCCGTCTCAATATAGCCAGTTCATGCGGATTGCCGCAAGAGGATAGTCGGCTCAACAAGATGGCGTCAAACATGGGCATATGTGGCTTCGACAGGAACGGCGAGCTCGCCCCCGACAGCCAGAGCAAGGCGGCGCAAAATCACCCGGCGACCGCTCACAGATTTCCGCTTTGGGGTCGTGAACGCACATCCAGGTAGTCGCGCAAGCGGTCACCGAGGAGATTGACGGACAACACGACCAGAACCATGGCGATGCCGGGAACGATCACCATATGGGGCGCAACCAGCAGGTAGCGGGTACCATCCCGGATCATGCTGCCCCAGGACGCTTCCGGCGGCTGCACGCCCAGACCCAGAAACGACAGTCCTGCTTCCGCCACAACGACGGATGCCACCCCGAAGGTCGCCTCGACAATCAGCGGTGCGGTAATCAGGGGTAACAGGTGCCGGCTGATGATACGCATCCGGCTCGCCCCCAGCGCCTGTGCGGCAAGCACGTGCTCGCGGTGTTTGAGGGAAAGGATCTGGGCCCGCGCCAGCCGCGCAAACCCTACCCACCCGACAGCCGTAAGCGCGATGACCACGTTGCCGATGCCGGGACCCAGCAGGCCGGCCAGCGCAATGGCAAGCAGGATGCCCGGAAATGCCAGAAACAGATCGATAACGCGGACGATAAACCCGTCGAGCCTGCCACCGACGTAGCCGCTGACGCTGCCGATCAGCGTGCCGGCACTCGAGGACAGCGTGACAACCCACAGGGAAACAAGGAAGGATGTCTGCGCCCCGTGAGACAAGACGGTCGAGCAGTGGCCGGCCGAGATCATCGTACCCCAGCCCGCCAGCAGCCCATGGCGAGCGCAGTATCTTATCGAGCTGAATACTGTTGGGATCCAGGGGCAACCAGGGACCGGCCAGCGCCACGACCGCCCAGCCGAGAAAGATCCAGCCCGACGCCCCGGGACGGATCACCCGCGCTCGCCCAGCCGGATCCGCGGGTCCACCCACGCATAGATGAGGTCCGTCAGCGTGCTGATGAGCACGTAGCTGAGACTGATCAGCAACACGCAGGCCTGCACCACCGGGTAGTCGCGGGTCTGAATGGCCTCAATGGTCAACAGCCCGATGCCCGGCCAGGAAAACACCGTTTCCGTGATGACCGCGCCGGCGAGGAGCGCGCCGAACTGCAGCCCGAGCACGGTGATGATCGGCAGCAAGGCGTTCGGCAGGGCATGGCGAACCAGCACCTGAGCGCGACTGTAACCCTTGGCATAGGCGGTACGAATGTAGTCCTCTCCCAGCACCTCCAGGACGCTGCTGCGGACCATGCGCGACAATATCGCACCCAGCGAGGTACCCAGCGTCAGGGCCGGCAGCACCACGGACCCGGCACTGTCGCGACCACTCACCGGGAACCATCCCAGCCAGAGCGAAAAGACCAGGATCAACAGCGGGCCCATCCAGAAATTCGGGATAGACACACCGATCAGCGAAAAGCTCATGGCACCCCGGTCCCATAGCGTGTCCTTGCGGGCCGCCGCCATCAGCCCCAGTGGCAGGGCCATGCCCAGTGCCAGCAGCAGCGACACGCCGGCGAGCTCTGCCGTCGCCGGCAAACGTTCCGCCAGCATGTCCGTGATGGCGCGCGCCGAGTGCAGCGAGACCCCCAGATCGAGGCGTGCCAGTGACTGAAGGTAGCTCGCCAGCTGCATGCGGTAGCGGTTGATCGAGGCCGAGCGCCGCGCGAAGCGCGACCCGATCGGCGGGGCTGGCCCCCTCCCCCAGCATCACGTCGACCGGGTCGCCCGGAATCAGATGGATAAACAGAAACACCAGCACGACGACGCCCAGGATGACCAGCGCCATGCCCGCCAGCCGCCTCAGCGCAGCGACTAACACACCCCCGCCCCCTCACGCGCGACGGGCTGGAATGGGCCTTCCTGAATCAATACCGGCGTATAGGCCGGCGTCATGCCAAAGAGCTCTGCCACATCGCGGTTGCGCATCCGGATGCAGCCGTGCGAGGCCGGCACGCCCACCGGCTGATCATCCGGGCAACCGTGGATGTAGATATAGCGCCGCATGCTGTCCCGTTGACCGAGCCGGTTCCTGCCCGGTTCCAGACCGCTCAGCCAGAGGATGCGTGTGAGTATCCAGTCGCGATCGGGAAACTGCTGCGCGAGCTCGGGCGAGTAGATCTCGCCGCTTGGGCGTCGGCCGACGAACACGGTATTGGCCTGACAACCCGCGCCAATCCTGGCGCGGACACAATGCCAGCCGCGCGGCGTGCATTCACTGTCCGTCTCCTCGCCGGGTCCATTACGCGCCGTGGATACCGGCCAGCTCTTGAGGACATGACTGCCCCGCAGGGCCTGCAGGCGCTGTTCGCTGAGACTGACCCGGATCCAGTAGCGGTCATCTGACATCTGAGCTGCGGGTGACTGCATGGTTTCAGTGCGTGCTCGCCAGCGTCGTCGCTGCAACCGATCGATGGACGGCTGTCAGACCATCATAATTGCCGTCCGGCGCCAGCCGGTAACCGTTGATGTCCGCTCGCGCCGCATAGACATGATCTTCGTACCAGAGCGAAACATAGGGTATCAGCCTGGCAAGCCGCTGCTGCAACCGGCGATACAGATCGGCCTGCACCTGGTAGTCCTGCGCCAATTCCGCTTGCGCGATGAGTTCGTCGGTCTGCGGATCGTGAAACCGGCCCCGATTGGCCCCCTGCGGCGGCAGCGACTGGCTGTGAAACACATAGCGGAAGATATCCGGCGTATGCACCCCCACCCACGCCAGGCTATAGACCTGGAAGCGACCGTTCTTGATGTCACCGTAAAACGTTCCCCAATCATAGCTCTGGATGCGAACCCGAAAGCCGACACGACCCAGCTGATCCTGAATCACCGTCGCCAGGCGGATGCGCAGCGGATCACTCGATGTCTTGTAGGTCAGCGCCAGCGGATGCTGCTCAGTGTAACCGAGCCCTGCCAGTAAGCGCCTGGCCTGTTCGGGATCATGGGGGACAGGCCGGATATCGGGATGGCCGGCCCAGTGATCCGCCGGCAGGAGCGCGCTCGCGGTCCGCGCCCCACCCCCCAACACGTAGCGGATGATAGCCTGCCGGTCGATCGCCTGTGCAACCGCCTGACGCACCGCCAGCTGTCCGGTAACCGGATCTGACAGATTGAAACCCAGATAGGAATAATTCGTACCCGGCGCCTGCGACACCTTCACCTGCGGGCGTGCCTGCAGCCAGCCGATCAGCTCGGTGGGCAGATCATTCTGCAGCAGGTCAATCTCCCCTCTCAGCAGCTTGAGCACGCGGACTGTCGGGTCCGCGACATGCACGAACTCAAACCGCTGGCCGTCATCGCTGCGTTCGAGAATGAGGCGGCCCGGCCGCGGTCGTGCGATATAACGAAACGGGCCGCTGCCCACGGGCGTCTCGTTCAATGGAAATCCTGCCGCAATCCGCGCCGAGGGCACAATACCGATCACCAGATAGGCAGGAAACAGGCGGTCGGGGCGTTTCAGCAGGAAATCGATGGTATCGTCATCGACCAGCTTCAGCGCATCGATGAGCTCGAGTGTCGCCCGGTGCGGTGAGGCATTGTCCGGATCCAGTATGAAGCCATAGGTTGCCTCGACATCGCGTGCCGTCAGGCGTGTTCCGTCGTGAAAATGCCGACGCTGCGGCTTGAGTCGGAAACGGTAATGGGTGGCTGACAGCACCTCCCACGTCGCCAGCGCGGGGACCGCTTCGCCGCGGTCGTCGAAATCGACCAGGCGCTGGTACAGCAGGCGATTGATGCGCGCCGATGCCGCATCGGTCGCAAAGCGCGGATCCAGGTTTTGCGGCGCGCTGGCCACCCCGAAACGAATCGCTGTTCCGGATTCCTGGGCGCAGCCACCCAGCAGCAGGAGCAGGATGGGCACAGCGAGGAAAATATCACAGCATCGTCGCCGCTGCGGGCGCGCGGATGCGCCGTCACTGCCGCAGCGCCTTGGACTGCCAGGCCTGATGTCACCAGTCCTTGTAAGGATGCTGAGCCAGGCAGACATTGTAATAGCGCGTATCCTCCGACACCTCGTCACCCAGCCACGCCGGCCTGGCGAAAACCTCATGCTCGTCGGTCAGCTCGAGCTCAGCCACGATCAGACCGGCATTGTCCCCGTGAAAGACATCGATCTCCCAGACATGCTCCTGAAAGGTCACATGGTAGCGGGTCTTCTCGACCACTGCGCCGACGCACAGATCCTCCAGCATCGCCTTGGCGTCTGCCCCGGGAATGGGGTATTCGAACTCCTGACGGCGGATACCGAGCGTCGCGCTCTTGATATTCAGGTAGGCCGCGTTTCCCTGCATGCGGACGCGTATCGACACCTTGGCCTCACCGCCCGGCGCGAGCGACGTAAGGTAACCCTGCCGGTAGCGAACGCCCTGATCTGCCTGATCGCGCCAGCCGTCACCAGTGACCAGGAACTTGCGCTCAATTTCCGTTGCCATAAGCAGAATCTTTCTCAGTGGGTTTGTCCGTACAGGCGCAGGCGCACGCGCAATCGCCGGAATGTGGTGGGATCCAGCATATCCGGGAGGATCGGAAGGCGGAGGCTGCGCCCGCTTTCGAGTTCGAGCGGCACAATGACCAGATAGGGTGTCACCACTGCCTCCCTGCCGAGCCGGGCAGACTCGACCGCGCCTGATCGCCCGATCTCCCAGCTCGCGTCGCGGCCCCAGACCAGGCGCGTGATGCGACCGGGGTTCGGCCACAACGGATGCCGGGTACGCAGGCGCAACCAGCTGCCGATCACAAGCAGCCCCAGGAGCAGCCGCTGCCAGCCGGCACCTGGCCCCGATACCACCAGCCCGAATGCAAACACATGCATGGCACCCACAGCAACGGTTAGTAGCCGCGAGGGTTTCACATCAAGGTGCAGCGGCGTTGCGTATCCGTTCGACCACATGTGCGACTTCCGTGTCCGCCGGGATCAGCCGGCCCACGAGCATTTCCAGTAACAGGGTATCCGGATACCCCAGCACGGCCTCGAACACCCGGCGCCCCGCAGGGTCAAGATCGTCATAGCCCTGCTCGAGAAACCCCCCGAGCAGGACATCCAGCTCCCGCATGCCCCGCCGGCACTGCCAGTTGAGCCGCGCACGTTGCGCTCTGAGCGCGCTCATGGCGGGCTACAGCGACCGCTTCAGCATCAGTTCCTTGATGCGTCCGATCGCGCGCGTGGGGTTCAGTCCCTTCGGGCACACCTCCACACAATTCATGATCGTGTGACAGCGAAACAGGCTGAACGGCCCTTCCAGCTCATCCAGTCGCGCCTCGGTCGCCTGATCCCGGCTGTCCGCCAGGAATCGCCATGACTGCAGCAATGCCGCCGGCCCGCGGAACTTGTCCGGGTTCCACCAGAAGGACGGGCAGGAGGTCGAACAACAGGCACAGAGGATACACTCGTACAGTCCATCGAGCCTGTCGCGCTCCTGCGGCGACTGCAGCCGTTCCACCTCGGGCACCGGATCATGGTTGATGAGATAGGGTTGTACCGCCCGGTACTGCTGGTAAAACTGCTCGAGATCGACCACTAGGTCCCGCACCACGGGCAGACCCGGCAAGGGCCGCAGTTTAACGGGCGTTTTCAGACCGGCCAGGGGCGTGATACAGGCGAGACCGTTGCGCCCATTGATATTCATTCCATCCGAGCCACAGACCCCCTCGCCACAGGAACGCCGAAAACACAGGCTTTCATCCTGCGCCTTCAGCAACAACAGGGCATCCAGCAGCATCATGCCGGACCTGATCTGCTCATCCGGCAGCTCATACTCGCGCATGTGAGGATGATCGTCGGCGTCCGGATTGTATCGGTAGACTGAGAATTTCATGTTTCCGCCTGCCTGCCTGCCTGCCTGTTCAATAGACCCGTGGTTTCGGAGGAAACGGATCGACCGTAAGGGGCTTCACCCTGACCGGCTTGTAATCCACGCGCCGTCCTTCGCGGTAGTAAAGGCTGTGACGCATCCAGTGCACATCGTCACGTTCCGGATAATCCACGCGCGAGTGTGCACCCCGGCTCTCCAGCCGCCCCAGGGCACAGTTCACGGTTGCCAGCGCGATATCCATCAGGTTCTCGAGCTCCATGGCCTCGATGCGCGCAGTATTGAAAATACGACTGTGATCCGTGATGGTGGCGTCCCGCAGACGCGCTTCCAGTGCGGAGACCCGCTCAACGCCCTGCTGCAGCACATCCTCCGTGCGAAACACGCCGCAGTATTTTTCCATGGTCTCCCCGAGTTCGCGGCGTATCCGGTCCACAGACTCGCTGCCCTGCCTGCGCTGCCAGCGATGGATGCGTTGCATGGCCCGATCCACACCCGCCTCGTCCAGCGGCAGGTGATAGGGGTTCTCCGCCAGAAACTCAATGATATGGTTCGCCGCGGCGCGGCCGAACACCAGGATGTCGAGCAGTGAATTGCCGCCCAGCCGGTTGGCGCCATGCACGGAGACACAGGCACACTCCCCGGCGGCGTACAAACCCGGCACCGGTTCCTCCGGCCCATTCTGCTCGGGTACCACGACCTGCCCGAAGCGGTTGGTCGGAATACCGCCCATGGTGTAGTGGGCCGTCGGATAGACCGGAATCGGCTGCTCGGCAGGGTCCATATTCAGAAAGGTCTGCACCATATCGCGAATGCCCGGCAGACGCCTGGCAACCACATCCTTGCCCAGATGGTCCAGTTTCAGCAACACGTAGTCCTTGTTCGGGCCGCAGCCGCGGCCTTCACTCACCTCGATGTACACGGCCCGACTGACGACATCACGACTGGCCAGGTCCTTGGCATGGGGCGCATAGCGTTCCATGAAACGCTCGCCCTCCGAGTTGACGAGGTAGCCGCCCTCGCCCCGCGCACCTTCGGTAATCAGCATGCCCTTGCCGGCAATACCGGTCGGATGGAACTGGAAAAACTCCATATCCTGTAGCGGAATGCCGGCGCGCAGGGCCATCGCCATGCCGTCTCCCGTATTGATCAGGGCATTGGTATTGGTGCGGAACAGCTGGCCGGCGCCACCGGTTGCCAGCAAGGTCGTCTTGGCCTCGATGATGATCGGCTCACCGGTGGCAATTTCCAGCGCCACCGCACCAAGGACGTTACCCTCCTCATCCGAGAGCAGGTCCAGCGCAAAGAATTCATCGAAGAAGTGCGTGCGCGCACGAATGTTCTGCTGATAGAGCGTGTGCAGAATCGCGTGACCGGTGCGGTCTGCCGCCGCACAGGTACGTACCGCCTGCTCCCCCCCGAAATTCTGACTCTGGCCGCCGAAGGCGCGCTGGTAGATCTTGCCGTTGTCGAGACGCGAAAAGGGAACCCCCATGTGCTCGAGCTCATAGACCACGCGCGGCGCGGCGCGGCACATGTACTCGATGGCATCCTGGTCGCCGAGATAATCGCTGCCCTTGACGGTATCAAACATGTGCCAGTGCCAGTTGTCGGGCAGAACGTTGCCCAGCGCGGCGGTGACGCCACCCTGCGCGGCGACGGTGTGTGAACGGGTGGGAAACACCTTGGAAACCACCGCAACATGTGCCTCGGCCCGCGACAACTGGAGCGCCGCCCGCAGACCGCCACCGCCCGCACCGATGATCAGGGAGTCAAATTTGCGCCGTCTGATCTCCATCGTTTTCTCAGGAGGCCACGGAGAAGAGAATCCGCAACGACCAGATGCCGCAACCGGCCAGCGTCAGGCCAATCACCGCAAACAGGCTCACCCGCAGGCCCGTGTGCGACACATAATCCATCACCACGTCACGGATACCGACCCAGGCGTGCACCAGCAGCGACAGGATGAACAACGCGGTGGCGAGATTGACCCAGGGATCGGCCAGCCAGCCACGCCAAGCCTCATAGGAACCCGGTGAACGGGCCACAAGGTAAGTCGAGGTGAGCAGGAAATAGGCCGCGAGATAGACAGCGCTGATCCGCTGCAATACCCAGGCGCGCAGTCCATGCGCCTTGCGGCTCACAACATGGCCCCCAGCACAAGCAGCAACAGCAGGGGTGCGCCGAGATTCACCAGCCAGGCGCTCACGCGTGCCTGCTTGCGCTCGATACCGATCTCGAGATCAAGCAACAGGAAGCGTATCCCGGCCAGAAGGTGATGCAACAGCGCCCATGCCAGCACGAGTCCGAGGAGTTGCACCAGGGGCGCGTGCAGTATCCCCCTGGCCTGATCGAAACCCTCGGGGCTCTGCACCGAGATTTCAAGAAGGAAAACCGCTGCCGGCAGTATCAGAAACAGCAGCACACCGCTGATGCGATGCGCAATCGAGGCGACCGCCCCAATCGGCATGCGAATCTGCAACAGATTGAGGAACCGGGGTCGATTTTCTGTTGTGCGCATCGTAGAGGAAACGTTGATCCGGGTGCACTTATACCACTAGTGACAGGGATGCGCCAGCAAGCCCCCGATCTACCCCGGTGTCCACCAGCCGGGTCGCACATCAGCAGCGCGCGCCGTGAATAACCCGCTCCACAGGCCTGCCGCAGCAGGCAGTCAGCGCTCGCCTGCGGCCCCCGTCGCGCTTCGCCTAGAATCGCCACCCCGGGGTAACGGCCCCTTGCCGCCGGCTGTCGCGCGCATGGCTGAACCCGTCAAGATGATAGGGTTGGACCACCCGGTGAGATTGTCTACACTGGGTTGCTCTGGGAGCAGGAGGTTTGAGCGAAATGAAGGTGGAGTGGCGAGAGTTCTTATCGAACAACGGCGCCGAGTTTGACGACTGTGACCGGGTCAACAGCTTCGGCAACCCGGAGCGCGAGGTACGTGCCGCGCTGTCTGGCAATGTATTCGCCGATCTGTCACACCTCGGCATGCTCGAGGTGCACGGCAAAGACGCCGAGAGTTTCCTGCAGGGGCAATTCAGCAATGATGTCACGCAACTGAGCAACGAAACCAGCCAGCTCAACGCCTACTGCAATCCCAAGGGCCGAATGATTGCCAGCTTCCGCATGTTTCGGCGCGGCGACACCTGTTACCTGTGCCTGCCCGCGGCGATGATTGAGCCGCTGCTGAAGCGGTTACGCATGTTCGTCCTGCGCGCAGACGTCACCCTGGAGGATACCAGCGAGGCCTGGATGCGCGTGGGCCTGTCCGGACCGGACGCCGTCGCCGAGCTCGAGTCGGCCATCGGGGAAGCGGTTCCGCAGGCGGTCAACGGCGTATTGGAACGCGAGGCATTTTCCATCATCCGTGTGCCAGGCGCGCAACCCCGCTTCGAGATCTACGCCACGCTCGACGCGGCCAGAAAAATCTGGGACGCGCTGAACGTGCGCGGCGCGCCCGTCGGCGCCTCGGTATGGGAGCTGCTCGATATCCTGGCCGGCGTGCCCACCCTTCATCCAAAAACATCCGATCTGTTCGTTCCCCAAATGGTCAACATGCAGCTCCTGGGCGGCGTGAGTTTCAAGAAGGGCTGTTACCCCGGCCAGGAAGTTGTCGCCCGCATGCAATACCTTGGCAAGCTGAAGCGGAGAATGTACCTGGTAAAGATTGACGGCGACAGGGCCCCCGAACCCGGAGAGGAAATTTTCAGCCCCGCCGATCCCGAGCAAAGTGCCGGCAGGATCGTGAATGCGCAAGCCCATCCCGACGGCGGCTACCGCGCCCTGGCGGTGATCCAGATCAGCGCCGCGGCCGACGAGCTGTTTCCGGGTCGTTCCAGGGACGCACGGATTGAACTGCTCGACCTTCCCTACGCCTTTGAGAGCGAGGAAGAGACAGACTAGCGGGAAGCGAATGGCAGAATTCAGAAGACAGAAAACAGAATACAGAATCCAGTACCCAGAAATCCTGGGCCTGTCTCGAATGGCACTTGCTTAGGCGGCTCCACAATCAATGTAGGGTGGGTTAGGCACGCCGTTTGTGCCGTAACCCACCGGATGTGCCAGCAGGCACGCACTAAAAAATGCATTGTATTGTTTCGCAGCCCCTGGTGGGTTACGCAAAAAGCGCTAACCCACCCTACATTTCGACTTAAGTCAGTGCCATTCGGGCCTGACCCCTGACTCCTGACTCCTGACTCCTGACTCCTGTATTCTGTATTCTGTATTCTGTATTCTGTTTTCTGTTTTCTGTTTTCTGTTTTCTGTTTTCTGTTTTCTGTATTCTGTTCTACAGACTCTCCTGCCGCATGTGCGGGAACAGCAACACATCGCGGATGGAGGGCGAATCGGTGAACAGCATCACCAACCGGTCAATCCCGATGCCCTCGCCCGCCGTCGGCGGCATACCGTGCTCTAGCGCACGTATGTAATCCGCATCAAAGTGCATGGCCTCTTCGTCGCCTGCCTCTTTTTCCTCGACCTGACGGCGAAACCGCTCGGCCTGATCTTCGGCATCATTGAGCTCGGAAAAACCGTTGGCGATCTCCCGGCCGCCGACGAAGAATTCAAACCGGTCTGTCACGAAGGCGTCCGTATCGCTCCGTCGCGCCAGGGGTGAGACCTCGGTTGGATAGGCCGTGATAAAGGTCGGATCATCCAGGCGGTGCTCCACGGTTTTCTCGAAGATCTCGATGTGCAGCTTGCCAACGCCATAGCTGGTCTTCACCGGTATTCCCATCCCTTCGGCGACCTTGCGCGCGGCATCCAGATGGTCAATCTGCCCCGCCTCGAGATCGGGATTGAAGTGCAGGATGGATTCCTTCACCGTCATGCGCCGAAAGGGCCTGGCGAAATCATACAACGCGCCCTGATAGGGAACCTGCGTCGTCCCAAGCACGTCCTGCGCCATCGTGCGCATCAACGCCTCCGTGAGATCCATGAGGTCGTTGTAGTCGGCATACGCCTCATAAAACTCGAGCATGGTGAATTCCGGGTTATGGCGTGTGGACAGACCTTCGTTGCGGAAGTTGCGGTTGATCTCGTAGACCTTCTCAAAGCCACCCACGACCAGACGCTTGAGATACAACTCCGGGGCGATACGCAGGAACAGCTGCATATCCAGCACGTTATGATGGGTCACAAAAGGCCGTGCGGTCGCGCCACCGGGGATCGCCTGCATCATGGGCGTCTCCACTTCCAGAAACCCACGCTCATTGAGGAACTCGCGAATGAACTGGACGATGGCTGTGCGCATCCGAAACACGCGCCGCGAGGTCTCATTCATGATCAGGTCGAGATAGCGCTGACGGTAGCGCGTCTCCTGATCGGCAAGCCCGTGGAATTTTTCGGGCAGCGGCCGCAGGGACTTGGTCAGCAGGCGCACCTCGTCGGCGCGCACACTGAGCTCACCGGTCCTGGTCTTGAAGAGGCTGCCTTCGACGCCGAGGATGTCGCCGATATCCCAGCCCTTGAACGCCTGATAGCGCCCCTCCGGCAGCGCATCCCGCTGCAGGAATAGCTGGATGCGTCCGGACATATCCTGGACATGAACAAAACTCGCCTTGCCCATCACGCGCTTCGCCATCATGCGCCCGGCGATTCTCACCCGGATCGGATTCTCTTCCAAGAAGGCGGGATCGCGCTCGTCATATTCGGCGTGCAACTCGCCTGCCATGACATTTCTGCGAAAGTCATTCGGGAAGGCAATACCCGCCTCCCGCAGTGACTGCAGTTTGGCGCGCCGTTCCGCGATCAGGCGATGTTCGTCAATCTCTTCTGCCACGTTGCCAGTTGCCGATGTTGTCGGCTCATCCACGGACCGGCTGGATGAGCAGGTTGGTGATGAGCAAGGCGTAAGGCCGGCGCCGCAGGATCACTGACGCTGCGACTAGAAGCCAGCCTTCAGACTTGCCTCGATGAAACTGTCGAGATCTCCGTCGAGTACTGCCTGCGTATTACCCGTCTCCCTGCCGGTGCGCAGGTCCTTGATGCGTGACTGGTCCAGCACATAGGAGCGGATCTGACTGCCCCAGCCGATATCCGATTTGGAGGCTTCCAGCGCCTGTTGATCCTCGCGCCGTTTCTGCATCTCCATCTCGTAGAGCTTGGCCTTGAGCTGCTTCATGGCCGTCGCCTTGTTCTTGTGCTGGGACCGGTCATTCTGGCACTGCACGACGATCCCGCTGGGGATATGCGTAATCCGGACGGCCGATTCGGTCCGGTTGACATGCTGGCCACCGGCACCGCTGGCACGATACACATCGGTACGCAGATCGGCCGGATTGATATCGATATCGATGTCATCATCCACCTCCGGCGAGACAAAAACCGCCGCGAAGGAGGTATGGCGCCGATTACCCGAATCGAAGGGCGATTTGCGGACCAGCCGGTGCACACCGGTTTCGGTACGCAGCCAGCCGAACCCGTAGGCGCCTTCAACCTTGACCGTCGCGCTTTTTATCCCGGCAACCTCGCCCGGCGAAACCTCGATCAGTTCCGCACGGAAACCGTGCCGCTCCGCCCAGCGCAGGTACATGCGCAGCAGCATTTCCGCCCAGTCCTGCGCCTCGGTACCTCCGGATCCTGCCTGAATATCCAGAAACGCATTGTTCTCGTCCATCGGACCCGAAAACATGCGCCGGAACTCGAGCACCGCGATTTCGTTCTCAAGCTCGGCGAGATCCCTGGAAACGGCCTCGACGGTTTCCACGTCATCCTCTTCCGCCGCAATGGAGAGCAGTTGCGATGCGTCCTCGAGGCTCGCCCCCATATTGCCGAGGGTTTGCACGACCTCTTCCAGGCGCGCCCGTTCCCGTCCGAGTTCCTGGGCACGCTCCTGGTCGCTCCAGACGTCAGGCTCTTCGAGTTCCCGAGCGACTTCGGTCAGGCGTTCGCGTTTGGAATCAAAGTCAAAGATACCCCCTGAGGGCCTGTGTCCGGACCTCCAGATCTTTGATCTGATTCAGGATAGGATTGATTTCCAGCATGGCGTATGCGCAGCGTTGCAGACTTCGACAAGCGGCGCATAATACACCATCCGGCGTTTACTTGGCCAATTGCCCTGGCACCTGCAGGCAGGCGCATGGACGAAAGGCCGAGGGCACTGCGCCGTGGCGGGCGCGCGCCGCGGGCGTCAGTGCCGGTCAGTACCGCACGCCACGCAGCAGATATTTCAAGCGGGGTGTCTGGGTGACTCGCGCCAGATCCGCCGGCCGGTCAACATCCCAGCGTACTTCGAGTTCGGACCACGTCCACCCGCGACGCCTCAGGCGTTTGCGTGTCGCATCCAGCACCTCATCGCCGCCCCAGGCAATGCCCGTGAACAGGGCGGGATCGGCACGCCGCAACCCGATCAGAAAATAACCCCCATCTTCGGCAGGCCCGATGACGGCATCGTCTCCTGCCTCGAGCCGATCGAAAGCGCTCTGCACATCATCGGCCGTCAGCGAGGGGCAGTCGGTACCGATAAGCACCGCGAACCGCGTCCGCTGACATGCGCCGGACAGCGCTTCGAACATGCGTTGACCGAGGTCGCCGGGGGCCTGTGCATACCGCTCGACACCGAAATCCTGCGCGACCTCCCTGAACAAGGGCTGATCAATATCGGGTTCGCAGTGCAGTTCTGTCCGCCAGTGCCGCGATGGCACCAGCGTTTCCAGGCAATGACGCGTCAGACGCTCATGCAGGAGCGCCGCCCCCTCGGCACCCAGGGCCGGAATGAGTCGCGTCTTGGCCTGGCCCGGTCGGGCCGCCCGGGCCAGAATCAGCAGACGACGCGATACCGGCACGCCCGCCCTTACCCCGGGGAACGCTGATACAGCCTTGCCAGCCGCACGGGGTCTATCCCGAGGGCATAACCCAGGCGCAGGGCCCACATCAGCAGGACGGTGCGCAGGATGCCCGCCTGTTCCCAGCGCCGGCTGGACGTGACCAGTGTCTGTCTCAGGCACAGTGGCCGCCCGATGCGTTTCAGCGCCTGGCTGATCGCGATATCTTCCATGAGCGCGATAGACGGAAACCCGCCCACCTGCACGAAGGCCCTGCGTGTCACGAAGATGCCCTGATCACCGGTGGCAATGCCGGTAAGCCGGGAACGGATATTCATCATCGTCGCGATCATGCGAAAGGGCAAACCCCGCCCGGAGAGTGCCACATCAAACCGGCCCCATTGACGCCCGCTGTTGCTGATGGCATCGAGCAGCAACCGATCGGCGTCCGGAGGGATATGGCTATCCGCATGGAGAAACCAGAACACCCCCCCGCTTGCCACCCGCGCCCCCGCATTCATCTGCACACTGCGTCGGGCGCCTGTCTCGAGCACGCGGTCGGCGCGGCCCTCGATCTGGTCGGCCGTGCCATCCCCGCTGCCGCCGTCGATGACGATGACTTCGTGCCCGCGCCTGCGTAACGCCTGCAATGCCTGGAGGCTCTCGCCAAGACATTCCGCCTCATTCAGAACCGGGATGATGATGGAAATCTGTCTGTCCGGCGGATGACTCACTGCGCAGCCGCGCGCGAGGCTCGGCTGCGACGTTGCTGCACCGCAGCGGCCAGGATCCTCACGAGTGTTTCACTGTCATTCCAGCCAATACAGGCGTCCGTGATACTCTTGCCGTATTCCAGCGACTCCCCCGGGACGACATTCTGTCTGCCCGCCACCAGATGGCTCTCAATCATGGCACCCATGATCTGCTCATTGCCCTGTGCGATCTGGGCCGCCACATCGCGGCCGACATCCATTTGCCGTTGGGGTTCCTTGCAGCTGTTGGCATGACTGAAATCAACCATGATGCGTTCCGGCAGGTTGGCGCCGCGCAACGCCGCGGCCGCCTCCGCGATACTTGCGGCGTCATAGTTGGGCTGCTTTCCGCCGCGCAGGATGATGTGGCAGTCCTCATTGCCGGCCGTTGAAAAGATCGCCGAGTGGCCGTCCTTGGTCAGTGACAGAAAACTGTGCGGATGCGAGGCGGCGCGAATCGCGTCGACTGCGACCGAGAGCGTACCGTCGGTTCCGTTTTTGAAACCCACCGGACAGGACAGCCCCGATGCCAGTTCCCGATGCACCTGGCTCTCGGTCGTCCGCGCGCCAATGGCGCCCCAGCTGACGAGTTCTGCGACGTACTGCGGGCTGACCAGATCCAGAAACTCGCTCCCCGCCGGAACCTGCATTTCATTGAGATCGATCAGCAGTTTGCGGGCGATACGCAAGCCCTTGTTGATTTCGAAGCTGCCGTCGAGCTGCGGGTCGTTGATCAGCCCCTTCCAGCCCACGGTGGTGCGGGGTTTCTCGAAATACACCCGCATGACGATCAGCAGATCCCGCTCCAGTTCGATGCGCAGCTGTTTGAGCCGGCTGGCGTAATCCAGCGCTGCCTGCGGATCGTGTATCGAGCAGGGCCCGACGACCACCAGCACCCGGTCATCCTCACCCGCCAGGATGCGGTGTATCGCCGCACGGGTCTCGATCGTCGTCTGTGCCGCGGCAGCCGTCACTGGAATCTCCTCGCGCACACGCGCCGGGGAAACCACCTCCCGGATCTCGACAATTCGCAGGTCGTCAGTGTTCCTGGTTTCGCTCATTCGTCGGGTTACTCGGGGACCGGCGCCGGCGCCAGGAAATCTGGCACAGGATCAGTGTCATTACCGGACGACCGCGTATGCGGCCAACAGCGGGAATCTACGTGGAGGGGACCTGTCGTCGGAACGTGCCGGCCCGACCCGTTATTGTTGGTCGGGGCGAGAGGATTCGAACCTCCGACCACCGCAACCCCATTGCGGTGCGCTACCAGACTGCGCTACGCCCCGTACAGTAAAAAGGCACAACCCCCACTCGGCGGTAAAGGCACGCCATGATAGCGCATTGCGGGTTGAGGAGGAACCTTGCCGTCGGAAACTGGAAGTCAGGCGCCAGAATACGGACTGATGAAAAGCGGGGTTCCGCGACGTTGCAGAGTCTTTGAAGTCCGTCAGTGCGGCGCACTGTATCGTGTTGAGGGCGCCGGAAATCCGCGCGTGAATCTGACGCGTGGATTCTGTGTTCTCAGCGTCTCAGAATCTTCAGCACGTCTTCCAGTTCGGTACGCATCTGTCGCATGATCTGCTGGCTTTGGGAGACATCCTCTTTCGCCTCTTCACCGGAAAGCCGTTGCCGCGCGCCACCAATCGTAAACCCCTCCTCGTACAACAGGCTGCGAATCTGGCGAATCATAATGACGTCGTGACGCTGATAGTAGCGCCGGTTGCCACGACGCTTGACCGGTTTGAGCTGCGGAAACTCCTGCTCCCAATAGCGCAAAACATGCGGTTTTACCCCGCAGAGTTCGCTGACCTCGCCAATTGTAAAGTAGCGTTTGCCCGGAATAGCGGGCAAGACGTTGTTATTGCTCGCTTCCAGCATACGCTTCTACCCGTGACTTGAGTTTTTGTCCCGGACGGAACGTGACCACACGCCGTGCGGAAATCGGAATTTCCTCACCGGTCTTAGGATTACGGCCCGGACGCTGATTCTTGTCTCGCAGGTCGAAATTCCCGAAGCCGGACAACTTCACCTGATTTCCGTGTTCCAGCGCGGCGCGTATTTCTTCAAAAAACAACTCGACCAGCTCTTTCGCTTCCCGCTTGTTCAGTCCAAGTTCTTCAAAAAGCTTTTCTGCCAGCTCGGCCTTCGTGAGCGCCATAATTTAATCTCTCAAGGTAGCCCCAAGTTCTTTTTCCAGAGACGCTGTCACCCGCGCGATGACTCCGTCTACATCCTCGTCAGTAAGTGTGCGTGAAGAATCCTGTAATATCAAGCCAAAGGCGATACTTTTTCGTCCCGTTTCTATTCCTTGTCCCTGATAGACGTCGAACACCCGAAGCTCACGCAACCAGTCCCCGCCGGCAGCAAGCACCGTCGTCCGGACTGTCCGGGCTGAAACCGCCTGATCGACGACAATCGCGATATCCCGCCGAACCGAGGGAAACCTGGACAGTTCATGAAACTTCGGTTCGATTCCACGCTCGATTGCCGCCATTTCAATTTCGAAAAGCACGGTTTCATCGCCTATTTCCAGCGTCTTGGCCAACTCGGGATGCAGATTGCCGAGCCAGCCAACCGGCCGGTCATCGCAGAAGATCCGTGCAGCACGCCCCGGATGCAGCGCCGGGTGTGTCCCTGCCTTAAAGCTGAAGGCATTCCGCCGACCGCCCAGTGCCAGCAGTGCTTCGAGGTCGCCCTTCACGTCGTAGAAATCCGCCGGTCGCTGCGGCAGCCCCCATTGCTCGGGATACAAACTGCCACACACCACGACAGATAACACATTGTCTTGTTTATATTCAGTGCCATGCGCTATAAACCTAAGGCCTTTCTCGAAGATTCGAACCCGTTTCTGCTGACGACTCTGGTTGTACTGCAACGTACCCAGAAGCCCCGGCCAGAGACTGGTTCGCATGACCGACATCTCCGAGGAAATCGGGTTACTGAGACATACCGCGTGAGCCTCGGGATCGACGCGTGACTGGATCTGGGGGTCAACGAAACTGTACGTGATGGCTTCCTGGTATCCGCGATCGACCAGCGTTTCACTGATTCGCTCAGCGGCGACCCTGGCCTCCGGCTGCGGGACCATGGAGCGATGGCCCGAAGGCAGTGAACTCGGAATGCGGTCGTAGCCGTGGACCCGCCCCAGCTCTTCGATCAGATCCGTCTCTATCGAAAGATCGAAACGAAACGTCGGTGGCACCACAGCCCAGCCTTCGTCGGAAGACTCCACCTGTGTTCCCAGCCGCAGCAGGATGTCGACGACCTCCTCGTCCTGCAGGTCTATGCCCAGCAAACGCCGCAGCCGCGTTCGGCGCAGCGGAATGGGCGTGACCTGAGGAATCCGGGCGGCATCGCTGATATCGATGACGGGTCCGGCCTCGCCACCGACCAGACTCAGCAGCAACTGTGTCGCCCGCTCGATGGCCCGGAACTGCAGTCCCGGATCCACACCTCGCTCGAAGCGGTGCGACGAATCTGTCTGCAATCCGTAGCGACGCGCACGACCCGCGATTGCGTCGGGAGTGAAGAACGCACACTCGAGGAACAGGGATTGCGTGGCATCCGACACGCCGGAATTCTCGCCGCCCATGATGCCGGCCAGCGCCAGCGCCTTGCCGGCATCGGTAATCAGAAGCGTATCCACATCGAGTTCTAGCGCACGACCGTCCAGCAGGACCAGCGTCTCTTCGCTGCGCGCCATCCGCACGCTGATGCCGCCCTCGAGGCGATCCAGGTCGAAGGCATGCATGGGTTGACCCAGCTCGAGGAGCACATAGTTCGTTACATCGATGACCGGCCCCAGGCTGCGAATGCCGCTGCGCCGCAGCTTCTCCTGCATCCATAAAGGCGTTTTCGCCGTTGTGTCGACGCCCGCGATGACGCGGCCAAGATAGCGGGGACATGCCTCGGATACCGCGACAGTCACCGGAAAGCTGTCCGCAATGGATGCTGTGACAGGCTGTATGTCGGGACCCGTCACCGGCAAACGGTTGAGTACACCAACCTCGCGCGCAATCCCCGCAATCCCCAGACAGTCACCCCGATTGGGTGTCAGGTCCACATCCATCACCACATCATCAAGCGCCAGGTAGTCGCGAATATCATTGCCGACCGGCGCATCCGACGGAAGCTCCATCAGACCCTCAGCGGCTTCCGACAGCCCAAGCTCCCGGGCGGAACACAACATGCCGAACGACTCCACGCCGCGCAGGCTGGCTCGTTTGATCTTGAAGCCCCCGGGCAGCACGGCGCCCACCCGAGCCGTTGGCGCGCGCATGCCGGCATAAACATTGGGCGCCCCGCATACGATCTGCAGCGGCTCCGGCTGCGCCACATCGACACGGCACACGCGCAGCCTGGCTGCATCCGGGTGGGGATTGACCTCCAGCACCTCGCCCACCACCACGCCACTGAACTCGCCAGCGACCGGCGCGAGCGAATCCACCTCCAGCCCGGCCATGGTCAACTGTTCGGCGAGCTGGTCCGTTGTAATGGGTGGGTCGACCCACTCGCGCAGCCATTGTTCGCTGAATTTCATTACGCTTCACATGGAAGAGGAAAGATAACAGATAAGGGAAAAAAGCAGCGTAACGCTCCTGGCCTGTCGCCCGCGACCGGCCTCTTCTCACTTATCTTTTATCTTTGCTCCCGCATCTGCCCGGTTACCTGAACTGCTCGAGGAACCTCAAATCATTCTCGAAGAACAGCCGCAGATCGTTCACGCCATAGCGCAACATCGCCAGTCGTTCTACCCCCATACCAAATGCGAACCCGGTGTACGCTTCGCTGTCGATGCCGACGTGCTCAAATACGCTGGGATGCACCATTCCGCAGCCAAGCACCTCCAGCCAGCCGGAGTTACCGCAGACGCGGCAGCCGTCACCGCCGCAGATGACACACTGCATGTCGACCTCGGCCGAGGGTTCCGTAAACGGGAAGTAGGATGGCCGAAAACGAACACCCAGATCCCGCTCGAAGAAATTCCGCAGGAACTCATCCAGCGTGCCTTTCAGGTCTGCAAAGCTCGCCGCTTCGTCAACCAGCAGACCTTCCACCTGATGAAACATCGGTGTGTGCGTCAGATCCGAGTCGCAGCGATAAACACGACCGGGCGCGATAATGCGCAGCGGCGGCTTACGCGACTCCATGACACGAATCTGGACGGGCGAGGTATGCGTGCGCAAGACCCGGTGCTCGTCAAAATAGAAGGTATCATGCATGGCACGCGCCGGATGATGCGGCGGGATATTCAGTGCCTCGAAGTTGTGGTAGTCGTCCTCGATTTCCGGACCTTCGGCGACTTCATACCCGAGGTGGGCAAAGAGTCTTTCAATGCGCATCAAGGTGCGGGTAACCGGATGCAGGCCGCCGGGCGATTGACCGCGCCCCGCGAGGGTAACGTCGATTGCCTCCTCCGCCAGCCGCCGCTCCAGTTCCGCTGCCTGCAGCCTTGAACGCCGGGCGTCCAGTTGTCCCTGGACATCCTGTTTGGCACGGTTGATGATCTGCCCGGCCTCGCGACGGGTCTGAGCGGGCAGTTTTCCGAGCTGTTTCAACTCCTCGGTCAGCAGCCCCTTCTTGCCGAGGTACTGCACCCGAATCTCGTCCAGCGCCTGCAGGTCAACGGCATTGGCAATGACCGATTCTGCCTCGCTGACCAGCTGTTCGATACGTTCCTGCACTGTGGCTTGATATCCGGCTATGTTGCTCTGCACGCTGCGCCCGCGGGCGACTGACCCTCACCGCCCGCGCGGTATGCGCCAGGGACCGGTTGTGCAGAGCCCACCCTCGACCATAAAGAAAGGGGAAAGCCCTGCCAGCCTTCCCCTTGCTTCGACATCTCATACATCAGTGGACAGTTAACCGTGCACTGATGGTTATCGCGGTTAAGCCGCCAGACTGGCCTTGGCCTGCTCTGCAATCGCTGCAAATGCAGCCTTGTCAAATACCGCCAGATCCGCCAGCACCTTACGGTCGATCTCAATACCTCCCCGGTTCAATCCGTTGATAAGGCGGCTGTAGGAGAGACCATTCTCCCGCGCCGCCGCATTGATCCGCGCGATCCACAAGCCCCGGAACTGACGTTTCCGCTGGCGGCGATCACGGTAGGCATATTGCCCGGCCTTGATAACGGCCTGCTTTGCAACCCGATAGACCTTGCGCCGGGCACCATAATAGCCCTTCGCTTTGTCCAGTACCTTCTTGTGCCGTGCGTGCGCGACGACACCCCGTTTGACCCGTGCCATATCCGATTACCTCACTGAAACTAATTAGGGAGCATCCGCCGCACAGCCGCGACGTCGGCATCATGAATCCTTGCGGGACTGCCCAACTGGCGTTTCCGCTTGCTGCTCTTCTTGGTAAGGATATGGCGCAGGTGCGACTGCGTGCGTTTGAAACGGCCGTTAGCCGTTCGTTTGAACCGCTTTGCCGCACCACGATTTGTCTTTAGCTTTGGCATTGTCCTGACTCCGTATTCATTGAATTCCGGTGAGGGGTGAGGAGTCAGGAGTGGGGGAATTATCACGCTCATTCCCGACTCCTGACTCCTCACCCCTCGCCCCTTACTTCTTGGGAGACAGCACCATGACCATCTGACGACCCTCCATCCGTGGAAACTGTTCGACGACACCGTACGGTGCAAGGTCATCTTCGACCCGCTTGAGCAGGTCTCGTCCCAGTTCCTGGTGCGCCATCTCGCGGCCGCGGAACCTCAGGGTCACCTTGACCCTGTCCCCGTCATTCAGGAAACGTACCAGGTTGCGGAGTTTTACCTGATAATCTCCTATATCAGTGCCAGGCCGGAATTTAATCTCCTTGACCTGCACCTGTTTCTGTTTCTTGCGAGCCGACTGCAGCCGCTTGTTCTGTTCGAAGCGAAACTTGCCGTAGTCCATCACCCGGCACACCGGCGGCTCTGCCTGCGGTGCAATTTCGACCAGATCGAGGTCGGCCTGTCGCGCCATATCGAGTGCTTCCTCGATAGGAATAACGCCAACCTGCTCCCCATCCTTTCCTACCACCCGCACCTGGGGAGCCAGAATTCGCTCGTTAACGCGGTACTTCTCTTTTACAGCAGAGATGTGTCAGCCCTCCAAAACAGTACGGCCGCGGCTCGCGATTTCGGCGTTGAGACCCTGGATAAAACTCTCCACGGGCATTGCCCCCAGGTCTCTACCGTCTCGCGTACGCACGGCCACGGCACCCGATTCAGCCTCCCGATCCCCGATAATCAACAGGTAGGGAACACGCTGAATCGTGTGTTCGCGGATTTTAAAACCGATCTTCTCATTTCTCAAGTCCAAACTTGCCCGGATATTCTGATTTTTCAGCAATTGTTCAACCTTACCGGCCGCCTTTGCCTGCCGATCGGTAATATTCATGATCACCGCCTGGACCGGTGCCAGCCAGACAGGGAACCTGCCCTCGTAGTGCTCGATCAGCATACCAATAAACCGCTCGAGTGACCCGAGTATCGCCCGGTGCAGCATCACGGGCACCTGTTTGCTGCCGTCTTCTGCGATATAGTGGGCCCCCAGACGCGCCGGCATTGAAAAATCGAGCTGGATGGTGCCGAGCTGCCAGACGCGCTCCAGGCAGTCCTTCAGGGAAAACTCGATCTTGGGGCCATAAAACGCGCCCTCGCCGGGCTGAAGTTCCCAGGCCAGCCCCTTCTGCTCCAGGGCATCCTCCAGGGCCTTTTCGGCCTTGTCCCAGAGAATCTCCTCGCCCACGCGCTGCTCCGGGCGGGTCGACAGCTTGACCAGCACCTCGTCGAATCCAAAATCCGCATACACCTCATAGAGCAGATCCGTGAATGCCAGGACTTCATCGAGGATCTGATCCTCGGTACAGAAGATGTGGGCGTCATCCTGTACAAAGTTACGCACGCGCATCAGGCCATGCAAGGTTCCCGACGGCTCGTTGCGATGACAGGATCCGAACTCGGCAAGGCGTAGCGGCAAATCCCGGTAACTCTTCAGACCGTGGTTATAGATCTGGATATGCGCGGGGCAATTCATGGGCTTGACCACGAACTCACGATGCTCCGAGTGGGTGGTGAACATGTCCGCCCGAAACTTGTCCCAGTGCCCGGATTTTTCCCAGAGGCTGCGGTCGATCACCTGCGGGGTGTGCACCTCCTGATAGCCGTGGTTGCGCAGCTTCTGGCGGATAAAATCCTCGATGGTGATATAGATCTGCCACCCGTTGCGATGCCAGAAGACCATGCCCGGAGCTTCCTCCTGGGTATGGAACAGATCCATGACCTTGCCGATCTTGCGGTGATCGCGTTTCTCGGCCTCCTCGAGCCGGTGCAGATAGGCCTTGAGCGCCTTCCTGTCAGACCATGCCGTACCGTAGATCCGCTGCAACATCGCATTACGCGAATCACCCCGCCAGTAGGCGCCGGCCACTTTCATCAGCTTGAAGGCCTTTAACCTGCCGGTGGAGGGGACGTGCGGGCCACGGCACAGATCGATGAAATCGCCCTGCTCGTACAGCGAGATATCCTCGCCGGCCGGAATGTCCTCGATGATCTCGGCCTTGTACTCCTCGCCCATGTTGCGGAAGAAGACCACGGCCTCGTCGCGCGGCATCACCTTGCGACTGACCTGCAGATCCTGCTTGGCGAGCTCGCTCATCCTGTTTTCGATGGCCTCCAGATCCTCGGGCGTAAAACTGCGCTCAAAGGCGAAATCATAGTAAAAACCATCTGCGATCACCGGGCCGATGGTGACCTGCGCATCGGGAAACAGCGACTTGACGGCCTGGGCCAGCAGGTGGGCCGTGGAATGCCGGATGACTTCGACACCCTCGGGATCACGCTCGGTTACGATGCTGAGCTCACAGTCGCCCTCAACCAGGAACGAGGTGTCCACCATCCGGCCATCGACCTTGCCCGCCAGCGCAGCCTTGGCGAGCCCGGGCCCGATGGACGCCGCCACCTCGTGCACTGTCAGGGGATGGTCAAACTCGCGCTCAGTTCCGTCGGGGAGTCGAATTACCGGCATGACACAGTATCTCCAGTGGTGACCGATACGAGGGGCCACGTGATTGTGCATCGTAAAATGGGGCCGGAATCGCGGATCGATACCGGCCCCACTGAAAACTGGTAGGCGCGATTGGATTCGAACCAACGACCCCCACCATGTCAAGGTGGTGCTCTAACCAACTGAGCTACGCGCCTGTAAGAAACGCAAAGATACAAGATTAAAGACACAAGATGCAAGCAAACTCCCAGGGCAGCGGCGCCGCTGAGGCGTGGCGGCGCAACCGGCGGGCAGGAACGACCCGGGTCGCAGATCAAGGTGGCAGGCCGTCGCGGCGGCCTAGACGGCCGTCTTGTCCACAACCCCCAGCTCCACTTCCTGAATATGCCGGATCTCGTCGCGGATCTGTGCGGCTTCTTCGAATTCGAGATTTCGCGCATGCTCGTACATCTGCCGTTCGAGTTTCTTGATGCGCTTGATTAACTGCACCGGCGTCAGACGCGCATAGGCCACCCGTTCCTCGGCAACCTCGGCAAATCTGCGCGCCGGCAGGGGCGCCCCGGGCGTCGCACCCTCCATGATGTCGGCGATGGCCTTCTGCACCGTGCGCGGCGTGATGCCGTGTTCCGCATTGTGCTGAATCTGCTTGTTGCGGCGCCGCTCGGTTTCACCGATCGCCCGGCGCATGGAACCCGTCATCTGGTCCGCATAAAGAATCGCTTTGCCATTGATGTGACGGGCGGCACGCCCGATGGTCTGGATCAGGGACCGATCCGAGCGCAGGAAGCCCTCCTTGTCGGCATCCAGGATCGCCACCAGAGAAACCTCCGGCATGTCGAGGCCCTCGCGCAAGAGGTTGATCCCGACGAGCACATCAAACTCCCCGAGCCGTAGATCGCGGATGATCTCCACCCGCTCGACCGTATCGATATCGGAGTGCAGGTAACGGACGCGCACACCGTGCTCGGCAAGATACTCGGTGAGATCCTCCGCCATGCGCTTGGTCAGGGTTGTCACCAGGACCCGTTCACTGACCGCGACCCGCTGGCGAATCTCTGAAAGCAGGTCATCGACCTGGGTGCCGGCCGGCCTCACCTCGACCGCGGGGTCCACCAGGCCGGTCGGTCGTACCACCTGCTCGACCACCTGTCCGGCATGCTGCGCCTCGTAGGGTCCGGGTGTGGCGGAGACGAAGATCATCTGCGGCGCCAGGCGTTCAAACTCCTCGAATCTCAGTGGCCGGTTGTCCAGCGCCGAGGGCAGTCGGAAACCGTACTCAACCAGCGTCTGCTTGCGCGAGCGATCTCCCTTGTACATGCCGCCCAGCTGAGGAATGGTCACGTGTGACTCATCAATGATCAGCAAGGCATCCGCGGGGAGGTAATCGAACAGCGTGGGTGGCGGCTCGCCCGCCGCGCGCCCGGACAGGTACCGCGAGTAGTTTTCGATGCCGTTACAGTAGCCAAGCTCCTGCATCATCTCGATGTCAAAGCGGGTGCGTTCCGAAAGCCGCTGCGCCTCGACCAGCTTGCTGACCTCGTTGAGGTGCGCCAGCCGCCCCTGCAGTTCCTCTTTGATCAGTTCCAGCGCATCCAGAATCTTCTGGCGCGGCGTGACGTAATGGCTCTTGGGATAGATCGTCACCCGCGGCACACGCCGTACAACCTCGCCGGTCAGCGGGTCAAACCAGGCGAGTGATTCCACCTCGTCATCGAACAGCTCCACGCGGACGGCCTCCCGCTCCGACTCGGCCGGGAAGATATCTATGACCTCGCCGCGCGCGCGGTAGGTACCCCGTTGCAGCTCGACATCGTTACGGGTGTACTGCAGTTCCGCCAGCCGTCGCAGGATCTTGCGCTGATCGATGGTATCTCCGCGTACCAGATGCAGGACCATACTGAGATAGGCACGCGGATCACCCAGGCCGTAGATCGCCGATACCGTGGCGACAATGATGGTGTCGTGACGCTCGAGCAGGGCCTTGGTCGCCGACAGCCGCATCTGTTCGATGTGCTCGTTGATCGAGGCATCTTTCTCGATGTAGGTATCCGATGCCGGCACATAGGCTTCCGGCTGATAGTAGTCGTAATACGAGACGAAATACTCCACCGCATTATGGGGAAAGAACGCGCGCATCTCGCCATAGAGCTGGGCTGCCAGCGTCTTGTTGGGCGCCAACACCAGGGTCGGCCGTTGCACAGCCTGAATGACATGGGCAACGGTGAAGGTCTTGCCGGACCCCGTCACGCCGAGCAGGGTCTGGTGAGCCAGGCCGGCCCGCAGCCCCTCGACCAGGTGTTCGATGGCCTCGGGCTGATCGCCCGAGGGCCTCATCGCGGTTACGAGTTCCAGGTCGCCTGGCATGGTATCAGCGAGCAGACCGGGGCATATCGCCTCTGCCGCCCGCACGGCGCGAGCCGGCCAGGGTGCCAGACGCGGCGGCCATCGACTGAGAATAAGATGCTTCGACCCACATGGTTACAGTATTATTACCGCCCGGCAGCCATCACCAAACCAACAGGATTCACATTGGACAGACTATCGCTTGCGCAACGGGTCGGCCGCATCCGGCCCTCTCCCACCCTGGCCGTCACCGCGCGCGCTGCGGAACTGCGCGCCGCGGGGAAAGATATCATCGGTCTTGGCGCCGGGGAGCCGGATTTCGATACCCCCGACCACATCAAGGCCGCTGCGATCCTGGCCATACAGCAGGGCCAGACCAAGTATACGGCGGTAGATGGCACCCCTGCCCTGAAACGGGCCATTATAGACAAATTCCAGCGTGAGAACGGGCTCGCCTACGCGCCCGATCAGATCCTGGTCTCCTGCGGCGGGAAACAGAGCTTTTTCAACCTCGCGCAGGCCCTGCTCGATTCCGGTGACGAGGTCATTATTCCGGCCCCATACTGGGTTTCCTACCCGGACATGGTCCTGCTCGCCGACGGTCAGCCGGTGACCGTTTACGCCGGTATCGAGCAGAATTTCAAGATCACCCCCGAACAGCTTGCTGGCGCGATCACAGACCGGACCCGGCTGTTCGTCATTAACAGCCCATCCAACCCCACCGGCGTCGCCTACTCCCGCCCCGAGCTCGAGGCACTGGGCGAGGTCCTGCGCGCACATCCGCAGATCCTGATTGCCACGGATGATATGTACGAGCACATCCGCTGGTCGGACGAGGCCTTTGTCAATATTGTCAATGCCTGCCCTGACCTCTATCCGCGCAGTATCGTCCTGAACGGGGTATCCAAGGCCTATGCGATGACCGGCTGGCGTATCGGCTATGCCGGCGGCCCGGCGGAACTGATCAAGGCCATGAAGAAAATTCAGTCTCAGAGCACATCGAACCCCGCCTCCATTTCCCAGGCCGCCGCCCAGGCAGCCCTGGCGGGTGACCAGGCCTGTGTCAGGCAGATGCGCGATGCATTCAAGGAACGCCATGACGTCGTCATCGAGGCGCTGAATCGCCTGCCCGGCGTGCATTGCCTGTCGGGCGACGGCACTTTCTACTGCCTGCCCGATTTCCAGGATGTCATCGCTACACGGCCGGACGTCAGCACCGATGTTGAACTTGCAGAAAAACTGCTGAACGACGCAGGTGTTGCCCTGGTGCCGGGATCGGCATTCGGTGCGCCCGGCTATCTGCGCCTGTCCTTTGCGACATCCACCGAAATCCTGGCGGATGCCCTGGACCGTCTGAACCGTTTTCTTTCGGTCTGACCGGCCCTTCGCAGCCCGGGAACATTCGAACAAACCACCACAAAAAAAGGCGGCGGCCTTGACGGCCACCGCCCCATTGCTTCCTTCGAAGGTCAGCCCCGAGCGATCAGGCGACTGCTAAGTCAACCCGATCGCTCTTCGGCTGGCACCCCTACTACGGATTGCTTACCGCCACGCTCGTCGACGCGACGACCTCACCGCCCTGATTCCGGACCTCGAAGAATACCCGGTTGACGGCAGGATCAAACGCGATCGGCGTGGCTGAGCTGACAAAGACACCAAAGGTCGGCGTTTCCCCGGCCCCTATGGTGACGTCAAACGGACTCGCCGTCGGCACGGCAGGATTGGTGCAGACACTGGTGACCGGGTCGGTCTGACAAATCGACAGGGTCACCGGCAGAACCGCGCCGCCCGTCATTCGCCGACACCTGTACCGTGCCGGCCACACCCACATTCGCCGTGGCAACGGCAAAGACGCCGGCGCCACCCGACAACACTACCTGTCCCGGGGTCGCGGATGCCGCCAGGGCAATGATGTCCGCGACCGGGGTCGCCGAGGCCGACAGGATGAAGGTGTTCACGCCCGGTATCTCCGTCGCAACACCCGCGCCATCACAGGAGAAATCAAAGCTGATGTCGGTTGCACCAAAGGCCAGCGTCGGGGTAAACGCGAACACGAAGCTCTGAGCCTCCCCGGCAGCCAGGTCGACGGGCGTATCCGGCGTGCCAATCAGCGCATTCGTGGCGGGGTCCGTCGTCTGATAGAGGAAATCAGCCGTCACCGACGTCGTCGGTGCGAAAGCGCAGCCTGTCAGCGGAAGACCACCTGCATTGATCATGGTGGCAAAGGCCGTCACCGGAGCATTCACCACGGCGGAACGACTACCGGGCAGGATGGAGGCGACCGTCGGATCCGCGACCGTGATCGTAAAGGACTGCGTGCTCGACTGGGCGGGGACACCGGAATCGGTGACAACCAGCTCAACAGCGTGGTCACCCACATCGCCGGCGCCCGGCGTGCCGCTGAGTGTCGCGGAACCATCTCCCGTGCCGCCATCGGTCAGCGTCAGCCACGCGGGAAGCGGTGGCGTCGCAGTCACCACCAGAGTATCACCCACATCGGTATCACTGCTGGTGATGTTGTAGGTGTAGGTGAGACCGTTGGTTGCACCCGTCACCGGGATACTCGTAAAGCCTGGCTGGCCCGCGAGTAAAACCACGATGTCAAAAAAATTGGAGGCGTCGGCGCCCTGGTCGGGATCGAGTGCGGTGAGCCCGTCGGGGTCGGTGGCGACCACGCGCGTCCTGATTGGTGATGCGAGCGTATCGGCGTTCGTCGGTGTGCCACTGATTATGCCCAGGGCAGGATCGATACTGATGCCCGTGCCGACCGGAAGATTGAGCATCGAGAACGTCAAGGGGTCGCCGTCAGGATCGGTGAAAGTCGCGGAAACGTCCACAGGCGTAATCGGCGCGCCTTCCAGGGCAGAAATCGGGGCGATAGCCGGGCCAATGAACACGGGATACTGATCAATCGCAAAAACGGCGCTTTTGACAGTGCTATCCGCGTGCGCGGGCGCCGACGCTACCGCGCGGACCTCCGTCCCGTCGGCCGGAATGGAAAATGGCACGCTGTACTGGACAGTGGCCGGATTTCCACCGCCTGGCGTGGGATCAGTCCCGTCCAGCGTATAGAAGATGTCCGCACCACTGGTACAGGTTGTCAGCTGAACCGTATCCGTCGGCTCAATCGGACCTCCATCGAACTGCATACTCGGTCTCGCCGCAATTGGAAGCGAAATTCCGTTTGTTACACTCTCCGCGGGTGGCGTTACGTTGGGATCGGTACCGTTCGCGGTCAGGTAGATCCTGTCCACGAAGACACCCGATTCTCGCATAACCAGGTTGATGGTGCGGACGTCCCCGGGGGTGATACCACTCAGATCAATGGTTCCCGTTGCGGCTGACCAGGCATAACCGCCTGTCGCCAAGGTAATATTACCCGCGCCAACATCCGTGTCATCGAGTGTCACGTGCACCGAGTTGCTGCTGGTATTGGGAGCCCGTGCCAGAATCCATACGTTATAGACGCCCGGGGTATTGAACACGACGTCATAATCCAGCCGCGGGGAATCGGTCAATGCGGCAGGCAGATCGATAGCCGTGGGAGGCAATGCGGGCGAGGCGAACATCGTCCCGTCACCGGAGTATCCGCTGACGAAATTCGCGACGGCGGGATATGTGTTATCACAGACTGGAACCCAGTCATTGGCAATCGGGGCGGTCTCCGAGCCGACGATGCCGTGGTAGTTTTCTGCCTCCATCGCGACATCGCCGCCAGATTCCGAAAACTGGGCATTTGCAGAGGCAGCGCTCAGGATTAGGCACAGGGATACGATAGATCTTTTACAACATTTCATACGGGAAAGCCCCCTTGAGGAGTGAGTATTTCATTAAATCAATCGCTTGGGTGGCTTTTTTACGCCATCTTCTTATATGACATTTATACCAAGTCTGAGGGGCTTTTGAAAGCCCGCAGGTGAAACTTGATCATTAATATTTTTGATGACCACGGCACCATTGCCAAATCTGACTAAATTAATACCCTAACCTGCCTGCTATCCGACGCCTTGCGAGCATTACCGACCATGGACGACCACATACTCGAGCAGCTTGAAGAACGACTCGGCCGGCTGCACGCCTGGGAGCGCCTGCGGATCGAAAATGAACACCAGCAAAAGATCTTCGGTGACGGCATCAATTTCTTCCACCCGGAGAACTGGTATTCCTTTCACGCGTTCATCCGCTACAGCCTGATGCTGCTCGGCCTCTATGGCCGTGGTCGGCGCAATGCTCGCAACATCCGGGTGCAGAACAACACCATTTCGATACCCGGACTCCCGGAGGCTTTCGACGGTTTCACGGTCCTGCACATCAGTGACCTGCATGTCGACATGGCAGTGGATGCCGGGGACGCCCTGATCCGATCGGTCCAGGACCTGCAGTATGACCTGTGTGTGCTGACCGGGGATTACAGGGCCCGGACATCGGGGCCCTTCGAGGCGACACTGCAGGGGATGGAATACATCCGCAGCCGGCTCAAGGACCCCGTCTATGGCGTGTTAGGCAATCATGACAGCATCCGCATGGTGCCGGGTCTCGAAGCCATGGGGATACGGATGCTGCTCAATGAATCCGCCACCATTGAACGCGAGGGTGCTGTTCTGCACCTTTCGGGCATCGACGATGCGCATTACTACCGCGTTGACGACATTGCCAAGGCTGCCCAGGAGGTGCCGCGCGACGGGATCTCAATCCTGCTTTCTCATACGCCGGAGATCTATCGTCAGGCCGCCACTGCGCAATTCAATGTCCTGTTATGCGGCCACACCCATGGTGGACAAATCTGTCTGCCCGGCGGTTACCCCTTGACGCTGGACGCCCGCTGCCCGCGCACTATCGGAGCGGGCACATGGAGCTATGGCAATATGATTGGCTATACCTCGGTAGGCTCGGGCACCTCTATCGTGAATGCCAGACTGAACTGCCCGCCTGAAGTGACACTGCACCGCCTCACCCATGCCTAGCAAGACCACCCGTCCGTCCTTCAATCTTCAATAGGGATGTCGACGGATCTTCAGTCTGAACAGGATCTGCGAGCCCAGCACTTCAATAATAAAAAATGCCAGTACGATAACGCCGACCGACTGCCAGTCCAGCCCGAGTTGTTGACGAAGCAACAGCAGTGGCACCAGTGATTCAGGAATCTGGTCAATACCAATCGCCATACTGCTGGAAGCCATTCCCAAACGCCGCTTGGTAAAACTCGACATCAGATCGCCAAGCATCACACAGGCGCCAAACAGCGCACCAAGTTGCCAGGACAAGCCCATAACAGGCGCGGCAAGGGCTGAGACGACGATCGCCGATACAATGCCCCTGACGGTCTTGGAGGGCCCAAACAAGGGCCGCCCATCAATAAATCTGACATGGGCATCGACTGGAAAATTCGCCAGACTGCCGAGGACTTTCCACGCAATGACCGGCGCCCCATTGGCGACGATCAGCAGTATCAGTATTTTCAACTCCATCATGGATCGAATCGGTGACGTTGTTCTTGGTTAGCCCGGCTCGTCAATACACTGAAAGGGTCGGGAGACACCCCGCCCTGCTTGCCAAGATGGCACGTTGCACATCATGACACACCCCCCGAGTTTAGGCTAAATACGCGGGAACACATATGCAATACCGTCTATCCAGCACGGTGCGCCCGCCTTTACGGTACCTTGCCGATCAGGCGCTCTGCGGAACTTGACAGCCTTCGGTCACCGTTGGACGATGACAATACGATTACGAGGGCGCGCGACTATACTCTTGTGCCGAGAGATGGAATACTGGTTTCCGAACTTTCCGTCCTGCTTTGTCGGCAACGGATCGATAGTCGACCACAAGATCGATCTGTAAAGGACTGGCAGTGGCTTACCTTGTCTGCTCAATGCGGTCCAGCCCTGACATCTGGCTGACGCAGTTACATCATCCCTTGCTACACCCGCCGTTTCCAATAGCCCGATTGTTTGCACAACCCTGATCCTGACACATGCCATTTTCCCAACTATCTTATCTGGGTCCTGCCCTATGTGGATGGGATCCTCGAAGCCTCGGCCACCATCGCGTATCCCGATGGATTCACGTCCAAGACAGCCACCCTGAGCATCGGCTGGCTGGATGACAGTGCGGTGGACGACCATTGCAGATTTCCGGAATACAGGCGGTGGACCATCCCTACCCCCTCACAGGAGCCAGCCGCCGCTGCCACGCAGCAATGATCAACAGACCCAGCAGGGGCCCGAAACTCGCTGTGGCGACAAAAATCCCATCCGGAATCTGCCGCTGCCAGACGGACAAGCCGAGGTAGAAAAGCAGCGGCGCAAGGCTGACGGTGCAAAAAGCCCACATGAGCGTATACACGAACGGGCGACCGGAACGCAGGCGGCCGACGGCTGCACCCATCAGAGGGAACAGGCACAATGCGAAGGCTCCGATGGCGCTACTCGGCTGCTTGCCAGACAGGGTCAGTACCCGGTACCGAACGGCAGGCGACACCTCCACGCCGTCCACGAACAGTCGCGCGGCGCCGGCGCCATAGCTTGCGATAATATTCTGCCAGTCTCCACTCAACACCCGGCGGTCACTGCGCAGCGGGCGTAATGCCCAGTTCAGACCCTCACGGGGCGTACGCACGCGCACCACCAGCTCTCCGTCGTGCTCGGTGAGCGTCAGATTTCGCTGTTCGGTGCTCAAGGGGATCGATAAGATTCTCGCCCAGCCGCCGTCGTCGAGGCCGGCGCTTGCCATCTCGACCTCGACGGTGAAGGCCTGCGCAGACGCGATGGCCTTACAGAGCGTACTGGCAGGCCCGACACTGTGTAAGCGTATCGGCTCGCGGATAACCATCGCGTCATCCTCGATCCGCCATGATCCTGCACCGTCATGTGTCACGAGCAGGTCCATCGCCGGCGCGCGCTCGGCAAGCTGCAGGACCCTGCCGGCCTGTATGTTCGCAAACCGGTACAGGACCGCCGCACCGGCTTGCCTGCGAAGTGGCATATTCTCCGGCGTCATGGGCGCCTGCGATAAACGGCGTATCTCGTCCCTGTCGAGCTGCCGCGGATAGATGGCCATACCCCGTATCCTGCCCAGCCACGGCCGGTCCCGCCCGAGCTCATTGGCAATCAACAGGGGATGTTCGCACTCCCATTCGATCAGTCCGGCGCTGCTGTGCGGGATGGCAATGAGTGTGACGGTGATCAGATTCCCCAGCACCAACAGCCCGGGCAGCAGGCGGCGCATCAAGCCGGGACCTCGTTGATTCATGCCTGCACTCAGCGTGATTCCGGCGAGTCCGGCAACCGAGGCTATGAGGAGATCCGACAAGACCGGGTGACGGGCCGATACCACGGCCTGCAACAGTTCGATGATCAGCGCGAACAGGATCAGGAGTGCACTCGATGCCAGCCATGGCCGGCCCCAGCGCAGGCCGATAAGCTGACGAT
>CAVPOO010000019.1:0-12256 GCA_963707015.1 uncultured Gammaproteobacteria bacterium
AATCAGCTCTACCGACACCGAGCCGATGGTGATGATGAGGGTGTTGCTCAGCGACTGCCACCAGACCGGCGAGCTCAGCACGCTGAGATAGTTTGCCAGACCGACGAATGTCTGTTGCTCCGGAAACCGCAGATCGTAGCGGTGCAGCGACAGCCACAGCGCATACACCACGGGATAGGCGCAGACCAGCAACATCGCGCCGACCGCGGGCGCACAGAGTAACCAGCCCAGGCGGCGTTCGGATCGCGAACGCGTGCTCACAGCAGGCCCTCGGAGCGCAGGGCACGAGCAACGCGCTCGCGCAGTCGTGCCAGGTCTTTGTCCGGGTCGATGTCTCGCATGGGATGCAGCGTGCGGCTGATGGCCAGCGAGATATCGCTGTAGAAGGGCGTCTGGGGACGCTGCACCGCGTCGCGCAGCGTGGCCCGCAGGAGATCGGCGAAGGGAAAGGTTGCCCGGACCTCGGGCTCATCGTAGAGCGACGCCATGGTGGGGGGCAGTCCACCCCGCGCCGCCGCCAGGCGCTGGTTATCGGCCGAGGCAATGCAGGCTGCCGCCTGAAAAGCGAGCGCCGGGTGCCGGGACCAGGCACCGATCCCGAGGTTGATGCCGCCAAGGGTGACACGGCTGGGCGTCCCGTCGAGGACCTCGGGCCAGCGTGCCCAGCCCATGTTGGCCGACACCTCAGGCGCGTTCTGGCGGGCGCTCGGCCAGACGTAGGTGTAGTTGACCATGAAACTGGAGTCACCGGCCTCGAAGGCCAGGCGGGCATGATCCTCGCGGGCGGTGGACAGCGCCGGCGCGGATGCCCGCGACGTCGCCAGCCGGCGCATGATCTGCAGTGCCGCACGAGTGGCTGCCGCATCCAGTGAGGGCTGCGCCCCCGAACTGTCCAGAACGCTGCCCCCAGCGGAGGCGAGCAGCGAGGTGAAGAATACCGTCAAGCCTTCATAACGCTCGCCCTGGGCCTCGATGGTGCCGCGCCTGCCGAGCGCCTCGGCCATAGCGATCATCTGGCTCCAGGTCGCGGGTGGCGTCTTCACCCGATCGGTACGATACCAGAGCAGCTGGGTGTTGGTGGTGAAGGGCGCCGCCCAGAGTTGACCCTTGTAGGTGGCGCTCGCGGTCGTCGCGGCAATACGATCCTGTGTCGCCTGTCGCGCCGGCTCACCGCGCCAGGGCAACACCCAGCCCGCCGCGGCGAACTCCGCCGTCCAGATCACATCCATGCCGATGATGTCGATGTGCGCGTCCTTCGCCGCGAGACGGCGGACCAGTTGTTCACGCTGCTGGTCCGCGTCGCTGGGCAGCGCGGTGAGCCGGATTTCGAAGCGACCCTCCGAGAGCTCGGAACAACGCCGCGCCGCGGCTTCGAAGGCGCCCGACGGCTCATCGAAGACGTACCAGTTGAGCGTCGGTTGCGCCGGGGACTGAGGTTCATCGCAGGCGAGGACGAGCGCTGGGATCAGCGCCGCGAGCGCGCGGCGCGCCGCTCTCAGAAGGCAGACACGGCGCCGCGTGGTCATGATCGTGTTGTGATCAGGGCGGTGTGCAAACGCTGTCCCGCAGCAGCCATGCTTTCGAGTATCTCCCATGCCGCGATTCTTCCGGGGATGCGGCTTTGCGGCGCGGCGGGCCGCGCATCGACACCTGTCATCCCGCACGGGCATTCTACATGAATCCGCCGGGCGGACTGGCGGCCGGGCGAGCATCCGGATCAGGGCGATACCGGGCGGGACGGGTGGGTGGCCAGACGCAGGGGCTCGCGCCTGTTCGCGCGATACGCCGGGACGGCTGCTGCAGGCGGCGTCGCCGTGGTCAGACCTTATGCGAGGCTGTTATGCTCGGCTTGTGCGTGCGGAAAGCGTGCTTTGCCGTCGGGTCCGGACGCCAGGGGCGGCGCGGGAATGCAGTGGCAGTGTCGCGCAACCATCCGCCCGGGCCGCGGCAATACCATGCACCGCTACGAGTAAATGCTGAAGACACGGGGGGCGTGAATGACACTACAGCTTCGATGTTTCGGTGCGACCCGCGAGGTGACCGGTTCCTGCCATCTGGTCGAGATCGGTGAGCAGCGGATCCTGCTCGACTGTGGCCTGGTCCAGGGTAGCCGCAAGGACGAGGCCCGCAACCGCGAGCCGTTTCCCTTCGATCCGAAAACGATTGACGCTCTGGTGCTGAGCCATGCCCATATCGATCATTCGGGTCGCCTGCCGCTGCTCATCAAGTCCGGCTACACGGGGCCCGTCTATACCCAGCGGGCGACAGCGGACCTGTGCCGTATCATGCTGAGGGACGCGGGCTTCCTGAGCGAGAAAGACGCCGAATGGGAAAACCGCAAGCGCGAGCGCAAGGGGCTGGCGCCGGTGGAGCCGCTGTTTACGGTGCAGGACGCGGAGGCGGCGCTGGGCCAGTTTCAGGCACTGGACTACGGACAGCGGCAGACCATCCTGCCCCAGGTGTCGCTGCGTCTGTCGGATGCCGGGCACATCCTCGGCTCGGCCATTGTCGAGTTGTGGCTCGGCGAGGGCGGACAGGCACGCAAGCTGGTCTACAGTGGTGATCTGGGCCGCTCCGGTATGCCCATCCTGGCCGATCCCACGCCGCTCCGGGAGGCCGACCTGGTACTCATGGAAAGTACCTACGGTGACCGCCGGCACCGCACCTGGGAGCAGACCCTTGTCGAGCTGGAGGCAATATTCAACGACACGCTGAAGAACGGTAGCGGCAATATTCTGATTCCTGCATTCGCCGTGGGGCGCACCCAGGAAATCCTGTATCTGTTCGCCAAATATTACAAGGAATGGCGGCTGGATCGCTGGCGCATTTTCCTGGACAGCCCGATGGCCATCGAGGCCACGGACGTCTATGCGCGCAACAGCGAACTCTTCGATGAGGAGTCGCTCGAGCTGTGGCGAGGCAACCAGCGGCGTTCGCTGCTGCCTAACCTGCATTTTACCCGCAGCGCGGAAGAATCCATGCAGCTCAACCAGATTCGCGCCGGCGCGGTCATCATAGCCGGCAGCGGGATGTGCACCGGCGGGCGCATCAAGCACCACCTCAAGCACAATGTCTGGCGTAACGACTGCCACATCATTATCACGGGCTACCAGGCCGAGGGCACGCTGGGTCGGGCCTTGGTGGATGGCGCCGCCCATATCCGCCTGTGGGGCGAAACGGTGCGCGTGGCGGCCACCGTGCACACCGTCGGCGGGCTGTCCGCGCATGCCGATCAGGCCGGTCTAATGAACTGGTATGCCGGTTTCGAGGGCCGTCCACCCGTGGCCCTGGTACACGGCGAAACCGAGGCCATCGATCGCCTGGCGAGCACGCTGCGTGAAACCCTGGGCGCGAGGGTGCGGGTGCCGCGCGCCGGCGAGACGCTGGACCTGCTGCATCCCGACCGGCATGGCGGCTGAGTCGTGCTGCTGAACGCGAGAGAGAGACGTACACAGCGGTCACTGGCGATGGAAACTCCTGAATTGCCATCGGTGCAGCTGCCAGCTCTTGGAAAGGTAGTACAATTTCCAGAAGTCGGTGGCCCACATCACCATTGTGAACGGGTGGCGGCTTGATAGTGTGTGATATGCGTTGTCGGGAAGGACAGCAAAAAAGCCCCGCCTTACGGCAGGGCTCCTCTGTCCCGGGCTGGTGCTGGCCGGGTTGGCCTATTGTGGGGTAACGTTGGCCGCACTCGGGCCCTTCGGGCCACGCTCAGCATCAAACGTCACCTGCTGTCCCTCAGCCAGCGATTTGAACCCGCCGGCCTGAATGGCCGAATGATGGACGAATAGGTCATCACCCCCGTCAGCCGGGGTAATGAATCCAAAGCCTTTGCTATCGTTGAACCACTTCACAGTACCTGTAGCCATTTTGCTTACCTCATCGATAAATGAATCATGTATTAGCATGCAGATTGTTTTTGATAAATCACGGGAGGATCTGCTGTAGACTGCGAGGAACTGCCGGAATTGCTACAAAATATCTGCTACTGACGACCACCCTATACCACATCCGACGCATAAGCCATGTATATTTTTATGTTAGGCTATACCGTCGTCACTTCCGCTCTTCGCATTTCTCTCGGCAGATAGCGGGATATTCCCCGGCTCTTCAAGGACGAACAACCCGCCCTCGGCGTTCACTACGCTGTAAAGCAGCGCCGGGACATCATTGACCAGGCTCAGGCGGCCGCGTACGGCAGTCGTTGGCCTGAAGACCACCCGGCAATTATCTGGAGCAGAAACCATGACGAAAGAACGAAGAAGCAACAAGGAAGACAAGAAGAAACCGGCCATGACGCCGAAAGAAAAGAGGGCTGCGAAGAAGTCCAGGAAGGAACCCAGGGATTTCCTGGGTAATGACAGGACCCGTTAAATTTGACCCGGCTGACAGGCGTCAGCCTGATCAGACCATCTTCAGCCGAACCGACCGGCGTGCGATAGGCCCGCGGTTTGTCAGGGTACGTGTTTGCCCTAATTGACGCTCTTATGTAGTGCAGTATGATCTGAGCCAGATGCGGTCGCAAGCAGATCTCAGGAAGCACTGTCTTGCGTGCATACGTAAAGGAGTACACGTCCGGCTCATAGCAAAGGATCCCGCCGCTTCGCCGTTACGTCAGCTGTTCACCACAACGTAACCGACGTACCGACCTCATCCCCAGCTCAGTAAACACCGCGTGGGTGTCGCAGAGCAACAGACATTATTTCAGCCAAGTGTGCGCCTGAGCGTTGCGATAGCGGTGCTCAGTGGCCTGCATCTCCACGACACCACGCGTCACGCCGGAGCCCCAATTACTGAACCTGTATAAGACGGGGCCAGGACAATGAATGCAACTGAAAAAAGACTCGGCTTTTCCCTGCTGTTCGCGGCAGGCGTCATTATTTTCAATGTTTACCTGGTGCTCACGGGCGCAGCAGATGGTTTATATGACCATGAGCCTGGCACCGCGCCTCAGCATGACGCACAGGCTCCCTGTAAGCGTGCATAAATTCACATGCGCCGGTTTTTCCAGGCGGCATACCGATCAACGACAACAAAGATGTGGCGCCCGTGGGTTCACATGAGGACCCAGAGGGTTATGTGTTCAGGGTGTTAAATAAAGGGAATTGTTTCGATGCTTGTTACTTTGCGACGAATCGTACAGGAAGTCAGCACCGCAAAAAATCTGGATGACGCCCTGGGCATCATCGTTCACCGGGTCAAAGAGGCCCTGCCAATCGATGCCTGCGCCGTGTATCTGACTGATGTGGAAAACAGTCAATACGCCCTGATGGCATCAGATGGTTTTGACCTGGCACCCATCGGCGCGGTCTGCATAGAGCGACAGGAGGGCCTTCTGGGTCTGGTCGGGGAACGCGGCGAGCTGATTACTGTGTCGGACGCGGCGGCTCACCCACGCTACCACCCATCTTCTGCAACAGGAGAAGAGCATTGTCAATCCTTTCTCGGCGTACGGTTGATCCATTATCACCAGGTCCTGGGCGTGTTGTTGGTCTGGAAACGGGCACCTGGCCAATTCGATAAGGACGAGGTGACTTTTTTCGTCACGATTGCAGCGCAACTGGCAAAGGCTATCCACGAGGCGGCGGCAGTCGACGAGGTCAGCAGGATGCTGAGCGGGGAAGTGCAGAAGGGCGCCTTCATCCAGGGGATTCAGATGGCCGCCGGCGTGGCGATCGGCACCGCCACACTGCTCGATCCACTGGCGAGGCTGGAATCGATACCGGATCGCCCGGCCCAGGACATCGATGCCGAAGAGACCACCTTCAGATCCGCGGTTGCCGCTGTTCATGAGGAACTGCGCACCAGCAGCGAGCGCCTGGCCGCTGACTTGCCCGGCGAGGTGCGCGCATTGTTCGATGTCTATGCCATGTTGCTGGGCAGTGACGGTTTAGTGTCAGACGCCCTCGCGCGGATCCGCGCCGGCAACTGGGCCCCGGGGGCATGGCGGGACACCATTGCCGATCATGCGCAGGTCTTCGAACAAATGGACGACGCCTACCTGCGCACGGTTGCGGAAGACATTCGCGCGATGGGCCAGCGTGTCCTTCTTCAGCTCCAGTCAGAGGCCAAAGAGTCAAGACAGTACCCGCCACAGTGCGTCCTGGTGGGTGATACGGTGAGCATCATGGAAATCTCCGCCGTACCGGTTGGACAACTCGCCGGCATCGTCTGCATGCACGGTTCGGCCCTGTCCCACACCGCCGTTATGGCGCGCGCCCTGGGCATCCCCGCGGTCGTGAGCCTCACACCCCTGCCTATCGGGCGTTTGGACGGCTGCGCGATGGTGATCGATGGTGACCAGGGGCGCATCTACATAGAACCGTCACGCGCCGTGCTCGATGCGTTCCAGCGACTCATTGGCGAAGCGCAGGCTCGATCCGAACGGCTCATGGCGTTGCGTGACCTGCCGGCCGAAACGCCAGACGGTCGTCGGCTGCCACTGTATGCGAATATCGGGCTGGTCTCCGACACCGTTGCCGCAAGAGGCAGCGGTGCCGAAGGTGTCGGTCTGTATCGTACTGAACATCACTTTCTGTTGCGTGACGCCTTTCCGCTCGAGGACGAGCAGTACCAGATCTATCGCGAGGTGCTGGAGGACTTCACACCGAGACCCGTGACCCTGCGCACGCTCGACGTCGGCGGTGACAAAATCCTGCCCTATTTTCCCGTGCAGGAGGACAACCCGTTTCTGGGTTGTCGCGGCATCCGGTTCTCGCTCGATCACCCGGAGATCTTCCTTATTCAACTGCGAGCCATGTTGCGAGCCAACGCAGGTCTTGACAACCTGCAAGTCCTCTTTCCCATGATCAGCAGAGTCGGTGAACTGGACGAGGCCCTGGGGCTGCTGGCACGCGCTTATTGGGAACTGCTGGAAGAGGGCCTGGCCGCGAAAAAACTCCGCGTGGGAGTCATGATTGAAGTGCCCACCGCCGTCTTTCTGGTAGCCGCCCTGGCGGATCGCGTGGATTTTCTCTCAATCGGGACCAATGATCTCACCCAGTACATGCTTGCCGTGGACAGGAACAACGCGCAGGTGGTGACTCCGTACGACAGTCTGCATCCGGCCGTCCTCAATGCAATCCACCATGTCATCAAAGAGGCGCACCTGCGAGGCAAGCCCGTAAGCGTATGTGGCGAACTGGCGGGTGATCCGGCGGGGGCGCTGTTGCTTCTGGGGATGGGTGTCGATGCTCTGAGTATGAGCCCCGCGAGTCTTGCGCGCGTCAAACTGGTCATTCGAAGTTTCACGCTGCAGCGGGCGCGGTCACTCCTTGACGAGGCACGCGGAATGGAGGATGGATTTGCCATCCACCGCCTGCTGAATGGCGCGCTTGAAGAGGTCGGGGTCTCGACGAGCAGACAAACAGCGGTATGGGGATAGTACCGAGCAGAAACGCCCGCAGGGATGGAGGGCCGCAGGGACGATGCACAGGTCTGACAAATACCCCTGTCTATTAAGCACACAAAGCGTATAGTGGAATCTCTGACTATTCCAGTCAGGTATTGGACGCTCGCCTCAAATTGGCGGAAGTGGACATAACCCACGGAGGGTTAATCATGAATGGCTCGCATATAATCAGCACGACGGACCCGATCAACGGTTTCAACATCACCGATGTGAAGAACCGACCCCATGTCGTCGAGGGTGACAGCACCAACGACCTGACGATTTACTTCGAAACCAAAGCCTCGCGCCAGACCTACCTCGACATGCCCGTTGAGTACCCGGAGCGGAATTTATCGAAAACTCTGAGTAACCCCACGGACGACTATTCCGGTTGAGTTTTCAATGTATCTGAGCTGGTATGGGACCCTGCGGAGACGGCGAACAATACCAGGAAGAGTGGAGCGCGACATGCGACAAGGCAACGCGCTCCACGACCCCGAAGCTTGGCGCCGCTATCTCTCGTCCGAGGCTTCGTTCATCTGACGCACGACTACCGCCCCGCTGATTAAACGGGTGTTCGCGCTCATTGATGCGGTTCGGCAAATATCTCAAGGACGTTCCACCGGGACTGCATTTCAAGCTGCCACTGGGCATTGATGCGGCGACCATCGTTCCCGTCAAACGGCAGTTGAAGCAGGAATTCGGGTTCATGACCCCAGGCGCAAGCGATCCGTACCAGAGTCCTCACGACGGCAAGCGGGAAACGGAGATGGTGACCGGTGACCTGAATGCTGCACTGGTTGAATGGGTGGTGCAATACCGCATCTCGGATCCCGTCAAATTCCTGTTCGAGGTGCGGGAACCGAGTGAAACCCTGCGCTATGTATCCGAGTCCGTCATGCGCGAGGTCGTCGGCGATCGCACTGTGGACGAGGTGATTACCATCGGCCGGCAGGAAATCGAAACGGAGGCGCTGGCCAAGATGCAGGCGCTCTCAACCAAATATGCAATGGGGATCAGCATCGACCAGGTTCAATTGAAGAACATCAATCCGCCCCAACCGGTGCAGGAGTCGTTCAACGAGGTCAACCAGGCCCAGCAGGAGAAAGAGAAGCTGATCAACGAGGCGCGGCGCGATTACAACAAGGTGATCCCGCTGGCCGAGGGCGAGAAGGACCAGCGCATCCGCGAGGCCGACGGCTACAGGCTCAAGCGGGTCAACGAAGCGGAAGGCGACGCCGCCCGGTTCAACGCCCTGTTGGCGGAATACAGCAAGGCCCCGGAGGTCACGCGCCGTCGCATCTATATCGAGACCCTGCAGGACGTCATGCCGGGTATCCGTTCCAAGATCATTGTCGATGAACAGACGCGCAGCATCCTGCCGCTGCTGAATCTCGACGCACGGAAGGCGGACCAGCCATGAACAGGACCAGGCAACTCGTTATCCTGTTGGTACTGGTCATCGGGTCATACGTCCTCATGAGCTCGATCTATTCGGTGAGCGAAGTCGAACAGATGATCATCACCCAGTTCGGTAAACCGGTCGGCGCTCCGGTGACGTCCGCCGGCCTGAAAGTGAAACTGCCCTTCATCCAGGAGGTCAATCCGATCGACAAGCGGGTACTCGAGTGGGACGGCAGTCCGTCGGATATGCCCACCAAAGACAAGCTCTACATCTCGGTCGACCTGTTCGCCCGCTGGCGGATTACCGATCCGCTGCAGTACTTTCTGCGCCTGCGCGATGAACGCAGCGCGCAGTCCCGGCTGGACGATATCCTGGGCAGCGAGACCCGTAACGCGGTTGCCAAGCACGAGCTGATCGAGATCATCCGCACCACCAGGGATCGCGTGCCGCTGCGCGACGCCCTGCTGACCGACGCGGAACGGGATATGGGATCACTGGTGCCGATCCAGAAAGGACGCAAGCTGGTCGAGCAGGAGATCTTCAGCGCAGCGGCCGAGAAGGTGCGGGTGTTTGGCATCGAGCTGCTCGATATCCGCTTCAAACGCATCAACTACAACGAAAGCGTACGCCCGAAGATCTACGACCGTATGATCAGCGAACGCCGTCAGATCGCGGAACGCTTCCTGTCGGAAGGCAACGGCGAGGCCGCCAGAATCCGCGGCAACCGGGTGCGCGACCTGAACAAGATCCAGTCCGAAGCCTACCGGGCGGTCGAGGAAATCCGCGGCGTGGCGGACGCGAAGGCCACCGAAATCTACGCGCGTGCCTACAGCCAGAGCCCTCAAGCGGTGGCGTTCTATGAATTCACACGCACCATGCAGTCCTACAAGTCCATCATCGCCGAAAACACGACCCTTGTCCTTTCCACGGACAGCGACCTCTTCAAATTTCTGAAGGGTATGACCCCGGACAGCGAGGTCGTTCCGGCCCAGCGTTCCGGCGACGACCGATGACAATGCGTGCTGTGCGCCTGTGGGACTTAGGGGTTCGTGACGAGGCAGGTGGGAGCGTTGAGCACAAAGCCTCACGCTTTCGAGGCGCAGAGTCGGCCCTACGCAACGAGAAAGGGGGACGCGTTGGGCCGCTCTCCCAGCGCCGCAGTAGCATCAGCCTAAGTCCGACAGCCTCCTAGACAGTCCGCAGTCAGGCTGGGCAATCTCGGCCAATACCTGCTGGCTTTGCGATGTTTGGACGGGTCCCAGTAGTTCAGCTACGGTCTCCTGAGCCTCGTCACCGGTACCACGGTCTCGGTTTATCCAATTTCTGTCGCAGTGGGGTGCGCTCAGCCTCGGCCCGGATCCGCTGGTCGCGGCCGGGATCGGGTGTTCGGGTCGCAGGCCCGCGGCGGATATGCGAGAATGCGCACCTCGCACGATCCGTCTCCTCCGCTGTACGCGCATTCCGAAGCCGATTTTTGCACGGACCGGCCGGCGTCTGGCCCGCAGGTTCCAGTCCCGTGCATTCGTTTAACCCTATGATTGTGGAAGAATTATCTTGATCACGACCGCCAACATCACCATGCAGTTCGGAGCCAAGCCGCTGTTCGAGAACATCTCGGTCAAATTCGGTAATGGCAATCGCTACGGCCTGATCGGCGCCAACGGCTGCGGCAAATCCACCCTGATGAAGATTCTGGGCGGAGATCTGGAGCCCACCTCGGGCAATGTCAGCGTCGATGCCAACGAACGCGTCGGCAAGCTGCGGCAGGATCAGTTCGCCTTCGAGAATGACACGCTGCTGGATACTGTCATCATGGGCCATGCCGAGCTCTGGCAGGTGAAGCAGGAGCGCGACCGCATCTATGCGCTGCCGGAGATGAGTGAAGAAGAGGGCATGCGGGTCGCCGATCTGGAGGTGCGTTTCGCCGAGTTGGATGGCTACACCGCCGAGGCGCGCGCCGGCGAGCTGCTGATGGGTCTGGAGATTCCGCTGGAACAGCACACTGGTCCCATGCGTGCGGTGGCGCCGGGCTGGAAGCTGCGCGTACTGCTGGCGCAGGCGCTGTTTGCTGACCCGGACATCATGCTGCTCGACGAGCCCACCAACAACCTGGACATCAACACCATCCGCTGGCTGGAAGGCGTGCTCAATGCGCGCAGCAGCACCATGGTGATCATCTCCCACGACCGGCACTTCCTGAATAGCGTATGCACGCACATGGCCGATCTGGATTATGGCGAATTACGAATCTATCCAGGCAATTACGATGAGTACATGATCGCCTCGACCCAGGCGCGCGAACGCCTGTATGCCGACAACGCCAAGAAGAAGGCGCAGATCGCCGATCTGCAGTCCTTCGTCAGCCGTTTCTCCGCGAACGCCTCCAAGGCCAAGCAGGCGACCTCCCGCGCCAGGCAGATCGAGAAGATCAAGCTCGACGACGTCAAACCGTCCAGCCGCGTGAATCCGTACATCCGCTTCGATCAAACCAGAAAGCTCTACCGCCTGGCGCTGGAAGTGGATGGCCTGAGCAAGGGGTATGGCGAGATGCCGCTGTTCAGCAATCTCAATCTGATGATCGAGGTCGGTGAACGCGTCGCCGTGATCGGCCCGAACGGCATCGGCAAGAGCACGCTGCTGCGGACCCTGGTCGGCGAATTGTCGCCAGACAAAGGCACCGTCAAATGGTCCGAAAATTCCGACATCGGTTATTTCGCCCAGGATCATGCCGCCGATTTCGCGAGCGACATGCCCCTGTTCGACTGGATGAGCCGGTGGAAGAAACACGGCGACGACGCGCAGGCGATCCGCGCCACCCTCGGTCGGTTGCTGTTTTCGTCGGACGAAATCAATAAATCGGTCAAGGTGGTGTCCGGTGGCGAGCAGGGGCGCATGCTGTTCGGCAAGCTCATGCTGCAGCGGCCGAACATCCTGGCCATGGACGAGCCGACCAATCACCTGGACATGGAGTCGATCGAGTCGCTGAATACGGCCCTGGAGAACTATCCAGGCACGCTGATCTTCGTGAGCCACGACCGCGAGTTTGTCGCTTCTCTGGCGACGCGCATCATCGAACTGACGCCGAACGGCGTCGTCAATTTCAGCGGCAACTACGATGATTACCTGCACAGCCAGGGCGTCGAGGTGGTGAGCAAGACCGGCACCTGAGCGGCAAGGAAAGGTGTATGCACTGCGGCGGTTTCAAACTTGGCTGCTTAATTCGGTATTGTTGGCATCGCGGACTGGGCACAGGCTGATGCTGGTGATGCTCCGGCGGGTGGCACCGCCTTGCTCCTGCATGGGATCTATGTTGCCCCGACCAACACCGCAGCGGCATTGGCACGCGGCTGTTGGCCGCTGCCGAGGGTTTCTTCCTCGCGCGGCCTGGAGCGGCTTCAGGCCAAAGACCCCGGTCGGGATTATCCTTACCGTTTCTGGAAGTCCGTCGTGGTTTGCTA
>CAVPOO010000020.1:0-11948 GCA_963707015.1 uncultured Gammaproteobacteria bacterium
AATGAGTTTAATCTGAAAATGTCGCCGCATGAGACGGCAACCAGACTGTAGGGGCGACGATGAAAATCAGACGACTTTCAGCCTGCACGGCGGTTCCGCTGTTATGGCTTCTCGGGCTGCTCGTGATGGGGCCGCTTTCAGCGGCACCTTCGGGCCAGGGTCTGTTGGGTAATCATCAACTGTCCGCAGATTTATACCCCCAGGTGATCGAGGCGCTGCAACGCGACGCCCCGCAAGCCTATGCGGTGGCGTCCACAGAGCCCGCCAGTCCTGAGGGCACTGGGCGCGCGGCGGTTTATCAGGCGCAGAATGCGGCGCATCGCCTGTCGATCGAATTCAGCGACCGCCAGGTGACGGTCTCTCCACAAGGCAGGCCGGACGGCTCTATCGGCATGCGGCTTGTCGCGTATGGCTACGGGGAAAGGCTCAAGGCTGTCCCGAGCGTGCGGCGCAGCGTCGAGGCGAACCGGGTCGAGTTCCGTCGAGGATCGGACCGCGATGCCTCGCTGGAGATTATCGAATGGTATGTGAACGGACCACTGGGACTGGAGCAGGGCTTTACCCTGCCGGCGCGACCGGTGCAGGCGTCGGATACGCAGCGCAAGGGCAGCAGCGCGCAGGCGCTGGTGCTGGACCTGGCCTTATCCGGCAGGTTGCAGCCGGTCGTGAAACAAGGTTCGCAGGAGGTCGCGTTTCTGGATGCGGCGGGCCAGACCGCACTGCGCTATGGCGCCCTGCATGTCTATGATGCGCAGGGCCAGACGCTCCCGGCGCGCTTTGCGCTGGCCGACGACGCACTGCGAATCCATATCGAAGACGCGGCAGCGGTTTATCCGCTCACCGTGGATCCGTTTTTCTTTATCGAGGAAAAACTCGTCTCGAGCGACCCAAGCGGTGAAGTTTACGAGGCCTTCGGCGCCTCCGTCGCATTCAACGATACGGACCCTTTCGACATGGCGGTTGCCGCATTTAATGCCGACGAGGGGAGGGGCGCGGTGTATGTCTTTCAGCGCCAGGCGCTTGGCAACTGGGTTGAGCAGGCGCGACTGACTGCCAGCGACGGATTACCGGGAGATATATTTGGCCGGTCGCTTGCCCTCAGCGGCAATACCCTGGTCGTGGGCGCGCCGTATTGGGACTGTATTCCCGGTGCCGTCGAAGATTGCGGCGCGGCTTACATCTTTGAAAGGAGCTTCGACACCTGGACGGAGGTTGCGATCCTGCACGCGCCGGGCGTCGGCTTTGGCGCCGGGTGCACAGACTGTATGTATACCTTTGGCTTCTCTGTTGCCATCAGCGGCCTCGACCTCGGGACCCTGGGCGAGCGGCATGTGGTGATTGGCGCGCCGGACCAGGACTCTTTGGAGGTGCCGCACCCCCCGGGACGAGCCTTTGTATTCCGGCCCAACCTGCTGGGCATCTGGGAGCAGCAGGCCGAACTGAGCGCAAGCGATTTTGACAGCAATATCGATACATTCGGGGATATCTTTGGCTACTCGGTGGGCATCAATCGCGACACGGTCGTGGTGGGCGCGCCCTGGAAAACCACCGCAGGCGGCGCATTTGCCGGAGCGGCCTACGTGTACGTGCTCAATATCCTCGGAACCGAGTGGTCTGAGCAGGCCATACTCACTGCCGGTGATGCGGAAACCAACGACCGGTTCGGGGATGACGTCGCGATTAACCGGGACGATACCATTGTCGTCGGCGTGCCACGTAAGGACAGTCTCACCGGCGCGGCTTACCTGTTTCGGCGCGGCGGCGCCCTCGGCACCACCTGGTCGCAGGAAGCCAGGCTCACAGCCAGTGACGGAGACGTGGATGATCGTTTTGGCACCTCAGTCGCGATCAGTGGGGAGAATGCCCTGATTGGCGCGCCCGGATGGGACGGACCCGGCAACACCCTGGACTTTGTCGGTGCGGCCTACCTGTTTCAGCGCGACATCAATGACATCTGGTCGGAAATCAACACAGTTACCGCGAGTGACGGCGCGACGGGAGATCGATTTGCAAATGCGGTCGGGATCAGCGGTGTCAATCTGGTCATCGGCTCGCTGTTCAATGGCGACGATGGCGCCGCGTATGTGTATGAGCCCCTCCGTGACCCGACGCTCGCGGCCGCCAGCCTGCCCACCAGCCGCTCGGTACAGGTCGGCAACAGCGCGACGGCCTTTGCCACCATCATCAACACGGACACGGTTACTGCCGCTGGCTGCGGCATCGCGCCGCTGAGCAGCGTACCGGCAGGCTTCTCGTATCAGACCACCGATCCGGCCACCAACGCCCTCATCGGCACCGCGAACACGCCGGTCGATATTGCCGCGGGCGGGGTGCAGACCTTTCTGTTCGCCTTCACGCCGGCAGCGGAGATTGCGCCGACCGACGTCCAGTTGAGTTATGACTGCGCTAACACGGAGCCGGCGGCCGTGACCCCGGGGCTGAATACGCTGCTGTTGTCGGCATCGGCGACACCGGTGCCGGATATCGTGGCGCTGGGGGCCACGCCAACGGGTGACGGGACGCTGCGCCTGCCCGGCGTCGGCGGCTCGGGTGCCTTCGCCGTGGCGTCGGTGAATGTCGGATCGACCGACACGATTACCGCGACGCCTGGATTCGGGAGCGCCAGCCTGCCGGTGGCCTTGTCGATCTGCGAGACGAATCCGGCCACCGGTGCCTGTCTGGGAGCGGCGGCGGCCAGTGTGACGACGAGCATTGCGGCCGGGGCGACGCCAACCTTCGCCATATTTGCCACGGCGACGGCTGACGTGCCGTTCAACCCGGCCAGCAGCCGCATCTTCGTCAGCTTCACGGACGCGGGCGGGATCACCCGGGGATCGACCAGCGTGGCTGTGACAACGGCGCCCTAGTGCTTTTTCAATCGCCTGGAAATAAAAATACCGGCACTCAGCTCAATTTGTCAGCATCCGTTCGCCGGGAGGTGCGGTCATTGTCTGCTGATGGAATGGATCGCCGGGGATCGTTGCCGCGAGGGTCGGAATATCGTGAGCCCCGCCCTTCAAGCCATCATGGCGGCTTGTTTGTCCGATTGACGGAGCTGACGGCTGCGAGGCACTGGCTGGCGGCACTCTGGGCGTTGCTGATACTGGTGGCTGGTTTTCTGGTCTGGTCTCCCGGGCTGAACGGCCCCTACCAGTTCGACGACTACGCCACCCCGCTCAACGACCCCGCCAGCCAGTCGCTGGCCGCCTGGACGCACTACCTGCCGCTGACCCTGCGGCCGCTTACCAAGCTGAGCTATGCTCTCGAGGCCGATGCCGGGTTCTCCAGCCGGCCGGCCGCGCGCCGCGTACTTTCCATCGGGTTGCTCGCGGTGGCGGCGGTGCTGCTTTACCTGCTGATCGCGCGCCTGCAAGCCGGCGTCGCGCCGCTCGGTGCCGCTGTTCTCGCCGCGCTCTGGTTTGTGCACCCGGTGCATGCCGACAGCATCCTGATGATCAGTGGCCGGACTGCGGTGCAGTCGGCAGTGTTCCTGCTGGCGGCGCTGCTCGCGCTCGAGCGTTCGCGGCCAATGGTCGCGGGCACCCTGTTCATGCTGGCCTGCCTGTCGCGCGAGACCGCCCTGGCGGGATTGCTGCCGCTGGTCGTGCTGGCCGCGAGCCGCCCGGGTGCCACACCCCGGGCCGTGCTCCGGGAGCTGGCGCCGATTCTTGCCGCCAGCGCGATCGTCGTGTGCTGGTTCGTTACCACGCCGCGCTATCTTGAGCTTGCCGAATTCTCCTTCCTGGGCCGGCCGCTGTGGCACAGCCTGTTTGCCCAGGTGGGCGCGGTGCCGGTAGGCCTGGCGCTGCTGCTGCAACCGTCGGGGCTGTCGATCGACTACGGCGTCCCACTGCCGGCCGCCGCGAGGGAGCCGCTGTTCCTCACCGGACTGCTCCTGTATCTCCTCGCCGCGGCCGGCACTGCCTTGTTCCTGCGGCGCTCGAGGACAGCCGCGCTGGGTCTCGCACTGTGGCTGGCGGCGCTGTTGCCCACCCAGTCGCTCGTTCCCAAGCTCGATGCACTGTCCAATCGGCCGCTTTGCCTGGCGCTCGCCGGCCTGCTGATCGCCGCGGCGCCGGTTCTCGGCGCCGCTATTGATCGCATGCGCAGCTCGGCGATACGCCACCAGTCGCCCGCATGGTTAAGCCAGGGCGCGAGCGCCGGCGCGCTGGTACTGGTGGCCATGCTCGCCATCTCCACCGCGCGCCGCTGTGAATTGTTCGATTCCCAACTCGCGCTGTGGCAGGATGCTGCCGCGAAGTCAGGTTCCAGTGCGCGGCCTCATCTCCAATACGCAATGCTTTTGAAAAGGACCGGCCGCGACAGGGAAGCGTGGCAGGAAGTGTGCATTGCCCGCGCCATCGATCCGTTCAGCCCGCGAATCGATGACTTGCAGAAAGCCTGGAGGGCGGAGAAGGAAAAGCCATGAAACGTATGCTCGTCGTCGGGGTACTGCTGATCTCTGGATATATGTCCCCAGTCGCAGCTGGAACCGTCCAGTGTGTGACGACCCAGGGCTGCCCGAAGGGAGTCAAGCCGCCGGCCTGTTGCCAGCCGCCGCCCTGTGAATTCTTTGAACAGATCAAGATGAAGCAGGCCGTCAGGCGCCTCTTCAACAGGGATAAGGTCAAGAAGCGATTGATCAGGCAAGCCGGAGGGGACAACCGCGAGGCGGCCCTGCTGCTTGAGAAGTGGGTAAAGGACAAGGCCAGAAACCTCGGCAGCCAACTGCGCTGCAAATGGGAGGCGCCGTACGGGTATGGCGGGGGATTCGAGACCACGCCGGAGTGTGTGATCGTCGCCGAGTTGCCGGGCGGAGACGAAGAGGCGACGTCCGAGCGGCAGGCACATGAGAAGATCAACACCTGCGCGGAGTTCATCCGCGCCATCTACGTTCATGAGCGTCACCACAAGGAAATTTGCGAGCATACGAACAGCACCGTCAGAAAGAACCAGGGACTCACGGTCTATGCCGGCGAGGAAAGCAAGGGCTACCGCCTGGAGATCGCGAGTCTGAAGGCCAGCCTGCAGCAGTTCTGGAACGCGTGCAGCACGGTGGCGAAAGCGGCCACCTCGCGTCAGGTGGCGGCGGCCGGGATATCCATCCTCAAGGACAAGGCGCCGAAAAAGAACGGGAAGAAGACACAGAACAAGCCGGCAGCACCGGCCCAGGCGAGGTAGGGCGATGAGAGGCTTGCAACGCTTTGCGGTGATACGGCTCTGGCTGGCAGCGGTGCTGCTGGCGGCAGGGTGCTCGAACGGCGACGCCCCGTCCACAGCGGGAACCCCCAGTCCGCCTGCATCTGAAGCCGCCGGGCCGGAATCGGTTCAGGCCGGAATTCAGACGGAGGGCAGCGGTTTCGATCCCGCGAGGGCGTACGACGCTCAGTGTCCGGCCGGGGAAGAGGAGCCGTCGCTCGAGTGCGAGTGGTTGCGAGGCCTGGTGGTGGCCGATGTGGTCGAGGCGCTGGAAGCCATCGAGGACTCGCGCGATCAGCGCGGTGTCGAAGAGGCGCTGGCGGCGCTGGATCTCGACGACGAACCGGAAGTCCTGGTCGCGGCCTGCCGCGTGCTGGGTCGCTTCCCCGATACCCCGGGGATCGCGGAGAAGGTCACGCCGCTGCTCCTCGACAGTCCCTATCTCGAGGTCAAGCGCCTCGCCGCGCTGGTTCTCAGCCGCAACCCGGAAAGTGACCTGGCGGCGATGGCCAGTCAGTGGTCCGGCAACCATGAGGGTTTGTCCAGCGAGGATCCCTATGACGAACTGCCCGGTATCCCTTCGCATTATGCCGCGATGGGATTTCCGGACTACCCGGGGGCGGAGTGGTTCACGCCGGCGGACTCAGATCGATCGGTGGGCTGGTGGAGCGCCGACCCGCCGTCGGTGGTCGCTGCCCGGCTCGGTGAAATGCTGGGGGTCGAGGCTATGGACTATCAGCAGTGGATCGAGCGCTCCCAGCAACAGATGATGAACGCTTACCAGTCGATTGACCAGGCCAAGGTTGACGAAGTCCAGAAGCTTACCGAGGAATTCATCAAGACCCAGGATGACAAGCTCCTCGAGCGCATCGAGAGCCTGCAGGAGGAAATTTATGCGCCGGTGCAGCAGCTCGGCGATGCAGCGGAAATGACCGTGGCGCAAGTGGCCACGCCCCCCGGCTCCGCCGAGCCCGACCAGGTCCATTATCTGATCGCACAGGAGAAGGCGGGGCATGTAGCCCGCTTGATCCTGGTCTACCGCCAGAACGTGCCCGAACGCACCGTCATACAGATGGTCTGGGACTTGCGGGACTATCCGCCGGCCTGGCCGGCCGATTGAGCCGCGCCTGACGGCCCGTGAGGGCGAACGCACACGCGGCAAGACTTAGCGAGCGCGCAAGCGGGTGTTCGTGGAGACTCCCGGCGGCAACCAGCAGTCGGCGCGCTGTTCACCTGCCGGTGGGCAGTTCCATCTCCTTGCTGTCAAGCGGGCGCGCCGGCGCGAACACGGGCGCCGGCTGCAACAGATCGGCGAGAGCATCGAGCGCTATCCGGGTGTAGTCGTCACTGCGGATCGCCAGGAATCCGCGCTTGCCGAGCCGAAGACCAAAGCCGGTCGTTCAGTTGCTTATATGCACATTGAGTTAAAGGCAAAGAACGACCCTGAACGGTCCTTTAGCCGCGGCGAATTCAACCGGTGAGCGCAACACTTGCGAATTGCGAAAGAAAGGATCTTGGCATTGAGTATACTTGTAAGTATAAGATCCAGCCGCCGGTCATCCCTACCGGTTGAGCGCAGGAAGTCGAGGAGCCCCAATGAAACCTTGGATCTCAGTTTTCGCGGTAATCAGTTTCTTCATTGCTGCGTGCAGTGACAATAGTTCGGACTCTGCCCGGACTGCGGAATCACCCGAAGTAGCCGAGGCGCCAGCGCCGGATAGCAGCGCCGCAGCGCCATCCGTCTGGTTGGCTGATCCCTGCAGCCTGATTTCCGACCAGAAGATGAGCAAGCTTCTCCCCCATCCGGTCGCGGGCTCGGTGGCTGCCCGCGGGCTCTGCAACTACGGCAGCGTTGACCTGAACCTTGGCCGGGTGAATATCGAAGTGTTCGTACAGGACGTCAAGGCTACGGGCTGTGACCTTTTCTTCAGCGTGGGTGGATTCAACAGCGCGGAGCCCATCGACGGAATTGGCACTGCTGCTCGCTGGAAAGGCGGATCGGGGATCAAGCAGCTCGGTGTGTGCCTGGATAATGAGGAAGCCTTTGCGGTCACCGTATACGACCCGGATAAGACAACCGATACCCTCGTCACCGCCCGTAAAGTGGGCGAGCTTGTGGTTGCTCGCATCACCGATCGATAGCCTCGAAGAATGGTAATCAATAGAGGCTCCTTCGGGAACCTTTCTTGTTTGAGCAAATGTCTGTTGTTGGCCGAACCCGGTCAATCAGGCAAGTAACGACCGGGTGGTTCTATCGGATGGCCCGTACGGCGAAGGTTATGGGGAACTGAGACGCCCTTGACTACGGCACCTGCTTCAAACAAGATTCTACATACTCAGTGCGGCTGAATGTCTTTCCCTTCTTCCAACATTCTTTTGCGTGCTCGCGGAGGTCAATAATGATCGATCATTCGAATGCTGCCCGCAATCATGCTCGGACGCTTGTCCTGATGCTGTGGAGCGGTGCCTGCGGATTGGGTGTGGCCGCACTGCCAGGGATCGTCCACGCGACTGCCTGCGGTGACACCCTGACGGCTGGACAGGTGCTCGACCATTCTCTGCTCGAGTGCAATGTGTTTCCAGCGCTGACTATCGAGGGACCGGGGAGCTTCGATCTCAACGGCCATACGATTTCCTGCGCCCTGCCTGAGGACGGTACGCTGACGGGTACGGGAATTAGGGTGACCGGATCCGGGGCGAGTATCCATCACGGCACCATTGAGAACTGTGACCGGGGTGTGGTCGTCGGCGGTGACGGCCAGCACCTGCTGAGGAAGCTGACCGTGAAATCCCCGGAGGTAACAAACGACGCGGGCAATATTTACAACAATGGGATCGCCTTCCACGGGTTGAGCAGCCGTAACCGATTTGTCCGAAACAAGGTTATTCGATACGCGGGGGAAGGGTTCAGGCTGGACGACAAGGATTCAGCCAACGACAATGTTCTTAGCCTCAATCTGGTGACAGAAAGTGCAAATCACGCCTTTCGGGTGAGCGGCGGACAGCGCAACCTGTTCCTGGCAAATGTTGCCCGCACTAACACGGGACCCAAAGGCGGAAAGGTCCAGGGGGAAGGGTTCAGGTCGCAGGACCGCGGCACCAGTTTCATTGCCAACATGGCGATTGGGAATGGCGACGAAGGATTCCGTCTGCGCGACGCAGCGGCAACGCAAAACCTGCTGATCGGCAACACCGCAAGAGGGAACGGTTTGGATCCCTGCGATCTGGCTGCAGACGACGCGAATCCTGGCATCGCCATTACGGGCGGTAGTTCAGGTAACTGGGTAATCTACAATACGGTGGATGGCAACTGCGTCGGCCTCTTTGTCAACACGTTGTCAGTCGGGAATTGGATCGCCAGGAATACCGCCCTGAATAATGCACTCATCGACGCGGCCGATGGCAACTCGAACTGCGACATGAACGCATGGCTTGGCAACGAGTTCAACACCAGCGCAGTGGGTCCTATGTTCAACGAGGACCCAGGTTGCATCCAGTAACAAGGCCGGACTGCTCTGACTGACGGGGAACAGCAACCGGAATGGGGCAGGGGCCACTGAACCGAATGGCACTTACTTAGGTCGAAATGTAGGGTGGGTTAGCGCTCTTTGCGTAACCCACCAGGCGTTGCGAAGCAACACGATGAATATTTGATGGGTGCCTGCCGGCACATCTGGTGGGTTACGGCACAAACTGCGTGCCTAACCCACCCTACACCCTACATGATTATGCAACCGCCGAAGTGAGTGCCATTCGTCACTGAACTTGTCTTGATCTGAATGACTGCTTGCAGTATTAAATGGAAGACACGACGGAACGGAGAGGGCATCCAGGAATGGGAGAGGAATAATGAAGGGCAGGTTTATCGGCAGTGTCGCCGCGATTGGCTTGTTCTGGGTTGGACAGACGCCCGCCGTAACGCTGACGGAGTGGGGAACTACAGTCAGCGCATCCAGTGCAGATTGCACGGTTCTCATCTTATGCGCACAGTAATCCTCTGCTTTGCGGATCAACTGACGCTGTCGGTTCAGGCGCTGCTTTGGCTGGCGCGGCGGCTGAGCGGAAACCAATGCGTGGGCTATTAACTCAATCATGGATCGCGCCATTTCCGGAAGCGGTGATGGTGCATCCGGCCTTACCCAAGGCCCGTGCCGAAGCGTCTAAATAGGCCCGGGCGGCCTGACGGACCTGAGCGGCTGCCTGCGGCGTGAGGCGGGCGACGCCATGGACGATGAAGTCCCGGGGATCATCGTGGGTAAGTTTGGCGATCTGCTGCGCCAGTTCGGTCTCGGGGATCGCCAATACCACGCTGTCCCAAAGAGGCGCCGAGAGATATTCTCCCTCCGCGCCGCAACCTGCCACGATCATGTCATCAGGGCCCATGCGCTGCCCCATTCAACGTCCCTCCCCGCTTTGAGCCAGTGTAAGGCCTAAGGCAATAGTGCCCCCCGGTGCGACGCCACGGTAGTGAATGGCGCGCTTCCAGCGGTAACCGCGCATTGGCTATACCTACCGAGCCATGATTTTCTCATTGGGCAGAAACCGACCCGGACGTTAGTGGTGTTTGAGCGAACGGAAGGAAAGTAACCGGACTTGGCCTTTTCTCCCATTCCTATCAGTTGTGGTAGCCGAAAGCAAAACGGCAACCACTGCTGGCGTTATAGGGTGAGATGATCGATTTGCAGCATCGGCGAGATTGCCGCAGTTCAGACCGAATCGCGGTTGCCTATTGCGCTTAGGCATGATCCTTGCTTCCAATAATGGAGCTACGTGACTCAATTTCTTAGCCTTCGGCGCCGAGACTGGGGTCATGGTCGAAAAATCGCGTTAACACGGGAGACAATCAATGGAGCGGATATTCGCCAAACGAATTATGGTAGGGATACTGAGTTTCAGCCTGTTGGGAGCCAGCCTGACATCAGCGAGCTATGCCGGCATCATCGGTACCCAAACGCTGGTCGAGACCCAGCAAAAGGGTGACGCACGAGCCCGGGTCGAGAAATTCATCTCGCAGGATAGCGTACAGGCCCAGCTCATCGCACTCGGTGCTGACCCCGCGGACGTCCAGGAGCGGGTTGCCGCGCTCACCGAAGAAGAGCTGCGCGAGCTGAATCAGAACATAGACACCATGCCGGCCGGAGGAATTCTGGCCCTTATCGGCCTTGTCTTTGTCGTGTTACTCATTCTCGAACTAACCGGCACGATTGACATCTTCAAGAAGGCCTAACCCACGTGCACCCTATCCACATCAGGCTCGCTGGCCTGATGGTGGTGGCAGTCTGGCTACTAGCGGGCGGCTGCGCAAGCCACCGTCCCGGCCTCGAGGCGTACCTGAACGACACCAATATTCCGTCCACGCTGGAACTGCAGGACACTCCATTCTTTCCCCAGAAAGAATACCAGTGCGGGCCTGCGGCCCTGGGAACAGTGCTGGCGGCGTCAGGCATTGCTGTCAGCCCGGACGAATTAACAGGAAAGGTCTATCTACCCGAGCGCCGCGGCAGCTTGCAGTTGGAACTTATCGCGACCAGCCGCCGCTACGCCCGCCTACCGTATGTGCTCGACGGTAAACTGACCGCCATCCTCGCGGAGCTTGCCAGCGGCCGTCCGGTATTGATTCTGCAAAACCTGGGACTGGCCAGTTATCCAATATGGCATTACGCGGTGGTGGTCGGGTTTGATTCCTCCCACGATGAAATCATCCTGCGCTCCGGTGACCGCAAGCGACTCACCGTGAGCACGCGCAAGTTCATGCGCAGCTGGGAACTGGCGGATTACTGGGCGCTCGTGGTTCTGCGCCCGAGCGAAATGCCGGCCTCGCCTGATGAAGCCCGCTACTTGTCGGCCATCGCCGCACTGGAGTCGGCCGGTCAAGCTGAATCTGCGGCGCTCTTCTACGCCACAGTACTATCCCGCTGGCCGGATAATACCCTGGCCCTGTTCGGCACAGGCAACAGTCATTATGCACAGCATGATAGGAAGGCAGCGGAAGCTACCTATCGGCGATTACTGGTGCTCCAGCCCGATCATGCGGCCGCCCGCAACAATTATGCGCACGTGCTGGCCGAACGCGGCTGCCATGACGTGGCTCTTACTGAAATTGATACAGGACTGGCCGATATGGATCGTGACGACCCCTTGCGGGACCACCTCCTCGATACCCGCGCTGCAATCCTCAACAGCGATGTCGTAGTGGGTGCGACAAAAATGGCTTGTCCGGCTCCAGTGTCGGCACCGAATGCTTCGAGGACTGCACCACGTCATGCAGGAATCAGCACGAGATGATGTTCTTGCTACTCTAACCCGGATTTACGGGCGCAACTCATTGGCCATATGGCCGCATCACCGTCCATCATGTTCGGCAAACGCGTGCCACAAGACTGCTTCAGGGATGTATGGGAACGTCCGTGATTGCTGCAACTAAGACTTACGCATGAAGGCGATGAATGTCTTTCTGTGGCCGAACCTCGCCGTTCATTGGAGGTTCAAACCCATTGCGAGGGTGATCAGCGGTCACTGTGCGCGGCAACAACGATAGCCACGGTCGTATCGGTATCGAGGCGCCGCCCGATGTTCATGTCGTCCGGGGAGAATCGCTCCTAAGGGAAGAACTCGTGGAGTCGCAGTAGTATCAGTGAATACCGGTTCATGATATACAAGCCCGCGGGCTCACATAAAAACTGTTAGGCTGTACTGAATGGTGAACCCGGATACGTTTTAACCAGATCACCTTTCGTAGCGGAGGCCTT
>CAVPOO010000021.1:0-390108 GCA_963707015.1 uncultured Gammaproteobacteria bacterium
CCCACTCAATCGTTGCCGGCGGCTTGCCGGAGATATCGTAGGCAACGCGTGAGATGCCCGGAATCTCATTGATGATCCGGCGCGAGACGTGGTCAAGAAACTCATAGGGCAGATGCGCCCAGCGCGCCGTCATGAAGTCGATCGTCTCCACGGCACGCAAGGCAACGACATAGTCATAGCGGCGCCCGTCACCTGTCACCCCGACCGACTTCACCGGCAGGAACACGACGAAGGCCTGACTGACCTTGTCGTAGAGGGCGTGTTTGCGCAGTTCCTCGATGAAGATATGATCCGCCAGCCGCAGGGTATCCGCATAGTCCTTCCTGACCTCGCCGAGTATGCGCACGCCGAGGCCCGGTCCGGGGAAGGGATGTCGATAGACCATGTCATAGGGCAGACCCAGTTCCACCCCGAGCTTCCTCACCTCATCCTTGAACAGCTCGCGCAGCGGTTCGATCAGCTTGAGGTTCATCTCTTCGGGCAAGCCCCCGACATTGTGGTGGGACTTGATGAGGTGCGCCTTGCCGGTCTTCGCCCCCGCTGACTCGATGACATCGGGATAGATCGTGCCCTGGGCCAGCCAGCTGGCATTCGCCAGCCTGGCGGCCTCCTCCTCGAACACCTGGATGAAGAGATTGCCGATGATCTTGCGTTTCTGCTCGGGATCGGCTTCACCCTGCAAGGCGGCGAGAAAGCGGGCCTCTGCGTCCACCCGGACGACGTGCACCCCCATGTGCTCCCCGAAGGTGGCCATCACCTGATCGCCTTCCCGATGGCGCAGCAGGCCGTTATCGACGAACACACAGGTCAGCTTGTCGCCGATGGCCCGATGCAGGAGCGCGGCCACGACCGAGGAATCGACACCGCCCGACAGGCCCAGCAGCACCTCGTCGTTACCGACCTGATCGCGGATCGTCTGAATGCTTTCCTCGATGATATTGCCGGGGGTCCACAGCGCCTCACAGGCACAGATGCCGATCAGGAACCGGTTCAGTATCCGCTCGCCCTGGTGCGTGTGCGTGACTTCCGGATGAAACTGCAGGCCATAATAACCCCGCGCGTCATCCGCCATGCCGGCAATCGGCGCGTTCTCGGTACTCGCCATGACCTTGAAACCCGCGGGCAACTGCACGACACGGTCGCCGTGGCTCATCCACACATCGAGCAGGCCATAGCCTTCGGGGCTGGTGTGATCTTCGATGTCGGTCAGCAGGCGCGAGTGACCGCGCGCGCGCAACTGTGCATAGCCGTACTCATGATGTTCGGCATTCTCAACCACACCTCCGAGCTGGGCGGCCATCGCCTGCATCCCGTAACAGATCCCCAGCACCGGCACGCCGAGTTCGAAGACCGCCTGCGGGACACGCGGTGTCTGCTCTGCCGTCACGGTCTCAGGCCCGCCCGAGAGGATGATTCCCTTCGGCGCGAAGTCGCGCAAGGCGTCGGCCTCCATGTCGTAGGGGTGGATCTCGCAATACACGCCCGCCTCGCGCACCCGGCGCGCGATGAGCTGGGTGTACTGGGAACCGAAATCCAGAATCAGGATGCGGTGGGCATGGATGTCAGGGTGGGCGTTCACGCTGGGGCACTCACTGGGTGGCGACAAGAGACGGACGCGGCGAGAGAAACGGGATAGGCGGAGCGATCTTTCCGGCGCCTTAACCGGCATCCCCGACCTCATCCCCGGTAATTCGGGGCTTCCTTGGTGATCTGCACATCATGCACATGGCTTTCCTTTATCCCGGCGGCCGTGACGCGAACGAACTCGGGCTTGGTGCGCATCTCTTCAATGCTGCGACAACCGGTATAGCCCATGCTGGAACGCAACCCGCCGAGGAGCTGGTGGATGACGGGCTGCAGTGGTCCCTTGTAGGGCACGCGCCCTTCGATACCTTCCGGAACCAGCTTGCCGGCGTCACTTCCCTCCTGGAAGTAACGGTCGCTGGAGCCCTCTTGCGAGCCCATCGCGCCGAGTGAACCCATGCCGCGGTAGGACTTGTAGGAGCGCCCCTGGTACAGCTCGACCTCCCCCGGCGCCTCTTCGGTTCCGGCAAACATGCTTCCTACCATGATCGAGTGCGCACCCGCCGCGACTGCCTTGGCCATGTCGCCGGAATAGCGTATCCCGCCATCGGCGATCAGGGGGATACCTGGCACCCGCAACTCCTTCGCGACATTGGCCACGGCGCTGATCTGGGGAACGCCAACGCCGGCGACGATTCGCGTTGTACAGATGGAACCCGGACCGATGCCCACCTTGACTGCATCGGCACCGGCCTCGATCAGTGCCCGCGCGGCCGAGGCGGTGGCAATATTTCCGCCGATGACCTGCATATCGGGAAAATTCGCCTTCACCCAGCGCACACGGTCGATGACGCCCTGGGCATGGCCGTGCGCGGTATCCACCACGATCACATCGACACCGGCCGCCACCAGGGCCTCGACGCGCTCGTCGGTGCCGGCACCGACACCCACGGCGGCGCCGACCCGGAGCTGTCCCTGATCATCCTTGCACGCGTTCGGCCAGTCCCTTGCCTTCTGGATGTCCTTGACCGTTACCAGGCCCCGCAACTCAAAATTATCGCCAACCACCAGCACCTTCTCGATGCGGTGCTCGTGCAGCAGCTTCAGGATCTCGTCGCGTTCCGCCCCCTCCCGGACCGTCACCAGGCGCTCCTTCGGCGTCATGATGCTGGATACCGGGTTGTCATAACCCGTCTCGAAGCGAAGGTCGCGATGCGTCACAATACCCACCAGGCCCCCGCCATCACACACCGGCACACCGGAAATATTGTGTGCACGCGTCAGATCGAGCACCTCGCGGATACTCGTGTCCGGCGTGACGGTGATGGGATTCTTGATGACTCCGCTTTCAAACTTCTTGACCGTGCGCACGTGATCGGACTGCTGGTTGACGGTCATATTCTTGTGGACGATGCCCATACCGCCCTCCTGTGCCAGCGCGATGGCAAGGCGCGCCTCGGTCACGGTGTCCATGGCGGCAGACAGCAGGGGGATATTCAGGCTGATCTCCCGGGTGAGGCGTGTCTTGAGGCTCACATCCCGAGGCAGAACGGAAGAATGCGCAGGGAGCAGCAGAACATCATCGAATGTCAGGGCTTGTTCGGCAATACGCATCGCGTGGGATCCCTACGTGGGCCGGGTTTTCGGCAAGGCTGCAATTATAGGTACTGACCGGCTGCCGGTAAACCGGACGGCGACAGGGAGAACCCCGTTGACGGAAGGCGGTTTCATGGTCGTTGCCGCCTGGGGTATGCTTGCCGACATGCCTGCCGCCACCGCCCCTGCCATTGGCCGCGATGTCTATACGGTTTCCCGCCTGAACCGCGAGGCCCGTCTGCTGCTGGAAAACGGTTTCCCTCTGCTCTGGCTGGAAGGCGAGCTTTCCAATTTCGTACGCCCGGCCTCGGGCCACCTCTATTTCAGCCTCAAGGACGCCGCTGCCCAGGTGCGCTGCGCCATGTTCCGGAATCGCAATCAGCGTCTGAATTTCGAGCCCGAATCCGGTATGCAGGTCCTGGTGCGGGCGCAGATCAGTCTCTACGAGGCGCGCGGTGAGTACCAGCTCATCGTCGAGCATATGGAGGTGGCGGGCGACGGTGCCCTGCGCCGGGCCTTCGAGGCACTCAAGCAACGCCTCGCCGCAGAGGGCCTCTTCGACGAGGCGCACAAGCAGCCGCTTCCCGCACTGCCTGCGCAGATCGGTGTCATTACCTCGCCCACGGGTGCGGCCATCCGCGATATTCTGAGCGTGCTCAAACGCCGGTTTCCGGCCATACCCGTGCTGATTTACCCGGTTGCCGTGCAGGGCGCGCCGGCAGCCGGACAGATCGCCGCCGCCATCGCGCTCGCCGACCGGCGCAAGGACTGTGACGTGCTGATCGTGGCGCGGGGCGGTGGCTCGCTCGAGGACCTGTGGCCATTCAACGAAGAAGTCGTGGCGCGCGCCATCTACGCCTGCACCCTGCCGGTCATCAGTGGCGTTGGTCACGAGATTGACTTCACGATTGCCGATTTTGTCGCTGACCGGCGCGCGCCGACACCCTCTGTCGCCGCCGAGATGGTCAGCCCCGATCAGACTGAATGGCTGGCAACACTGCGCGCGCTGGACATGCGGCTGGCACAGCTGCTGAAGCGGCATCTGCATTCACTGGCTCAGCGGCTCGAGTGGCTTCACAAGCGTCTCGCGCAACAGCACCCGGGGCAGCGGCTGCGGCAACAGGCCCAGCGTCTCGATGACCTCGAACAGCGCCTGCGGCTGTCCCTGCAGAGCCAACTGCGTCACAAGGAGGCCAGGCTCGCCGGGCTGAACGCACACCTGCTGCGTTACAGTCCCGCGCCGCGCATCCGGCAGCTCGGCCTGGATTGCTCGGAATCCCTACGACGGCTGCGCACGGCCGTCGAGCATCGGCTCAGTCTGTATCAGGCACGCGTGCACGCGCTGATGCGCGAACTGGACGCCGTCAGCCCGCTCGCCACCCTCGAGCGTGGCTATGGAATTGTCACTGTGACGGAAACCGGCAAGGTGTTGTACGATGCCGCCGAGGTGCACGCCGGGGATCGAATCGAGGCGCGCCTTGCCCATGGCAGTCTGTCCTGCACCGTCGACGAGGTGCACGAGCAGGAGGGTTGAGAGGAAAGGGGAATAAAGAACAGGGAATCCAGAACCCAGAATTCAGAAGACAGAAACAGGCTTGCGGGTTTGAAGATTCTGTATTCTGTATTCTGTATTCTGTATTCTGCATTCTGTATTCTGCATTCTGACTTCTGACTTCTGACTTCTGACTTCTGGATTCTGGCGCGAGCACTGAAGCCACGGCACCTGCGAGTTACCGAAGAACCCAGACGACGAACCCCGACAAGGAACCCCAATTCATGCACAGATCCGGATGGCGATGTCACTGGCGCGTAATCGCGATCGTTATGCTGTTCGCGGCAGGCACTGCCCTCGGGCAGGACCTGCCGCGCGAGGCAGCCGTCCCCGGTGGGGTGGTGATCCGGGACCTGGGTCCCGCCCCCACCCGGCCGTCGGTCACCTTCAACGGCAGTCCGGTCATGGTGGTGCCGCGCGCCGAGGGCTGGGTCGCGGTGGTGGGCATCCCGCTGGGCGCCAAACCGGGCAGCCATGCCCTGCAGGTGAAAGACGCCGGTGGCAGGACGAAAAGGCTCGCCTTTGAGATTCAGGACAAGGCCTACGAGACCCAGCACATCACCATCAAGGACAAGCGCAAGGTCAACCCCAACACGCAGGACCTGGAACGCATTGGCAGGGAGAAGGCGCGTATCCAGCGGGCACTGGCCAGGTTCAGTGAGCAGGACGATGTGGTGCTGTCACTGGCCCTGCCGGTGGCAGGCCCGACCAGCAGCCCCTTTGGCCTGCGCCGTTACTTCAATGAGCAGCCCCGCAATCCGCACAGTGGACTGGACATCGCCGCGCCGAAGGGTACGCCAATCCGCGCCCCTGCCCCCGGTCGCGTTATCGATACCGGAGACTTCTTCTTCAACGGCAATACCGTCTTCCTGGATCATGGGCAGGGCCTGGTGACCATGTACTGTCATATGGACCGTATCGATGTCGAACCGGATCAGCGGGTCGAGACGGGTGACACGCTGGGTGCGGTCGGTATGACCGGAAGGGTCACGGGCCCGCATCTGCACTGGGGCGTCAGCCTGAATGATGTGCGGGTAGACCCCGGCCTGTTTACGCGGGCTGACGAGGACACGGCCCGCGCGGGCGTGGTGACGGCGGAATGACGAGCACCGGCAGCCCGGCCCATGGAGCGCCGTAATGGTATTTCTTTACGCACATGCATCTGCCGTCACCAGAGCGGGATTTCATAATTCACGATAATCCGGTTGTCGGTGACATCCGCTGCGCCGGCACCCTCCTGATCGACGTAGGCATGCCGCAGGCGAATCCATAAGCCCTTCAACAGATCCTGCTGCACGCGATAGTCAACCGTGATATCGATCTCCCTCTGGTCCGGGCTGGCCTTCGACCCCGAATCAGGCGTATCGCCATCGACATAGTTGGCGAAGGCGCTCAGCCCCTTGATGCCCAGGGAGCGAAAATCGGTGGACAGGCCGATTAACCAGGCGCTCTCGCCGGCCCGGTCGAAGTCCTGGACGATGACCGAAGCGTAACCGGGATACCCGCCATAGGGACTGCGGATACCACTGTTGTCGGCAGTCGACGTATGCGCAACGGTAAGGATCGCGCCGGCATAGCTGGTCGATAGCTTGGCGCCCCAGACGCGGGTATCGAACTTTCCGTCGAGCTCCTGTCCGACGCTTTTCTGGCTGGTAAATTGTCCGGCAAAGCGGATCGCCACGTCATCTGTGAGCGTCCAGGCGGCATGCCCCTCGGAATAGAAGGTATTCATGAAGTCCCAGGCGTACTGGTTGGTCGCGCCGATATCCGCCCCGTCACCGAACGCGTAGCGGGCACCCGCAAGGGTCAGGCCCTTGTTCTCACCCTCAATGCCCGCCGCCTGCGACATGCTGACAAACTTGCTGGAATCACGCGGTTTGATCCTTGTGATGTGTGACGCGACCACATCGAGCCGATCGACACCCAATCGGTACAGCGTCAATGCCTCGAAGGTGTTGGGCACCATGCGCGTGTCATTCGCGTTCACATAGGGCAGATGGAACGCCTGGCGAAAGGCCCGCAGGATAACATCGCCACCGAGCTGTATCTGGGCATACAGTTGGCCCAGAACGGTGAAACTGTTCTGCACCGGCTTGAGAAGTCCGGTCCCAGCCTTGTCCCGCGGGCCACGGAGCTTCTGCGAAGTATAGAGATTCGCGCCGAGCCGCAGTGTCTGTTTCCACCAGCCCGTCTGGTAGGCAAGGGAACCGCCGGCGGCCCAGGCCTCGCGGTCCTGGGCGTCATCGCGGTTCTGGTCGAGATAATAGGTCCGGAAATTCCCGATCAGGTGGCCTTCCCGCCAGAAACGCGGGATCGCCTGCAACGCCTTGCGCAGGTTCGGAAACAGCGAGGGCCGGCGTTTCTCCTCGATGGTATCGGCAACCCCCTCCCCGAAGGCCGATTTCTCCTCTTCCACCGACGCAGGCGGCGCATCGGTACTGAGGTACTCGGCATCGACCGCGAGTCCGTCCCGAACCAGCAAGACCAGGCAACAGAGGAGCCCCATCGTCGCAAGGCGCCGGCAGGCCTTTGTTTCTGGCAGGTCGGATCCGATCATGGCGTGCACCAGCGGCCCGCGAGTTCCGTCCGGACCGCACGCGATGCGCCAGTTGCTCGATCAGGAATCAGCAGACCAGGGTCACTTTATCTCCACCCGCACCGGGATCCATTGATTGAGTGTGGCCTGCAGGCGCCCGCTCTTCTTCCATTGCTCGATCATCGCGTCGAGCTCATCGCGAAACTGCACGTCGGATGTGCGCACGGCCCAGGCGAGCTCTTCCTCCGTCAGCGGCCAATACAGTGCGACCACCTCATTCTCCAGGGGATCGCTCGCGAGCCGCCAGGCCGTCGGCGCATCGTGGATGAAGACATCAATCTGCCTGGCGCGCAGTGCCGGGATGCCTGCCTCCCCGGATTTCAGCGGTACCGGCTGCGCCTGCACGAGATTACTCTCGACAAACAGCGCGCCGGTCGTGCCCACGACGAAGCCGACCCGCAGTTTCGTCTCGTACAGCGCACGCGGCGAACTGAGCCTGCCGATATCCTCCGTCCGGATGATGGCCATCTGGCCGATCCGCATATAGGGCTCGGTAAAACTGACGAGCCGCTTGCGCTCCTGCGTGATCGACATGCCGGACATGATCACATCGATCTTGCCCGCATTGAGTGCAGGAATCAGCTGCTCCCAGGGCGTCTCGACAAGCTGGACCTCTTTGCCGAGGTCCTTGCCCATCTGGCGGGCAAGCACAACCTCGATACCCTGAAGCTTGCCGTCCTCCTTGTAGGCAATGGGGGGATAATCCGGGTCAATACCCACCCGCATGACCTTCGGGGATCCGGCGGTTGATGCCACGGGCCCGGATGTCTGCGTTGCCACACCCGCACAGCCTCCCAACACCAGCACCATTGCTGCAATGATCCAGTTTCGATTTGCTCTCACCATGGATTGACTCCTTTTTCCCTGAATGCCCCAGGCAAATGCTCTGCCGGTTATGGTCGCAAGATCTGCACGCTGTGCCCGGATGCTACCGGCGCTGTCCTGCCCGCTCCAGCCTGCCCCGTGTTGCCGGCGCAACCTGGTCACGGGCGTTTTACGTGCCGCAGCAGGCGTTTGCGGTGGCGCTGCTGCCGCGGGGTGAGGCGATTGCCTTTATCCTTGAAAGGATTCTCACCCGTCTTCAATTCGAGGCGTATGGGTGTGCCGACCAGTGCCAGCGCCCGGCGAAAGGTGTTCTCCAGATAACGTCGGTAGGGATCGGGCAAGCGCTCGGTCTGGTTGCCGTGAATGACGATTACCGGGGGGTTGCGACCGCCCTGGTGCGCGTAACGCAGCTTGATACGGCGCCCACGTACCAGCGGTGGCGGATGGGCGTGCACCGCCTGCTCCAGCACGCGGTTCAGTTCGGCGGTAGGAATGTCCCGCGTCGCTGATGCATGGCAGCGCTGAAGACAGGCGAACAGCTCCCCTACCCCACTGCCATGCAGGGCCGAAATGTAGCGCACCTCGGCAAAGCCGGCAAAGGGCAGCTTGCGTTCCAGCTCCTGTTTCACACGTGCGCGCGCATGCTCACTCAGGCCGTCCCATTTGTTGACAGCGATGAGCAGTGCGCGGCCGGCCTCGGCCGCGTAGCCTGCCAGCGTGGCATCCTGATCCGTGATGCCTTCCTGTGCGTCCAGTATCAGCAGTGTGACCTGCGCGGCCTGCATGGCCTGCAGTGCCTTTATCACGCTGAATTTTTCTACCGCTCCCTTGACGCGGCTGCGGCGTCTCACACCGGCCGTGTCGATCAGGGTGTAGCGCGTGCCATCACGCGTGAAGGGCAGGAAGATGCTGTCGCGTGTGGTTCCCGGCTGATCGAAGGCCAACACCCGTTCCTCGCCGAGGATACGGTTGGCGAGAGTGGACTTGCCGACGTTCGGCCGCCCGATGAGCGCGATGCGTATTCCTGAATCGACATCCTCCCCGGCGATTTCGTCCGGGGATGGCAGGCTATTCAGCGCCTCGTCAATGAGACTGCGTACGCCCTGACGGTGGGCCGCCGAAAGCGCATGGGGTTGCCCCAGTCCCAGCCCGAAGAAGTCAGCCGTGGCCACGTCGGGATTCAGTCCGTCAGTCTTGTTGACGGCGAGCACGACCGGCTTGCCGGCGCGGCGCAAACGGTCGCTGATGTCCTGATCGGCTGCTGTCAGCCCGTCCCGGGCATCGACGAGAAAGATGATGGCGTCGGCTTCCTCGACCGCCTGCCAGGCCTGCCGGGCCATCAAGGCCTCGATGCCCTCCGCCTCGTCAGTGAGCCCGCCGGTGTCGACCACCAGATAGGGACGGGACCCCAGCCGTCCCTCGCCGTACTTTCGGTCCCGCGTCAGGCCGGGGAAATCGGCGACCAGCGCATCACGGGTACCCGTGAGCACGTTGAAGAGGGTTGACTTTCCGACGTTGGGCCGGCCAACCAGGGCAATAACGGATAACATGACGTATCAGGAAATCTGGTCGAAACAGGCGCTGCCTGTGACAAGTGCGTTACCGGGTGGCGACCCGATAGGCTGCAAGCGTGCCGGCGTTACCATAAACGTAGAGGACGTCGCCCGCAACCACCGGGCGCGCAAGGATACGGTCGCGCTCGACGCGTGTCCGTGCCATCAGTTCGCCGTCGGTGTCGCGCAGCAGATGGACGTATCCTTCGAAGTCGCCGACGGCAATAAAGTCTTCAAAGGGCACCGGCGCTGTCAGGCCACGGTTAGTCAACTTCTCCTGCCGCCATAAGGATCCGCCTGTCTGCCGGTCCAGAGCCCAGACATGGCTGTCCTGGTCGCTGACGTAGACCTGCTGGAAATCAACGGACAGGCCGGCAGACGAGGACATATCACGACTCCAGATCACGCCGCCGCTGCTGCCGTCAATCGCGGCAACGCGCCCATGATAGGCGACTGCGTAGACAACCCCGCCTCGGATCTGCGGCTTGGAGTCAATATCAACCATGCGTTCCAGTTCCGAGCGTCCGCGAGGAATCGCGACACTGGCTTCCCAGAGCTGTCGCCCATGCGCGGCATCCAGCGCGACCAGATTGCCATTGGCCAGGCCGGCGATGACGACTCCCTGAATCAGGACCGGTGAACTGCTGCCGCGCAGCGACAACACGGGGGTGTCGCGGTCGAGGATCCAGCGACGCTCGCCGGTCTCCGCATCCAGCCCGTACAGATCCCCCCCCAGTGAATGCACAACCACCGTGTCACGGTCGGCCGCCGGCTGGGAGAGAACCTGGCTTCTGATCTGCGCACGCCAGCGCACCTCGCCGTCGCCCCAGTCCAGGGCAACGACCTGTGCCTCAGCGGTGCCCACCAGCACCAGGTCGCCCCCCACCCCGACGCCACCGATAATGCGACCCTTGATATCGGTCTTCCAGATCCTTTCCCCGCTATCGGCACTGAAAGCAGCCACATTGCCACGGTATTCGGCCGCGAAGATCCTGCCACCGTCAACAGCGGGCTCAAGCTGCAGGTAACGTCCATCCGTACCCTTGCCCAGATCCGCCTCCCAGATGCGTTCCATGCGGATATCGGTATTGATGGGTTCCAGCTCGGCGGGCGGACTGGTATTGTCCTTGCCGCCGAACAGACTGCAGGCGGACACCGATACCGTCAGTACGAGGAGTGCGGCAGCACGGATCATTCAGACGCATCCGGTGTTTCGTGTGGCACATTATCGCGCTTTGTTTCGATGAGGCTGCGGGTCGGCGCATCGGCAGGAAGCCCGGCCAGCGCCTTCTCATAGGCCACCACGGCTGCGGCACTGTCGCCATCCTGCAGATAAAGGTCACCGCGAATCTCGTCATAGGCAGCGGCGAACGCGCCTTCCTCGGTCACACTCAGCAGCGGTTTGACCTCGTCAAGCCTGCCCTGCGCCAGTAACAACCTGGCCAGGCGCAGGCGCGCAACGTGTGCAAGCTGTGGCATGCCGGCATGCTCCAGGGCCCACTGCAGGTGGGCACGCGCCGCATCCGGCTCTGCGCTGTCCAGCTTGTGGCGTGCCATGGCCAGCTGGCCCAGAACGGCGTAGGGGCTGGATGAAAAATCACCGGTAATCGCGCTCTCTGCCGCGACTGCTGCCTCTTTATTATCGGTCGCGAGTGCAGCCGTGAGCTGGGTATAGATATTGGAAGCCTGTTCCGACTGACGCCACTTGTACTCTGTCCAGGCCTTTCCGCCGAACAAGACCGCGAGGCCGATCAGAATGCCGGTTGCCAGCGAGGCCCCGTTCTCCTTCAGCCATTTCTTGATCTGTTCAACCTGCTCGTCTTCTGTCTTGTAAACGTCCAATGCTATTCCTCTACAGTTCAGTTGTATTACGGTCGCGACGCGAATCCACGGATCAGATGGGCAGCGTCCGTGTGCCGCCGGAAGTCAGGATGCCGCATCCAGAACGTCCGGTCCCGAGTGATCTGTCTCCCGTATTCTCTATTCTGTATTCTGTCTTCTGAATTCTGTCTTCTGAAATTCTGCGCAACCGCCGTTAATCGCTGCGCTACGCCGATGCGGCCAGGGATGACGGCTCCTGAAAATCCAGCAGCTGAGCCAGACGCTCGACAGCGGCACTCTGCGGGCAGATTTCCTGTTCACCTTCGCCACGCAGCGGCTTGATCGCCACGCGGTCGTTTGCCACCTCATCATCGCCCAGAATCAGCGCCAGCGTGGCACCGCTGCGGTCGGCCCGCTTGAACTGGCTTTTGAAGCTGCCGCCGCCACAGTTTACCTGCAGCCGCAGGAACGGCAAACCGTCACGCAGGCTTTCCGCCAGTGCCGGCCCCCGCCGTTGCGCTGCTGCTCCCGCCAGCACCATATAGACATGGGGACCCCGGACCGGTGCCTCGACACCCAGTTCCTCCAGCAGTGACAGCAGGCGTTCGATACCCAGCGCAAATCCGACCGCCGGGGTGGCCTGACCACCGAGATAGGCCACCAGGCCGTCGAAACGCCCTCCCGCACACACCGTCCCCTGGGCACCCAGTCGGTCGGTGACCCATTCAAACACCGTATGACTGTAGTAGTCGAGCCCCCGCACCAGGCGCGGATTGACATGGTAGGCGATACCGGCCTCCCTCAGGCGCGCGCAGAGTTCATCGAAATGCTGCCTCGAATCCGGGTCGAGATGATCGGCAAGCTTCGGTGCCGCCTCAATCAATTCCCGCATAGCGGGATTCTTGCTGTCCAGGATCCGCAGTGGATTGGTCTGCAGGCGGCGCCGGCTGTCTTCGTCGAGTTGCCCTTCGCGTTGGGAAAGATAGTCAACAAGCTTTTCCCGGTACACGACGCGCGCTTCGCTGGTACCCAGCGAGTTCAGCTCGAGCCTGACATCCCGGAGCCCGAGGCGCCGCCACAGGCGCGCCGTGATCAGGACAAGTTCGGCATCGATGTCCGGGCCGGGCAGCCCAAAGGCCTCGACGCCGATCTGATGGAACTGACGATAACGCCCTTTCTGGGGCCTCTCGTGCCGGAACATCGGGCCTGTGTACCACAGGCGTTGCACCTGGTTATGCAGCAGCCCATGTTCAATGCACGCCCGCACACAACCGGCGGTACCTTCGGGGCGCAGGCTGAGGCTGTCGCCATTGCGGTCCTCGAAGGTGTACATTTCCTTCTCGACGATATCGGTTACCTCGCCGATGGAGCGCCGGAACAACTCGGTCTTCTCCACGACCGGCATGCGTATCTCCTGATAGCCGTAGCTTCTCAGCAGGTCGCGCACGAGATCCTCGAGATATTGCCAGGCAGCCGTGGCCTCGGGGAGAATGTCATTCATGCCCCGCACCGCCTGTACTGCCTTGCCCGCCTTGCTCATGGATGTAGCGCGACTCGTGCCGACGTGGTTGAGGTCAATCCTGCTCGAGTTTGAAGCGGGAAACCCCGCCTCGCCTGTAGCGTGACCCGTCCAGAAGCCTGCCGTCGACCGTAATCTCCACCCCTTCCGCATTACCGAGCACGACGGAGACAGGCGGCTGACCTTCAACACGCCTGTTCTGCCCTCCTTTCATCAGGCCGTACAGAAGACGCTTGCCGTCAGCCGCCTCCATCTCCACCCAACTGTCTTCCCGAAACCTCAATTCAATGCGCAAGGTCCGGGCCGGCGCTTCGGCAGGCGTTTCCGGCGCTGCCGGCACGGCAGCCGCGGCAACCTCATCGAGCGGCAGCTCGAGCGGAGAGATGCTGTCCGTCACGCGCGTCGCTTCGCGCTGTGCCTCGAGAGGCCCTGTCGCCTGGGCCTCATCCAGAGGCGGCTCCACCGACAGGCTGTTCTTCGCTTCCGGAATCGCGCCTTGCCCGTCCAGGCGGGGCAATTCGTCGCGCTGTATGCCGGGGGAACTCTCATCTTCAGGGACCTCGGTCTGGCCCGGCAACATCAGGCGGTGCGCGGACTCCTCTTCAGCCTGGGGCCGTTCCCGGAATCGATTCAGCAGACCCGGCCCCCAGGCAGCAAGCGCCGCGCCGATCATCCCGATCAGTAACAGAATTCCGACGGCCCGCCAGGGAATGCGTGGCAGGCGCATTGGCCGGCGCGCCGTCCTCCGCCTCGGCCTCGGCGAGATCTCCGGGCGCGCAAGCGCACTGCTTTCGGCAAGCAGTTCCGTTGCATCCACACCCAGCAGTGTCGCGCAATTACGCAGATACCCCCGGACAAACACCGGTGAGGGCAAGGCCGTGTAATCGTCGCGTTCCAGGGCCTCGATAATCCGGACATCGAGCCGCAGCTGCGCGGCAACGTCCTCGCGACTCAGGTGTCTGGATTCGCGTACCGCACGCAGCCGATGCCCTGGCCCACCCGTGGAACCCGTTCCTTCACTGGGTGGCACGTCGCTCGCCATAGTCCGATCTCTCCAGCTGTTGCGCCTGCGGCGAATCCGGGAACCTGGATTTCAACAAGAGTGCGTAACTCGCCTCGGCGTTGGCATCACCCAGTTCGCGCTCGGTGCGCACGGCCAGCCACAAGGTATCCGGCGTCGGCTCGGCAATCTGGAGGTAGCGCTGCAGATAGGCACGGGCCTTGAAATAATCGTCCGCATCATAGCTGAGCTGCGCCATCTGCAGCAGGGATGGACCGTACGCGGGATTCACCTCGAGCGATTTGCGAAAGAAAGATTCCGCCTTGTCCGGATCGTTATCCTTGAGTGCACAGATCCCGGCATTCTTCAGCGCACTGGCAGCCTGGTTGTACAAGGGGTTGCTTGCGGCCCGCTCGAAGTACTGCTCCGATTCCTTGTATTTCCCGGTGCGACAGAGGAATGTTCCATAGTTATTGAGTGCCCGTGCATCTTTGGCGTCCAGCTGAATGGCCTTCCGATAATGCTTATCGGCCAGATCCAGTTCGCCGAGCTTCTCGTAGAGTATGGCGATGCCGTTGTGCGCACTCGGCAGCCGCGGGTCTATGGCCACAGCCTTCTTGAAGTTATCCAGCGCAACCTCGTACTGTTGTTCCTCCATATAGCCTACGCCCAGCCCGACGTAGACCTCCGCGGCCTTGTGCATGTCGGTCCCCTTGCGCATTTCCGGTTGGGAACATCCCGTCGACAGCAGCAGTGACAGCACCACCAGCATCCAGCTCAGCTTTCCCTTCACGCCTTGGATCCCTCCCTCCCAGTTTCATACCCACGCCGTCTGCGTGTGCGATCGATAAACCGGCCAGCCAGTTGTCCACAGGCGGCGTCGATATCATCACCGCGGGTCTGGCGTGTGATGGTCGTCAAACCGGCCGCCGTAAGCAGATCCCTGAACGCGTCTATGCGCTCGGGACTGCTGCGCCGGTATTGCGTGGCAGGGAACGGATTGAACGGGATGAGATTGACCTTCGCCGGCATGTCCCGCAGCAGGCGGATCAATGCCCGCGCATGCTCGTCACTGTCGTTTATCCCGTCCAGCATGACGTATTCGAAGGTCACCCGGCGCCTGGCTTCGCCCGCCACGTAGCGCCGGCATGCCGCCAGCAGTTCCCGAATCGGGTATTTGCGGTTCAGCGGCACCAGTTCGTTACGCAAGCGGTCATCGGGCGCGTGTAATGAGACCGCGAGGCTTACGTCACAGCGCTCTCGCAGGCGATCGAGTTCCGGAACCAGGCCGGCGGTACTCAAGGTAACCCGACGCTTCGACAGGCCGAAGGCAAGATCGTCGCGCATCAGATTCATCGCCGCGACCACGTTGTCAAAATTGAGCAACGGCTCACCCATCCCCATCATGACAACATTGGTTACAGGCTGGACATCGGCTGCGCCCGCCGCGAGCAGCCTGCCGGCAATCACGACCTGGCCGATGATTTCGGCGGTGGTAAGATTACGGTTGAAACCTTGCCGCGCAGTCGAACAGAAGCTGCAGTTCAATGCACATCCGACCTGTGAGGAGACGCAAAGTGTTCCGCGCCCCCGCCCGGGGATGTAGACCGTCTCGATACAGTTGCCGTCAGACAGTCTCAGCAACCATTTCCGGGAACCATCGCCCGAATCCTGATCGCTCACGACCTCGGGAAGGAGGACACAGGCGTCCTGGGTCAGCCGGGCACGCAGGGACTTGCCGAGGTTGGTCATGGCCTCGAAGTCGTCCGCGTTGAGCTGGTAGATCCACTTCAGGATCTGTTGCGCGCGAAAGCGTTTCTCACCCATGGCCACGAACCAGGCCTCCAGCGCCTGGCGATCAAAATCGAGCAGGTTGACCTTATGCTCCATCTTCGTTCGGGTGGTTCACGGTAACCATCAGCGGGTGCGCGGACAGATTTCTTCGGGCGCAAAAAAGAATTCGATCTCGGCCCTCGCGGTTTCCGCGGCATCGGACCCGTGCACGGCATTCTCGTCCACCGTGGTGGCGAAGTCGGCCCGGATCGTGCCCGGCGCCGCGTCGGCCGGATTGGTGGCCCCCATGATCTCGCGATTCCGGTTGATGGCATTCTCACCTTCGAGGACCTGGACCATGACCGGCCCTGAGGTCATGAACTCGACGAGATCGTCATAGAAGGGGCGTTGCTTGTGCACGGCATAGAACTCGCCTGCCTGTGCCTTCGTCAGGTGCAGCATTTTCGCTGCCACGATACTGAGACCGCCTTTCTCGAAACGGGCGTAGATCTCTCCAATGACGTTCTTGGCAACGGCATCAGGTTTGACAATGGAAAGTGTACGTTGAACAGCCATGAAAAACTCCCTGCGATGAGGTTCCTAAGATAGCACAAACCCGCGACGGTCCGCGGGTTTGTGCACCGGAAAATCCAGCGGCCTAGTTTACAGTCCGACCCAATTCCAGGCAATCTGCCAAGGTGGTTTCGATTCTCACCGTAAGACCATTACCCTGTCAGGATCACGTCACTTTCGTCGCCTGAAAACAGGCGCGCCAACGCGGATGCGAAACCCGCCCTGTCACTCGCGTTCGCCGATCCACGCCATCTGGATAGCTTCCAGGATCTTTTCCCCCGAATGTCCGGGGTCATCATCAAACTCATCCAGCGCCAGGATCCACCGGCGCAGATCGACATAGTTGATGTACTTTGGATCCTCATCGGGATACGCCTCATCGAGCGCGATCGCGATATCCAGGCTATCTGTCCATTTCAGACCCACTGTTCGCTCCTAATCCGACCAGAATATGGAACACAATACGCCCCCGTCAGCATGCGGGGTCGATCACCTTTCGCTGCCCCTTTATTCCGACAGGCTCCTAGCCCGCATTTCTCACCAGGATGACACGCCCTCGCTTGATCTTTGAATCCACAAACCATTTTCCTCAGTCGGAAATACAGCCCGTATTCCGCTCCATCGGAAAATGGTTTGTGAATCCAAATCTCTGCGCGATCATCGTGCCCCCCGGTGAGAAATGCGGGCTAGCCTCTCTCACTCACCATATTGATAGTGTACTTGGGAATCTCGATGACCAGATCCCTCTCACCGACCAGCGCCTGGCAGCTCAGGCGGGAATCCGGCTCCAGGCCCCAGGCCTTGTCGAGCAGATCCTCTTCGTCTTCCCCGGCCTCGTTGAGAGACTCGCCGCCCTCGCGCACATACACATGACAGGTCGTGCAGGCACAGGATTTTTCGCAGGCATGTTCTATATCGATTCCATGGCTGAGGGCCGCGTCACAGATGCTCGTACCCGGCTCTGCCTCAACCACGGCACCTTCGGAACAAATCTCTTCGTGGGGTAGAAAGATAATCTGAGTCATAACGGCCTTCCGGTACTCCAGCTACTCAAAGTCTTCAATCTTGTGGCCAGCCATCGCCTTGCGGATATTCGCATTCATGCGCCGTGTCACATAATCCGCACTGGCCTGTTCAAGCTGTTCCATCGCCTGTTTGATCGCACGCGGGTCATCGCCCTGCCGAGCGGCCGCCAGTTGCCGGGCGGCATGCTCGATCGGTTCGCGCTCGTCCGCGCCGAGAAACACCTCGCCGTCCTCGGCAAGGGCCGCATGCAAAGCCTCCAGCACGCGATCCGCCTCGACCTGCTGTTCGCGCAGGCGGCGCGCCTGAATATCATCGCGGGCGTAATCGATCGAGTCTCTGAGCATGGTCTCGATTTCCCGGTCCGTCAGCCCGTAGGAGGGCTTTACGGCAATGCTGCTTTCGACGCCGCTGGCCTCTTCCCGGGCTGTCACACTCAACATACCGTCTGCGTCAACCTGGAAGGTCACACGAACCCGGCCCGCACCCGCAGTCATGGGCGGAATCCCGCGCAGTTCAAAACGCGCCAGGGAACGACAGTCACTGACCAGTTCCCGTTCCCCCTGGCAGACATGCAGAACCATCGCCGTCTGGCCGTCCTTGAAGGTGGTAAATTCCTGGGCCCTGGCAACGGGAATCGTGGTATTGCGCGGAATGATCTTCTCGACCAGCCCGCCCATGGTTTCCACCCCCAGGGACAGCGGTATCACATCCAGCAGCAGCATCTCATCGGCCGGCTTGTTGCCTGCCAGGATATCCGCCTGCAGGGCCGCACCGATCGCGACCACCTTGTCCGGGTTGATTTCCACCAGGGGTTCCTGTTTGAAGAAATCACCCACGCGCTCCCGCACCCGCGGCACCCGGGTCGAGCCACCGACCATCACCACGGCATGCACATCCTGCGCGCTCACGCCCGCGTCGCGCAAGGCACGCCGGCAGGGATTGATCGTCTTGCGTATTAACGGATCGATCAATTCGTTCAACTGCTGGCGGGAAAGCTCGCCCTCCCAGTGCGATCCATCTGCCAATTCGATCTTCAGGGGTACGAGTTCCTGCCCGGTCAGGGCCTCCTTGGCACGGCAGGCATCTCGCAGCAGCCGACGCAACTGCCTGTGATCCGCATCATCGCCGATACCGGCCTGCGCCATAATCCAGCGCGCAATGGCCCGGTCCATGTCATCGCCGCCCAGTGCCGTATCCCCTGCGGTTGCCAGCACCTCGAAAACACCCTTGTTGAGACGCAGGACGGACACGTCAAATGTGCCGCCACCCAGGTCGTAGACTGCGATCACCCCATCGGAGCTCCGATCCAGACCGTAGGCGACTGCCGCTGCCGTGGGTTCGTTCAAGAGCCGGAGCACCCTCAGGCCGGCGAGCTGCGCGGCATCTTTGGTTGCCTGTCGCTGGGCATCGTCAAAATAGGCCGGCACCGTAATAACCACGCCTGCCAGCTCTCCGCCGAGCGTGCGCTCCGCTCGATCGCGCAGCACCTTCAGTATCTCGGCCGAAACCTCGACCGGACTCACATCGCCGGCCGCGGTGTGAATGCGGGGCATACCCGATTCACCGGCCACGAATTCATAGGGCAACCGGTTGCCGATGTGTTTGACATCGTCAATGCCGCGCCCCATCAGCCGTTTGACTGACATGATGGTATTGAGCGGATCATCTACCCCCGCCGCCATCGCCTCCCGGCCGACAATCGCCGCGGCTTCCGAGCGATAGCGCACGATCGAGGGCAACAGGTGGTGCCCATCCGCATCGGACAGCGTGTCGGCACGGCCACTGCGCACCGTCGCGACCAGCGAATTGGTCGTACCCAGATCAATGCCCGCCGCCAGGCGATGCTGGTGGGGGGCAGTCGACTGCCCCGGCTCTGTAATTTGCAGTAATGCCATCGTTTATCTGAACTGGCGCAGGTCGTCCCGGTCAGAAATCGCCAAGTTCCTCCTGAAGTTCCACCTCGAGTTCCGATGCCTCCTCCGAGAGACGCCGGAAGAACTGCATCCGCTGTACCGCCGCGACTGCATCGGCCGCGGGTTCCGCATGATCGCGGTCCAGCAAGCGGGCGACATCCTCTGTCAGGCTCGCTACCCGTTGATCGATCCGTTCCATCAGATCCGCCACCGACTGCAATGGGTCGTCCTGGCCCCTGACCTCCGCAAGTGCTTCACGCAGTTCGATTTGCTCCATCAGGAACTCGGGGTCCTGATGGGTCTGCTGTTGGTCCTGAAAAACATGCCCGCGCTGCTCGAGCAGGTAACGCGCCCGTGCAATCGGGTCCCTGAGCACGCGATAGGCCTCGTTGATCTGTGCCGCCTGCTGCATGGCGACGCGTCGCTCCTGATCGGACGCGCTGGCGTACCGATCGGGGTGCACCCTGTGCTGGAAGGCCCGGTAGCGCTCTTCGAGCGCGTCCTTGTCGATACGATAGCGCGGGGCCAGACCAAACAGTTCAAAGTAATTGTCGGATAGTGCGTTAGACATTCGTATCGTAGTCGCGCGTCTTGTGCGGGCAGCACATGATTGACTCATGCCGGGACCCGAGCCACAGGACAGCCGCCCCGTCCGCTCCCGGCGGGCGCCTGTCCCGGGTCTTGAGTCGCATCGATTATTCCGCTCAGACAAACTGCGGGCCGGCGGTGCAGTGGCTCCGCCGCACCTGACCGGCCCGCGTGAAACATAGATCAGATGTTAAAGCTCTCTCCGCAACCGCATGCGTCTTTGACGTTAGGGTTGTTGAACTTGAATCCCTCGTTAAGCCCTTCTCGCGTATAGTCGAGTTCGGTACCATTGAGATAGACGAGGCTCTTGGGACTCACGAGTACTTTTACGCCGTGGTCCTCGAAGACTTCGTCATCCGGCCCGATCTCGTCGGCAAACTCGAGCACATAGGCCATGCCCGAGCAACCCGAGGTTCTGACACCCAGGCGCAGACCGACACCCTTGCCACGATTCGCCAGGAACGTCTTGACGTGATTCGCAGCCGACTCTGTAAGCGTGATCGCCATTACCGCACTACCTCTTGCTAACCCAGATTATCTGACTACGCGCTCTTTGTCTCACCAGCGCGCATGCCGGATTTTTTCTCGTAATCCGTTATGGCTGCCCGGATGGCATCTTCGGCGAGTACCGAGCAATGGATCTTGACGGGCGGCAGGGCCAGTTCCTCGGCAATCGCCGTGTTCTTGATCTCGCTGGCCTGTTCCAGCGTCTTGCCCTTCACCCACTCGGTGAGCAGACTCGAGGAGGCAATCGCACTGCCGCAGCCATAGGTCTTGAACCGCGCATCCTCAATCACCCCCGCCGCATTCACCTTGATCTGCAGCTTCATCACATCCCCGCAGGCCGGCGCACCCACCATGCCCGTCCCGATGCTCGCATCACCCGTGTCAAAACTCCCTACATTGCGGGGATTCTCGTAATGATCCAGAACCTTGTCACTGTAAGCCATGATTTCGCTCCACTCTACGTTTACCCTGCCAGCCCGCTCAATGCGCCGCCCACTGCACCGTGTTCAGATCAATACCCGCCTGGTACATCTCCCACAACGGCGACAGCTCGCGCAACTTCGCCACCTTCGCCTTGACCAGCTCAACCGTGTAATCCACCTCCGCCTGCGTCGTGTAACGCCCGATCGCAAACCGGATCGAACTGTGCGCCAGCTCATCATTGCGCCCCAGCGCCCGCAACACATACGAGGGCTCCAGACTGGCACTGGTACACGCACTGCCCGAGGACACCGCAATGTCCTTCAGCGCCATGATCAGACTCTCACCCTCGACAAAATTGAAACTCACATTCAGATTGCCCGCAACCCGCTGCGCCAGATCCCCGTTCAGATACACCTCCTCCATCGCGCTCAGCCCATCCCACAAACGGTTGCGCAACGCCAGTATCCGCGCACCCTCCGTGACCATCTCCTCGCGCGCTATCCGAAACGCCTCGCCCATCCCCACAATCTGGTGCGGCGCCAGCGTCCCCGAGCGCAAACCCCGCTCGTGACCCCCGCCGTGCAGCTGCGCCTCCAGACGCACCCGCGGCTTGCGCCGCACATACAACGCCCCCATCCCCTTCGGGCCGTACACCTTGTGCGCCGAAAAACTCATCAGATCCACCGGCAACCGCTGCACATCAATCGCCAGCTTGCCCACACTCTGCGCCGCATCCACATGCAGCAACACCCCGCGCTCCCGACACAACGCCCCTATCGCACCAATGTCCTGAATCACCCCAATCTCGTTGTTGACCTGCATCACCGAGGCCAGCACCGTGTCCGACCTCAGCGCACCCGCAAACCGCTCCAGATCCAGCAGCCCGTTCGGCTCCGGATCCAGATAACTCACCTCATAACCCTCCCGCTCCAGCTGCCGACAACTGTCCAGCACCGCCTTGTGCTCGGTCTTCACCGTCACAATGTGCCGACCCTTCTTGCGGTAAAAATGCGCCGCACCCTTCAGCGCCAGATTGTCCGACTCCGTCGCCCCACTCGTGAAAATGATCTCCTTCGGGTCCGCATTCACCAGCGCCGCCACCTCCGCCCGCGCCGCCTCAACCGCCGCCTCCGCCGTCCAGCCAAAACTGTGCGAACGCGACGCCGGATTCCCAAAGACACCCCCTCGCGTCAGATACCCCGCCATCTTCTCGGCTACCCGCTCGTCCACCGGCGTCGTCGCCGAATAATCCATGTAAATCGGAGTCACTACACTCATCGTCGTCTCACCCTCATACCCGCACCTTCAACACCACACTACCCCGCAACAACACCTCATGCCGCCGTCAAACCCGTTCCGCGCCGGCACTGCCCGCTCAAACGCAGGCGCTTCTCCGTGGCTTGGCGACCGTCAGGCCGCCCCGGGTATCCTGCTTCTGATCCTGCCGGTCCGCGACCTGACGGGTCTGGCCGTTTTCCATGAGTTGGCCAAGCGTAATGCCCTTGAGAAAATCCCGGATCTGGCCGCTGAGTTCCGCCCACAATTCATGGGTAAGGCACCGCTCCGCGTTGTGGCAGTTATTGAGTCCCCCGCAGCGGGTGGTATCCACGTTCTCATCGACTGCGCCGATCACCTCTGACACCGCGATCTGCGCTGATGGGCGACTGAGTGAATAACCCCCACCGGGTCCGCGTGTGCTGACAACCAGACCCTCGCGCCGCAGGCGTGTGAAAAGCTGTTCCAGATAAGACAGGGAAATACCCTGTCGCTCGGAGATCTCTGCCAGCTTGATCGGGCCACCCGTGGAGTGAAAGGCCAGATCCAGCATGGCCGTTACGGCGTAGCGCCCCTTGGTCGTCAGCTTCATGAATCCCTCTCAAGCATCTCATTCAACAAAACGGAACGTGAGTTAAATTGCCATACTTGACTATTTTAGTCAAGTATTATCTGCCGTCTCATCCGCCGATTCGCCCGCCGCCTCTCGCGGTTCCAGCTCGCGTACCGGTGCCGTACTGTGAATCTCGCACGGGCCAAGATCAGGCATCTGGAGTTCGGCCATTTCGGCGCCCAACCCCTTCAAACCCTTGCACATCTCTTCCAGACGCTGGTCCATAACGTGGATGTGATCCAGCATGCAATTGATCGCGGTCGCAACGGGGTCCGGCATGTCCTGGGTCGTCCCGTATGCATCAAATCCCATCTTGCGCGCAATCTCATCGCGCCTGCGCTGCCGATCGACGGGTCCCGTCTGGACAATGCGCCCGGGAACGCCAACGACTGTTGCATTATCGTGAACGTCTTTCAGGACGACTGCATTGGAACCGATACGCACACCGCTGCCAATCTGGATCGGGCCGAGCACCTTGGCACCCGCTCCGATAACCACGTCATTACCCAGTGTCGGGTGACGCTTGCCCTTCTCCCAGGAGGTACCTCCCAGCGTCACTCCATGATAGAGGGTGCAGTCGTCACCGATTTCCGCGGTTTCACCAATCACCACCCCCATACCGTGGTCAATAAAGAAGCGCCGGCCAATGATTGCGCCAGGGTGAATCTCGATACCGGTCAGCCAGCGCGCCAGGGTAGAGAGAACGCGCGCCAGCCAGCGGAATTCCGCCTTCCAGAGACGATGGTTCAGGCGATGCCAGAGCACCGCATGGATGCCTGGATAGGTGGTCAGAACCTCAAAGGTGTTGCGCGCCGCCGGATCGCGCTCCAACGCACAGGCCACATCTTCGCGAAGTCGCTCAAACATCAGAAATAAACCGATATCTCAATTGGTTACGATATGGCCAGATAATAACCATTCGCTGCGCTCGGGTATTCTACATGCTTCACGGGAAAATTCCCACCTCGCCCTCCGGACGGACACCGGCGGCGAGCTTTCCGGGCCGCGGCGGCTCAGTTGTCCCGACGGCAGCGGGTCTGGATAGCGCTCAGAAAGCCGCGCAGGATATTGATCTCATTCTGATCCGGGCGAGCTCTCTGAAAAAGGCGCCGCAGACGCCGCATCAAAGTGATCATTTGACCACTTTTCACTGCATCCACCCCGATCAGGGTCTGCTCCAGCTGGGCGAAGAACCCTTCCATCTGGACGCCTGTGGCTGGCGGAAACTCGGCCTGCCGCATTGCCGGCGCAGGGGCACCACTGGCCAGCCGGATCTCGTAAGTGAAGATCTGAACGGCAGCGGCAATATTCAGCGATGAATAGGCCGGATTGGCCGGGATGTGGGCAAGATAATGGCAGAGTGCCAGTTCATCGTTGGTGAGTCCGGTGCGCTCGCGGCCAAATACCAGGGCGACCGGCCCCTCGGCCGCCTCGGTGACCAATCGCTCGCCGCAGGCCCGTGGTTCCAGCTGTGGCCAGGCGAGACTGCGCAGGCGGGCACTGGCCCCGATGATCAACCGGCAATCTGCCAGTGCCTCGGGCAGCGTATGGCAGAGCTGTGCGCCGGCCAGCACATCATCCGCCCCCGAGGCTCGCGCCGTGGCCTCTGCGTGGGGGAATACCTCTGGATTCACCAGGACCAGCCGATCCAGCCCCATGTTCTTCATGGCACGTGCCGTGGCACCGATGTTGCCGGGATGGCTGGGACTGACCAGCACAATACGAATGTTCGGTTGCATGCGAGCTTGGGGTACGAATTCGTCAATCGGATCTGTTGCTGCCACGCTGACTGCTGTCGACACAGAACTGCGCCAGCTCGGGTAGAAATACAGCAATCAGATTGTTCATCTCCTCAACAGCCGCGGCGGTTTCATTCCGGGTCACCGGCGCCTGATAGGCGAACGTGTGCGTGGCCAGAACCCGCTGCCGTGCCATGTCGAACAGCTGTGCACGCAGCTTCAGCTCTACGCTGGCAGGTTCCGTAGTGAAATCCTGCAAAAGATCGAGGAGTTCGAGATCCAGGCGGAAATCTGCCAGACCGGATGCGCCCGGCCGCAATACCGCCCCGAAGTGGCCCGTCACCTCGAGCACTTGCACGACCAGTGGCGCCAGCAGCTCGCCGGGGGACATTACCCATTGGCTGCGCACAAGGTAGCCGACGCGGTGTCGACCGCGTCGGTACATCATTCGCTGTGATGAGAGTGCCGAGCCTGTGCGGATCCGCGAGACATGGATCGCCGGCCCCGATGGATCGGTCTCCCACGGTCTCACCTCGTAGTCGAGTGTATAGAGCTGGACAGCGACCGGTTCGGCTTCGGGTAAGAGGCTACAGCCGGCCAGGCACAGCAGCAGCCCGCACACCAGCGGGAGCGTCAAACCCGGCCGGGTATTCTCGCTTGCCATCATGCACATTCCCTCATTCTCCCGGCCCGGGCAGTTCCAGCGTCGGGCCATAAAGAATGCGACGCGGGTCTTCCTCCAGGCGGCGGCTGATTTGCCGCAGGCTGCCCACCAGTTCCCGTATCTCGGCCAGCAGGGATTGAAACTCGGGCAGCGTCTGGCGCGTCAGTCCGCGCAGGTCCCTGCGACTCGCCTGAACGCCCTCCCGAATCACCCGGCTGGTGCCGGCAATGTCCTCAGCCATGGTCCGCACGGCCTCGGCAGTCTGATCCAGCCGGGTCACCAGCGCAGGCAGTTGGGCGCTCGCCTGGCCCCCGTTATCCAGCAGCTCGGCAAGGTCCTCGACACCGCCCTCGAGTCTCTCGCGCTGCACGGCCAGGGCGCCGGTCACTGATTCCAGATTTGCCAGTATCTTTTCCGCGTTATCCAGATTCTTCGCATTCATAAGCTCATGCGCGTCTTGGGCCACAAGATTCAGGTTGGCAATTACCTCTGAAACCACTGTATCAAAACGCGTAAAAAGCGATGGCCCTGTCTTCAATATGGGGTACTCTTCACCGGGCCTGGGCTGCAATAACGGGGAATCCGCACGCCCGCCAGACAGATCGACTGATGCGATACCGGTGAGCCCCTGGAAGGCCAGGGTGGCAACCGTGTCCACCGTAATTGGCACACCTGATTCGATCGCCAGGGTGATACGCACCTGTTGAGGATTATCCGGACGCAGATCGAGTGCGTTGACCCGCCCCACCTCGACGCCGCGGAACTTGACCGGCGCATCGACGTACAGCCCTGACACGGACTCTTCCATGTAGATGAGATAGGTTCGGTAATCCCTGGTGAAGTCGCCAAACGCCAGCCACAGCGTGATCCCGATAAACGCAGTGCCCAGAACGATGACAAAGGTGCCGATGAGCGCATAGTGCTTCCGGGTTACCATCTTTTCGTTACCCGGGCCTGCCAGAAAGTGGCCAGCCCCGCCTCGAGTACTCATGCCGGACCACAAGACCGATGTTCACTCCGGACGCCTCTGACGTGCCCTGGGCCCCTCAAAGAACTGTCTCACGAGGGGGTGATCTTCCCGCGACAAGGACTGCATATCGCCGACTGCAAGCACCTGCCCCTCCCCGAGTACGGCAACCCGGTCAGCCGCCTGCCAGAGCGTGTCGAGATCGTGGGTTACCATAATGACGGTTAATCCGAACCACTGTTTCATCCGCAGAACAAGTTCATCAAAAGCGCCTGCACTGTACGGATCCAGTCCGGACGTCGGCTCATCCAGAAACAGAAGTTGTGGGTCGAGTGCCATCGCCCGCGCCAGGGCCGCGCGCTTGATCATGCCACCGCTCAGTTCACGTGGATACTTGAAAGCCGCATCCGCTGGCAGACCAACCTGCAGAATCTTCACCCGCGCCACGTCATCGATCAGTGTGGGATCCAGGGCGGTATGCTCGCGCAAGGGAACGGCCACGTTTTCAAGCACGTTCAGTGAACTGAACAGCGCACCATGCTGGAACAGTACGCCGAACTGTTGCCGCAGCGCCTGTTTCCGGGCTTCATCAATCGAGGCCAGATCCTTACCCAACAGGCACACCGAACCCGCATCGGGGCGACGCAGCATGACCATTTCATGCAGCAGGGTTGTCTTGCCCGTCCCGCTGCCACCGACCAGGGCGAAGATCTCGCCCGCATGGACGTCAATATCGATGTGATCATGCACCAGCAGACCGCCGAGACGCGTGACGATGCCGCGCATCTGCAGGACGGGTTGGCGTCGCTCCGTGACCGGCCTGTCCGCGCCTGCCACCGTTATACCCCCAACGCGCTGAAAACAACCGAAAACAGAGCATCGGCGACAATCACCAGGAAGATGGCATGCACCACCGCTACGGTGGTACGCCTGCCGACACTTTCAGCACCACCACTGACCCGAAATCCCTGATAGCAGCCGACGATGGCGATGATTCCCGCGAATACCGGCGTCTTGCAGATACCGATCAGGAACGAGCGCAGCGAAACCGCATCGGCGATCCGATCCAGGTAGGGCGTGAAACCGATATTGAGCTGGACCCTGGCCATAAACATGCCGCCAAGAATACCGAGGATATCGGCAAAGACTGCAAGCAGCGGCAGCACCAGAATCAGCGCCAGGGTCTTCGGTACGACCAGCATGTCGAGCGGCGAAATACCAATGGTTCGCAGCGCAGCAATTTCCTCGCTAACCTGCATGGTCCCGATCTGCGCCGCATAGGCGGAACCGGTACGACCAGCAATAATGATCGCCGCGAGCAGCGGCGCAAGCTCCCGAACCAGGGACAGTCCCACGAGGTCGGCCACGTATATACTGGCGCCGTAGATGCGCAGTTGCACGGCACCCTGGTAGGCAATGACGACACCCAGCAGAAATGACAGCAGACCAACGATCCCAACCGCATTACAGCCGGCGCTGTAGACATTGTTCCAGACCTCTGCCCATCGGACACGCCAGGGCTGGGCGGCGAACCGGATCAGGCGCAGCATGACCTCGCCGAAGAACGCCAGGAAACGCACACCTTCATCGCCTGCCTGAACGAAGACGCGGCCGGCGGCATCGATTCCGCGCGGCGGCTGCGGCGGCTGCGGTAATCCGCGCAGATCATATGATTCGAGCTCGCGAAGAAGCTCCCGGTGACGGGACTGCAGGCCGGCAAATCCCACCTCGAACCCGGCAGAGAGGAGCCGGGACTGGATGCGGCGCAGCAGGCAGGCGCCCGTCGTATCCAGTGCCTCTACCGCGCTGGTATCCAGCGTGATGGTCTTACCCGACACTCTTTGTATGATCTCCTGCAGTGGTTCGAACGGACCCACCGTATCGGCGGTCCAGCGCCCCCGACACACCAGCCGGCCGTGTCCCTCAAGCTGAATTCGTGCCGGGTCGGCAGCATGGCTGTAACGCTGCATTACCAGGGGTATCTCCGAGCTTTGCCGGCGGCCTGCGAGAACAACGATCAGGCCCGATCGATCGGAAAGGCAAGCACGTCCCGAATATCGTCCTTGCCCGCGGCGACCATCAGCAACCGGTCTACACCCACTGCGACACCGGAACAATCCGGCAGACCCGACTGCAACGCGGCAAGAAACCGGGTGTCCAGATCCACATCGGGCAGTTCTTGCTCCCGCCGCTGTTGCTTTTCACGTGCGAAACGTTGCGATTGTTCCCTGGCACTGGTCAGTTCATAAAAGCCGTTGGCAAGCTCGAGCCCCCGCCAGTACAGCTCAAACCGCTGTGCGACCGCAGGCAAGCCGGGCCGCAGCCGTGCCAGCGCTGCCTGGCTGGCCGGATAGTCATAAACGAAGAGTACTTCATCGACAAGCTGAGGGACGATGACCTCGCTGAGCACCAGGTCGCGCCAGCCGTCTGAATCCGTCGCCGCGAGTCCGGCCGGACAGCCAATATTCCGTGATCGCAGGCACGCCTGCAGGTCGCCCACCGTCGCCTCAAGCCCGTCAACACCCGCGTAGCGCTGAAAGAGCTCGCGGTACGCAACGCGAGCATATTTCGCGGGCTGATCCTCTTGCGCAATCATGTTCCGCATGAAGGACTCGACCTCGTCCATCAGCCGGATATCGTCGAAACCGACGCGGTACCACTCCAGCAGCGTGAATTCGGGATTGTGCAGCTTTCCTGCCTCGCCGTTGCGAAATACCTTGCAGATCTGGTAAATCGAGCCACTTCCGGCCGCAAGCAGCCGTTTCATGGCAAATTCCGGCGAGGTGTGAAGATACAAAGTACGCGCCCGGGAAACACCGGGACCGCGGTATAACGCCCGGAAGCTTTCCAGTACCGGAGACGGTGTGCCGGCCGCTGACAATACGGGTGTTTCGACTTCCAGCACATTGCGGGCCCGAAAGAAACGCCGGATCCGGTCCAGTAGGTCTGCACGCTGTTGCAGCATGCTGAGCGCGGCACAGGGCTGCCACGGGAGGTCGCGCGCCTTATCTGGCTTCATAAGCCGCCAAACCGCCAGATCCGTCGCTCAAACATGTCACAAACTCACCGCCCGGCTCCTAACCCCTTCGCTGGCGACGGATAATCGGTTTATTTCAAAACAGCAGTCACATCGAAGGCTTGCGTTACCAGCCATCCAAGCAGAGAGGGCTCCTGATAGCCACCGCCTGGCGTACTCGGCAACTGTCTGACATGAACAGCCTGGCGTGGAGCTTTCGGCGCAAGGGCGCAAACACTCACCAACCGTCAACCCAGGCCCACTACTCTTTGGCGCGAGAAACGTACTCACCCGTCCGCGTATCCACCTTGATCTGTTCGCCAACATCGATAAACAGCGGTACACGAACGACCGCGCCGGTCTCCAGGGTCGCCGGCTTGCCGCCACCACCCGATGTGTCGCCGCGAACACCGGGATCAGTTTCCGCGACTGTCAGGATGACGAAATTCGGCGGGACAATACTCAACGGCGTGCCGTTCCAGAGCGTGACGATATAAGTGTCCTGTTCTTTGAGCCATTTGGCCGCGTCACCCACGGCAGTCGCATCTGCCGCATGCTGCTCAAAGGTATCCGGTACCATGAAGTGCCAGAACTCGCCGTCCGTATACAGATACTGCATATCGGTCTCTACGACATCAGCCCCTTCGACAGTCTCTCCCGATTTGAATGTCCTCTCCACCACGCGCCCCGTCTTGAGATTTCGGAACTTGACGCGACTGAAGGCCTGGCCCTTGCCCGGCTTCACAAATTCATTTTCGATGATGGAACAAGGATCACCATCCAGCATGATCTTCAAACCACCCCTGAATTCACTGGTACTGTACGTTGCCATCTTTAGTCTTCCATCCTCGAGCCACTGGCGCCGGCGGAAGGCGGTTCCAGATCGCCCGAACCTGTCGTTCTCGCCCAGCCACAAAACACGTTATGATCACACAACCGCCCATCTACACTTGGCCTGTGGATACCGGCCCCTTACTGCAGCGGGAGAGTCTGCGGAAAGAAATGTCCGGCGCCTATGATAACGCGAACATCACCTGACGATCACGTACCCGTTTGGCAGCGGGAGCTGGCCAGAGCAGTGACCAAACCGGAGCAACTGCTAAGGCTCCTGCAGCTCCAGCCGGAGCAGATCCGCGGATATACCTCCGCCCACCACCAGTTTCCTCTGCGCGTCCCGCGAAGTTACATTGCGCGCATGCGCCAGCGCGACCCCCAAGACCCGCTGCTGCTTCAGGTCCTTCCCGTTTCGGCCGAGTTGAACGACGTACCTGGGTATACCTCTGATCCCCTGGCTGAACACAGCTGCATGCCGGTTCCGGGCGTCATCCGCAAATATACAGGTCGCGTCCTGCTGACGGTTACCGGAGCTTGCGGTGTACATTGCCGCTACTGCTTCCGGCGCCACTTTCCGTATGCTGATGCGAATCCGGCCGCCAGGCAGTGGGCCCCGGCGATCGATTACATCAACAGTCATGCCGATATCCAGGAAGTCATCCTCAGTGGTGGAGACCCGCTTTCACTCAGTGACTCGAGGCTCGCCGGATTGCTCGCGCGGCTGCAGGCCATCCCGCACCTGTCCCGCCTGCGCATACACACCCGTTTGCCGGTAGTCCTTCCCGAACGCGTCGACGACCAGCTGCTCAACTGGCTGCAGGGATCACGACTGCGATGCATCATGGTTTTGCACCTGAATCATCCCAATGAGATCGACGCCAGCTTCCGGCGCGCCTGTGACCGGCTCCGTACCGCAGGCGTGACTCTCCTCAACCAGAGTGTGTTGCTCAAGGGCGTGAACGACAATGCGATGGTGTTGTCATCCCTGAGCGAGTCCCTGTTTTCTGCCGGTGTATTACCCTATTACCTGCATCAGCTCGATAGGGTACAGGGTGCGGGGCATTTCGAGGTCAGCAACGACAGGGCGCGTGCGATCATGGACACCCTGCATGCAGCCCTGCCCGGATATCTGCTGCCCCGCTTCGTGCGGGAGGAACCGGGTAGCCGAGGCAAGACGCCCGAATGGCCTGCCACAAGTCAGCCCCAGTTCCAACCTGGCGTTGTACAAATGTCCCGGGCAGCGCACGACAAATCGGCGTGATTCCAGCTCGCTGGATATTGATTCGTAACTTAACAATCAATAGGTTCCAGCGTTTCCGACGCAGATGGTCTGTTGTTAGCCGACCAGTCAACCGACCCCGTCACAAGAATTCCCCCTCATTGCCGTAATACATACAGATTTCCCTTAATACTTTGGTCCGTGGTGACATGGCAGAGACAACCGAAAAAACCGACGCAGTACAGGAAAGCCCTTTCGATATACGCCCGGCAGCCGTCGAGGCATGGATCGCCGAACTTCCTGTCGCCAATCTGGGTGAAACCAGCCGGCGCCTCTATACGACACTCGTTGACCTCAATGGCCAGTCCTTGAGCCCCAAGAAACGGGTTGCGGTGCTTGAACAGTTTTCCACGCACGTTCATTACGCCAACGAGGCACTGAAGAAACATTTTGTGGGTGAAAGCTTTCCCCTGAAACCGGTTAATTATCAAGTTGCGCGGCTGGCACAGGCATTGTCGATACAGTTTGCCATGGGCTACCAAACCGCTGCCTACGAACAGTTGGGCAAGTCCGGATTCCACAAGGATCAGACACTCGCTCAAGCCGCGCTTTTCAAGGCGATCGATTTATTCGGGCTGACATTGTTACGCACCTACCAGGTCTACGCACCCTACCCTCGCGGCCTCTGGCAGAGGCTACACAAACTGTATCTGACTGCCGAATCACATGGACTCGACAGTCTGCCGATGGAAAAGGGAAGAAGCGCGACTGAACAGACGATTGCTGACGCATATAAAAAGTTGCTGTTATTCGCTCTGGCGTGCCCCTACCGGCTGCGGCAAAACGAAACAGAGCAGGTCTATGGCTTTCTCGGGAATTGGGCGGGCACGTGCAGCTTGTCCAGATTAAACGATACGGAAGACACGCACGGGACCTTCATCATAGATCTTGACGGCGACCTCCCGCCCTCCTACTGGGTGCTGCAACATCAAGATTACCGCCGTGAAAACTCCCGACTACTTGATACGTCCGCATTGGCTGGCGGCATGCACGATTATCTCGCGCAGCTAAAGAAGCAGGAGAAAAGATCCGGGATCAAAAGCACTCTGATCAGTGAGCCGACGCTGCAGCGACTCATGCTTGCCTGGGGGGTAATGCCAAAACGCCAATTCGCTCGCACCCGCCAACACTCCTCTGCCTATGTTGCCGCAGGCCTCAGCGCCGCGCATTATTTCATCAGCGGAGAAGTCGTATTTGCCCGTACGATTACCGATGCCAATGGTGCTCAAACCCAGGGCAACAGGCTGGAAGATTATCACCATCTGTTTGAGGCACGCTCACATTTTGACTCGAAGCCGCTGGCTACCAAAACCACCCATGTTCGGGATGTCTGGCAGCTTGGCGGTGAACGCCCCGCCGACGCCGATCATGATCATCTCGGCACCATAGATTATACGAAACCGGTCAAAGGCATGTCGGTCATCCCGGAATTTGCGAATTACCGAACCCACGAATGGAAGATGGTCGATATCAGTGCCGGTGGTTACCGCTTCCTCTGGGACAGGCCAGAGAGTTCCTACGCCCAGGTGGGAGAACTGCTCGGCATTCGCGAGGCGAACGATCCTGACACCTTCCATCTCGCACTGGGAGTAATCCGCTGGATGCAATGCGGGCATAAAACCGGCATGGAACTGGGTGTGGAAATGCTCGCCCCCGGAGCAGTAGCGGTTGCGATCAAATTACTGAAACCGGATGGAAACTGCGGCCATTACATGCGCGCCCTGCTCGTGCCTGCCATCAAGACCATTAACCAGCCGGCCACCCTGCTCACGCCGACGGTACCCTACCGCACCGGTGATACCGTGATTGTCAATATACAGGGGAAAGAGACCCGGGCCGAGTTAAACAAACTCGTGGAAAATACGGGCTGCTTTGCCCAATTCCAGTTTACCTCGGCGGATAAAACACAGGGACCGCACACGGAAAGCGACCCGGCCGAGGCGGCGCCGGAGGATTTTGACCCCCTCTGGGGCGCCATCTAGCAACGGGCTAGGCGCAGGATCGGAAGATCTCGGCGAAAACATCCGGGTACCTGACATAGCCTCCGCCATTGAGAACGCCATCCGTGAGTTCCATCGCCGTTACCGCATCATCCGGAAGCGGCAGATTGGTGCTCAGCCCCCAGTGGCTGGCAGACAGGAAGTCAAATCGTTGATAATAGTCAGGATGTCCGGCGACTACGATAGCAGGATAGCGCATATCCCGGGCTCGCCGCACAGCTGCCTGGATGAGGCTGGATCCGATTCCCCGGTGTGACTGGGAAGGTACGACCGACATGGGGCCTAAGGCAAGGATAGTACTGGTTCCTGACCCACCCCCTTTTTCCAGCTGCACCTTGGACAGAAGCACGTGGCCAACTATGCGTCCATTCAGTTCGGCAACCAAAGACAGGTCCGGCACGAAGTCCTTGGAGGCCCGAATGGCACTCACCAGGCGGGCTTCATCCTCGCATTCAAATGCGCTCAGGTTAACGACATCGATCGCCCTTACATCTTCAGGAACTTCTGCCCTGACAATGATTTCATGCATAGCGTGTTCAGCTCCCAGTTTCAATGAATGCAGCCGGCACTTTGCTCAAGGTACTGTGCAGAACAGTCCCCTCCGCTGCCCATCGATCCTATCAGGAATCCGGATCATGGAAAACTGCTGCCGGAGGCAAAATATGAGCCACTGCTTCAGAAATCCTGTTATCTGGCCGCTTTCAGGAAACGAAACCATCGCCGGTGGCCTTGCGCCGTTTTGACAGGAGATAGTAGTGAATCGGGAAGAGATTCTCCGGCTAGTTGTCATTGAGGAATCCCCGAATGACGCTGAAGCGATCGCCAACATTCTGCGTAATGCAGGGCATGCGATCCGCCTCCGCTATGCGGCCAGTCGCGAGGACCTGGAGGCTGCGCTCGATCAATCAACACCTGATCTGGTGCTGTGTGCCAAGGGACTGGAATCGATTTCACTGGAAGAAGCCCTCGCCGTAGCCACTGAGCGGGACGAACCTCCCCCCGTGATTGCCATCGGCGATACGGTGGACGAACCCCAAATCATAGAAACGTTGCGAACCGGCGCCGAAGACCTTGTCTCATTCGACGAACCCGAACACCTCCGACTGGTCGTTCGGCGTGTGCAGAAAACGCTCGAGTGCCGCAAAGCCCTGCGCCATTACCAACAGGTAAGCAGCGAGTGTGAACGCCGCTGCCGAGCGCTGCTGGACAGTTCGCGTGATGCCATCGTCTACGTGCACGACGGCATGCATGTTTACGCAAACCAGTCCTATCTCAACATGTTTGGCTTCCAGGAACTCGAGGAAATCGAGGGCACACCGATTCTGGACATGGTTGCTGGGGAGGAACACGGAGAGCTGAAGAAGTTCCTGCGCAACTACGCGGAGAATGACACCGGCGAATCCAAAATCAAGCTCAAATGTCAGAGCCAGGGTAAAGGGACGTTCAACGCGGTCATGGAGCTTACGGCCGCCTCGATCGACGGCGAACCCTGCGCCCAGATCGTGATTCGTGATCAGAGTATCCTGGACAGCGATTTCGAACAGAAGCTCAAGTTCCTCAGTAATCAGGATCCCGTTACGGGTCTGTTCAACCGGCAGTACTTCATGGGGGAACTCGACCTGGCTGTGGAGCATGCCAGCAGTGGCTCCGGCGGCAGCGCCATGCTGTTTGTCCTGCTTGACAACTTCAAGCTTGTGAAGGAGTCGGTAGGCCTCACAGGCAGTGATCTGGTAGTGAGTGCCGCGGCGAAAATCATCCAGAATGAAGTGAACGATTCCGGTCTTGCGGCAAGATTTGGCGACAGCACATTCACTGTCCTCACCGGCGACCCGGATGTCCAGACCGCAAAAGATCTGGCCGAACGCATGCGACGTGCCATCGAGCAGCACATCTTCGATGTCGACGGTCGTTCGCTCGCTGTAACCTCCAGCATTGGAATCACCATCATCGGCGGCGACGGTATCCCTACGCCGCGCGAAGTCCTAGCCCGCGCTGATCTGGCCTGTGAGGTTGCCCGTTCCTCTGGCGGTAATCAGGTCCACGTCCACAATCCGGTGACGGATGAGCGGCGCAGCCAGGACAGGGATGAGCAGTGGAGCCTGCTGATCCATAAGGCCTTGCAAGACAACCTCTTCCACCTCGTCTATCAGCCCATTGTCAGCCTGCAGGGCGAAGCCAGCGAGAAGTATGAGGTTCTGTTGCGACTGAAGAATGAAGAAGGCGAGGATGTGCTGCCGGGGCAGTTCCTTCCCGTTGCTGAGCAGAGCGGCCAGACGGCTGTTATTGATCGCTGGGTGATAGTGAACGCACTGAGCGTTCTTGCCGATCGACGCCAGGAAGGTTCCGACACGGTGTTTTTCATCAAGCTCTCGGGATCCACGCTGGCGGATCCGGAGCTGCCGTTATGGATCAACGAGCAACTCAAGACCCTGCATCTGCCCGCGGACACCGTAGTGTTTGAAATCGCGGAAACCGATGCCGCCCAGAACCTCAAACATGCCAAGGCCTTTGTCACCGCCATTTCCGCGCTGCACTGCAAGACCTCGCTCGAACACTTTGGCAGCAGCCCCAACTCATTCCAGCTGCTCAAACACCTGGACGTCGACTTCCTGAAGATAGACGGTGCCTTCTCCCACAACCTCATGAGCGACAAAAACAATCAGGCAATGATCAAATCGATCATCGAAATGGCGCGCTCAATGGACAAGCAGTGTATTGCCGAATCCGTCGAAGACGCGGGCAGCCTGTCGGTCCTCTTCCAGTATGGTATCAACTACATTCAGGGCTACTTCTTGCAGGAACCGCATGAGGAGCTGGATTACGATTTTTCGGGAGAAATGGTCTGAGCACTCTCAGACAACCATCAATCGTCGAGAAGGTACGATACCAGGCCATCGGCAAGCTTGGGCTCGAACCAGGTTGACTTTGGCGGCATTACCTCACCTGCATCAGCCACTGCCATTAGCTCCGACATCTGTGTTGGGTACAGTGAAAAAGCCACCGCCATCTCCCCGCTGTCCACCCGTTTCTCGAGTTCCGGGAGGCCGCGGATACCGCCGACGAAATCAATGCGCGGATCACGACGCGGATCGCTGATCCCAAGCACGGGTCGCAGAAGGTGCTCGGCAAGCAGGCTGACATCCAGTCGCGAAACCGGATCATGATCCGGAATCAGGGCCGGGCTGATCTGGAGCCGGTACCATTGACCGCCCAGATACATACCGAATTCGCCTCGCTGTCGGGGCCGGACCGGCTCCCGGCAGGTTTCAACCGAGAAATGTTGCCCGACCTCGGCAAGAAACGCCGCGGGGCTCAGGCCATGCAGATCCCGAACCACGCGGTTGTAATCGAGAATCTGCATCTGCACATGCGGGAAAATCACTGTCAGGAAATATTCATAGCTCTCATCACCCCTGGGGTCCGGTCTGTTCACCCGTCGCGCGGCCGCAACCCGTGAAGCCGACGCCGAACGATGATGCCCATCGGCGATGTAAAACGCCGGCATCGCAGAAAAAAGCCGGCTGATTTTGGCAATGATATCAGCGTCGCGTATCACCCACAGCCGGTGGTTTATGCCGTCATCGGCCACGATATCCACGTCGGGCGTTCCTCTGGCAAGGGATTCGAGGAGCGTATCCACGGCGGGATCAGCGGGATAGGCCAGCAGAACCGGCCCCGTCTGCGCATGCAGCGCATCGATCTGGCGCATGCGGTCATCCTCTTTGTCCGGGCGGGTGAATTCGTGCCTGCGGATGCGGTTGGAATCGTAGTCCTCCACAGAGGCCACCGCCACGAGCCCGGTCTGCTCATGAGCTCCCATACGCAGCTGGTAGAGGTAGTAGCACGGCTTCTCGTCCTGGCGAAGGATGCCCGCTTCCCGCAGGTGCGCCAGATTACTCGCGCCCTTGGCATACACCGCGGGATCGTAGGGGTCCATGCCTTCCGGCAGATCGATTTCAGGCTTGGAGATGTGTAGAAAGCTCCACGGTTTACCTGCCGCCCTGAGTCTTGCCTCCTTGCTGTTAAGTACGTCATAGGGAGGCGCGGCAACATCCGCGGCATGTTCGGGTACTGGCCGCAGGCCGGCAAAAGGTCGGATCAATGGCATGGCTGGTCCTTGCAGTCGTTCCCTAGTAAAGGGTTGTGTAGGGCGAAGAACAGGCCGGCAGTTGCCAGTTCAAACCGGCACCGTACGGCTCGAACCCAAGGCGTCCAAACCCGCTACCGGTTTCTCAGCGCTGCGATTCTTTCATCCAATGGCGGGTGCGACATGAACAGGCGCGCCAGACCCTGGCCGAAACGACCGGATATCCCGAAGGCGGCCATCTGATCGGGCAAATGCGGCTGCTCGACACCCGCCTTGAGCCGTTCCAGCGCCGCAATCATGTTGCCCGCACCTGCCAGCCGGGCGCCACCAGCGTCCGCCCTGAACTCGCGCTGCCGCGAGAACCACATCACAATGATGCTGGCAAGCACCCCTAAGACGAGCTCCGCAACGATCGCGGTGATCCAGAAGGCGGGCCCATGACCACGCTCCGTCTTGAATACGACCCGATCGACCAGATGCCCGATGACACGTGAAAGGAATATCACAAAGGTGTTCACGACACCCTGGATCAGCGCCAGCGTTATCATGTCTCCGTTGGCAACATGGGTCACTTCATGCGCGAGTACCGCCTCGGCCTCGTCCTGATGCATCGCCTGCAATAGCCCCGTACTCACTGCCACCAGGGCCTTGTTGCGATTCATCCCTGTCGCGAAGGCGTTCATATCCGGCGAGTCGTAGATCGCAACCTCGGGTTCACCAATGCCAGCCTGCCTTGCCTGGCGCCGGACCGTCCCCACGAGCCACTGTTCAGCCTGGCTGCGAGGTTGCGAGATCACCTGCGCGCCAGTCATACGTTTTGCCGTCCACTTGGACAGTGCCAATGAGATAAAGGAGCCGCCGAACCCGAAGACACCAGCAAAGATCAACAAGGCATTCAGGTTCAGATCCACCCCCTGTTCATCCAGTATCCGTTCGACCCCCAGCAGCCTCAGGGTGATACTGAGTACGACAATAATTGCCAGATTGGTTGCCAGGAACAAAAATACACGTTTCATGGTCGTAATTCCGACTCCTTAAGACTTCTTTAAAGAAGATGAACCGCCACTGGCGAAGGAGATCGAGGCCCCGTGCCAGCTGCCGGGTCGGGTGCAAATCATATCAATATCAAAGGCTGCGCTGATAGCGTATGCTTCGATGATAACCGGCGTCAGCCCAGCAGGGCTAAGCCGGAAGGCTGTGTTGCGGCTTCAAAATATATCGGAAACAGCAAGTTACACCAATGTCAGATAACCAGGCAAAAAACCGCGGCCTGAGTGCCGGCCGCTACGCAGATACGGAGCAGCCCGCCCGCCCGCCCGGCCCCTTCAGGGTACCCATCGTTTACCGCATCGCCCTGGCCATCGGGGTGCTGATGGTCGGCTGTATAGGCATCCTGGCCAGCATTATTGTACAAAACCAGAACCAGGTATTGAGACAGCAGATTGATGATCTCGGGAACACGATCGCGGCCCAGATTGCACGTTCGGTTGCCGAACCCATCATGGCAGATGATCAGCTGGCGCTGGATGTTCTCACGACCAGCCTGACGACCGACGTCAACGTGCTCGGGACGGCGATCCTTTCCAAAGATGGCAAGGTGCTGGCGCAGGCGGGACTGACACCCTATGACGAGAGCCGTAGCACTGAAGGCAAGGAAGCCGTGGAACTTCCACAGACATTACAGGGTCTTGAATGGGAGGAGCGTGGCCGCCGCCTGGTCGCTTACATCAGGCCCGTCACTTTCAAGCATGTGCTTGCCGGGCATGTAGTGGTCACACTGAGTCGGGCGGCTCTCAAACGCTCGATGGAGAATGCCACCCGCAATATCGTGCTTGCGAGCATACTGGTTCTGGTGTTCGGCGGCTTCCTGACCTACCTGCTCAGCCGGCGCCTGTCCCGGCCGATCGATGAACTCGTAAATGCCAGCCGCGCGATGGATGAGGGCTCTTATGATCTCCGCGCTTCCCAGGACCGGGATGACGAAATCGGTGGTGTCATGGATGTAATGAAGCGTATGGCGGCCGGCGCCCAGCGAAAACAAGAGGTCGAGTCAACGCTCAAGCGCTATCTCTCGCCGCGTGTCGCACGAGCCGTCCTTGAGCAGCACGGCTCTCAGGATCTTGGTGGCCGGCGCGTAGAGGCCACAGTGCTTTTCGCTGACATCGTCGGATTTACCAGTATGGCCGAGGATATGATGCCTGAGGACGTCGGTATGCTGCTCAACCAGTACTTTTCGCACATTGCGCGCGCCTGCGAGTGGAACCATGGCCTGGTTGACAAATACATCGGGGACGGTGCGATGCTCGTATTCGGCACACCGGAACCCGACGAGGACCATTGCTTTCATGGCATCCGATGCGCACTGACAGTCAAGCATCTGGTAGCGCTCGAAAATGCCCACCGTGAAAAGGCCGGGCACGTGCCGGTGTGGTTCCGTTTCGGTCTCAACAGTGGCAGCATGCTGGCTGGCAACATGGGCGCCAATGAGCGCATGGAGTACACCGTCGTGGGTGACAGTGTGAACCTGGCTTCACGCTTGTCCACGGCGTCCAAGGCTGGACAGATAATTATCACCGAAGCGATTTACAACCGTCCCGAGATACGTGACCGCGTCATCGCCCGCCAGCAGCGCTCCATCCACCTGCGAGGTATACAACAACCTGTCGCCACCTACGTGGTGGAGGAGCTGATACCCGGCGAGAACGAGCAGCTCATCCGCCAGGTCGAGACTTTATGGTGGCAGGCGCGTCGTCATAGTGCCTGACCGGCCCCGATGTTGAAACGCCTTTTTCCCGCCTTTGGTCTGCTTCTGCTGCCGGCGATACTTGTGCTGGCTGGCTGTGCCCTGCGACCCGCGAGTGAACCATCCGGCGGGATCCAGTTGGAGCATTACCTCGCCAAGCAGGACTACCGCGGTGCAAATGCCTGGCTCGCACGCCAGGCACGGAGTGGGGCTGATATTCAGGCCGAGCAACGTCTGCTCAAACAGCACATCCAGTCCTTCGAGGAGGCAAACCTCAGCCGCATCATCGAAATGGAAAAGAAAGGCGACTGGATTGAAGCGCTCACGGCGCTGAACACCGCGCTCGAGAAACTCCCGACCAGCCAGGTCCTTCTGGAAAAACGGGAGTATACGATTGCGCAACGGGATCCCGCCCTGCAACGCAGCCTGGAAAAGGAACTGCTCGTTCAGGCCGCCTATCTACGCGACTCGCTGAAAATACTGAATGAGCGTCAGCGTATCCGCCGGCCGACATTCTCGGAAACCGTCCACCGGGCTCGCCTCGGGCACGAACAAGGCCAGCTGACGGATTCGCTGTTGATCTGTGGCAAGAACGCAATCGAACGAGGTGATTACACACGTGCCGAACGCTGTCTTGAGGCAGCCAAGGTCCAGGGCGATTCGGAGCAGCTTGCAGTCCTCTCCCGGGAGCTTGCCGCGGCAAGACCCAAACCCGAAAGCAAACTCAAGCCTGCCCCAGATCCGAAGCAGCACCAGGAAACCCTGCGCAAGCAACAGGAAATCATACAGACGCAGCGTCGCCGGCTGCATCTCGCCCTGGACCAGGGCGACCTCGTTACCGCCTCCAACATCATCCTGAAACTCACGCAGCTCGAAGGCGAGACGGCAGAACTGACCACGCTCAACAGTTCCGTCGAAGCCGCCATCGCGGCCCGTGTCACGGAACTGCTCGAGTCGGCCAGCGCGTACTATGGGAACGGTGACATTGAAGAGGCTCGCCTGCAGTGGCTTGAGATCCTCCGCCTCGACCCGGGCAACGACCAGGCAGAGGCAAATATCGAACGCGCCGACCGGGTGCTGAACAAGCTGGAAACGCTCCAGCAGGACAGCGCAGCGGAAGCCGCTGCGTCCGGCAATTAGATCTCTTAACAGTCACCCAGGCGCGGCGACTGTGGCCAAGGTTGCCCCGGGTCACAGCGCCACCCGCGGCTGCGGGCGGCCTTCTGCAGGCCCCTCGGCTGGTATCACGTCGGGTCAGAGATCCACACTGAGCCCGTTTACCTTCTGGAAACCGCGCGGGAGTTTTCGCCCACGACGACCGCGTTCCCCCACATACTCGTCGAGCTCGACGCCCTTCAGCTTGAGGTGACGTTTGCCCGACTGAACGATCAAGGCAGCCTTGACCGGAACGCTGGCAACCGCAATCACATATTCCTCCCGCGTAGCGACCCGCGCCGGGGGAATTCCGATGATCTTGTTCCCCTTGCCCCTGGCCATAACCGGCAGTTCACTGACGGGAAACACCAGTATGCGGCCTTCGGTTGTGACGGCAACCAGTTTGTCGGTCTGCGTATCGATAATCCGGCTCGGGGCAAGCACGCGCGCACCCTTGGGAAGATTCAAAACGGCCTTGCCATTCTTGTTTTTGGCATACAGGTCATCCAGCCGCGCAACGTAACCGTACCCCGCGTCACTGCTGATAACGAAACAATCAGCGGGCGAGCCCAACATGACGCCGGCGAACAATGCGCCCTCCGGTGGATTGAGTCGGCCGGTCAGCGGCTCGCCATGGCCCCGCGCGGACGGAAGACCGTGGGCCGGCAGTGAGTAACTCCGGCCCGTCGAATCCAGGAAAACCGCGAGCTGATTGCTGCGTCCAGCGGCACTCTGTAACAGGCCGTCCCCGGATTTGTAGACAAGCCCGGCCGCATCCACCTCATGACCCTTCGCCGAGCGCACCCAACCTTTCTCGGACAAAACGATGGTAATGGCCTCGCTGGGCACCAATGACGCATCATCCATCGGCTGCGATGCCTCCCTCGCGACGATCATTGAGCGGCGATCATCACCATATTTTTCCGCATCGGCACTGATCTCTTTCCGGATGAGTGTCTTGAGACGACGGCTGGAGGCCAGTGTTTTCTCGAGCATCTCGCGTTCTTCGTCCAATGCCTGCTGCTCTCCACGGATCTTGATCTCTTCAAGCCGCGCGAGATGCCGCAGTTTGAGTTCGAGTACCGCCTCCGCCTGCGCATCTGACAGACTGAACCGTTTCATCAGGACCGGCTTGGGATGGTCCTCGTTGCGAATGATGGCAATGACTTCGTCAATATTGAGAAAAGCAATCAACAGGCCTTCGAGAATGTGCAGGCGGCTGCGAATCTTCTCCAGCCGGTACTCGAGCCGCCGCCGGACGGTCGCCGTTCTATATTCAAGCCACTCCCTGAGTATGGTGCGCAGATCCTTGACCTGCGGCCTGCCATCGATGCCGATCACATTCAGATTGATGCGGTAACTGCGTTCCAGATCGGTTGTCGCAAACAGGTGCGACATCAGGGACTCGACATCGATGCGGTTTGAGCGTGGCACGATCACCAGGCGTGTCGGGTTCTCGTGATCCGATTCATCCCTGAGGTCTTCAACCATGGGGAGTTTCTTCGCCTGCATCTGCTGGGCAATCTGTTCGAGCACCTTGCCCCCTGACACCTGATAGGGCAATGCCGTGATAACGATATCACCCTGCTCCTGCTCGTAGACCGCGCGCATCCGGACGGACCCGTTGCCAGTCTCGTAGGCGCGGAGAATCTCCTGCCGCGGTGTAATGATCTCCGCCTCGGTCGGAAAGTCCGGCCCCAGCACGTGCTCACACAGATCCTGAAGACTCGCCCTGGCGTCGTCGAGCAACCGTATGGCAGCACTCGCCACTTCGCGCAGATTGTGTGGCGGTATATCGGTCGCCATACCAACCGCAATGCCGGTCGCACCGTTGAGCAACAGATTCGGCAGGCGTGCCGGCAACAATGCCGGTTCTTCCAGCGTGCCGTCGAAGTTGGGAACCCACTCGACCGTCCCCTGCCCCAACTCGGCAAGCAGGACCTCGGCATAAGGGGCGAGACGGGCCTCCGTATAGCGCATCGCCGCAAACGACTTGGGGTCATCAGGCGACCCCCAGTTACCCTGACCGTCGACCAGTGGGTAACGGTAAGCGAAGGGCTGCGCCATCAGCACCATCGCCTCATAGCAGGCCGTATCACCGTGCGGATGAAATTTGCCCAGCACATCGCCGACGGTACGTGCGGATTTCTTGTATTTGGCCGCCGCCGACAGGCCCAGTTCCGACATCGCATAAATGATGCGACGCTGCACCGGTTTCAGACCGTCACCAATGTGCGGCAGGGCGCGGTCGAGGATCACATACATGGAATAATCCAGGTACGCCTTTTCCGTAAACGCCTTCAGCGGAAGCTGTTCGATGCCCTCAAAATTGAGTTCCTGATTTTGCATAGGGTTCCTCGGATACTCCGGTCAAGGCGGACAGGCTAGTGTTCGGGCACGGTGCAATTGATGCAGGCAGCAAGGTGACAAACGCTCAGATGCAAGCCGCTGAGCCACTGGCGTGGCCTGCCTGGCGCGGTAAAACGCAGCGCCTCGGCTGGCCGCGTATCGCCGCCTCTGCAGCGAGCCGCACAAGTACAGCGCCTCCCTGTCCGAGCCGCTGGCAAGACAGGTGCCGCTCTGCTGTGGACCGATCGGGCACTGACGGTCTTGCGGAGTCCTGCAACCATCGACACGAACCGTCTCGCGTAGTCAGATTCCAGCCAGATCGCCATTTTTTTCGAGCCAGACCCGCCGTTCGGCGGCCCGCTTCTTTGCCAACAGCATGTCCATGAGCTGATTGGTATCGTCATCCGGGTGCAATGTGAGCTGCACCAGCCGCCGCGTGTCCGGGGCAATCGTCGTCTCGCGAAGTTGCATGGGGTTCATTTCGCCCAGGCCCTTGAAGCGTTGCACACTGATCTTGCCCTTGATTTTTTCCGCTGAGATACGGTCGAACACGCCCTGTTTCTCCGCTTCGTCCAGGGCATAAAACACCGACTTGCCCACATCGATACGATAGAGCGGGGGCATGGCCACGTAGACATGCCCGGCGGAAACAAGCGGCCGAAAGTGGCGCAGGAAAAGCGCGCACAGGAGCGTGGCGATATGTGCCCCGTCGGAATCGGCATCGGCGAGGATACAGATCTTGCCATACCGCAGGCCGGCCAGATCATCCGACCCCGGATCGACACCAATGGCCAGCGAAATATCGTGCACCTCCTGAGACGCCAGGACCTGCGCGGGGTCCACCTCCCAGGTATTCAGAATCTTGCCACGCAGCGGCATGATAGCCTGAAACTCGCGAGCCCGCGCCTGTTTTGCCGAACCGCCTGCCGAATCACCCTCCACCAGGAACAGTTCCGTGCGCGCCAGGTCGCTTGCCGTACAGTCCGCCAGCTTGCCCGGCAAGGCGGGGCCGCTGGTAACCTTCTTGCGCACAACCTTCTTGCTGGCGCGCAGCCGGGCCTGCGCATTCTGGATGGCAAGCGTGACAATACGTTCGCCGGTGTCCCGGTGCTGATTCAGCCAGAGACTGAAGGCATCCTTCACGATTCCGGACACAAAGGGTGCGCACTCACGCGAGGAGAGTCGCTCCTTGGTCTGACCGCTGAACTGGGGATCCTGCATTTTAACCGACAGGATATAGCTGCACCGATCCCAGACGTCTTCGGGCGTTATGCGCACCCCCCGCGGCAGCAGGTTACGGAACTCGCAGAATTCGCGAATGCTTTCCGTCAAACCCGAACGCAAGCCGTTGACGTGGGTGCCACCTTGCACCGTAGGTATCAGGTTGACATAACTTTCCGTGACCAGCTCCCCGTCGTCGGGCAGCCACACGACCGCCCATTCTGCCGCCTCGCGATTACCCTCCATATTGCCGGTGAACGGCTCCTCAGGCAGTCGTTCCGCCGCACCGATCGTCTCGACGAGATAATCACGCAGGCCATCGGCAAACTGCCACTCGACTTGCTCACCGCTGTTCTCGTCATGGAAACAGACCATCAGGCCGGGACAGAGCACCGCCTTGGCACGCAGCACGTGCTTGAGTCGCGGTACCGAGAACTTCACGGAATCGAAGTACTTGGCATCCGGCCAGAAGCGCAAGCGGGTGCCGGTGTTCTGCTTGCCGACCTTGCCGACGATTTCCAGCTCGGAAACCTTTTCGCCGTTGGCGAAGGCCGTATTGTATTCATGGCCGCCCCGCTTGACCCAGACCTCGAGGTGTTTCGAGAGCGCATTCACCACCGAGACGCCGACGCCATGCAGTCCGCCTGAGAACTGGTAGTTCTTGGCCGAAAACTTTCCGCCCGCATGCAGCCGCGTGAGGATCACCTCGACACCCGGCACTCCCTCATCGGGATGGGTATCAACCGGCATGCCACGACCGTTATCAATGACCTCCAGCGAGCCGTCCTTGTACAGTGTGACTTCGATACGCGATGCGAATCCGGCAATAGCCTCGTCTATCGCATTATCGATGACCTCCTGCGCAAGGTGATTCGGACGGGTGGTATCCGTATACATACCCGGCCGTTTCCGGACCGGATCGAGGCCACTCAGGACTTCTATGGCCGAGGCATTGTAGGCACTACTCATCGGGCACTCTTTTGCTATGGGTCATACGCCGGGCGCTGGCAGAGTCAACCGTCACCGCCAGTACGACCGTATTTGATGAAATTCAGAATCGTCTTTCTTGGGAACGGATGAGCTGGAACATCGCAGAAATAATTGCGAAACAGCTGATCCCGGTACCGGTCAGGGCCGAGCTTCCCCAGGGGTTTCCAGCCTGACGCTTCCGCCGGCACCATCCGTTTATCATGGCTGCCGATCGCATAGGTGCGGTATTCGCGATGTTCACAGCGGACACCTTCGTACAACACGTTCTCCGCCCCCGCGAGACTCTTCAGGACCAGCATATAACGCACCACACCGTCATCCCCGACACTGAGTGCAGTCTCATCGAGATAGGCCCGCAGGGAACTCCCGGGCACATCGAGGTCGACCGGGATAAGGTTGCCGGATGCCGGATAGGCGGGGACATCAACACTCAGCTCGCGCCAGGCATCCGGCGGAATGACGTCAAACTGAGGCGCCCTGTCATCTTCCGCCGGAACACCGGCAAGGGTGGCCGCACTGAACACCACGGCCGCAAGCAATGCCCTGCCTGGCCAGGCCTGTACCCTCGCATGCTGCTGCTGACAACCGACCAACAGGATCGCCTTTTCCCCGGTGCCCTAGACTCCTACTCCGGCCGGTATTCTAATGCACATCGCGCAAAAGCACACCCGATCGATTAACAGCACGCTGCTCAGGACAAGTCCGCACGAAGCGATTCCCGAACGCCGGCAGGGATCTGCGCCACGTTGTGGGAATAAAGATCGTGGTTGATCCCCATACTGATATCGGCGCCACCCTTGACTGCGCTCACCATCTCCGGGGTCAATTCAAACCGCAGGAAATGAACGGAAGAGGTTTTCTCCGGCGTATCGCGTTCCATGTCCTCGTCCGCGATCGCATAGACCGGCGGCATCCCGTCGACACGCACCCACACGTGATCTTCGATGCCTACCAGCAGGGTGAGCATGCGACGCCGTTCCTCTGCGTCAGCGATCTCGATCATGAAGGTGGCTTTCCAGTTACCACCATCAGGAATCAAGGGGTTATAGGCGGCCAGTTCTTCTTCAATGCCTTGTGGCTCAAAAATCCGTTCCACACGCAGCATTTCCTGAATCTGATACTGCATTGTCAGCCGGTCTTCGAAATACAGTGTCGCAACAGGCCCCAGGTGAACATTCCGGTTCTTCTTGTGCCCGATCACCCGGGCGCGAAACTCGGGCCGCACTTCCGAGTACTTCTCCAGCGTAAACAGATCGTCTCGCGTCAGTTTTTCCATCGTTACGATTCCCGAACTATTCGTTACCGTCCACGGCACAGCTGCCTTTGCTTTGCCATTTGTGACTCAGATCCCGTATGCCTGGCGGATCAGTGTCAGCGGATGCGTTGGGGCGTGCCCGTCCGCCAGACCGTTTTCGATATGATGTCCAGCCATTGGACAGTCACTGCTGTAATGGTCCGCGCCTGACTGCTTGACGCGGTTCACCACAGGCTGGCCGATCTTCATCGCGATTTCATGGAACTCACGCTTGACCGCGTAGGTACCATCGTGTCCGGAGCAACGTTCGATTGCCTCGACACGCGTGTCGGGTACCAGTTGCAGGATATCCCGGGTCTTCATGCCAATATTCTGTACCCGCAGGTGACAGGCGACATGATAGGCAATCGTCCCGAGAGAATGCTTGAAATCGGTCTTCAGCTTGCCGTGTTTATGACGCAGCATGAGATACTCGAAAGGATCGTAGATCGCATCGCGGACTTTCGCGACCTGCGGATCGTCGGGGAAGATCAGTGGCAACTCCTGTTTGAACATCAGCACGCAGGAGGGTACCGGGGCAACAATATCCCAGCCTTCATCAACCAGGCCGGCCAGTTGCCCGATATTCTCCTCCTTGGCCCTGGCAACGGCATCCAGATCACCGAGCTCCAGCTTCGGCATGCCGCAGCAACGCTCGCGCTCGGCGATACGCACCGGAATGCCGTTGTGTTCGAAGACCGCGATCAGGTCCTCGCCGAGCTCCGGCGCGTTGTAGTTTCCGTAACAGGTTGCGAACAGGGCCACCTTCCCGCGCGTCGGCCCTGCTGCTTCGGTCTCGAGGGACGCCGCCTTGTGCCGTCTGACCCGCTTGCGCAGCGTTGCGCTGTGGTATTCGGGCAGCGTCGCATCAGGATGCACACCAAGCACACTGCCGAGCAGCTTGCGCATCGGCTTCATCCGGTTCGCCGTATTGACGGCCAGCGTCACCACCGGAATGCCCGCGAGCTTACCAACCGTATCCGTTGATGAAAGAATCTTGTCCCTGGTCCGGGTCCCGCCCTGTTTGAACTTGACCGCCTTGGCACGCAGCATGAGGTGCGGGAAATCGACATTCCATTCGTGGGGTGGGACGTAGGGACACTTGGTCATGAAGCACATGTCACACAGATAACAGTGGTCGACAACCTCCCAGTAGACCTCCCGTGACACGCCATCCAGCTCCAGGGTCTCGGACGCGTCGATCGCATCGAACAGCGTCGGAAACGCGTTGCACAGGCTGAAACAGCGCCGGCAGCCATGGCAGATATCAAAAACGCGCTCGAGTTCCCTGAACAGGTTCGTCTCGTCATAAAATGCCGACTCACGCCATTCGAGAGGATTTCGTTTGGGTGCCTCGAGACTGCCTTCGCGACGCCCTTCAGTCGGCTTGGCCATATCGGCGTTTCTCCTTTCCGAATCGTTAAGCTGCCAGACTCCACGTGCGCAGCGCGGGCACACGCTGCCTGCGGGGGCCGCATGCACGGCCCCCTTGCCTCACAGCACCCGCTTACGCGGGTGCTCAGCTATCGAGCGTGTCCAGAGCCTTCTGAAAACGGTTGGCGTGGGAACGCTCGGCCTTTGCCAGCGTTTCGAACCAGTCGGCGATCTCGTCGAAGCCTTCATCGCGCGCTGACTTCGCCATTCCCGGGTACATGTCCGTGTACTCGTGAGTCTCGCCGGCGATTGCCGCCTTGAGATTATCCGACGTCCCGCCAATGGGCAGACCGGTCGCAGGATCACCGACCTGCTCGAGATATTCGAGATGCCCATGCGCGTGACCGGTTTCCCCTTCGGCGGTTGAACGGAATACCGCAGCCACGTCGTTATAGCCTTCCACGTCGGCCTTTGCCGCAAAATACAGGTAGCGACGATTGGCCTGGGACTCGCCAGAAAATGCGGCCTTCAGGTTCTCTTCCGTCTTGCTGCCTTTCAACGCCATGATCAGTTTCCTCCTTTGAATTACACCATGCGGGAGCATTCCCGCCGACCAGGGATTTAGACTTAGTCTAAATCGTGCTGAAGACTTTAGCCTACTCTGATCCGCCCTGTCAACTGATCCCCCATCTCCGGCGGTCTGCGTTGACCGTCAGCCGACGCCGCGGTACGTTAGGCGCCCCCTCACATTAAGGGTAGTCGGGGAGTATTCGCTGTGGTCAAGAAACGTGGTGCCGGACCTGATTTCGAAAAATCGCTCCAGGAACTTGAAAAGCTGGTAGAAAAAATGGAACAGGGGGACCTGGGTCTGGAAGAGTCCCTGCAGGCCTTTGAGCGCGGGATCCAGCTTACGCGCACCTGCCAACAGGCACTCGGAGCAGCCGAACAGAAGGTGCAGCAGTTGCTCGAGCAGAGCGATGACGCCGACGCGGTTCCTTTCCATGACGACGATTCCTGACACCGACATACAGGCCTTTATCGAGAGCTGCCAGCGGCGGACCGAAGCGGCCCTGGAGCACTGGCTGCCACCGGCCGACGTGCATCCGGCACAACTGCACGCGGCCATGCGCTATGCCGTCCTTGGTGGTGGAAAACGCATCCGACCCACGCTCGCCTATGCGAGCGGTGCCGCGGTTGGCGCCCGACAAAACGTCATCGATGCCCCGGCCTGCGCCGTTGAACTCATCCACGCCTATTCGCTGGTGCATGACGATCTCCCCGCCATGGATAACGACGATCTGCGGCGAAACAAGCCCAGCTGTCACAAGGCCTACGGTGAAGCCATCGCGATTCTCGTCGGTGATGCCCTGCAAAGTCTGGCATTTCGCATCCTTGCCCGGGAATCCGACCAGGCGATCAACGCCGAGACGCGCACGCGCCTGGTCGACGTGCTGGCACTCGCCGCCGGCTCACGGGGCATGGCCGGAGGTCAGGCTATCGATCTGGCGGCGGTAGGTCGGGAATTGAATCTCGGCGAACTCGAAGACATGCATATCCACAAGACCGGCGCACTCATTCGGGCCAGCGTCATGCTCGGCGCGCTCTGCCAGCCGGATCTGGAACAATCGAGACTGGATCACCTGGACCATTATGCCAAGTGTATGGGTCTCGCCTTCCAGATTCGCGACGATATTCTCGATATTGAAGGCAAGACCAGCCGCCTGGGCAAACTCACCGGCGTGGACAAGGCACTGCAAAAACCGACCTACCCGGGCCTGCTGGGTCTTGACGGCGCGAAACAGCGCGCCACAGAGCTCCGTGAAGAGGCAATAGAGAGTCTTGCGGAGTTGGGCCCCTCAGCGGACCTTTTACGCGGGCTGGCTCATCGGATAGTAAGCCGCGATCACTGACCTCTCAGGCTCCTTGAAAGTCCCCGTTCAAGACCGGATAATCATGGATCCCCGCGACCATGGTTCAGTGAGGCCTCGTGCCCTATCCCCTCCTTGATCAAGTCAGGTATCCCGACGATCTGCGAGCACTTGATGAGTCGCAGTTGAGCCGTCTTGCGTGTGAACTCAGGGCCTTCCTGATTGAATCGGTCAGTCGCACGGGGGGGCATCTTGCCGCGAGCCTCGGGACCGTTGAACTCGCAATCGCGCTGCATTACGTCTTTGCTACGCCTGATGACCGCATTGTCTGGGATGTGGGCCATCAATCCTACGCGCACAAGATCCTGACGGGACGTCGGCAGGCCATGGCAAAACTGCGCCAGAAGGACGGACCCTCGGGCTTTCCGAAACGCGATGAAAGCCCCTATGACACCTTCGGGGTAGGCCACTCCAGCACCTCTGTCAGCGCTGCACTCGGCATGGCTATCGCGGCAAGACTGCACCATGATCGGCGGCATGCCGTCGCCGTTATCGGAGATGGCGCAATGAGTGCCGGCATGGCCTTCGAGGCGCTGAACCACGCCGGCGATCTGGATGCGAATCTGCTCGTCATTCTGAATGACAACGAAATGTCAATTTCAGCAAACGTCGGCGGACTGTCCAACTACCTCGCGCGCGTGCTGTCCGGGCGAACCTACCTGTCCATGCGGGAAAGCGGCAAGAAAGTCCTGAGCAATATCCCGCCGGTGCATGAACTGGCGCGCCGCGCCGAAGAACATGTCAAGGGCATGCTCGTTCCCGGCACGCTGTTCGAGGAACTCGGCTTCCATTACATCGGTCCCATCGACGGTCATGATGTGTCGAACCTGGTCAGGACGCTGAAAAATGTGCGCACACTCGACGGCCCACAGCTGTTACACGTTGTTACCCGCAAGGGCAAGGGTTACAAACCGGCCGAGACGGACCCAGCGACCTTCCACGGCATCGGCCGTTTCGATCCGCAAAGCGGAAGCCCGGTCCAGTCGGCTTCCCAGCCTGGAATCAGCTACACGCGGGTTTTCAGTGACTGGATCTGCGACATGGCGGATGCCGATCCTGATCTGGTTGCCATCACGCCCGCGATGGAGACCGGCTCTGGACTTACGCGGTTTGCCAAACAGTACCCTGAGCGCTATTTCGACGTCGGTATCGCCGAACAGCACAGTCTGACCTTTGCCGCCGGCCTTGCCTGCGATGGCATGCACCCGGTGGTAGCCATCTACTCGACCTTTCTACAGCGTGCCTATGATCAGCTGATCCATGATATCGCCCTGCAGAATTTGCCTGTCACACTGGCCATCGATCGTGCCGGCCTCGTTGGACCGGACGGTCCCACACACGCCGGCAGTTTTGATCTCTCTTATCTGCGCTGTGTGCCCAACCTGGTGGTAATGGCGCCAGCGGATGAAAACGAGTGTCGCCAGATGCTTTCCACCGCCCACCGGCACCCCGGCCCGGCAGCGGTACGCTATCCGCGTGGCGCAGGCCCGGGTGTGCGCGTCGAAAAGCACATGCAGACCCTGCCGATCGGTAAAGGCGAGATTCGCCAGCGAGGCAAAGACATTGCCCTGCTCGCCTTCGGCAGCATGGTGACCCCCGCGCTCGCCGCGGGCCAGCTGCTCGGCGCGACGGTGGCCAATATGCGGTTCGTCAAACCCCTGGACGTGGCATTGCTTGCAGAACTCGCCTCAACACACCGGTGGCTGATAACCGTTGAGGAGAATGTTCTCGCCGGTGGCGCCGGCAGCGCCGTCAGCGAGCAGCTGGCAGAACTTGGAGAGACTGTCAGGCTGCTCATGCTGGGTCTTCCGGACACTTTCTTAAGCCACGGAATTCATGAGGAATTGCTACGGGATTGTGGGCTCGATTCCGACGGTATCGCCGCACGCGTCACTAGCTGGATTGCCTCCCCGGTTGCGAAGACACCCGCAATCGCTTAATATCCTAGCGTTTTAGTCAGGATTATTTCGGTGGCGGGAACCTATATACTCAAGGTCCTTACCGAGTTTGCGTCCGCACATACCCTGCGTGGCTATCCGGGGGCCTGTGCACGGATGCACGGCCATAATTGGAAAGTCGAGGTTGAAATCGAGGCGACGGAACTCGACGAAGTGGGCATGGGCATCGACTTCAAGCTGATTCGAAACGCAGCCCGGGAAATTGGCGATCGGCTGGATCACCGTTACCTCAACGACCTGGAACCGTTCCAGAAGGTTAACCCGACGGCAGAGAATATTGCCGCCTATTTCTATTGCGAACTCAGGCAGACATTGGACAGGCCGAAACTCAAGGTCAAATCGGTCACCCTGTGGGAAACAGACCGAGCCTGTGTGCGTTACACAGAGGAACATTAGACGATGAACCGACCTGATCCCATCACTTCTCTGCAGCGAGGAATTGCCGACGTACAAGGCAGCGCAGACACACGGCGGATCGCCATCGACAAAGTCGGCATCAAGGACATCCGCCACCCTATTCGCGTGCGGGACCGGTCCGATGGTGAGCAACACACGATTGCCAACTTCAACATGTACGTGAATCTGCCGCACAACTTCAAGGGCACGCACATGTCCCGCTTCGTGGAGATTCTCAATCGTCACGAGAAGGAGATTACGGTGGACTCCTTCAAGGACATGCTGCACGAACTCACTGAGGTGCTGGAAGCGCAAGCCGGTCATATCGAAATGACCTTCCACTATTTTGTCAACAAGTCAGCGCCGGTATCCGGTGTGCAGAGCCTGCTGGACTACGAGGTCACGTTTACCGGGGAAATCCGCGACCGTAACCCGCAGATGTGGCTGAAGGTCGTGGTTCCGGTCACTAGCCTCTGTCCCTGTTCCAAAGAGATCTCGGATCGCGGCGCGCATAATCAGCGTTCGCACGTCACCGTCGAGGTCCGGACGCGGGACTTTATCTGGATCGAAGAACTGATCGAGCTGGTGGAAAAGGAAGCATCCTGTGAGCTCTACGGGCTTCTGAAACGTCCCGATGAAAAACTGGTCACGGAACGCGCCTACGACAACCCGAAGTTCGTTGAGGATATGGTGCGAGATGTCGCTGCCCGGTTGAATGATGACGACCGGATCGGCGCCTACACGGTTGAATCGGAAAACTTCGAATCCATCCACAATCACTCGGCCTACGCCATGATCGTGAAGGACAAGGAAGCAGACGAGCAGCAGGCGACAGCGGCGAAACGCGAGCCGCTTATCTGATTCGGCTCAGCGTCAGGCGTCGACCGTCATTGGCCATCTGCAGCCTGCCGAGGAACGACATACCTAACAGCGGACTGTCAGGCTGTGCTCCGTCCAGGACAACTGCCTCGACATTCCGCAACGTGATCGCGCCGACCTTCACGGTATCGAGCCTGACCCGGTAGACGCGCTCCAGTCGCGAGGCTGTCATCACGGCAGCGGGTTCCCCGATAACCCGAAAATCGATACCGAGCCGCCTGGCTTGCGCGGAATTCATGGCGACCGAACTCGCACCCGTATCGACCAGAAATTTGACCGGCAGGCCGTTGATGCTCCCAACCGTGCGAAACATACCGGAAGGATCGCGCCAGATCTGCACCTCCTCGGTGTCCGGCGCACGGTGATGCGCCCGGACCCGCACGCCCAGAGGATAGTACCTGTTGTCACCGTCAATCTCGATGCTCGCGCCCTCGGTACTGACATCCAGCAATCTGATCCCGCCCGGGGTGGATTGGCCCTTCCTCAGCAGGTGCTTCTCACCGTCAATCCGGAGCATCGCCCGTTCCCCGAACAGGGCAAGCACCTCGACATCAGCGGCAAATACGCGGCACGCCAGGCTGTGCAACAGCGCCAATGCCAGGATTCCCCGTCGTACTGCCATGACTGCCTCCGCAACCTAAAAGTCCCAGCCAAGACCACCGGAATACAGGCGTTCGATACCGGCCAGTACCAGTCCCGCCGCCAGACCCGCCAATAGATCATCAAGCATAATGCCTACGCCGCCTCGCAGGCGGCGGTCAACGGTTCTTATCGGCCAGGGTTTGAAAATGTCAAAGAGGCGAAACAGGAGAAATCCGCCAATGATCCAGTTCCACTGTTTGGGTGCCCAGGCCATGGTCACCAGGTATCCCACGATCTCGTCCCAGACGATGCCGGGATGATCGTGAACCTGCAGATCCCGCGCCGTGCGCCCGCACAACCACACGCCAGCCACGAACAATCCGGCTGTGAGCAAGAGATACCAGACGGCATCCAGATCCCGCAATAGAAATACCAGGGGGACTGCAAGCAGAGTACCGGCCGTACCCGGCGCCGTGGGCGAGAGTCCGGCTCCAAAACCGAATGCCAGCAAGTGAACGGGCCGGCGCAGCAGATTTGCGAAGGTGGGGGAATTCCCTCTAGTCGTCATGCCTCAAAACCGGATTGCATGTATGACTGCAATCGCACGGGCCAGGGGTTTGCCAGTGGAGCTCGCCGCTCGCTTGACAGCCTTGCGTCATTCTCGCTCGTACTCTTTCAACTTGATACTACCGATGCTGACAATCAGGCTGAGTGCCAAGCACCAGCTGGAGCGGCCCGCGGGCCGCTTCGTCCAGGTGCGCCTGGGCACACGAACTAACCGAAATGCTGATATCCAGGCGCCCCTGGTCGAAAATCACGGCCATCACTGTACACACAACGCAGGCCGGGCGTTTCCTGGATGACACCGATCTGCGTGCACATCTCGAACACCTCCGCCAGCGCTTCGAACTGTTCGATGCGGTAAGGCGGGACCGTAAAACAAAGCTCGTAGTCATCGCCACCGGCCAGTGCACCTTGCAGAGCCTCGGGCGTGCCCGGGCCGATATCCAATTGCTCACACAGGCGCTGATAAGCCGGCGATGTCGGAACCTGATCCACGCGCAATTCGGCACCAACACCACTCTGATCGAGTATATGACCCAGATCGGCCATCAAGCCGTCGGAGATGTCGATCGCAGCACTGGCTATGCCACGCAGGGCAATGCCATACGCAATTCGCGGTTCCGGATACTCCAGACGCCGCACCAGTTCCCTCGCCTCGGGCGAATCCAGCGCGTGAGAGGCTTGCAGAAGGCGCAGGCCCAGACTGGCATCGCCAAGCGTTCCCGTGACAAAAATACGGTCCGCAACTTTCGCGGCGCCGCGCTGCAGCATCTGACCGGGCGGGATCAGCCCCATCGCCTGTACGGTTACCGCGAGTGGTCCGCGCGTGGTGTCGCCGCCCACCAACTGCACCCCGTAGCGTTCACACAGCTGGAAAAAACCCCGCGCAAAAGCCTCCAGCCAGTTGGCGTCGGCCTCGGGCAGGCTCAGCACCAGGGTTGCCCAGGCCGGTTGCGCCCCCATGGCGGCAAGATCACTCAGGTTGACGGCGAGCGACTTGTGCCCGATGGCGGCCGGCGCGGTGCCGGCCGGGAAATGGACATCGGCAACGAAGGTATCCGTCGCAGCGACCAGCTGCATCCCTTGAGGAATGTCGAGGACCGCCGCGTCGTCACCGATACCCAGCACCACATCATGGCGAGTGCTCGCCCGGCGGGTAAAGTAGCGCTCGATGATTGAGAATTCGGAAAGTGACATGGGCCGCCGCCCTGGCGAAAAGGCCGGTGCGGTTTCAGTGCCCGCCGCGGGAGCACTCTGCCGAACGCAGCCGGTGCGCGAGTCGATCGAGTACCCCGTTGACGAAGGTGTAGCCCTGCTCAGCGCCAAACTTCCGGGTGAGCGAAACTGCCTCATTGAGAATCACCCGGCAGGGAACATCCGCTCGAAACACGAGCTCGTAGGTGGCGATCCGCAGCACAGCGCGCTCAATGGGATCAACCAGTTCGATCTTGCGATCCAGTGCCGGGGCCAGCTCGGCATCGAGTTGACTGACGTTCTGTACGACACCCTGCAAGAGTTCCCGGAAGTAGTCGGAATCAACGCCCCGATACTCGCTCGAGTCGGCAAACTGGGCAGCAATATCCCCGGTATCCATGGCCGTCATCTGCCATTGATAAACCGCCTGCAGCGCGCATCGGCGCGCCCTGGTGCGCTCGGCATGTATCACCCGTTCCTGGCTCACCACGGTATTCAAGACCTTCAGACCTCGAGATTACGCAGCAGGTCGACCATCTCAATGGCCGAGAGGGCCGCCTCAACACCCTTGTTTCCCGCCTTGGTGCCGGCGCGCTCAATGGCCTGCTCGATCGTGTCGACCGTCAGCACACCGAAGGCGACGGGGATATCATATTCCATCGCTACGCTTGCGAGACCTTTGGTGCATTCGCCGGCGACATACTCGAAATGCGGTGTGCCACCGCGAATAACTGCACCCAGCGCAATGATGGCGTCATACTTCTTGCTGGCCGCAAGGTGCTGCGCAACCAGCGGCATCTCAAAGGCACCCGGCACCCGGACCACGTGCAGATCGCGCTCTTCTGCCCCGTGGCGCTTGAGTGCATCCACCGCACCCTTGAGCAGGCTCTCGACGACAAAACCGTTAAAACGTGAAACCAGCAACGCGAAACGCGCATCGCGGACCTGGAGCTTGCCTTCATATTCAGTCATCTTGGTCATGTCACCTGTTGCTCGTCATCACTGTACAGCATGCCCGCCGCCGCCACCAGCTAATCACAGGGCACGTATTCCACGACTTCCAGTCCGAATCCGTCGAGCGCGTGCATGATTTTCGGGGCGCTCAGCACGCGCATGCGGTGAACGCCCAGTTCCCCGAGGATCTGCGCGCCGACGCCATAGGTACGCAGTTCCTCGCGTTGCGCGGAACGCTGGCTTTCCCAATGGGCGCCATGCTCGGCATAGTTGCGGATACGGCGCACCAGTGAATCAGGCTCTTCGGGTTTCCCCAGCACGATGACAATGCCCTCCCCTTCGCGGGCGACCCGCCGAAGGGCACGCCGCAACGGCCAACCACAATCATCGGTTGTTGCCCCGAGCAGGTCACACAGCATACCTTGCACATGCACACGCACCAGAACCGGCTCGCCAAAATCCGGCTCGCCGTGAACGAGCGCAAGATGCACGTTCCTGTCGATGCTGTCCTCAAAGGCGACCAGCCTGAAAGTTCCGTATTCAGTGGGAAGCTCGCAGTCGGCGACCCGCGCGATGGTTTTCTCATTTTCGATACGGTAATGAATGAGATCCGCGATCGTTCCGATCTTCAGCTTGTGTTGCACGGCAAACTGCTCGAGATCGGGGCGGCGCGCCATGGTGCCGTCCTCATTGAGAATCTCCACGATCACTGCTGCAGGTTCATATCCGGCCAGCCGCGCGAGGTCACAGCCCGCCTCGGTATGGCCCGCCCGTGTCATGACACCCCCGGGCTGAGCCATCAGCGGGAAGATATGCCCGGGCTGGACCAGATCCGACGGGTCCGCGTCAGGCGCAACCGCCGCCTGGATAGTCGTCGCCCGATCGGCCGCGGATATGCCCGTCGTCACGCCCTCCGCTGCCTCGATCGACACGGTGAAGTTGGTGGACAGACTCGCTGTGTTCGATGAAACCATCAGCGGCAGGTCGAGCTGACGGCAGCGCTCGCGCGTGAGTGTCAGGCAAATCAGTCCTCGCCCGTAGCGCGCCATGAAGTTGATGTCTTCGGGACGCACGCAGGCCGCGGACATGACGAGATCGCCTTCGTTCTCGCGATCTTCGTCATCCATGAGAATGACCATCCTGCCCTCACGCAGGTCCTCGATGATCTCTTCAGTGCTGTTCAATTCCATAGGCATTACCGGTTTCCGGTTAACGGCAACGAGTGCTTTTCAATCTGTTGATGACGGATAGTATGGCCACGGAGTCCACGGAAAGAACCAGCACCCGTTAGAACTTTTTCTGTGTTTTTCCGTGGATTCCGTGGCTATAAATAAAAATACCGGCACTCAGCTCAATTTGTCAGCATCCGCCAGTATCACCTTGAAGGAGTACCAGTACTCCTTCAAGGTGATACTAGCCACCTCCGGCAAATCCATGCTGTTGCAGGAATGCTTCCGTGATCCCGCCACCCGACTCGGCAGCCTTGTCACCCATGAGCAGCCGCTCCAGGTAGCGGGCAATGATATCAACTTCCAGATTGACACGACGCCCCTGTCGAAACTCGCCCAGGGTCGTTGCCCGCAATGTATGCGGAACGATATTGAGATCGAAGACCGCTCCGTCCACCGCATTTACCGTCAAGCTGACACCGTCAACGCAAATCGATCCCTTTTCTGCAATATACCGCGCCAGGTGTGGCGGAACCTGTATACGCATCCGCTCCGAGCGACCCTCCGGCCGGCGTTCGACGAGTGTACCCACCCCGTCGACATGCCCGCTGACCAGGTGCCCGCCGAGCCGCGTCGTGGGTGTCAAGGCCTTTTCGAGATTCACGGGGCTGCCCGCTTGCAGATCACCAAAGATCGTCCTGGCCAGGGTCTCTGCAGACACATCGGCCCAGAACCCGTCACCGGTCAACTCGATTGCGGTCAGGCAGACGCCACTGACAGCGACGCTGTCACCGGCTTGTACATCCGCCAGATCGAGCGCGCCGCATTCAATCCGCACACGCATATCCGCGCCCTTCGGTTCAAGGGCGGCAATGCGGCCTACAGCTTCTATGATGCCTGTGAACATAAGCTCAACAACCCGAACATAGCCATGCAACCCAGAGAACGTTGCCTGCTCAGAACCCTCTTCGAATCGCCAGCCAGAGCATAACCCGGCATTGAGACCGACAGCATCCTGATGAACCCCGCGTATCAGACGTCAACACCGAGACCATCCCGAATCTGAGCTCCCGTCTTACGACCATTCAAGCGGCGACCTCGCGCGCGCCCCACTACCTGGCCCCGCTCGTCACGGTTGCGGTGATCTTCCAGTCTCGCCCGACCGCCCGGATGTCATGAATGTCTAAGCTGACGCGATCGTTCATCCTTGCCAGCCACGGCAGTTCGAACAGCCCGCGTGCCATATTGCCCATCAGGTGTGGTGCCATATAGACCACCAGCTCGTCGATGAATCCGGCCGCCAGCAGCGAACCTGCCAGGCGCGGACCAGCCTCGACCATGATCTCGTTCATCTCTCTGTCTGCGAGTCTGGCAAGCACGGCGCCGAGGTCGACCCCGAGTTCGCTGCGCGCTACGGTCTCGATTTCCGCACCTGCGGTTTCCAGTGCCCGCCTGCGAACGACATCCCCATTGGCCGTAAACACCAGAGTAATTCCGGGCAGACGGAGCATTTTTGCCTCCGGTGGCATGCGCAGTTGCCGATCGAGAATGACACGCAGGGGCTGGCGTGTGACCGGCTGATCGTCGTTCTCAAGTCTGGCCGTCAGCGCGGGGTCATCTGCCAGAACGGTGCCGATCGCGGTCATGATGGCCGAGCTCCGCGCTCTCAACCGGTGCACGTCGTGCCGCGCGGCATCCCCGGTGATCCAGCGGCTTTCGCCAGACGCCATGGCCGTGCGCCCATCGACGCTCATCGCCAGCTTGCAGCGCACATAGGGTCGCCGTGACCGCATGCGCATCAGAAAGCCGGGATTCAAAGCCTCGGCCTCGCCTTCCAATAGCCCTGCCTGCGTCGCGATGCCCGCTGCCGCCAGCTGCTTCAGCCCCTCACCGGCCACCTGCGGGTTGGGATCTGTCATCGCGGCCACCACCCGCACAACACCTGCCTGAATCAGGGCATGGCTGCACGGCGGGGTCCGGCCCTGATGGCAGCAGGGTTCGAGCGTGATGTAAGCCGTGGCACCGCGCGCGCTTTGGCCCGCCATCCGCAGGGCATTGATCTCCGCATGCGGCCCACCCGCCCTTTCATGCCATCCCTCGCCGACGATCTCGCCCTTACCCACGACGACACAGCCGACGCGGGGATTGGGATCCGTCGTGTACAGGCCCTTGCGCGCCAGCTGAATTGCGCGCGCCATAAAGCGGCGGTCATCAATGGTATTCATCGCAATCACAGAAAAAGTCGCACACGGCGGGTTCCAGACGGCGGGACGGGTGGCCGTTACCGACCCGTGGCTCTGGCTCAGCCGCTACTTGCCAATTTCCTCATCGGGCAACAGGGGAATCTGGTCCCGCCTTTCTGCATCCGATGGCTGGCGTTCCAGACGATCGATTTCCTCACGAAAGGCATTGACGTCCTCGAAGCTGCGATAGACGGACGCAAACCGCACATAGGCTACCTGATCGAGCTCGCGCAACTCCGCCATGACCTCCTCGCCCAGTTGCCCCGATGAAACCTCCCGCTCACCGCTGGCACGCAAATGATGCTGGATGCGGCCGATCGCTATTTCGATCTGATCCGCCGTCACAGGCCGTTTCTCGAGCGCGCGCAAAATGCCGCCTCGGAGCTTGTCCTCATTAAACGGCTCCCGTGTGCCATCCTGCTTGATAATGCGTGGCATCACCAGTTCCGCGGTCTCGTACGTGGTAAAGCGCTCGCCACACGTCAGGCACTCGCGGCGGCGACGCACCTGCACGCCTTCGCTGGCAAGCCGCGAATCTATCACTTTCGTCTCTTCAGCGTCGCAGAAAGGACAGTGCATAATTCAGGTGGCCGGCAACCCGTCAGCAGAAAACCCGCTTCCAACACCCGGGCACGGCTTCCGCGCGACCGGCGACTCGTTACTCCCTCTCGTAAACCGGAAATCTTTTGCCTATCTCCAGCACTTTCTCGCGCAGCTGAGCCTGAAGGGCCTGGTTGTCGATATCATCCAGTATGTCGCAGATCCAGCCAGCCAGTTCGCGGGCTTCAGCTTCCCTGAATCCCCGCGTTGTCATCGCCGGCGTACCGATGCGGATACCGCTCGTCACAAAGGGCGATTGGGGGTCGTTGGGTACGGCGTTCTTGTTGACGGTGATATTGGCATTTCCCAGTGCGGCATCCGCCTGTTTCCCCGTTACACCCTTGTCGATCAAATCGACCAGGAACAGGTGATCATCCGTACCCCCGGAGACGACCTTGTAGCCGCGCTGCATCATGGCCTCGGCCATGGCCCTGGCGTTGGCCAGTACCTGCGCCTGGTAGGTCTTGAAATCCGGCTCCAGGGCCTCTTTGAACGCCACCGCCTTGGCGGCAATGACATGCATCAGTGGACCACCCTGGGTGCCGGGGAAGACCATTGAATTGAGCTTTTTCTCAATCTCGGGATTTGCCCTGGCCAGTATCAACCCGCCACGGGGTCCTCTCAAGGTCTTATGCGTGGTGGTGGTTGTGACATCCGCAATCTGCACCGGACTTGGATACAGACCGGCGGCTATGAGACCGGCCACATGGGCCATGTCGATAAACAGGTAGGCGCCAACCTCATCGGCAATCTCGCGAAACCTGCCCCAATCCATGACGCGTGAATAGGCGGAAAAGCCGCCGACAATCATTCTGGGCCTGTGTTCGCGGGCCAGATCCGCGATCTGGTCATAGTCCACAATCCCCGTATCCGAATCCAGGCCATATTGCACGGCGTTGAAGATCTTGCCGGAGAAATTGACCTTCGCGCCGTGAGTCAGGTGCCCCCCGTCGGCCAGGCTCATTCCCAGGATCGTGTCACCGGGTTTGAGCAAGGCAAGATACACCGCCGCATTGGCTTGCGAGCCCGAGTGGGGCTGAACATTGGCGAAGTCCGCTCCAAACAGCTGCCTGGCACGATCGATCGCCAGTTGCTCGGCGATATCCACAAATTCGCAGCCACCATAGTAGCGCTTGGCCGGATACCCCTCGGCGTACTTGTTAGTGAGCACCGAGCCCTGCGCCTCGAGCACACGCGGGCTGGCATAGTTTTCCGATGCAATCAGTTCGATGTGCTCTTCCTGCCGCCGCTGTTCACCCTGGATTGCCTTCCAGAGCTCCTCATCGAACCCGGCAATCGTCATATTTTTGCTGAACATGCTCACCTCTGCCCACAAACCTGAATGGATCGGCCTGCGCGATCCTGTCGAGAATGCGCAGGGATCTAAAAAGGGCATATGATACCGGATCTTGCATGCGCTTGCATAACGCAAGGTCGGCTGGGCGGGGCGGGCCTGACAGCCGGTTTTCCCGCTGGCGCCTGGCGAAACCGCGCCTTATAGTAAAGAAAAACTCAGGACGACGCGTCCAGGAAGCTGCTCACCACCGCCGTCCAGGCGGCCGCAAGGTTGTCGCGATTGTAGCCCCCTCCACCCAGCGCCGCCAGCCGTCCCTCACAGCACTCATCCGCGAGTGCGCAGAGGCGCCTGGCCGCATGGGCATGCGCCGCCGCAGAATAACGCAGATGCGTGATGGGATCGCCCGCGAGGCTGTCGGCGCCACACTGGAAGAGCACAAACTCCGGCCGGCCGCGACGGACGAAATCCTCCACCGCCTCCCAGACTTCAAAGAAGGCGTCATCATCCGCCTCCGGCGGCATGGGCACGTTGAGCTTGGTGCCCTGCGCCGCGCCGGTACCAGTTTCTTCCCGCGCACCTGTGCCGGGATAGAGATAACGCCCGTCCTCGTGCATATCGGCAAAGATCATATCGGGATCGTTCTCGAAAGCGTAGAACACGCCATCGCCGTGATGGGCATCGATGTCCACATAGGCAACCCGCCGCAGTCCATGCACCTTGCGCAGGGTCTCAATCGCCACGCCACAGTCGTTGAAGACACAGAAGCCCGCCGCGCCGTCACGACGGGCGTGATGTAAGCCGGCAATGGGAACGAACACCCGCCGACAGCGCCCCTCAAGAATCTTCTGCACCCCGTCGAGCACACTGCCAACAACACAGGAGGCCGCCTCGAACACCCCCGGGAACGCGGGCGTATCACCGTAGTCCAGATAGCCTGCGCCGGTACGTGACTGAATCCGGACCCGCTCGACATACTCGGGGTGGTGAAACCGTTCGATGGCTTCGGCCGGTGCCTGAACCGGATCACAGACGGTCACCCGGGAATCAAGCCCCAGTTCACGGGCGCGGTCCCAGAACCGGTCCATGCGGTCCGGCCCAAAGGGATGTCCGTGACCGAATCCGTAACGTGCAAGTGCGTCGCCTATGTAGACGCAGACTGACATAGTCGGGGCCTCCCCTTGAAAACCACACCGGGCTGCCGCTCCCGGTACCGATTGCAGTATATTAGCAGCACCCCCGACCACCCAAATCAGGCCGACATGGACAGACAGACACAGGACGCACACCAGAAGGCGCTTACGTTGAATCTCGACACGAGCATATACGGAACGATCGCGGAAATCGGCGCCGGTCAGGAGACAGCCCGATGGTTCTTCAAGGTCGGCGGCGCGGCGGGCACCATTGCCAAGGCCATGTCGGCATACGACATGACGTTCAGCGACTCAATCTATGGACGCTCGCCACGATATGTCAGCCGTGAACGCCTGCAGGCGATGCTCGATCACGAATATGACCTCATAATCGAGCGCCTGGGCGCGGCACGTGGCGCACACACCACATTTTTCGCGTTTGCCAATACCGTTGCCGCACGCAGTTTCACCCGCATTCAGGAGGGTGACGGCTGGCTGGGCATCCGTTTCCAGACCCGGCCGGAAGAGGTGCCTTCCCAGATTGACCTGCATGTGCGTCTGCAGGGCCGGGAAAATATCCAGGATCAGGAGACCCTGGGGCTGCTCGGTCTCAACCTGATTTACGGGGCCATGCGCCTGCACAGCGATCCACCGGCACTGCTCAAATCACTCCTTGACGGTCTCAACACCACACTGTTCGAGATTGACATGGTCGATTTTTCCGGCCCGGCCTTCCGCGAAGTCGACAACCGGCTCATGGCACTGCGTCTGGTACAACTGGGTCTCAGCGGGGCCGCCCTGTTCAGGGCAGACGGCAAGGTGGTACAGCCCGCTGATGCGCTCTACAAGAAGGCCGTGCTCATCGAACGCAGCCGCTTCCGGCCGCCTACGCACCTGACGCTGAATATGCTCGACTGCGCCCAGACAGCATTCTGGAAGGAACCGGATGTGCAGGAGGAAAATGCCATCGTGCTCAGCGAGATGACGCTGCACAACCTCATGGAAGGTGGCGACATCCGGGTCGAGGACTTTCTGCACCGTGTCGGAATCCTCTGCATGCTCGGCAAGAACGTGCTGATCTCGAATTACGGTGAATTCTACCGCCTCGCCGCCTACCTGTTTCGCTATACGCGGAAACCCATAGGGATCGTGATGGGTGTTCCGATCCTGAAGGAAATCTTCAATGAAAAATATTACCAGCAGCTGGAGGGGGGCATCCTGGAATCCTTTGGTCGCCTGTTCAAGAATGATCTTCGGCTGTATGTCTGCCCGTTCAAGGATCCCGCCAGCGGTGAGTCGACCACCGTGCACAATCTGGCCGTCGCCCCGCACTTGCGACACCTGTATCTGTATCTGCTGGAGAACGGCTTTATCAAGCCACTCGACACGATCAACGAACGCTATCTGTCCATCTTCTCCCACGAAGTACTGGCGAAGATCCGCTGCGGGGATCCGGGCTGGGAAGACGCCGTGCCTGCGCAGGTGGCCCAGATAATCAAGCAACAGAAACTCTTTCAGTATCAATGAACAGGCAAGGGATCACGGCGAGACCAACGCCTGCCGGGTAGCCAGTAACGAGACCGGGATCGCCTGCGGCGCGCGGGCTCATGCGCGCGGCACGCAGCGCGGCGACGCGGACCGGTCCGGGCAAACACGCGAAGGCAATCGGGGGGCGGGCCCTGCCTGGCTCACACTGGCGCGGCCTGCCACTGGTATAATGGCATTCCTTATTGAAGCGACAGCAAGGTCACTGATGGCACAATACGTTTACACCATGAACGGCGTGGGCAAGATCGTCCCGCCCAAGCGCGTCATCCTCAAGGATATCTACCTTTCCTTTTTCCCCGGTGCGAAGATCGGTGTGCTGGGACTGAATGGTTCCGGCAAGTCAACCCTGCTGCGCATCATGGCGGGGATCGATACCGAGATCGAGGGTGAGGCAAGACCTCAGCCGGGGATCAAGGTGGGTTATCTGCCGCAGGAACCGCAACTCGACCCGAATAAGGATGTCCGCGGCAATGTCGAGGAGGGCCTGGGTGAAATCAAATCTGCCCAGCGGCGCCTCGACGAGGTCTATGCGGCGTATGCGGAACCGGATGCCGATTTTGACGCGCTGGCCGCGGAACAGGCACGGCTGGAAAACCTGATTCAGGCTTCGGATGCCCACAACCTCGATCGCAAACTCGAAATCGCGGCCGATGCCTTGCGGCTCCCGCCCTGGGATGCCGATGTCACCCGCTTGTCCGGGGGCGAGCGACGCCGGGTTGCCCTGTGCAAACTGCTGCTGTCGGCGCCGGACATGCTGCTCCTCGACGAGCCAACCAACCACCTGGACGCCGAATCCGTTGCCTGGCTGGAACATTTTCTGGACGAATACCCGGGCACCGTGGTCGCCGTCACACACGATCGGTACTTCCTGGACAATGTCGCCGGCTGGATCCTGGAACTCGATCGCGGACATGGTATTCCCTGGGAGGGCAACTATTCCTCCTGGCTCGAGCAGAAGGAAAAACGCCTGGAGATGGAGGAACGCCAGGAATCTGCCCATCAACGTGCGATCAAAGCGGAGCTGGAATGGGTCCGTTCCAATCCGAAGGGTCGTCATGCGAAAAGCAAGGCACGCATTGCACGCTTCGAGGAACTCCAGTCACAGGAATTCCAGACACGCAACGAGACGCGTGAGATCTACATTCCACCTGGTCCGAGACTGGGTGATCTGGTGGTGGAGGCAAGCAAGCTGCGCAAGGCCTTCGGCGAGCGGGTACTGATTGACGACCTGTCGTTCAACCTGCCGCGTGGCGGCATCGTCGGCATCATCGGGCCGAACGGCGCCGGCAAGACCACCCTGTTCCGGATGCTTGTCGGTGACGAGCGACCCGATGCAGGCGAACTGCGCATTGGCGACACGGTGGAACTGGCCTATGTTGACCAGTCCCGCGATGCGCTTGCCGCGGATAAAACGGTCTGGCAAGAGATCTCGGACAGCCAGGACATCATCCGCGTAGGCCGCTACGAAACGCCGTCCCGGTCTTACGTCGCCCGTTTTAACTTCGCGGGACCCGATCAGCAGAAACGCGTCGGCGATCTGTCCGGTGGCGAACGCAACCGTGTGCACCTGGCAAAACTCCTGAAGCGTGGCGGCAATGTGCTGCTGCTGGACGAGCCCACCAATGACCTTGATGTGGAAACCCTGCGCGCCCTTGAAGACGCGCTGCTCAACTTCCCCGGCTGCATCCTGGTCACCTCACACGATCGCTGGTTTCTCGATCGTATCGCGACACATATTCTCGCCTTCGAGGGTGACAGCAAAGTGGTCTGGTTTGAAGGAAACTACGCCGACTACGAGGCGGATCGCAAGCGGCGCCTGGGTGACGAGGCCGAACAGCCGCACCGTATCAGGTACAAGCGGCTCGCCTCCTGACGCATGTTCTCCCGGGCTAGCCTGGCAGGCGGCTGAAAAAGTCTCAGGGCGCCGCCAGGCAAGGCACCGATCGGCGAAAAAGCGCGGTGGCGCGAACCGCCACCTCACGCATTTGGCAGGGCAGACGTCAGGAGGCGCTCAGTATCCTGGCCGATTGAGGCCTGGCGCGTTGACTGCGCTGCCACCAGACCCGCACCCCCAGTAATGCCAGCAGCACGGTGGCATAGATCACCGGCTCGCGGATATCGGCCTTGACCAGCCACAGGAAATGCAGCACACCCAGCACCGGCACAACATAGGCGAGCTGGTGCAGGCGCTTCCAGTTCTTTCCCAGTCGCTTCATCATGCACTGGTTCGATGTTGCCGCAAGCGGAACCAGAAAGGCGAAACCCAGCATCCCGACGGTGACAAAAGGCCGCTTTGCGATATCCTGCAGAATTTCACCCCAGTCGAAGAACTGATCCAGCCAGAGATAGGTGACCAGATGCAGGCTCGCATAGAAAAACGCAAACAGGCCGAGCATACGCCGAACACGAACCGGCCAGGTCCAGCCCGACAGGCGCCGCAATGGCGTCATTGCCAGGGTAATGAGCAACAGACGCAGGGTCCAGTCACCGGTGCGGTGGGTGACTGCCTCGATGGGGTTCGCGCCGAGCTGGCCGGCCAGGCCCTGCCAGATCAGCCACAGCAGTGGCAACAGGCACAGCGTGAACACCGCAGGTTTGACAGAACGGTGCATGTAGTCAGTCCTGAAGCACTCTGACCTAGAAGTACGTTTTCAGGTCCATACCCGTGTAGAGCTGCGCAACCTGCTCGGCGTAGCCGTTGAACATCCGCGTATCGCGTTTGAAGAATTCTCCTATCCGCCGCTCCCGCTTCTGACTCCAGCGGGGATGGTCCACCTTCGGATTCACGTTCGAGTAGAAGCCGTATTCTCTGGGCCCTGCGCGCATCCAGCTGCTCGTCGGTTGCGCCTCGACGAAACGGATACTGACGATGGACTTGATGCTCTTGAAGCCATACTTCCAGGGCACGATGAGCCGCAGGGGCGCTCCGTTCTGATTGGGAAGGACCTGACCATAAAGTCCCACTGCGAGAAGGGTGAGCGGGTGCATCGCCTCATCCATGCGCAGGCCTTCGACGTAGGGCCATTTGAGAACCTGGCGACGTTGTCCTGGCATCTGTTTGGGGTCATGGAGCGTGACGAATTCGACGTATTTGGCCTTCGCGGTGGGTTCAAAACGCTTGATCAGATCGCCGAGCGGGAAACCGACCCAGGGAACCACCATGGACCAGCCCTCCACACAGCGCAGCCGATAAATGCGTTCCTCGAAAGCATGCGGCCTGAGGATGTCTTCCAGGGTATAGCTGCCTGGCCTTGCCACCTGCCCTTCGATCGACACAGACCATGGGTCCGTCCGCAGGCTCTGCGCGTGCCGTGCCGGATCGCTTTTGTCAGTGCCAAATTCATAGAAATTGTTGTAGCTGGTGACATCATCGAAGGGCGTCTGCGCCTCGTCGGTGCTCAACGGGCTCTTGGCGAGCCCGACAAAAGACTGCTCCCCCGGCGCCGGCAGCATAGCGCTGAATACCGAGGGACTGAGCGCCGCGCCCGCCAGGCCGATGCCGGTCGCCAGAAAGCGCCTGCGGTCACGGTAGACAGTCTCGGGAGTTATTTCGGAGGGCGCTATGTCCAGCGGGGGTTTGATGATCATGGGATTCGATGCTTGCTGGGCGGAACGGTCAGCGTCCCGCACCCGTGTCTCGAGCAGTGAGACCCCCTATTCCTGCGGGAGTTCCGCCCCTGGCAGAACGTGTCGTTGATTCAAGCCGCAGAAGGCATCCGCGCGGCAGCGTACCCATCCCCATCGGCGACGCCTGCCGCCTGTCTTCCGTATTCTGTATTCTGTATTCTGTATTCTAAATTCTGAATTCTGGATACTGTCTTCTGTCTTCCGAACGCCAGCTCTACTACCCCACCCATACACGCGCATTGCGGAACATCCGCATCCAGGGTCCATCCTCGCCCCAGTCGTCGGGATGCCACGAGTTCTGCACCGCACGGAAGACCCGTTCGGGGTGCGGCATCATGATCGTAAAGCGTCCGTCACGCGTGGTCAGGCCGGTAATACCCTGTTCGGAACCGTTGGGATTCGCGGGATAACTTTCCGCCGGCTGCCCGCGATTGTCCACGTAGCGTAGTGCGACCTGTCTGGCAGAGAGCGCCTTGCGGGCACCCCCACCCTCGCCAAAGGCAACCCGCCCCTCGCCGTGCGCGACGGCGATCGGCAATCGGGAACCCCCCATGCCCGCCAGCAGGAGCGACGGCGAGTCAAGGATCTCAACCAGGGAAAAACGCGCCTCGAACTGTTCACTGGCGTTACGCACGAATCGTGGCCAGAGCTCTGCACCGGGAATCAGTTCCGCAAGGCCGGAGAACATCTGGCAACCGTTGCAGACACCCAGCCCGAAGCTGTCATCGCGCGCGAAGAACGCCTCAAACTCATCCCGCGCCCGCGGACTGAAGAGAATCGACTTTGCCCAGCCCTGCCCGGCGCCCAGCACGTCGCCGTAGGAGAAGCCTCCACAGGCCACGATGCCCTTGAAGTTTGCCAGTGACACCCGCGCCTCCAGAATATCGCTCATGTGCACATCGTGGCACTCAAAACCGGCGCGGTGAAAAGCTGCCGCCATTTCGATCTGGCCGTTGACACCCTGCTCACGAAGGATGGCAATGGCGGGACGTGTTCCCTTCGCCACCAGCGCCGCGGCGACATCCTCCTCCGGGTCAAAGCGCAGATCGCTGTTGACACCGGGATCGGCGCTGTCGAGCAGCGCATCAAATTCTTCCAGCGCGGCCTGCGAATTGTCACGCAGTGCCTGCATGCGATAGGTCGTTTCACTCCAGGCCCGCTGAAGTTCGACACGTGCCTCATCCAGCAAGACTTTTCCCTCACATCGCAACCGCAGTCGGTCATCATCGGCCAGGGTACCGATCACATGGCTGTGCCGACCCAGCCCGAGCTCACGCAGGGTCTGCAGCACGGTGTCGGTATCACAATGTCTCACCTGTAGGACCGCGCCAAGTTCCTCGCTGAACAGCACTGCGACCGGATCGTCACCGAGATCATCCAGCACGATATCGAGGCCCAGGTGACCGGCGAAGGCCATTTCGCACAGCGTAACCCAGAGTCCGCCATCGGAACGGTCATGGAAGGCAAGCAGGTAGTCCATGTCGTTCAGATCCTGAATCGCCTCAAAAAAGGCCTGCAGGGCCTGGGGGTCATCGAGATCCGGCGCGTGATGACCCACCTGTTTGTACACCTGAGCCAGCGCCGATCCGGCAAGCCGGTTACGGCCCTTGCCCAGATCGATCAGGATCAGGTCGCTGTCCCCCAGGTCGTTACGAAGCTGCGGCGTCAGTGTCCGCCGGACATCCTGTACCGGGGCGAAGGCACTGATGATCAGTGACAAGGGGGCGGTTACCGTATGCGACTCACCGGCCTCTTCCCAGACTGATTTCATGGAGAGCGAATCCTTGCCAACCGGGATCGCAATACCCAGGGCCGGACAGAGCTGTTCACTGACGGCCTGCACGGTATCGAATAGTCCCGCGTCCTCGCCGGGGTGACCGGCCGACGCCATCCAGTTGGCAGACAAGCGAATGTTTTTCAGTGCCCCGATATTGGCCGCAGCCATATTGGTGAGCGCCTCGCCTACCGCCATGCGCCCCGCGGCGGGCGGGTCGACCAGTGCAATCGGGGCGCGCTCCCCCATTGCCATGGCCTCGCCTGTGTAACCGTGATAGTCGCTGCTCGTTACCGCCACATCCGCGACCGGAACCTGCCAGGGACCCACCATCTGATCGCGCGTCACCAACCCGGTGACCGACCGGTCGCCAATCGTGATCAGAAAGGTCTTGTTGGCGACAGTCGGTAAGCGCAGGACACGGTAAGCGGCCTCTCTGAGGTCCAGCGCGCCTGTTTCGATGTCCGGCTTTTGAAACCATCGGTGATGGACGTCGCGCAGCATCTTGGGCGGTTTCCCAAGCAGCAGAGACAAGGGGATGTCGACAGGTGTATTGTCGAAATAGCCATCACCCACGATGAGATTCGGGTCTTCGGTGACTTCTCCCACGACCTCGTAGGGACACCTTTCCCGCTCACAGATGGCCTGAAACTGCGCCAGGCGCTCCGGCGCGATCGCCAGTACATAGCGCTCCTGAGATTCATTGCACCAGATCTGCATGGGTGACATGCCGGGATCGTCGTTCGGCAGGTTACGCAGCTCGAACCGACCGCCCCGACCGCTGTCGTTCACGAGTTCGGGCAGGGCATTGGACACACCGCCGGCACCGACATCATGAATCGATACGATCGGGTTGAACGCACCCAGCGCCCAGCAGCGGTCGATTACCTCCTGGGCCCGGCGCTGGATTTCCGGGTTGCCGCGCTGCACCGAGGCGAAATCGAGGTCCTCCGCACTGCGGCCACTTGCCATGCTCGATGCCGCCCCGCCGCCAAGTCCAATGAGCATGGACGGCCCACCCAGCACGACAACCGGAGCGCCTACCGGAATATTGTGCTTCTCGACGTGCCCGCCGCGCACCGTGCCGTAACCACCGGCGATCATGATGGGCTTGTGGTAGCCGCGCACCTCCATGCCCTCCGGCCCCGGCACGGTCTCCTCGAAGGTCCGGAAATAGCCACACAGATTGGGGCGGCCAAATTCATTGTTGAAGGCCGCGGCGCCGAGCGGCCCCTCGATCATGATCTCCAGCGCCGACGCAATGCGCGACGGTTTGCCATGGTCCGTCTCCCAGGGCTGTTCAAACCCCGGAATACGCAGATTGGACACCGAGAAACCGGCCAGGCCCGCCTTGGGTTTACCGCCACGCCCGGTTGCACCCTCGTCGCGGATCTCGCCGCCCGAGCCCGTTGCAGCGCCGGGAAAGGGCGAAATGGCAGTGGGATGATTATGCGTTTCCACTTTCATGAGGATGTGCGCCGCCTCCGGATGCTCGGCATAGATGCCGTCGGCAGCGGGGAAAAAACGCCGGGCCTCACAGCCCTCTATGACCGCGGCATTGTCCTTGTAGGCGGACAGAATCCCTTCCGGACTGGCGCGGTAACTGGCACGAATCATATCGAACAGCGACTGCTGGCGGGCTTGGCCGTCAATGATCCAGCTGGCATTGAATATCTTGTGACGGCAATGCTCGGAGTTCGCCTGCGCGAACATCATCAGCTCCACATCGGTGGGATTGCGGCCCAGGTCGGTGAAGTTCTCCACCAGGTAGTCAATCTCGTCGCCCGAAAGCGCCAGTCCCAGCTCGCGATCAGCGATGAGCAGCGCGTCGCGACCGCCCCCGAGAACGTCCACCGTCGCCATGGGGGCGGGTTGTGCGTCCCCGAACAGCGCTGCCGCCTGGTCCCGGTCGCTCAACACGGTTTCGGTCATGCGGTCGTGGATCAGTTGCGACAGGGTCTGTACCGCGCCATCGTCAAGCACAGCACCCCGCGCAAGCTGAAACTCGTAACTGACGCCGCGCTCGATACGATGGACCTTGTGCAGTCCGCAGTTATGCGCGATGTCGGTTGCCTTGCTGGACCAGGGCGAGATGGTGCCGATACGGGGTACAACCAGCAGCCGGTCAATGTCAGGCTGCCCGGCCCCGACCTCCTCTTCGCCAGCCCCCAGCAGGTTGCGCAGCATGGCCTCTTCATCGGCGTCGAGCGAGCGTTCCAGATCGACGAAAAAGACCTGCCGCGCCTCGACACCCTCGACAGCGACTAGCCCCTTCCGCGCATCGCTGAGCAGCCTGGCGAGGCGCAAGGGTGAAAGGGCCGGGCCACCGGTGAGTTGCAGCATCGTCCTGTGAGCACGTTGCGGAAAGTTCAGGAAGATTCGAATGATACTGGAAGCGGGGTTGGCGGGCCAGCGGCCAGGCGTCTGACAGACGCCTAGAAAATCTCGCGCCAGTCGAGACCCTGCGTCTGGGTCGCGACGGCTATCCAGTCAGCATCGCAGGACACGGCACCGGCCAACGCCGCCCTGGCCAGCGCTGGGGTGTTGTTCTTCTCACTCAGGTGCGCTGCGACCAGATGTTGCAGGGAACCCGTGTCAATACCCGAGATCAGCATCGCTGCCTGCTCATTACTGAGATGTCCGACGCGCCCGCCTACCCTGGCCTTGAGCGCGGGCGGATACCTGCCTGCCGCCAGCATCTGCACATCGTGATTGCACTCGAGTAACAGTGCGTCGCAGCGATCCAGCGCCCGTCGGATGTAATCCGTCAGACTGCCTGTATCCGTCAGCACGCCCAGGCGCCGCGCACCATCGCCGAATACGAACTGGCAGGGTTCGCGGGCATCATGCGGCACGGGGAAAGGATCGACCTGGATGTCTCCCACGGTGAAACTCTCATGCGGGTTGAAGACCCGCAGCACGTCGCCTGTCACAGCCTGATGTACCTGCGCCGTGCCGCCAGTCATCCAGACAGGCATGCCAAACTTGCGCGCCAATGGTCCCACGCCGCGGATATGATCACCATGTTCATGCGTGACCAGGACGGCCGTGATCTCCTCTGCCCGCTTTCCCTGCCGTGCCAGGCGCCGCTCGATTTCCCTGATGGAAAATCCGCAATCGAGCATGAGGCAGGTCGCGCCCGCCTCGATCAGCGTTGCATTGCCGCGGCTGCCACTGCCCAGGGAGGCGAAACGCATGGCCTCAGCGTATGCTCACCCTGGCAGGCTTCATGCGGCGGCTCACTTCTGGAGTTGTTCCTGCAGCAAATTCAGAATACGGCGTGCCGTGGACGAGTTATCCGCCTTGCCATCCTTGTCCTCCACCATGACGCGGGTCTCGGTTCCCTCGCTCACCATCTTGATACGATACTGTTCCGCCGACGGCTTCTCGTCATCCCGCCAGAAGGCCAGCTTATCCATGAACCCCTTGCTCTGCTCCTTGAGCGGATCGTTATAGCGGACGAAATAGACGCCTTCCGATCGGTTACGGTCCTCTACGGTGAAGCCGATACGATCGAGCGCTATACCCGTATTGCGCCATGCCTGGGAGAATCCTTCCCCGACCACCAGCCAGGTTTCTCCACCACTTCCCTTGTGAATCGTCACCGCGCGTGAGCGATCCTTCGCTGTTGCCACCATGCGTTCGGCCGTTTCCTTTTCCGCGCCGAGGGACACCAGCAGGCGCTGCAGCATCTCCGCCTCGAGTTCCGGATCGTTGGGGCGCGGTCGCCAAAGCGCTGCCGTCTGATCGTCGGCGGGACCCTGGACCACCTCTTCGACACCATAATGGGTGATATAGATTTCCGTCGTATTTGGCTGCTCACCCCGTTCCAGCCGGGCGGTATAACGATCGCGCGTTGCCGCCGAATAGACAAAATCTGACACCTTCCCCAATAGCTTGCGCAGTCCGCCTTTGGGGATATCGGCCCGATTCTCCGCCCAGTCGGTCCGCATGACGCCGGCCTTGGGGTCCTCACTCTGAATCAGGAACCCCGCCTGGGTCCAGAAATCGCGCACCCTCGGCCAGACGGCATCCGGCGTTCCTTCGACAACCAGCCAGCGCTTGTCCCCGTCGCGTTGAATCTGCATCCCCGGCTGATCAGGAAGCACAGCCGACTGGCCCGGCCGAACACCTGCCGATGTGTCGGCAGAGTACTCGGAGGCCGTGGCGGCCTCCGGAATCACCATCTCATCCTGTATGGTGCTGCTGCTCAGATCCGGAGGAATCTCGAGCGGCGGCCCGGTACGCCCTTTGGTCTTGTAGTCAGCCCGGTCTCCAGGGAGAACCTTCTCGACCGTGCTGCAGGCAGGCAGGCAAAGCACAATCAGCAGACCGGCAAGTGCCTTAACCATGGTGTCTCGTGTCATGCGCAAACGCTTCATCCTGGAGTTCGATGCTGTCAAATTACCCCCGCCTGACGCAGCGCGGCACGCACTCTGTCATGGTACTCACCCGCCAGCGGTGTCAGTGGCAAACGGATACCTGGCGGAATGATGCCCATTTCCGACAAGGCCCACTTCACCGGGATCGGATTCGACTCCACGAACAGGTCCTTGTGCAAGGCTGCCAGCCGCGTGTCGATCGCCTGCGCCTTGTCCCTGTCGCCGGCAAGTGCGGCAGCGGCCATCTCCCGCATCAGCGCCGGCGCCACATTGGCCGTGACTGAAATAACACCTCGCCCCCCCAGCAGGATGAATTCGCGCGCCGTGGCGTCATCGCCACTGTAGAGATCCAGGGTCCCTCCGCAACGATCCAGAATTTCCCGTACACGCTCGAGGTCGCCCGAGGCCTCCTTGATTCCGACAATATTGGAGATTCTGCACAGCCGTTGGACGGTCTCGGGCAACATATCACAGGCCGTGCGACCCGGGACATTGTACAGGATCTGGGGAATCGGCACGGCCTCGGCTACTGCCCGGTAATGCAGGTACAGGCCTTCCTGGGTCGGCTTGTTGTAGTACGGTGTAACCAGGAGACAGGCATCGGCCCCCGCTTCCCGGGCGCAGCGGGTCAGAGTGATCGCCTCCGTCGTGGAATTTGCGCCGGTTCCCGCGATGACGGGAATGCGGCCCCTGACCATCTGGACGACATGCCGGATAACCGCACAGTGCTCGGTCTCGTCAAGCGTGGCAGACTCGCCGGTTGTCCCCACGGCGACAATGGCGTCCGTCCCCTGGCTGATATGAAACTCGATCAGCGCCGCCAGGCTGTCGTTATCGATTGCACCATCTTCCCGCATCGGGGTGACCAGCGCGACCATACTGCCGTGGAACATGCACCATCTCCGTGCCTGGGGGGGAAACCCGCACATAGTACTTGGCCGACAATTGCCTGACAAGGCAAGCCCTGATCACCGGGAAAATGTCGCAAGTCCTTCAGCTTAAGGGATCTTCACACCGGCGTTCATGCGCTTCCAGGCACTCCCCGCGCGGCTGCCGCGGGCTCGTCTCAGGGTGATTCCCTCGCTTACAATAGGCGCTCGCCGCCCGGTCGCGGCCAACAAATCCGGAGATCTGCCCCCGGCGGTGTCAGTCGATGAATGGTTCCAAACCCTTGCGCGAAATACGCATGAATCCCATTGTACCGAACGAGTCCGTGCTGGTTGCGACGGCACGCTCCATGCGCCCCCGCAAGGCGGAAGATCCCGCCCCGCGCGACACCCGCACGCATGTCGACAGCTGCCCTTTCTGCAGCGGCAACGAACAGCTCACACCTCCCACCCTTGCAGCTTACCCGGCCGAGGAGAACTGGCAGGTCCGCATCGTCGAGAACCTGTACCCGGTACTCGGAGACGACCGACCCGGCAGCCACCTGGTTTTCGGTCTGCAACAGGCGATTGACGGCTATGGCCGCCATGAAGTTGTCATAGACCATCCGCAACATGGTATCGCCCTGCATGAAATGAGTGTCGAGCATCTGGTTATGCTGTTCACCGCCTATCGCAACCGGATGCAGGCGCTCTATGGCAGCGATCCACGCATCCGCTACGTGCTGGTCTTCAAGAACTTCGGGCCGGCAGCCGGTGCCAGTATTGCGCATACCCACAGCCAGATCATCGCGATGCCCGTCGTGCCCGAGAATCTCTATAATGAGCTTACCCAAAGCCGGAACTACTTTGAGAAACACCACCAATGCATATTCTGTTCTCTTATCGATGAGGCATTGACGTTCGAGGCCACCATTTATGACCGCGATTCGGGTGAAATCCGCCGTAAAATCAATGTTGGACAGTACGTCGTGGAGCGCGGGACAAGATTCATTGCCGTGAAACCCTTCGCCAGCCGCTACGAATGGGAGGTACATATCCTCCCGCTGCACCACCAGAGCAATTTCATCGATATCGACGCGGCCGATCGACAGGATCTTGCCCGTATCCTGCAGCGCACCATGGCAAGACTCGATGCCGTGATTGGAGGCGCCCAGTACAATTTCTTTCTGCACTCCTTGCCGCGTGCCGAACCCTTTGCGGACTGTGCACACAGTTACCACTGGCATCTCGAGATCTGCCCCCGCACCAGCATCCCGACGGGTTTTGAACTGGGCTCCGGTCTGTTTGTGAGCACGATCAGTCCGGAAGACGCCGCGGAAAGGCTGCGCGCCGTGTCGCTCGCAGAGACAGGGCGGTAATGCGCCCGCCACACTGGGCTCGGACGGTTCGATGCCATACACTTTGCACTCCCAACAAGGGTACCGGACATGAGTCAGACGATGAGTAGCAACCTTGTGATTTCTGTGCTTGGCAAGGATCGCCCAGGCATTGTGAATGAGCTGTCAGAATGTATTCTCGATGCCGGTGGAAACATTGCAGACAGTCGCATGAGCGTACTCGGCGGAGATTTCGCCGTGATCCTGATGGTGTCCGGCAACTGGAACACTATCGCCAAGATCGAGGGCCAGTTGGCCCAGCTTGCAGAAACACTGGATATGACCATCACGTCGCGTCGCACGGAACAGCGCCCTGTCCGTCGCGACCTGCTGCCCTATGGCGTCGACGTAGTCGCACTGGATCACCCGGGCATCGTCCACCATCTGGCCAGTTTCTTTTCGGCACGGGACATCAACATTCAGGGCATGGACACCAGCACCTATTGCGCCGCCCATACCGGGACACCCATGTTCAACGTACACATGACGGTCGAAATACCGGCGCGGCTGCATATTGCCACGCTGCGCGAAGATTTCATGGAATTCTGCGACCAACTCAATCTCGATGGCGTCATGGAACCGATCAAGGCATGATTACCAGGGGGAGTGCACGGCTTGCGGCAGCCCGGCGTTGTCGCACGGGATGGAATACGGCACTTGCGTAGCAAATCTGGACGCCCTGTGCCGGCCTTCCCACCAGGGCGGGAGCCGGTCGCCAGCAGCCAGACTTCCAGATTCGGGAAATTTCGAAGTCTGAACACCGGGTTCTCCCGAACAATGCCGCCCGGATGAAGCCTCGCGTTGCCACAGGCGTTTGGCGACCCACAGAGCCTGCTGAAGCGTTTGGACTACTGTTGTCAACAATCACTGCGAATACGGAAACACGACTATGAGCAAGGTTTCATGCGGCAAGAAAGTGCCGAACTTCAAGGTCGAGGCAACCGGTGGCAGCAACATCAGCCTGTCCGGTCTGAAGGGAAAAAAGCTGGTACTCTATTTCTATCCCAAGGACAGTACGCCGGGCTGCACACTGGAAGGACAAGACTTCCGCGACCAGCATGCCAAGTTCCGGCGCCAGAATGCCGTGATCCTCGGGGTCTCTCGTGACAACCTCCGCTCACATGAGCGCTTCAAGGCCAAGCATGATTTCCCCTTTGAATTGCTGTCGGATGAGGATGAGACACTGTGCACTCTCTTCGATGTCATCAAGGAAAAAAACATGTACGGAAAAAAGGTGATGGGCATCGAACGCAGCACCTTCCTGATCGATGAAACGGGCGTGCTCCGCAATGAATGGCGCAAGGTGAAGGTGGAGGGCCATGTCGATGAGGTATTGCAGGCGGTGAAAGACCTTGGCAAGGAATGAACGAACCGCCGCGTCCCGTTCCTCCGGCTGACCGCACAATTACGCCGATGCGCAAGAAAGATATACCCGGCAAACGCCTGCTTGTGCTCGATACCAATGTGCTCATGCATGATCCTGCCGCGATTTTCCGCTTCCAGGAACATGATGTCTTCCTGCCGATGGCGGTACTCGAGGAGCTGGACGCGGCGAAAAAGGGACTGACGGAGGTGGCCCGAAACGTCCGCCAGGTCAGTCGCTTTCTCGATAGCCTGACCTGTAATGCCGCACAGTCCGGGATTGAGCGTGGCCTGCCGCTTGCGAATACGGGATTGGCAACCAATGCCGGGACTGGCGTCCTCTATCTGCAGACGCAGAACCTGCATTTTGATCTGCCGGATGCCATGCCGGGCAACAAGCCGGACAATAATATCCTGGCGACATCGCTGGCACTTCAGAACATCCATCCGGACACGACTGTCACCCTGATCTCCAAGGACATCAACCTGCGTATCAAGGCCTCGGTGCTCGGCCTGCATGCGGAAGACTATTTCAACGACCAGGTCCTGGACGACATCGACCTTATGTATACCGGCGCGGCGTCCCTGCCGGTGGAATTCTGGGACTCACACGGAGACCCGCTGGATTCGTGGCAGCACGAGGGGCGTACGTTTTACCGCGTAACTGGACCGCTGACTCGGGAATGGCATCCCAACCAGTTCCTCTATCTGGATGCAGAGAACGACTTCGAGGCCCTGGTGCGCGACTGTAGCGAGGAAAACGCAACGCTGGAAGTGGTGCACAATTACCGCCGGCAGGGGCATACGGTCTGGGGAATCAACGCGCGCAATCGCGAACAGAACTTCGCACTGAACCTTTTGATGGATCCCGACATCGATTTTGTGAGCATCCTCGGGATGGCAGGTACCGGAAAAACGCTGCTGACGCTCGCGGCGGGCCTGGCACAGACGCTGGAAGACAAACATTACCGGGAAATCATCATGACCCGGGTTACCGTACCTGTCGGTGAAGACATCGGGTTTCTCCCTGGCACCGAAGAAGAAAAGATGACCCCCTGGATGGGAGCCCTCATGGACAACCTCGAGGTTCTGACCAAGTCTGAAACCGGCGGGGACTGGGGTCGCGCGGCAACCAATGATCTGCTGCACAGCCGCATCAAGATACGTTCGCTCAATTTCATGCGCGGACGGACGTTTCTCAACAAATTCCTCATCATCGACGAAGCGCAGAATCTGACATCGAAACAGATGAAAACCCTGGTGACGCGCGCGGGTCCAGGGACCAAGGTGGTTTGCCTGGGCAACATCGCCCAGATTGACACTCCCTACCTCACCGAGACAACCTCGGGATTAACCTACGTCGTCGACCGTTTCAAACCCTGGCGTTACAGCGGCCATATCACGCTGTTGCAGGGCGAGCGTTCGAGGCTGGCGGATTATGCCTCAGAGCGGTTGTAGGGAAGCAACCGGCCGCCAGAGACACGCAAAGATCACCGACGAGCGCACTCGGGCGAGCGTGTGAGATCAGCGGATTGGCGGAAGTGCTCACCAGAAGATTCCCTGGCTGAATACGCCAGCAGATTCGCTCCTTGCTTTCGGTGTCGGCGTGTTTACTGGGCATTCGCGCCCCTCTTTTACGCGCCCGGTGAGACGCCAGCACGCTCCGTGGCCGCGTTTGGAAAAGCGTCATCTTCACCCGTAATGATTTCTTTTCTCGGCCACGCCTTGAGTACCGCCTGCACCAGTGTTGCCAGCGGGATGGCAAAAAAGACCCCCCAGAATCCCCACACCCCGCCAAACACAAGCACGGCAACGATGATCGCAACCGGATGTAGGTTAACCACCTCCGAGAACAGCAAGGGCACGAGCACATTACCGTCCAGCGCCTGGATAACACCATAGGCGATCAACACGTATCCGAAACTGGCCGTCCAGCCCCACTGGAAATAGGCAATCATGGCCACCGGCACGGTCGCCACCGCGGCGCCGATATACGGAATAATGACGGACAAACCGACCAGTGTACTCAGCAGTACCGCATAGCCCAGCCCCATGAAGGTGAAGGTGGCATAGGTCACACCGCCTACAATGAAGATCTCCCACACCTTGCCCCGCACATAGTTGGCGATCTGAACGTTCACATCCGCCCAGACCTGCATCGCCAGTTTTCTTTCTGCCGGCAGGTAACTGCCCATCCAGCGCATCATCCCTTCCTTGTCCTTGAGGAAAAAAAACACCAGCACGGGGACCAGGATCACGTATACCAGGAGTGTCATCAGCCCCATCAGCGAGGCCAGCGACATGGACAGAACTCGCTGGCCATAGCCGCCAATCTCGGCACGGACCGCCGCCATTACATCCCGGACCTGAGCTTCCGTGACAAAAGCCGGATAACGTTCCGGCAGCTGCAGCAACGCCTGCTGTCCTCGTGAAATCATGTCGGGGAGTTGCTGAAACAGTTGGGTAACCTGATGTGATAAGCGGGGCAACAGCCAGAACAGGGCGAAAAACAGAAATACCATGAATGCCATAAAAACGATGCTCACGGCTAGCGACCGCGGCAGCTGGTGTTGGCTCAGCCAGCTGACCAGACCATCAAGCAGATACGCGATCACCACAGCGGCGAGCACCGGCGCCAGCATATTGCCCATGGTCAACACGATGGCGAAGCCGCTGAGCAGCAGCAGCCCGAGTATTACCACTTGCGGGTCAGACATGTAACGTGTGAACCAGGCCCGAATGATCTCCATAACTCAGTCCTGCTCCCTGCTGTCCTTCAGTGTGCGATAGTGCCGTATGAAAACCGCTTCCAGTTCATCGATGACCTCAGCAGCCACGCGGCCCTGAAGGACGTGCTGACCCACCAGATCAGATGTCTCGCCAAGCATCTTGGCCTTGTCGAGCATGGGATAAGTCCGGGACAGGCGCTTTACCGCCGCCACCACGGATTCCTTGTCAGGTCGGGGGATGGCTATGGGATCCGGCAGCTCCTGCCTGACAGGCGGTTTCACCCCGGAAACGGTTTCCGGGCGCGTCGCAAGAAACTCCGCAAACGCAAAGAGCGTGGATTGATTCGCGGCACCGAGCTGCCGAAAGATGTTCAAAAGCCTGTCTTCGAGTGATGCCATTCAGCTGCTACATACCCGCTTCAGGATGAGTCTTGCAGTAATTGCGGGCGAACTCAAGCAGTTCATCCGTCGCCCTGTGCCGGAATTTCTGCTTCTGGTGAACGAAGGAGAATGGACGCTCCAGCGGCGGGTCGAGCTTAAGCGCGACCAGTGTCCCGAGCTGCAATTCCTTGTGGATGGTTGCCCGCGAGACAACCGACACACCCATGCCCGCCTCCACCGCGCCTTTGATCGCCTCCGGGCTACCGAGTTCCATACAGATGTTTATCTCACCCGCGTTGACCCCTGCGGCGCTGAAGTATTCGTTGATCACCTCGCGCGTGCCCGAACCCTCCTCACGGCAGATGTAAGGGTAATCCAGCAGGCACTTTACATCGATGCTGTCTTCACCGGCCAGAGGGTGATGCCGGGAAACGATCGCGACCAGTTGATCTTCACGGCACACGTCAACAACGAGATTCTTGTTCAACACAGGCGCCTCAACAACGCCGAGATCGATGACATTGTTTTCCACCATCGATACGATGCCGTCTGTATTCGATACCTTCAGCTGGACGTTGACATCCGGATACTTCGCCTTGAAATCGCCGAGCAGTGCGGGAAGCATGTACTCCGCAATCGTCGTACTGGCGCCTATCATCACCACACCGCTGATTTCTCCCGTCATCTCGCGTACGGCATTTTCCATCTCGCTGTAGAGTTCGAAGATCTTGTCGGCATATTCGTAAACGCGACTCCCGGCCTCGGTAAGGCTGATACGATTATGCGTACGATCGAACAAGCGGGTATTGAAGTGCTCCTCCAGCTGCCTCACCTGAAACGTCACCGCCGGTTGTGTCATGTGTAGCGACTCGGCTGCCTTGGTAAAACTCAGAAGTCGTGCCACCGTGTGGAACACTTGGAGTCGTCGATCGGCCATGAATGCCTCTTCGGTTTAAAGCTAAGTTCTGCGGCACACGGCCACGGTCAGATTTGGCGTATCGCCGGTTGCCAGCCACCCTTCCGGCAGAAACCGCGCGCAGCGCTCATCACCGGAAATCCAGCCAATCCTATACCAAAACGGAGAACTATAAAATAATCTAATGGGGGTATGAAGAATGTAATGAGCCTTGACTCATCGATACAACCTCTGATCAGAGCGTTCGATGAACTTCCAGGACATTCGCCAGTTGCCCGATGCGGCTCAAAACACGGCTCAGCTCGTCGATGTCGCTGATTTCGACAGTGAGTTTCATATGTGCGGCGTGATCGCTTTTATTCGTATAGGTATTCACTTCCGTTACATTGATCTTTTCGTTGGCAAGCACCGCAGTGACATCACGCAACAGCCCTGCCCGGTCATAGGCAAGAATCTGAATCTCGACCGGATAGGTTTCGCCTCGGCGCGCGCCCCAGTCGACCTCGATCAGACGTTCCCGATCCTCGGTGCCGAAACGCAATATATTCGAGCAATCGCGGCGATGAATGGTAACGCCGCGTCCACGCGTAATATAGCCGACTATCGCATCAGAAGGTACCGGTTTGCAGCATCGCGCCATGTGGCTGAGAAGATTACCCACACCCTGTATCCTGATGCCTCCGCCACCGCTCTCCTGGGGTACCCGCCCTCTGCGCGGCAACCTGGGCTCACGGCTCGCCGGACCCGTTAACTCATTGGCCGCGCCGGCAAGCTGCGCGGTGTTGGTGTCCCCGCGGCCAAGTGCCGCCAGCATGTCGTTCACCTCCTTAAAATGCAGCCTTTCAGCCAGCGCCTCGCGACTGACCCCGGAGATGCCCAGGCGATGCAGATCACGCTCCAGGATTGACCGACCTGCGGAGACATTCTTTTCATAGTCCTGTTGTTTGAACCAGTGGCGCACTTTCGCGCGTGCCCGGGAGGTCTTCAGATAACCGAGATGTGGACTCAGCCAGTCCCGGCTCGGCATCCCCTGGCGGGTGGTCAGAACCTCCACCTGCTCGCCGCTGTGGAGTTCGTAGGTCAGAGGCACGATATGCCCGTTGACCTTTGCCCCGCGACAACGATGCCCGACGTCTGTGTGAATGTAGTAGGCAAAATCGAGCGGCGTTGCTCCGTAAGGAAGGTCGATTACCCGACCTTGCGGTGTCAGTACGTAGACACGTTCAGCACCGGATTCTGACTTGAACCGGTCTACAAAGTCACTCGCAGATGACTCCTCGTCCTTCCATTCCAGGAGTTGGCGGAGCCAGGTGATCTTCTGCTCGAAACCCGCGTCTCGGCGCGCGCCCTCCTTATAACGCCAGTGCGCCGCGACACCCAATTCAGCATGCTCGTGCATCTCGCGCGTGCGAATCTGCACCTCCAGCGTCTTCCCGCCAGGGCCTACAACTGCCGTGTGCAAGGACCGGTACAGGTTTTCCTTCGGACTGGCGACATAATCGTCGAATTCCCTTGGGACGTGGCGCCACAGACTGTGCACGACACCCAGCGCGGCATAGCAATCCGCATCGCGTTGTACCAGGACGCGTATCGCACGCACGTCAAAGATCTGCTGGAAGTCAACATTCTTGCGCTGCATCTTGCGCCAGATGCTGTAGATGTGCTTCGGCCGCCCGGTCACCTCTGCCTGGACGCCAGCCGCGGCCAGTTCCCGGTTTAACTGCCTGACGACCTTGTTAATGTAACGTTCGCGGTCGACACGGCGCTCATCGAGCAACCCGGCAATCCTGCGATAGTTGTCGGGCTCGAGATAGCGCAAGGCAAGATCCTCGAGTTCCCACTTGATGTGCCAGATACCGAGACGGTTGGCGAGTGGTGCATAGATCTCCAGTGTCTCCCGGGCAATCCGGCGCTGGCGTGCTTCATCGAGATAACGAAGAGTCCGCATATTGTGCAGACGATCGGCGAGTTTGATCAGTACGACACGCACGTCTTCGACCATCGCCAACAGCAGCTTGCGAACGCTCTCGGCATGCTGGTCATGCTTGCCGCTGGTCTGCGGATCATGGTAACGGCTGATCTGGCCCATCTTGGTGACGCCGTCGACGAGCCGCGCCACGACGTCGCCGAACTCGACCTCGATGTCGCGCCGGGTAAGCTCGGTGTCCTCGATTACATCGTGCAGCAGTGCACCTACCAGGGTCTCGGTGTCCAGCTGGAGGTCGGCCAGAATGTCGGCAACGGCCAGTACGTGGCTTACATAGGGCTCGCCCGAAGCCCGCGTCTGCCCCGCATGCACCTGCACCACCCGCTGCAGCGCCCGGGTCAGCAGCTGGGCATCCTCGGCTGGACGTGTTGCCTGAACACGCGACAACCAGGCCTCGTATTCGGTTAGCGCCCGTCCGGAACCGTCTGTAATGTGGTTAATAGTCACCATTGAACGGAATATAGGGGCGAAGAACCGCGTTTCCTACCTGCTAGTTTAGCGGGATTCGGAAAAAAATGAGGCAAGGAACGTACCGAGGCTAAGAAAATGAGACACTCTTCGCTTTCCGGCGCCCTCCATGTGGCGCATCAGGCCCAGGCATTCCGGATGCGAGGCAATGGTTAAATCCCCAAGGAGGCAATCAGACGTGTCTGGCATGGAACGTCCAGCCTGGTGGGCGCGGCCCTGTCTGCGACGCGCGGCCCACCGTCCGATTCAATGAGCCGATAAAAGGGGCCCAAACCCACCCTTGTTAGAACAGTCCGCCAGAGGAATTGAATGACAGGGACCCCGGCCATGCCGCCGAGGAACTTTTCTCCACCCCGCTTACACGACGGCAATAGCTAATTTAGATACAGTTAATTAGCCCATTGTTCTGATAGTTTTTCCGAACGAGCCGGGCTGAGTTGACAAGGCCGCGCGGTTACGGCCCACCCCGTGCTGACCCGCGTACCCCGGCAGAGACGTGCGGGCTGTTAGAAGGGTAAGCCCTGGGGCATACGCCCTTTCATACCGCGCAGCAGCTTGCCCATACCACCCTTGGACAACTTCTTCATCATTCTCTGCATCTGGGTGAACTGCTTGAGCATGCGGTTAACATCCTGGACCTGGGTACCGGAACCGGCCGCGATCCGCCGCTTGCGCGACCCCTTTATAATATCCGGAAAGTGTCGCTCCTGTTCCGTCATCGAACTGATAATCGCAACCATACGCACGAGTTCGCGATCGTTTACCTGGCTCTTCACATCCTTGGGAATACCCGCCATACCGGGCAGTTTGTCCATCAACCCTGACAGTCCCCCCATCCCTGTCATCTGTTCCAGCTGAATGCGAAAATCTTCCAGGTCAAACCGCGTGCCTTTCTTCAGTTTGCTTGCCAGTTTGGCAACCTGTTCCTTGTCGACTTTTCGTTCCGCCTCTTCAACCAGGCTGAGAACGTCTCCCATACCAAGAATGCGCGAGGCAATGCGATCCGGGTAAAACGGTTCGAGCGCGGCCGTCTTCTCGCCGACCCCCAGGAACTTGATCGGCTTGCCCGTGATTGCGCGAATCGACAAGGCTGCGCCGCCGCGCGCATCACCGTCCGCCTTGGTCAGAATGACGCCGGTCAATGGCAAGGCCGCGTTAAACACCTTGGCGGTGTTAGCGGCATCCTGACCCGTCATGCTGTCCACCACAAACAGTGTTTCCACGGGATTGAGAATGCCGTGAACACGGGCAATCTCCCGCATCATTTCATCATCGATGTGTAGCCGGCCCGCAGTGTCGACAATGAGAACATCGACAAAGTGCTTGCGCGCATAATCCAGCGCACTGCGCGCAATGTCGCCAGGATCCTGATTTGCCTCGCTCGGGAAGAACTCGGCGCCGACTTGCCCGGCAAGCGTTTCCAGCTGTTTGATCGCCGCTGGGCGGTACACGTCACAACTGGCGACCAGCACGGATTTCTTCTGGCGTTCCTTCAGCCAACGGGCCAGCTTTGCGGTGCTGGTAGTCTTGCCGGAGCCTTGCAGCCCGGCCATGAGAACCACCGCGGGTGGCTGGGTTTTGAGGTTTAATCCGTCATTGGTCTCACCCATGGTCGCAACGAGTTCCTCGTTAACCACCTTGACCAGTGCCTGTCCGGGTGTGAGGCTCTTGATCACGTCCTGACCGACTGCCCTCTCGCGCACCCGTTCGACAAAGTCGCGCACCACTGGCAGGGCGACATCAGCCTCAAGGAGCGCCATCCGCACCTCCCGGAGTGTCTCCTTGATGTTGTCTTCTGTCAGGCGGCCCTGCCCGCGCAGGCGCCGGAAGGTCTGAGTGAATCGATCTGAGAGATTTTCAAACATAGCTGCTCTATCGTTGGGCCGACGCAGATGCCGCCGGCTCCTCAGGCTACCAGGAGGACTGATTATAGCTGGATAGTGTCGCCGTCGAACAGGCGGATGACCTGAAATCCCCGAATTGCCGTGCGACATTCATCAAATATGCTTTCTTCTGCACCGGGTTTCAGGTGACTCAGATAGATCCTGGGTCGATGCCGGAGTTTCTCAAGATCCGCGGCCAGCAATTCGGGGCAATAATGGTACGCCTTTCTGCACATATCGATGTCCCCGTTACCAAACGCACATTCCACAACCAGTGCATGTAATGCGTCGCGTGCATTCAGTGCTGACCAAAGGCTGTCGTTGCTGGTGGTGTCCCCGCTGAAGGCAAACTTCGATCGAGCGTCCTCAACCAGATAGCCGACACCCGGGACAACGTGGTTAACCGGGATCATCTCAATCTTGCGGCCTTCCACCTCCACCGTTTCGCCCGCGCGCATGACTTCGTAGCGCAGCACCGGCATATCCGCGCTCGGGAGCCGGGTAAAATCTGGCCAGATCTTCCAGTTGAAGATGTGCTTCTTCAGCCCATCTATGGTATCCAGGCTCGCATGAACAATCACTGGTTCCTGCGACTCGAAGAAGATCGAGTCAACCATGAGAGGAATGCCGGCAATGTGATCCAGATGGGAATGGGTAATGAAGATATGGCGAATCTGCCGCATTTCCTGCAGCCCAAGAGCGCCGGCGCCGGTACCGGCGTCAATCAGGATATCGCCATCGACCTGCAAACAGGTTGTGCGACGCCCCCCCCCGAAACCCCCACTGCATCCCAATATCCGTATACGCATGAACTGTCCAGAGCGACGACAGAGTTGAACGAACGACGTGCCGATCGCGTTCAGACTCTTCTATGCGCGGTTCACTTATGCGATTATCCTGCAGGAGCCCCGGTGGTAATCAGGCACAAGATACCCGTCAACAATGTATTCACATTATAGCGGCATCCTTGCAATTGCCCTTTATCTGGCAGCGAGCACCATGTTAGGCTTGCGCTTGGCGCGCCATGGCTCGTTCGTAGCCGCATGGAACCGCCGTGCGCTGATCGCACTCGGGCTGGGCGGTGTGATACTTCACGCCGTTGCACTCTATCCCAGGCTCATCACTGCCCAGGGATTGAACCTGGGGTTCTTCAACGCCTTATCGCTCATCGGTGTGCTGGGTGCTTTCCTGCTTCTGATTTCGGCACTCAATCGGCCCCTCGAAAGTCTGGGCGTAGTACTCTTGCCATTGGCGGCCTTGAGTATCGCGCTCATGTTTGCCTACCCGTCCCGACGTATCCTGGAATCCTCGGGTGCCTGGCAACTCGATCTGCACATCGTGCTTTCCGTCGTCGCCTACAGCCTCCTCGGCATCGCCGCACTCCAGGCCATCGTGCTGGCGATACAGGACAGCCACCTCCGAAACCGGCATCCAGGTGGCCTGATCCGAGCTCTACCCGCACTGCAGGTCATGGAGTCCCTGCTCTTCCAACTGATCAGCATCGGATTCATCTTTCTCAGTCTGGCACTGCTCACAGGCATCCTGTTCCTTGATGACATCTTCGCCCAACACCTGGTACACAAGACAGTCCTGTCGATCATTGCCTGGGGGGTATTCGGCATTTTGCTCTGGGGCCGATGGCGTTTTGGCTGGCGTGGCCAGACCGCCATCCGCTGGACGCTCGGTGGTTTCATGTTTCTGATGCTGGCCTATTTTGGCAGCAAGCTGGTCCTGGAACTGATACTTAACCGCTAAGTTGCCGGATGTCCTACGCCGCCGCACAACGGATTCCCGGACCGGCTCAGGAGTTGGCTCTTGACGGGCGATTCCGGCTACACTCGGATCAGTACCTGCAAATCAGGAGGCACTTCTTACTTGGATACCATCCCTTTGGGCGCCCTGTTTGGCGCGCTCGCGCTGCTCATTGTTCTTTCCGCTTTTTTTTCCGGCTCCGAAACAGGCCTGATGGCCCTCAACCGGTACCGACTCCGGCACCTTGTGCGCGCCAAACATCCGGGCGCGATTCGTGCCCAGCAACTGCTAGACAAACCCGACAGACTGATCGGCCTGATACTGCTTGGCAACAACTTCGCGAACATTCTTGCATCATCACTCACAACGGTGATCGCACTGCGCCTGGCAGGACAGGCGGGTATTGCCGCAGGCGCCGGCCTGCTCACCCTGGTAATTCTGATTTTTGCTGAAGTGACGCCGAAGACGCTGGCTGCCCTGCACCCTGAACGCTTTGCATTTCCCTCGGCCTTCGTCTACGGGCCGCTGCTCAAAATACTTTACCCCCTCGTGTGGATAGTCAACATGATCACTAATAGCCTGTTGAAGCTGATTGGTGTATCGCCCGGCGAAGAGACATCCCAGGCGCTGAGCAGGGAGGAGTTGCGGACGGTGCTGATGGAAGCGGGCACGCTGATACCGAAGCGTCACCAGACTATGCTGCTGAGCCTGCTGGACCTCGAGCACGCCACCGTTGAAGACATCATGATACCGCGCAACGAGATCGTGGGTATAGACCTCACAGACAACATTGACGACATCATGAACCTGCTGAGCCACACACAATATACCCGGCTGCCCGTGTTCGAGGAATCAGTTGACCATATTGTGGGCATGCTGCACATACGGCGGGTTTTACCACTGCTCCAGAAACAAACGCTGGGCATGGATGAGCTGCGCGCAGCCATCAGAGAACCCTATTTCATTCCAGAAGGCACCTCCCTGAACCGCCAGCTTCTCAACTTCCAGCGCGAAGGTCGCCGCATCGGTCTCGTAGTCGATGAATATGGCGATATTATGGGTCTCGCGACGGTTGAAGACATTCTCGAGGAGGTCGTGGGAGAATTCACCACAGATCCTTCCGCCACCCACAAGGGCATTACAGCGGAGGATGGCGGCACTTATCTCCTTGACGCCAGCGCCAGCGTACGCGAACTTAACCGCACACTGAAAATCGAACTACCCACCGATGGGCCCAAGACATTGAACGGGCTCATCCTTGAACATATGGAAACAATTCCCGAGCCGGGGACCAGTCTTTTACTCGCAGGTTACCCGGTAGAGATTCTCCAGACCAAGGACAACGCCGTGAAGACGGTACGTCTCAAACCGCGCCTCGTCCGCAGCGAACAAGCACCAACCGTCTCCTGAATGGCCAGCTTGCTGCCTGGCCAATTTATGAATTTGTTTTCGTGGTCGCTATCTCGTTGAGCCCGCGACTCAAGTATTAATGTTTCGCATTATTAATGTTTTGCAACACATTATTTAACAAGATTATTTTATATTCGTTTGTGATAAGTTGATGCCCACGCGAATGATTCGCAAACAAGCCGTTCCGATACGCAAGGCATGCCTATGGCCAAGTTGATTCTCTCATTCCGAAACAAGACTCTGAAAATCTTTCCGATCACGGAAGACGAAATGGTCATCGGTCGCGAACCCGCATGCAGCATCCATATCGACAGTCTGGCGGCACAGCCCATGCACGCCTGTATACGACGCGAGGGAGAAACCTACCGCCTCATCGCGCTGCAGAATGAGGACTTACCCAGGATCGCTGACAAGGCTGTCGAGGATCATATCCTTTCGGATGGCGACCATTTTCAGATTGGCAAACACACCCTGACCTTCACCGCGGAAGCGCCCGCGATGGTCGCTGAACGTGTCGAGCACCTGGCGGGACAACCAGCAAGCGGCTGGCTCCAGATCATGAATGGCTCACATATCGGCAGGACCATCCATCTGGAACGCGCCCTGACCCGCATGGGCAAGACAGGCAAGCGATCTGCCATGATTTCACGACGCAAGGATGGCTATCATATTTCCCACCTCGAGGGTTCCAGTCCGCCAGAAGTAAACAATGTATCGATCGGCACGCAGAGTCATCTGCTGCGTCATGGTGACCGTGTGCAGATTGGGAAGCTGCAACTCCAGTTTTTTGTCGATGGAGAGTCGGAGCCGGAACCCGGTACAGGTCCAGCATCGACGGATGATCCCCAGCGGGCCTATACACGAGTTGCTTTTAACTCACCGGCAAGTCTTTCCCAAGGAGAAGCGACCTGGCATACACACGTGATTGATGTCTCTGTAAAAGGAACCCGGGTCACGAAACCGGAGGGTTGGGATAGCCGGAAAGGCGAGGTATATGATCTCACGATAAATCTTGCGGAAGACGCGGCCATCCACATGTCTGTCAGTGTCGCTCACATGGACGAGCACGAGATCGGATTCCATTGCATGCACATCGATCCTGACAGCGTGGCTCATCTGCGGCACATTGTCGAGGTCAACCTGGGCAACGTGCATCTCCTGGAACGTGACCTCGCTGCCTTGGCCTAGCCTGTTGTCGGATGCAGCGGTTGACCCGCCTCCTGGCCGACCGAATCAAGCAAGCCCGCGAGCTGACTGACACCCAGCACGTCCATCCCTTCAATCCGTTCATTGCGTGGCGCGTTCGCGGCTGGCACGATCGCGCGTTTGAAACCATGTTTTGCCGCTTCGCGCAGTCGCTCCTGACCGTTAGGGACGGGCCGGATCTCGCCGGCCAGCCCCACTTCGCCGAACACGACCAGATCAGCGGGCAACACCCGATCACGCAAACTTGACAGGACCGCCAGCAATACCGCCGCGTCCGCGGCTGTCTCGGCAACCCGCACGCCACCCACCACGTTTACAAACACATCCTGGTCGAAGAGCGTCATATGCCCGTGCCGCTGCAGAACGGCCAGTAACATCGACAGCCGGTTCTGTTCCAGACCCAAGGTGACGCGACGCGGGTTCGACAGATGGGTCTCCGTCACCAGCGCCTGGACTTCCACCAGCAAGGGACGCGTGCCCTCCCGCGTGACCATGACAACACTGCCTGAAACAGGCTGGTCATGACGCGAGAGAAAGATGGCAGAAGGATTGGTCACCTCCTTCAGTCCTCTCTCCGTCATGGCAAACACCCCCAGCTCATTCACCGCACCAAAGCGGTTCTTGATTGCCCGTACGATGCGATAGCGCCCGCCGGGGTCGCCCTCAAAATACAGCACCGTATCGACCATGTGCTCCAGCACGCGAGGTCCGGCCAGCGTGCCCTCCTTGGTCACGTGGCCAACAAGAAACAGCGATGTCCCGCTCTGTTTGGCGAAACGTACCAGTTGGGCAGCACTCTCGCGTACCTGCGCAACAGAACCCGGTGCAGATTGCAGGAAGCCTGTGAAAAGCGTCTGTATGGAGTCGATCACCATGACCTGCGGCTGTTCCTGTCGGGCCACCTCAAGAATGGACTCCACCGACGTTTCAGCCAGCAAGCGAAGGCGTTGCCGGGACAATCCCAGCCGCTGTGCCCGCAAGGAGACCTGCTCCGGGGACTCCTCGCCGGTCACATACAACGCGGACAGTCGCTCGCCAATGGTACACAGAGTCTGCAGAAGTAATGTCGACTTGCCAATGCCGGGATCGCCGCCGAGCAAGATCACCGAACCCTCTACCAGTCCGCCGCCAAGCACCCGGTCCAGCTCCGTCAATCCGAGCGGATGACGCAGTTCACTCCCAGGTTCGATAGCGGCCAGATTCTTTACCGCGTTCGTGGCGGCGCCTGCGTAACCGGCAAAGCGTGGATTCGCAGCCTGCATCGAAGCGACGGCGACAACCTCAATCAGAGAATTCCAGGCACCACACTCGGGGCACTGCCCCGCCCACTTGGTGCTTTTCCCTCCACACTCACTGCAGCTATACACTGTTTTGGCCCTGGCCATTGGCGCTCCTGGTGACGGCTAATCCGTCTCGACCTGCTTGGCCAGCCGCGGTGCGACCGCACAGACGAGCTCGTAGGGAATGGTGCCGGCGTGCTGGGCCACTTCCTCTACTGGAAGACCAGCGCCCCAAAGCACCACTTCATCCCCGACCCTGGCGTCGGGGTGCGCGCGCAAATCAATACTGAGCATGTCCATTGAAACCCGCCCTATGATCTGTGCGCGGCTGCCATTTACCAGAACCGGGGTGCCGCTGATTGCGTGGCGCGGATAACCATCTCCGTAGCCGGCCGCGACAATACCGACAGGCATGTCTTGCGGACAAACCCAGGCATGACCGTAGCCGATGGCATCCTGGCGCTTACAGCGATTGACCGCGATAAGGCGTGAACTGAGCGTCATGACAGGCTGTAATCCTTCATCTGCCGCCACCCCGCCGGCGAAGGGCGATATGCCATATAACATCAAACCCGGCCGCACCCAGTCGAGGTGTGTATCGGGCCAACCGAGAATCGCACCCGAGTTTGCGAGGGAACGCGCGCCTTTCATCCCGTCGGTAATGTCCATGAATTGATTCAGCTGACGCCGGGTATAGCCGCTGCGCCGATCATCCGCTGCCGCAAGGTGGGAGAACAGCCGGATCTCTTCGACACAGTCGCAGGCCGTCAGTCGCGCGTATACTGAGCGGGCCTGCTCTGAGGGAAAACCCAAGCGGTGCATACCGCTGTCTATCTTGAACCAGACCCGCAGTGACAGGCTCTGTTTCAGGCGCTCCAGGACACCTAGCTGCTGTTCGTGGTGGACGACGATATCCAGTTGCAGACGCCCGATTTCTGAAAGTTCATCCGGGTCAAAAAACCCCTCGAGCAGGGTGATCGGCTGACCTATGCCTGCCTCCCGCAGCCGGACCGCCTCTTCCAGGCAGGCGACACCAAAGCCATCGGCATCACTGAGCGCAGCGGCTACCCGTTCGAGCCCGTGACCATAGCCATTGGCCTTGACCACGGCCATGACGCGGCTTGCCGGTGCAGCCATACGTACCCGATTGAGATTGTGCCGTAACGCGGAAAGCTTGATAGCCGCGCGCAGCGGGCGTGTCACCCGTAATCCTCGTCGTGGTAAGCATCCACGACGAAGTTTTCGAACCGGGTGTATTGACCGAGGAAGGTAAGACGTTTCATCCCGATAGGGCCGTTACGCTGCTTGCCAATTATGATCTCTGCCGTGCCCTTGTCCGGGCTGTCTTCGTTGTACACTTCGTCCCGATAGATGAAGACAATCATGTCTGCGTCCTGCTCGATGGCGCCCGATTCGCGCAGATCCGACATCACCGGGCGCTTGTTGGGCCGCTGCTCGAGACTCCGGTTGAGCTGCGACAGGGCAACAACTGGAACCTCCAGTTCCTTGGCAAGTGCTTTCAGGCCACGTGAGATTTCAGAAATCTCCGTGGCGCGATTTTCCCGGTTACCCGGAACCTGCATGAGCTGCAGGTAATCGATCAGGATCAGACCGAGATCGTGCTCGCGTTTGAGACGACGGGCGCGGGCGCGCAGCTCGGTGGGGTTCAGCGCCGGTGTATCATCAATGAAGAGTGGCGCCTCGGCAAGAATGCTGACCGCAGATGTCAGGCGCGGCCAGTCCTCATCATCCAGTTTCCCGGTCCTTACCTTCTGCTGATTGATACGCCCCAGCGAGGACATCAAACGCATGGCAATCTGTTCACCCGGCATTTCCATGCTGAACACTGCTACCGGAACCTGGTGTTTGATTGCAGCGTGCTCGGCGATATTCATCGCGAATGTTGTCTTGCCCATTGAAGGACGCCCGGCCACGATCACCAGGTCCGAGCGCTGAAGGCCCGCCGTCATCTCATCGAAGTCGCTGAAGCCGGTGGCAATGCCGGTAATCGGATTGTCCAGCTGGAACAGCATATCGATACGGTCGACCGCCTTTGTCAGCAGATCTTTGATGGGGACAAAGCTCCGCTTGCTGCGGCCCCCATGCTCTGCAATTTCGAAGACCCGCTGCTCGGCGGTATCCAGCAACTCGGATGAGGAACGTCCCTCCGGCAAATAGGCCGAATCTGCGATATCCGTCCCGACCCGCACCAGTTGCCGCATGACCGAATGTTCGCGGACAATATCGGCATAGGCGCGAATATTTGCCGCGCTGGGCGTATTCTTGGCCAGCGAGCCCAGATAGGCCATCCCGCCCGTGTCTTTCAACTGCTGGTTCTTCTCCAGCCACTCCGACAATGTCACCACGTCGAAGGGTGAACCTGCCTCGGCGAGCGCACCGATGGCATGGAAGATCAGACGGTGATCCCGGCGGTAGAAATCATCTTCGATAACACGGTCGGCAATCTGGTCCCACGCCGCGTTATCCAGCATCAGGCCGCCGAGTACGGATTGTTCCGCGTTCAGCGAATGTGGCGGCACCTTGAATGTGTCGCCTGCATGGTCGGCAATCGGGACAGAGTGAGCGGGTTCCACCGGCTTCCTCGCAACTGTATGAACCAGACAACCGCAGTCTACACAAGCGGCGCGAGTTCCGACAAGCAGATAAGAGATTGCCGGGTAGACGTCCTCGCTCCAAGGGAGCGAGGACTTGTGGAAGGGAATAGAAGTGTATCTTGAGGCACTGAAATTGGAGGATATTACTCGGGAGCCACGATCACACGAATGGTTGCATCGACATCCGCATGCAGATGCAGATTGACCTCGTACTCGCCGATGACGCGGAAAGCACCCTCCGGCAAACGGACCTCGTGACGTTCAACCGCGTGCCCGGCCTCGGCCAGGGCATGAACGATATCCGTGGTGCCGACGGAACCAAACAGCCTGCCCTCATCGCCGGCCTTGGCCGCTATCGTGACCTGCAGTCCCTCCAGCACGTTACGCCGCGCCTTTGCCGAAATAAGTGCGTCGCCGGAAAGCCGCTCGAGTTCCGCACGCCGTTCCTCGAATCGGGCGACGTTTGCCGGCGTGGCAAGCGTCGCCTTACCCGTGGGAATCAGGTAATTGCGACCGTAACCTCCCTTGACGTTTACCTTGTCGCCAAGACTGCCCAGATTATCAACTTTTTCCAGCAGGATCACTTCCATCGTTCGTTACCCCGATCTGTAAAATGTTACGAAATCAAACGTGCGGCTGAATTCGCCAAGGCCTAGCTTGCACCTTTACTCGAAACGCGCTGCCGAATGTTCAGCCAACTGTCGGCCAGCCCCAGCAGCGCCAGTAACAACTCAACCGCGGGTGAAGCCACTATGATCATGATATACACGACCACCAGCCAGCCCTTGTGCAGGCGCAGACTATGGACCAGCCCGTGCAGTACTGCCAGACCTGCCAGCACAAAGGGCACCACTAACACGATGCCTATGTCCAGAAATCCGCTGCGCCACGGCATATCCGGAATGGCCGTGGCAGCCCAGACCAGCAATGTGGCACCTGCTATCAGCCGGCCAAACTGCAGGCGGCGGAATTCCTCGCCAAAGCTGCCGCGGTTGAAAACAACCGCCTGCCACCAGCGGCCAAGCAACAGCGAGAGCACTATACCCACCAGCAGGGCTGTGGCCAACAGACCCGTCATCCAGGGGGCAATCTGCGCCACCACCGACGAATCCATGCCCTGCTGTTCCAGCACGGGTTTCAGGACCGGACTCAGGTGGTCTTCCCACCAGGCGATCGTATCACCCAGTGACAGGTGAAAAACAACAACCAGCATGACCGCCAGCAGGGTCAACGCCAGCAGCGTGACCGGCAGGTCATTGCTCGCCTTGAGAATGCGCGCCCCACACAGCACAGGCACCCACAGTATCAATGCTGCCCCGACCACCGGTAGCGCGGTGGTATAGATCAGGCTGGCAACCAGAGCTGTCAGGACTGCTGCGCCGATCAGGACACCGAGACTCTCCAGCAGACTCTGGCTGAGACTGACCAGCGCCACGATACCGCCACTCACATAGGCCAGTGGCGACGAGAGTGGCGGCGCGGGCAGGGACAGGAGCAGACTTGCAGCGGCAAGCCCAATCGCTGGCAGGCGACCGCTCATCACGAAACGAGCTAACGCACGCATGGATCGAGTCGCCTGCCAATATCGCCCTGCTGTTAGCCGGGCGGGGGACACATCAGTGCGAATCGCAATACGGCAGCAGCGCCAGGAACCGCGCGCGCTTGATCGCCGTTGCCAGCTGACGCTGATACCGCGCCTTGGTTCCGGTAATCCGGCTTGGGACGATCTTGCCGGTTTCCGTAATGTAGTTTTTCAGGATCGCGAGATCCTTGTAATCGATTTCCTGAATACCTTCAGCCGTAAAGCGGCAATACTTTCTGCGGCGAAAAAACCGGGACATATCGTTTCCCCTTCTAAACCGTCACTTCACACTAGTCTGCCTGGCTCAGGCAGCGCCCTCTTCATCTCCGGCAACATCCTCGTCGTCTACCGACTCTGCTTCTGCATCGGATGCGGCCTCAAATGCCCGCCCTCCGGACTCTCTCTCTTCCCGGTTTTCTTCCTTGCGCGCGAAGGGTGAGGGCTCAGTGACTGCCGCGTTGCGTACCATCACCAGATTGCGCAAGACGGCATCGTTAAACCGGAAGGCACTGGTCAGTTCATCGAGCGCGTCCTTGCCGCACTCGATATTCATGAGCACATAGTGAGCCTTGTGAACCTTCTGAATAGGATAGGCGAGCTGGCGACGACCCCAGTCTTCGAACCGATGGATCTTTCCGCCGCCAGACTCGATGGTCGCACGGTAGCGATCCACCATGGCAGGCACCTGCTCGCTCTGGTCGGGATGGACCAGGAACACGATCTCGTAATGACGCATTGTAGGCTCCTTTCGGATTAAACAGCCTCCCGGCCGCGCCGGTGAGACAAGGAGTAACCAGGCACAAGGCCTGATAAGGGCGCAGATTCTACTGGATGGCGGGGAACGAAGCAATTCTCGGGGTCTGTCGCACTTAGGGGTTCGTGACGAGGCAGAGGGGAAAGTGGGCACAAAGCATCACGATTTCGAGGCGCATGTTTTCTGAAACTCCTCACTCCTGCCCTGTCTCCTGTCTCCTGTCTCCTGACGCCTCACTCCTGTATTCTGTATTCTGTATTCTGTCTTCTGACTCCTCACTCCTCCCCCCATTCCATTCTCTGTCGCTTCGCCTCAAACAGAAAAATCCCGACGGCAACAGACACGTTCAGGCTTTCCACCCTTCCGCCCATGGGTATTTGCAGCAAGCCGTCACAATGTTCCCGTGTCAGGCGCCGTATGCCCTTGCCTTCACTACCCAGCACCAGCGCCAGGGGACCACGCAAGTCGGCGTTATAGAGCGAATTTTCTGCCCCACCCGCCCCGCCATAGATCCAGACGCCTCGCTCCTTGAGGAGTCTGAGGCTGCGGGCGAGGTTGGTTACCGCAAAGACCGGCACGGTTTCCGCCGCCCCACAGGCGACCTTGACCACCACCGGCGTCAACCCCACGGCACGATCGCGCGGCATGATCACCGCATCCACACCGGCCGCATCCGCGGAACGCAGACAGGCTCCCAGGTTATGTGGATCCTGTACACCGTCGAGCACCAGGAGAAAGGGTGGGGCCTCGAGCCGGTCCAGAAAATCGGGCAGCGCCTTATCCGTCCGCATCGGCGGCATTTCCACATCGACCACCACACCCTGATGGCGCGAACCACCGGCCAGCCTGTCAAGTTCATGACGGCTCGCAGGCTGCGGTGCAATGCCGTGCGTTTGCGCCAGCGCGATGAGTTCTTCCAGCCGCCGATCATGTCGGGTGTCCTGGATCCACAGCCTGTGGACACGCTCGGCCTGGTGCGTGAGCACCGCCCTGACTGCATGGAGCCCGAACAGGCGGGTGGCTTTACTCATGGACTACCGGCGTCGGTTTCCTGCAGATGCCGCCCCACCTGCTCTTAGCCCCGCTTCCTCGTGGTGCGCCGCCCACCGGTCCGTTTCTTCTTGCCCTGCCCCGGGCCACGCGCGACACGCCTTTCCGGCTTGCCACTGGAGTCGGCAAGTTCAAAATCAATCTTGCGATCGTCAAGATCCACCCGCACGACCTTGACGCGAATCTTGTCGCCCAGACGGTAGACCGTGGCGCTGCGTTCCCCGACCAGGCGGTGTCCAGCGGGTTCAAAATGGTAGTAGTCATTCTTGAGGGCGGTGACGTGAACCAGGCCCTCGACATAGATATCCGCCAGTTCGACAAAGATCCCGAAGGACGTGACACTGCTGACAATTCCGGGATAATCCTCACCCACTTTGTCCACCATGTACTCGCACTTCAGCCAGTCAACGGCATCGCGCGTCGCGTCATCCGCGCGCCGCTCGGTCATCGAACAGTGGTCACCGAGGCCGATCATATCCGCCTCCGTATAGGAAAATACGCCCTGCCTGCCTCGGCGCGGGGTGCCGGCCTCAGGGGCTTGTTCCGTCTTGCGCTTCGCGGCCAGCACATGCCGAATGGCCCGATGCACGATGAGGTCCGGATAGCGGCGAATCGGCGAGGTAAAATGCAGGTACTGATCCAGCGCCAGACCGAAATGACCGATATTTTCCGGGTGATACACGGCTTGGCTCAGCGAGCGAAGCATCACCGTCTGGATCAGATGGGCATCCGGGCGACCCTGAACACGCGTGAGAAGATTGGCGAAATCCCTGGCCTGGGGCTTGTCCCCACCGCGCAAGCTCAGGCCGAGCTCACCCAGAAACTCCCTGAGCGCGGCTAACTTGTCCGTCTTCGGACCATCATGGATACGATAAAGCGTCGGTAACTTGTGCCGGGCGAGCAGGCGCGCCGCCGCGACGTTTGCGCTGATCATGCACTCCTCGATCATGCGGTGTGCATCATTACGCTGGATTGGTACGATCTTCTCGATCTTGCGATTGGGGCCAAAAACGATCTGGGTCTCCGTCGTATCGAAATCGATGGCACCGCGTTTCAGCCGGGCTTGCTGCAGTACGGTGTAAAGTCTGTGAAGCTCTTCGAGATGCGGGACCAGCGAGCCAAACCGCTGACGCGCGGCGCGATCATGGCCGACCACGATTGCGGCGACCTGGTCATAGGTCAGGCGCGCATGCGAAAACATGACCCCTTCCAGAAATCGCGAACGCAGCATCTTGCCCTCGAGGTTGAAATACATTTCACAGACCATGCAGAGACGGTCGACCTCGGGATTCAGCGAACACAGCCCGTTTGAGAGGATCTCCGGCAACATCGGGATCACCCGCTCCGGGAAGTAGACAGAATTGCCGCGCGCCCGCGCCTCTTCGTCGAGCGCCTTGCCGGGGCGCACATAGTGCGAGACATCGGCAATGGCGACCAGCAGCCGCCAGCCCTTGGGCGTCCGCTCGCAATACACGGCATCGTCAAAATCCCGTGCATCGGCGCCGTCGATCGTGACCAGCGGCAGCTGGCGCAAATCTTCGCGGCCCTGCTTGGCCGCGGGCGACACCGTATCCTTCAGGCCGGCGATCTCCTCTTCCACGGCGGCTGGCCAGGCCAGCGGCAACTCGTGCGTACGAATGGCAACGTCAATCTCCATGCCCGCCGCCATATGGTCCCCGAGTATCTCGACGACGCGGCCAATGGGTGGCCGGCGACGACTGGGCTGTTCGACGATTTCGACCGTGACAATCTGACCGTGCCGGGCCTCGCCGCCGTGTTCTACCGGCACCGAGATATCCTGACTGATTCGTTTGTTGTCCGGTGTCACGAAGCTGACACCGCCTTCCTGGAAGAACCGCCCCACCACCTGGTGGGTATTGCGTTCGAGCACTTCGACCACGGCGCCTTCACGCCGGCCGCGGAAGTCGACCCCGACCACCCGCCCCACGATCACATCGTCGTGAAACACCGAACGCATCTGGCGCGGCGACAGGAACAGATCGTCACCGCCCTCATCAGGCACCAGAAAACCGAAGCCATCGGGGTGCCCTATGACCCGTCCCCGGACCAGATCGGACTTATCCACCAGCAGATAGGCGTTTCGCCGGTTGCGGATGAGCTGGCCATCCCGCTCCATGGCATTCAGCCGCCGCCTCAAGGACTCGCGATCCTGCTCTTCCTGCAGATTAAGAAGCGGCGCGATCTGCTCGATCGACATGGGCGCGCCATGCTCGGCCAGAAATTCCATCAGGTACTCGCGGCTCGGAATCGGCCGCTCGTATTTGGCGGCTTCGCGTTCGGCGAAGGGGTCGCGTTTGCGGCGTGATCCGGCACCTTTCGGGGACTTTTTGGTCATGGTTCTGTTTGATCTCGCTTGTACGTTGGAAATTCGCCACTTTACCTGAGATTGACAAGCAGGTCCCGCGCGGCTAAAGTCGCTCGCTCCCGGAGCCAGGGGTTGCTGGGCCGGGTAATGCCGAGGTGGCGGAATTGGTAGACGCGCTAGCTTCAGGTGCTAGTGGGGGTAACCCCGTGGAGGTTCAAGTCCTCTCCTCGGCACCAAATTAGCAAACCACGACGGACTTCCAGAAACGGTAAGGATAATCCCGACCGGGGTCTTTGGCCTGAAGCCGCTCCAGGCCGCGCGAGGAAGAAACCCTCGGCAGCGGCCAACAGCCGCGTGCCAATGCCGCTGCGGTGTTGGTCGGGGCAACATAGATCCCATGCAGGAGCAAGGCGGTGCCACCCGCCGGAGCATCACCAGCATCAGCCTGTGCCCAGGCCGCGATGCCAACAATACCGAATTAAGCAGCCAAGTTTGAAACCGCCGCCGTGCATACACCTTTCCTTGCCGCTCAGGTGCCGGTCTTGCTCACCACCTCGACGCCCTGGCTGTGCAGGTAATCATCGTAGTTGCCGCTGAAATTGACGATGCCGTTCGGCGTCAGTTCGATGATGCGCGTCGCCAGAGAAGCGACAAACTCGCGGTCGTGGCTCACGAAGATCAGCGTGCCCTGGATAGTTCTCCAGGGCCGTATTCAGCGACTCGATCGACTCCATGTCCAGGTGATTGGTCGGCTCGTCCATGGCCAGGATGTTCGGCCGCTGCAGCATGAGCTTGCCGAACAGCATGCGCCCCTGCTCGCCACCGGACACCACCTTGACCGATTTATTGATTTCGTCCGACGAAAACAGCAACCGACCGAGGGTGGCGCGGATCGCCTGCGCGTCGTCGCCGTGTTTCTTCCACCGGCTCATCCAGTCGAACAGGGGCATGTCGCTCGCGAAATCGGCGGCATGATCCTGGGCGAAATAACCGATGTCGGAATTTTCGGACCATTTGACGGTGCCTTTGTCTGGCGACAATTCGCCGACCAGGGTCCGCAGCAGCGTGCTCTTGCCGATGCCGTTCGGGCCGATCACGGCGACGCGTTCACCGACCTCGATCATCAGATTGAGATTGCTGAACAGCGGCATCTCGCCATACCCCTTGCTCAGGCCATCCACTTCCAGCGCCAGGCGGTAGAGCTTTCTGGTTTGATCGAAGCGGATGTACGGATTCACGCGGCTGGACGGTTTGACGTCGTCGAGCTTGATCTTCTCGATCTGCCTGGCGCGGGAGGTCGCCTGCTTGGCCTTGGAGGCGTTCGCGGAGAAACGGCTGACGAAGGACTGCAGATCGGCGATCTGCGCCTTCTTCTTGGCGTTGTCGGCATACAGGCGTTCGCGCGCCTGGGTCGAGGCGATCATGTACTCATCGTAATTGCCTGGATAGATTCGTAATTCGCCATAATCCAGATCGGCCATGTGCGTGCATACGCTATTCAGGAAGTGCCGGTCGTGGGAGATGATCACCATGGTGCTGCTGCGCGCATTGAGCACGCCTTCCAGCCAGCGGATGGTGTTGATGTCCAGGTTGTTGGTGGGCTCGTCGAGCAGCATGATGTCCGGGTCAGCAAACAGCGCCTGCGCCAGCAGTACGCGCAGCTTCCAGCCCGGCGCCACCGCACGCATGGGACCAGTGTGCTGTTCCAGCGGAATCTCCAGACCCATCAGCAGCTCGCCGGCGCGCGCCTCGGCGGTGTAGCCATCCAACTCGGCGAAACGCACCTCCAGATCGGCGACCCGCATGCCCTCTTCTTCACTCATCTCCGGCAGCGCATAGATGCGGTCGCGCTCCTGCTTCACCTGCCAGAGCTCGGCATGGCCCATGATGACAGTATCCAGCAGCGTGTCATTCTCGAAGGCGAACTGATCCTGCCGCAGCTTGCCGACGCGTTCGTTGGCATCGACGCTGACATTGCCCGAGGTGGGCTCCAGATCTCCGCCCAGAATCTTCATCAGGGTGGATTTGCCGCAGCCGTTGGCGCCGATCAGGCCGTAGCGATTGCCATTACCGAATTTGACCGAGATGTTCTCGAACAGCGGCTTGGCTCCGAACTGCATGGTGATGTTGGCGGTCGTGATCAAGATAATTCTTCCACAATCATAGGGTTAAACGAATGCACGGGACTGGAACCTGCGGGCCAGACGCCGGCCGGTCCGTGCAAAAATCGGCTTCGGAATGCGCGTACAGCGGAGGAGACGGATCGTGCGAGGTGCGCATTCTCGCATATCCGCCGCGGGCCTGCGACCCGAACACCCGATCCCGGCCGCGACCAGCGGATCCGGGCCGAGGCTGAGCGCACCCCACTGCGACAGAAATTGGATAAACCGAGACCGTGGTACCGGTGACGAGGCTCAGGAGACCGTAGCTGAACTACTGGGACCCGTCCAAACATCGCAAAGCCAGCAGGTATTGGCCGAGATTGCCCAGCCTGACTGCGGACTGTCTAGGAGGCTGTCGGACTTAGGCTGATGCTACTGCGGCGCTGGGAGAGCGGCCCAACGCGTCCCCCTTTCTCGTTGCGTAGGGCCGACTCTGCGCCTCGAAAGCGTGAGGCTTTGTGCTCAACGCTCCCACCTGCCTCGTCACGAACCCCTAAGTCCCACAGGCGCACAGCACGCATTGTCATCGGTCGTCGCCGGAACGCTGGGCCGGAACGACCTCGCTGTCCGGGGTCATACCCTTCAGAAATTTGAAGAGGTCGCTGTCCGTGGAAAGGACAAGGGTCGTGTTTTCGGCGATGAAGATGGTCTGATCAGGCTGACGCCTGTCAGCCGGGTCAAATTTAACGGGTCCTGTCATTACCCAGGAAATCCCTGGGTTCCTTCCTGGACTTCTTCGCAGCCCTCTTTTCTTTCGGCGTCATGGCCGGTTTCTTCTTGTCTTCCTTGTTGCTTCTTCGTTCTTTCGTCATGGTTTCTGCTCCAGATAATTGCCGGGTGGTCTTCAGGCCAACGACTGCCGTACGCGGCCGCCTGAGCCTGGTCAATGATGTCCCGGCGCTGCTTTACAGCGTAGTGAACGCCGAGGGCGGGTTGTTCGTCCTTGAAGAGCCGGGGAATATCCCGCTATCTGCCGAGAGAAATGCGAAGAGCGGAAGTGACGACGGTATAGCCTAACATAAAAATATACATGGCTTATGCGTCGGATGTGGTATAGGGTGGTCGTCAGTAGCAGATATTTTGTAGCAATTCCGGCAGTTCCTCGCAGTCTACAGCAGATCCTCCCGTGATTTATCAAAAACAATCTGCATGCTAATACATGATTCATTTATCGATGAGGTAAGCAAAATGGCTACAGGTACTGTGAAGTGGTTCAACGATAGCAAAGGCTTTGGATTCATTACCCCGGCTGACGGGGGTGATGACCTATTCGTCCATCATTCGGCCATTCAGGCCGGCGGGTTCAAATCGCTGGCTGAGGGACAGCAGGTGACGTTTGATGCTGAGCGTGGCCCGAAGGGCCCGAGTGCGGCCAACGTTACCCCACAATAGGCCAACCCGGCCAGCACCAGCCCGGGACAGAGGAGCCCTGCCGTAAGGCGGGGCTTTTTTGCTGTCCTTCCCGACAACGCATATCACACACTATCAAGCCGCCACCCGTTCACAATGGTGATGTGGGCCACCGACTTCTGGAAATTGTACTACCTTTCCAAGAGCTGGCAGCTGCACCGATGGCAATTCAGGAGTTTCCATCGCCAGTGACCGCTGTGTACGTCTCTCTCTCGCGTTCAGCAGCACGACTCAGCCGCCATGCCGGTCGGGATGCAGCAGGTCCAGCGTCTCGCCGGCGCGCGGCACCCGCACCCTCGCGCCCAGGGTTTCACGCAGCGTGCTCGCCAGGCGATCGATGGCCTCGGTTTCGCCGTGTACCAGGGCCACGGGTGGACGGCCCTCGAAACCGGCATACCAGTTCATTAGACCGGCCTGATCGGCATGCGCGGACAGCCCGCCGACGGTGTGCACGGTGGCCGCCACGCGCACCGTTTCGCCCCACAGGCGGATATGGGCGGCGCCATCCACCAAGGCCCGACCCAGCGTGCCCTCGGCCTGGTAGCCCGTGATAATGATGTGGCAGTCGTTACGCCAGACATTGTGCTTGAGGTGGTGCTTGATGCGCCCGCCGGTGCACATCCCGCTGCCGGCTATGATGACCGCGCCGGCGCGAATCTGGTTGAGCTGCATGGATTCTTCCGCGCTGCGGGTAAAATGCAGGTTAGGCAGCAGCGAACGCCGCTGGTTGCCTCGCCACAGCTCGAGCGACTCCTCATCGAAGAGTTCGCTGTTGCGCGCATAGACGTCCGTGGCCTCGATGGCCATCGGGCTGTCCAGGAAAATGCGCCAGCGATCCAGCCGCCATTCCTTGTAATATTTGGCGAACAGATACAGGATTTCCTGGGTGCGCCCCACGGCGAATGCAGGAATCAGAATATTGCCGCTACCGTTCTTCAGCGTGTCGTTGAATATTGCCTCCAGCTCGACAAGGGTCTGCTCCCAGGTGCGGTGCCGGCGGTCACCGTAGGTACTTTCCATGAGTACCAGGTCGGCCTCCCGGATCGGCGTGGGATCGGCCAGGATGGGCATACCGGAGCGGCCCAGATCACCACTGTAGACCAGCTTGCGTGCCTGTCCGCCCTCGCCGAGCCACAACTCGACAATGGCCGAGCCGAGGATGTGCCCGGCATCCGACAGACGCAGCGACACCTGGGGCAGGATGGTCTGCCGCTGTCCGTAGTCCAGTGCCTGAAACTGGCCCAGCGCCGCCTCCGCGTCCTGCACCGTAAACAGCGGCTCCACCGGCGCCAGCCCCTTGCGCTCGCGCTTGCGGTTTTCCCATTCGGCGTCTTTCTCGCTCAGGAAGCCCGCGTCCCTCAGCATGATACGGCACAGGTCCGCTGTCGCCCGCTGGGTATAGACGGGCCCCGTGTAGCCGGACTTGATGAGCAGCGGCAGGCGACCCGAATGATCGATATGGGCATGGCTCAGCACCAGAGCGTCAATCGTTTTCGGATCGAAGGGAAACGGCTCGCGGTTGCGGGCCTCGTCCTTGCGGCTACCCTGGACCAGGCCACAGTCGAGCAGGATCCGCTGCTCACCGATCTCGACCAGATGGCAGGAACCGGTCACCTCGCGGGTCGCACCGAAACATCGAAGCTGTAGTGTCATTCACGCCCCCCGTGTCTTCAGCATTTACTCGTAGCGGTGCATGGTATTGCCGCGGCCCGGGCGGATGGTTGCGCGACACTGCCACTGCATTCCCGCGCCGCCCCTGGCGTCCGGACCCGACGGCAAAGCACGCTTTCCGCACGCACAAGCCGAGCATAACAGCCTCGCATAAGGTCTGACCACGGCGACGCCGCCTGCAGCAGCCGTCCCGGCGTATCGCGCGAACAGGCGCGAGCCCCTGCGTCTGGCCACCCACCCGTCCCGCCCGGTATCGCCCTGATCCGGATGCTCGCCCGGCCGCCAGTCCGCCCGGCGGATTCATGTAGAATGCCCGTGCGGGATGACAGGTGTCGATGCGCGGCCCGCCGCGCCGCAAAGCCGCATCCCCGGAAGAATCGCGGCATGGGAGATACTCGAAAGCATGGCTGCTGCGGGACAGCGTTTGCACACCGCCCTGATCACAACACGATCATGACCACGCGGCGCCGTGTCTGCCTTCTGAGAGCGGCGCGCCGCGCGCTCGCGGCGCTGATCCCAGCGCTCGTCCTCGCCTGCGATGAACCTCAGTCCCCGGCGCAACCGACGCTCAACTGGTACGTCTTCGATGAGCCGTCGGGCGCCTTCGAAGCCGCGGCGCGGCGTTGTTCCGAGCTCTCGGAGGGTCGCTTCGAAATCCGGCTCACCGCGCTGCCCAGCGACGCGGACCAGCAGCGTGAACAACTGGTCCGCCGTCTCGCGGCGAAGGACGCGCACATCGACATCATCGGCATGGATGTGATCTGGACGGCGGAGTTCGCCGCGGCGGGCTGGGTGTTGCCCTGGCGCGGTGAGCCGGCGCGACAGGCGACACAGGATCGTATTGCCGCGACGACCGCGAGCGCCACCTACAAGGGTCAACTCTGGGCGGCGCCCTTCACCACCAACACCCAGCTGCTCTGGTATCGTACCGATCGGGTGAAGACGCCACCCGCGACCTGGAGCCAGATGATCGCTATGGCCGAGGCGCTCGGCAGGCGCGGCACCATCGAGGCCCAGGGCGAGCGTTATGAAGGCTTGACGGTATTCTTCACCTCGCTGCTCGCCTCCGCTGGGGGCAGCGTTCTGGACAGTTCGGGGGCGCAGCCCTCACTGGATGCGGCAGCCACTCGTGCGGCACTGCAGATCATGCGCCGGCTGGCGACGTCGCGGGCATCCGCGCCGGCGCTGTCCACCGCCCGCGAGGATCATGCCCGCCTGGCCTTCGAGGCCGGTGACTCCAGTTTCATGGTCAACTACACCTACGTCTGGCCGAGCGCCCGCCAGAACGCGCCTGAGGTGTCGGCCAACATGGGCTGGGCACGCTGGCCCGAGGTCCTCGACGGGACGCCCAGCCGTGTCACCCTTGGCGGCATCAACCTCGGGATCGGTGCCTGGTCCCGGCACCCGGCGCTCGCTTTTCAGGCGGCAGCCTGCATTGCCTCGGCCGATAACCAGCGCCTGGCGGCGGCGCGGGGTGGACTGCCCCCCACCATGGCGTCGCTCTACGATGAGCCCGAGGTCCGGGCAACCTTTCCCTTCGCCGATCTCCTGCGGGCCACGCTGCGCGACGCGGTGCAGCGTCCCCAGACGCCCTTCTACAGCGATATCTCGCTGGCCATCAGCCGCACGCTGCATCCCATGCGAGACATCGACCCGGACAAAGACCTGGCACGACTGCGCGAGCGCGTTGCTCGTGCCCTGCGCTCCGAGGGCCTGCTGTGAGCACGCGTTCGCGATCCGAACGCCGCCTGGGCTGGTTACTCTGTGCGCCCGCGGTCGGCGCGATGTTGCTGGTCTGCGCCTATCCCGTGGTGTATGCGCTGTGGCTGTCGCTGCACCGCTACGACCTGCGGTTTCCGGAGCAACAGACATTCGTCGGTCTGGCAAACTATCTCAGCGTGCTGAGCTCGCCGGTCTGGTGGCAGTCGCTGAGCAACACCCTCATCATCACCATCGGCTCGGTGTCGGTAGAGCTGATTCTGGGCCTGGCGCTCGCCCTCCTCATGCACCGCGCCCTGTTCGGGCGCCGCACGCTCAGGGCCTCGGTCCTCGTCCCCTATGGCATGATCACCGTGGTCGCCGCGCTGGCCTGGAAGTTTGCCTTTGACCCGACCACCGGCTTCGTCAATGCCCTGCTCGGCCTGGATCAGGCCTGGCTCACGCAGCGCGGTTCGGCCTTCTTCGTGATCATCTTCACCGAGATCTGGAAGACCACGCCCTTCGTCGCCCTGCTGCTGCTCGCCGGACTGACGCTGGTGCCGCAGGAGCTGCTGCAGGCCGCGCGCGTCGACGGGGCAGGCGTCGTGCAACGCTTCTGGCGGGTGACCCTGCCCTTGATGAAACCGGCGATCCTGGTGGCCCTGCTGTTCCGCACCCTGGATGCCTTTCGCATCTTCGATACCGTGTTCGTGCAGACGCGTGGCGCGCAGGACACCGAGTCGGTCTCGCTCGTCGGCTACAACACGCTGATCGCGCGCCTGAACCTGGGTCTCGGCTCGGCCGTATCGGTCCTGATCTTCGTGTGCGTGGTCCTGATCGCGATAGTGTTCGTGAAGGGCTTCGGCACATCGTTCACGCGCGGCGAGGAACGAGGCTGATGGAACGCCTGTTCTGGCGTGCCGGCACCCTGATCGTCATCGGCTATGCCCTGCTGCCGGTCGCCTGGATTCTGTCGCTGTCACTCAAACGCGCGGCCGACCTCAACGACAAGCGTTTCTTCCCGCGCACCCTCAGCCTCGAGCATTACCAGGCGATCTTCACCGATGCCCAGTTCCCTGCGGCACTGTGGAATTCCCTGGGCATCGCCCTGCTCGCAACCCTGCTGGCGGTGTCGCTGGCCATGTTTGCCGCCTATGCGATCGTGCGCCTGGAGTTTGCGGGCAAACGCTGGATACTCGCTGGCGCGCTGTCCATCGCCATGTTTCCGCCCATCGCCATCATCGGACCGCTGTTCAACCTGTGGCGCACCACCGGCCTGTTCGACACCTGGGCCGGTCTTATTCTGCCCTACATAACTTTCAGCCTGCCGCTGGCCATCTGGACCCTGTCGGCCTTTTTTCGCGACATCCCCTGGGATCTCGACCGCGCCGCGCGCGTCGACGGCGCCTCAGCCTGGCAGGCCTTGCGCTATGTCATCGTGCCGCTTGCCGCACCCGGCGTGTTCACCACCGCGATACTGGTGTTCATCTTCGCGTGGAATGACTTTCTGTTTGCCAGTGCGCTCACCTCCACCAACAATGCGCGCACGGTACCGGCGGCTATTGCCTTCTTTACCGGGAGTTCCCGCTTCGAGCTGCCGACCGGTTCGATTGCGGCGGCGTCAGTCGTGGTGACGATTCCGATCATCATCATGGTGCTGGTCTTTCAGCGACGCATTGTCACCGGTCTGACCGCGGGGGCGGTGAAGGGTTAAGGCATGACATACGGGTAGAGACTGTGGCAGAAATCCGCATCAACAGGCTGAGCAAACGGTTTGCGGACGGCACACTGGCTGTCAGCAACGCCGATTTCACCATTCATGACGGGGAGTTTTTCATTCTCGTCGGACCCTCGGGCTGTGGAAAATCAACGCTGCTCAACATGCTGGTCGGTCTGGAGGATGTGAGCGAAGGCGAGATACGCCTGGACGGTCGGATCATCAACGCTGTGGATCCCAAGGACCGCAACATGGCCATGGTCTTTCAGAGCTACGCCCTCTATCCGCACATGAGCGTGCGCGAGAACCTGGCCTTCCCGCTGAAGCTTGCGAAGCTCCCGCGCGCGGAGATCGCCCGCCGCGTCAACGAGGCCGCCGGGATCCTGGAACTCGATGGCCTGCTGGAGCGCAAGCCGCGCGCGCTTTCCGGCGGCCAGCGTCAGCGCGTCGCCATGGGTCGGGCGATTGTGCGCCATCCCGCAGTGTTCCTTCTCGACGAACCTCTCTCGAATCTGGATGCACGCCTGCGCACCCAAATGCGCAGCGAAATCGCCCGAATCCAGAAACGCCTCGCCACCACGACGGTGTACGTCACCCACGACCAGACCGAGGCGCTGACGCTCGGCGAACGCGTGGCCGTAATGCGCCAAGGTGCCATCCAGCAGATCGGCACGCCGCGGGAATTGTACCGGCAACCCCGCAATCTGTTCGTCGCCGGTTTCATCGGCTCGCCGGCGATGAATTTTCTACCGGCCACGCTCGACGGCGACCGGCTCAGGCTGCCCATGGTCGATCTGAAGCTGCCCGCTGATGCCCGGCTGCCCCGTTCCGGAAAGCCTGTGTCCCTGATCGCCGGCATCCGACCCGAGCATTTCACGTTCGCACGTGCCGGTGATATGCCGCAAACGTCCTCAGCGAATTTTCGCGCCCACATCGAGGCCGTTGAATGGTCAGGCGCGGAGCTGTACGCGCACTTCGATGTCGGGCGCCTGAGCGCCGATACGGTCCGCGGTCTGGACCATGCGCTTGGCCCGGATTTGCCAAAGGGCGCGGGCAGCCGCGCGATCGCGCGGCTGAATCCGGATACACCCGTCGCCGCAGGTGACACACTCGAACTGTCGCTGGACGCGGGCAGGCTGCACCTGTTCCATGCCGAAACCGGCGCAAATCTCGCGCTCACTGACGCAAAGTAAGGTGGCGGCGCTAAGAGCGCCCGCGCCTGAATCGGCGAGTTCCCCGATTCATATGGGGCTAACACTCTCTAAGCTGAGTGTCAGTATTTTTGTTTATAGCCACGGAATCCACGGAAAAACACGGAAAGAACCAATACCCATAAGAATTGTTTCCGTGTTCTTCCGTGGATTCCGTGGCCATACTATCCTTAATCATCAGATTGAAAAAGCACCAGGCGCGACTCAAGGCCGGCGTTCCGGAACAAACATGATCGGACACTCAGATTCCCCCAGCAGCCGCTCGCCCGTACCATCGAGCAGGGCACGGTACAGGAGACCGTGGCCATGCGAGCCCACCACGACCAGATCGGCGTCCAGCCGCTGCGACTCTTCCAGTATCGTGTCGCTGGTCGCACCCTCGGTCAACAGGGCACTGGCATCGATCTCCCTGTCCCGCAGGCATTGCGCGAGACGTTGCAGGAACTGATGTTCATGGCGAAGCTCGCTGGCGATCTCCCCGCGCACCCGCTTGCGGTCCACGTTGAAGGGCAGCGGGCCAGACTGCGGGACCACATGCAGAAGCCACACCTTGCTCGAAAAGGCGCGGGCCAGTTCACAGACACGCTGCATGACAGGCGATGCTGTGGTCGTGGACTCACAATCATCGATGGCCACAAGTATCGTTTTCACTGACCGGAACTCCTTCGCCAATCCATCCGCCGCTCGGATCCAGCGGTTCGCTCGACCATTCATTGTACACCCGCGGACGCTCAGCGGCTCTGCCGGCACGCCAAAGGCGAACCCGCAACTGCTGTCTCCATCGGGCTGCCGCAGCCGCATAGCTGACCCCCGTCGAAGCAGCGGCGCCCCGCATCAGCCGGGTGGCAAGGTCAGGCCTCCAGCGTCTGTCTGCCCATCGCTTGCCGCCTGCCGCGGGTCCCGGGGATTCAGGACATGGCCCGGGCATTCTGCACGCCGATCAGAACCACGCCGGCCAGCATAATGCCCCCTGCCAGCAGGTGCCGCCAGACCCGCCTCTCCCCGAACAGCAAGGCACCGTAGCCGATGGCGAACAGCAGACTGGTGCGTTTAACCGCGATCATGTAGGCCACTTCGGTCTTCTGAATCGCCAGAAAGTGCGTTACGACCATCGCGGCCATCAGGAACCCGACCACCAGATGCGGCATCATCCGCCGGCGCAGAACACCCGGCCCCCCGCCGGCAGGCAGGTACAGGACGAATACGACCAGCCCCAGCAGGCAAAAGTAGAACGCGCCGAAAAACCAGGGGGTTGTGTACTGCATGGCGCCCTTCCCCATGACCGAGGTGAGGCTGTAGATCACCGCAACCACCAGCATCAGTTGCGAACCCTTCTCGGAGAGGATCGCCCGGAACGGCGCCAGCCAGCTCCAGCCCTGTTTCCCGCGCACCCGCTCTGCATTCAGCAGCCAGGCCCCGCACACGACCAGCAGGATACCGGTGAATCCGGCTGCACTCACGGTTTCACCGAGCAGCAGATAACCGGTCAATGTCGTGATAACCGGCGTGAAAGCAAGATAGGGGACCGTATGTGCAAGTGGATAATCACGAATAGCACGCATGTACAACAGCATGGCCGCCACTTCCAGCGGCACCAGCGCGGCGACCCAGTACCAGAACTGCACCGGCAGTTCCGGCCAGGGCTGCAGGAGGACGATGGGAGCGAGGAAGAGCGCGCTAAAGAGGAAGCGAACCAACAGCAATTCGCGCGCGCGGTAGCCGCTCAGCCAGTATTTCGTCGCGGCGTCAGCGGAAGCGAGACTGAGCGCCGACAACAGTGAGAGGATGAACCAGTGCATCGGAGTAAGCGACGTGCCTGGCATTCAGGCAAAGGAACCCAGAATTCAGGAGCCAGCACTCAGAATCTCAGACCCTCACCACGCCTCACGCCTCACGCCTCACTGCTGTCTTCTGTCTTCTGTCTTCTGTCTTCTGGCTTCTGGCTTCTGGATTCTGGATTCTGGATTCTGGCTTCTGGCTTCTGGCTTCTGGCTTCTGGCTTCTGGATTCTGGTCTTTCTTCTATCCGTCAAACGGGTGCCGCAGGATGATATTATCGTTGCGCTCAGGGCCTGTCGAAATAATAGCAACCGGCACCTCGACAAGCGCCTCGATTTTCCTGAGATAGGCCCTGGCGTTCTCCGGCAGCTGCTCATACGCCGTGATTCCTACGGTGGACTCTTTCCAGCCCGGCAGTTCTTCGTAGATCGGTGCACAGCTGGCCAGGGCCTCGGCGCCGACGGGGGGCGTTCCGCGTTCGCCATCACTGCACGTGTAACCGACACAGAGTCGCAGGGTGTCCAGACCGTCCAGGACATCGAGCTTGGTAATGCAGAGCCCGCTGACACTGTTGATCTGATTTGCCCGGCGCAGTGCCACCGCGTCAAACCAGCCGCAGCGCCGCGGGCGGCCCGTGGTGGAACCGAACTCATTTCCCTGCTTTGCCAGGTGTTCGCCCATGGCGTCGAAGAGTTCGGTCGGGAAAGGGCCGGCACCGACCCGGGTCGTGTAGGCCTTGGTGATACCGAGAATATAGTCCAGGTTGCGCGGCCCCACGCCACTGCCCGTACAGGCGCCACCCGCCGTCGTATTCGAGGAGGTAACGAACGGATAGGTGCCATGATCGATATCGAGCAGGGCGCCCTGGGCTCCCTCGAACATGACGTTGTCGCCGCGCCGGCGGTGCTGGTCCAGAATCTCCGGCACATCGCCGATCATCGGGGCCAGTTCCTCAGCCAGGCTCAGGGTTTCATCCAGCACCTGCTGATAGTCGACGGGGTCGACCTTGAAGTAATGCTGGAGTGCGAAGTTGTGGTAGTCCATGACCTCGCCCAGACGCGAGGCCAGGTGTTCCCGGTGAAAAATCTCACCCAGCTTCAAGCCACGCCGCGAAATCTTGTCTTCATACGCAGGGCCGATGCCGCGTCCTGTCGTCCCGATTGCCGCCTTGCCGCGAGCCTTCTCGCGCGCGTGATCCAGTGCGACGTGGTAAGGGAGTATGAGCGCACAGGCCTCGCTTATCTTCAGGCGTTCCCGCGCCGGCACGCCCTTGTCTTCGAGCATGCGGATTTCTTTGAACAGTGCGGTTGGCGAAAGGACGACACCGTTTCCGATCAGGCAGCTGACACCGTCACGCAGCACCCCCGACGGGACCAGGTGCAGAACCGTCTTCTCCCCGTCGATGACCAGCGTATGGCCGGCATTATGCCCGCCCTGAAAACGCACCACCGCCCTCGCACGCTCGGTCAGCAGATCCACGACCTTGCCCTTACCCTCATCACCCCACTGGGTGCCGATCACGACAACATTCCTACCCATTTGAACGCTTTCTCCCCAGGGCCTTGTCTGACCCGTGCGCCATCAGAATCGCTCCACCACCCAGGCATTAGCCTGTTTGACAAGTTTTCGGTTGCAGTGACTCTCGACCGGATACACCGTCTGACCCGGCAACATCACAACCACAATCTCTCCGGCCTCCCGAAGTTCCGCAATCCGCTGCTCCAGAGCCGCATCGCCACTGGCGGGCGCCAGTATCCCCCCGCGTGCCGGGCTGACATCGCGGCCACTCAACGCGATGAGCGTTTTCAGATCGGCACTGAAACCGGTTGCCGGCCGCGCCCGACCGAAGACCTCACCGATCTGGTCATAGCGTCCGCCGCGTGCGATCTCTTCGCCGCAACCCGGCGTAAACGCGGCAAACACGACGCCGGTCTGATAGCCGTAGCCGCGCAGTTCCGCAAGATCAAAATACAAGGGCAGATCCGGCCAGCGCCGCTTAACCTCGGTGGCAATCGCAACCAGATCATCCAGTGCGGCATGCACAGATTCGTCTGCGTCCTCCAACAGGGCTCGCGCCCTGTCCAGCACGCCCCAGTCACCGTGGAGCCGTGCCAGACCGCCCAGCTGTTCATTAACCATCGCTGGCAGATGCAGGGCTTCCAGCAGGGCGTGAATTTCCGGCAATGCCTTACGCTGCAGCACCTCGAACAGGCCATCTTCCTGTTCGTCCGTCAAATCTGCCTGCCGCGCCAGATTGCGAAAGATCCCCACATGCCCGAGATCCAGATGCACATGGTCTATGCCCGTGATACGCAGCGTCTCCAGCATCAGCGCCAGTATCTCCAGGTCGCTTTCCATCCCCGCATGGCCGAACAGTTCCGCACCCACCTGCATCGGACTGCGTGATCCTGCAAATCCGTCGGGACGCGTGTGCAGCACCGTCCCGAGGTAACACAGACGCACCGGCCCTTCCCGTTTCAGCTGATGGGTGTCGATGCGCGCCGCCTGCGGCGTCATATCCGCGCGTACGCCGAGTAAGCGTCCGGTCAGCTGGTCAGTCAACTTGAAGGTCTGCAGATCCAGGTCATGCCCGGTACCCGTGAGCAGTGACTCGAGGAACTCCACCATGGGCGGAATGATCAGCTCATAGCCCCAACTGCGGTAGACATCCAGCAGGCGCCGGCGCAGCGTCTCCAGCCGCCATGCCTCATCGGGCAGGAGCTCTGCAATCCCTTCCGGCAGTAACCAGTGATCCAACGCCGTCATACCCATCCGCGAACCTGTGTTTGTCGCCCTAGTGCTTTTTCAATCTGATGATGACGGATATTATGGCCACGGAATCCACGGAAAAACACCGAAAGAACCAACACTCATTAGGATTTTTTCTGTGTCCTTCCGTGCATTCCGTGGCTGTATATAAAATGCTGGCACTCAGCTTAAGTTGTCAGCATCTGTCATTGTCAAGCTGTAAAGAGTACTAGCCCGCATTTCTCACCGGGATCCCGGATGCTGGCGCAGGGCTCGTGTGTCCGGACGCCGCGCTGGAGGGAAAGTGGTAGCCGTAGCTACCACTTGAGTGAAGCGCAAGTCCGGGCGCGCGAGAACCAGCGAGGGCCGGGATAGGCGCTGCCTGATTACACACTGTCTTTTTCCTGATCTGCACTCCGTTCCTTACCTCAGTGCATTATGTGACTCTATCGCCGCCCGGTGAGAAATGCAGGCTAGCGCACGAGATAGAGCAGCGCGACGCCGGCAAGCATACTGATCAGCCCGGTGATGCGCAGGCCCCGGTTATCCATCTGACTCGCCGTCTGCAAGGTGCGCCGCGTGGTTTCCGGACTCAGGAAGGGCAGGATCCCCTCCAGGACCAGCATGAGCGCGAGCGCTGAAAGCAGATCTTGCCACATCGCCTACATCCACAAAAAAGCCGGGCGGTGAATTACCGCCCGGGTTGTCTGGCACGCGTCGCTCAGGTCAGCCGTGACCGTCAGCGCGCGCCGGTTTCCTGATTAAAGTACTGAAAGAAGTCTGTACTCGGGTCAAGAATGAAAATATCACTCTTGCTGTCAAACGCATGCTGATAGGCATTCAGGCTGCGGTAGAAGGCGAAGAACTCTGAATCCTGCTCGTAGGCATGCGCGTAAACCTCGGCAGCCTTGGCATCACCCTCACCCCGAATCCCCTCTGCATCGCGGTAGGCCTCCGCGCGAATGATCGCGCTCTGGCGGTCCGCATCGGCGCGAATCCGTTCCGATGCCTCAAACCCTCGCGACCGGAAGTCCTTGGCGACCCGTGCACGTTCGGCTTCCATCCGCCGGTAGACCGAGGAACTCACCTCCGCCGGAAGATCGATGCGCATAATCCGCACGTCGACGATCGCAATACCAATCTCTTTGGCCTCGCGGCTGGCATCTTCCGTCACGATATCCATGATCTGGTGACGCTCGCCTGACACCACCTCATTGATGGTCCGCTTGCTGAATTCTCCGCGCATGCCGTTCTTGATGATCTGTTCCAGGCGCCGTCGAGCCTGGATCTCGTCACCCAGAACTGCCGTGTAGTAGCGGCTGATGTCGGCAATCTTCCATTTGACGAAGGAATCGACAATCACGTTCTTCTTTTCCGCCGTCAGGAAACGTTCCGGTTCCACGTCGAGCGTGAGGACACGGGCATCGAATTTCCGCACGTTATTGATGGCCGGCACCTTGAAATGCAGCCCGGGCTCATAATCGGTCCTGACAATCTCGCCGAGGCGAAACAGAATCGCCCGCTGCCACTCCGCAACCGTAAACATGGAAAAGGAACCGAGCAGGAGCAGGGCCCCAACAATCAACAGCGCCAGGGTTTTATTTGCAGACATTAGCGTGACTCCCGGGAAATTCGCGGCTGACGGACCGGTGCGCGGTCCTTGTCGGTCTCTGCCGCATCGGAGCCGCTGGCGGCAAGGTCACGCAGGGTTTTCACGGCAGCGCCTGCGGAGCCCTCAATCATTCTATCGAGCGGCAGGTAGAGCAGGCTGCTACCCTGCTTCAGATCCACGGTCACCTTGCTGGTATCGCTGAGCACTTTCTCCATCGCATCGATGTACAGGCGCTTACGCGTCACCTGGGGCGCCTTCTGGTATTCCTGCATGAGCTGGTGGAAACGGCTTGCCTCACCTTCGGCCTTGGCGATGATGCTCTCGCGGTAGGCGTTGGCTTCCTCGAGTTGCCGGGCTGCCGCACCCCGCGCCTTGGGCAGGATATCGTTGGAATAGGCCTCGGCCTCGTTCTTCTGCCGCGCCTCATCCTCGCGCGCCTTGATCGCATCGGCGAATGCACCCTGCACCTCTTCCGGCGGCTGCGCGTCCTGCAGATTCACCGTCGTCACCAGCAACCCGGTCTTGTACTGATCCAGGATTTCCTGCAGCAGTTCCTTGATCTGTTGCGCAACCTCGCCGCGTCCCTCCTTGAGCACAAAGTCCATCTTGCTCTTGCCGACAACCTCGCGAATCGCACTCTCGGTCGCCTGCTTCAGCGTGAGATCCGGATCGCGCACCTGGAACAGATAGGCGCGCGGGTCCTTGACCTGATACTGCACGGCCAACTGGATGTTGACGATGTTTTCGTCCTGCGTGAGCATCAGCGCCTCTTTGGGCACGGCGACCGGGGTGTTACCGCGCCCCCCCGTGGAGCGGTAGCCGACTTCAACGAAGCGACGCTGACCGACGTCCACCACTTCCGCTTCCTCAACGGGATACGGGATACGCCAATGCGGACCGGGCATGGTGATCTCGGTAAATTTCCCGAAGCGAAGCACCACACCGCGCTTGCCTTCGTCGATGATATAGATGCCGGACAGCAGCCAGACGATCGCCGCAATGAGTATGATCAGACCCAGACCCAGTCTGCCGCCACCCTCCGGCCGCCCTCCGCCCCCGCCGCCTTTCTTGCCGCCACCGAACAGGCCGCGGAATCGGTCCTGCATCTTGCGGACTATTTCATCGAGATCAGGCGGGCCCTGTTCGCTGCCTCGCCCGCTCCAGGGATCCTTATCGCCGCCACCCGGCTCGTTCCAGGCCATTCGCCAACTCCAGTCTCGTTTCGAATTATGATTTGGACACTACAGCCCGCGCCACCGATTCGACGCAATGCCGAGGACTGCGAGTGTCAGGGTTTAAATCAGAAATGCCGATTCTATGGGCCTTGCGCCACACTCGCAAGGAATTCTCCCTGCGGATCAGGATGCAGCTCACAGTTCACACCGTTTGCCGCACACCGTCTTGTGAGTTCCTGCTGCGGGATATGCACGCGCAGCCACCAGCGGCCCTGCTCATCTGCAAATTCCTCACGCACGCTGCCACATTCGAAGAGCTCCGCTCGCAGCCGGGCACCGGATGCCGACAGGCAAAGCCAGCCTTCTACCGTCTTGGCGCTGAGGCGTTCAGCCAGCGCCGCGAGCACCAGATCGGTGCCCTGGCCCTGCAGGGCAGACAACCAGACTCGCCAGGGCTTGCCGTCACTGTCGCGATCCACATGCGGAGATTCATCGAGCAGATCGCATTTGTTGTAGACCATGAGCTGCGGCACCTCGCCGGCACCGATTTCCTGTAGCACCTGGTTGACCTGGGCGATATGCTCACGGCGCTGAGGATCACTCGCATCCACCACATGCAACAGCAGATCGGCCTCGCGCGTCTCTTCCAGCGTCGCCCGAAACGCCGCCACCAGATCGTGCGGCAACTGACGGATAAAGCCCACCGTATCCGCCAGCACCACCTGGCCCGGCCCCGGTAGCGGCAAACGCCGCAAGGTCGGGTCGAGGGTTGCGAACAACTGATCCGCCACGTAGGCGGCCGCACCGGTCAGCGTATTGAAAAGGGTGGACTTTCCGGCATTGGTATAACCGACCAGGGAGACCGTGAGCACCGAGGCGCGATGCCGGGCCCGGCGACCCTGCTGGCGCTGGCGTTCAACCCGCTGCAGTCGGCCACGGAGCTGCTTTATGCGGCCACCGATCAGGCGCCGGTCGGTCTCGAGCTGGGTTTCACCTGGCCCTCTCAAACCGATACCGCCCTTCTGGCGTTCAAGGTGTGTCCAGCCGCGTATCAGGCGCGTGGAAAGATGCCTGAGCTGTGCAAGCTCGACCTGCAGCTTGCCTTCAAAAGACCGCGCGCGTTGCGCGAAGATATCCAGGATCAAGCCGGTGCGGTCGAGCACCCGGCAATTGCACAGGCGTTCCAGATTACGTTCCTGACTCGGAGACAGTGCGTGGTTAAAAAGGATGAGTTCGCCACCCTCCCTGACCACCAGTTCGCGGATCTCTTCCGCTTTCCCCGCGCCGATGAAATACCTCGGGTCGGGCCTTTCCCGTCGCACCGACAAGACACTGATCGGCTGGGCACCGGCCGAACGCGCCAGCTCGGTGAATTCCGCCGGTGCCTCCTGATCCGCATCTGCGGAGAGAATAACGTTTACCAGGACCGCCCGTTCACCGCTTTGGGGACGTTCAAACAAAGGCACATCCCCAATGCGCCCGCTGACCGTCACACATTACCTGGTTCAGGACCGGCAGCTTCTTCGGTGGCAATGGCAATGCGCACATTGCGTGCCGGGACAACCGTTGAGATCGCGTGCTTGTAGACCATCTGACTGACGCTGTTCTTCAACAACACCACGAACTGGTCAAAAGATTCGATCTGCCCCTGCAGCTTGATTCCATTCACCAGATAGATCGAGACCGGCACCCGCTCCTTGCGCAACGTGTTCAAAAAGGGCTCTTGCAGTGACTGTCCACGCGCCATGTCATCTCTCCTTTTTCTAATTATGTTTGCCAAGATCAATCTCCCAGGCCCAGCCGTCTATCGCCAGGGCTCCCGGTGCCGGGCCCGTGACGCTCACAAAACAGAGCCTAATTAGTCAGTTATACCGCTTTCCCCTGTCACCGGTCGGAAAGTTTAGCATAATCACTTATCTAAATCGCCTATTGGAAGCGCGCTGTCAAGTACGGCTGCCGTATCCCCAAACACCGCGGGGTTGCCCCCGCAAAACCAGTGCAGGTTCTGCTCACCCCGCAGCCAGGTGAGTTGGCGTTTCGCATACTGGCGGGTCGCAATGATACCCTGTTCGACCATTTCGTCGCGCCCCAGTTCACCGGCCAGATAGCGCCAGACCTGGCGATAGCCGACGGCACGCACCGCGGGCAGTTGCGGACCCAGGTCGCCCCGCTCATACAGCCCCCTGACCTCCTCGATCAGTCCGGCTGCCAGCATCTCGTGAAAACGCCGCGCAATGCGCGCATGCAGTTCGTGGCGTTCCGGCGGTGCCAGAGCAAGCTTGAGCAGGGGCACGGGCCGGTCTCGGGAAGACCCGAGCAGTTCGCTCATCGGTCGCCCGCTGAGTTCACACACCTCCAGCGCGCGTTGTATACGTTGCGGATCGTTCGGGTGGATCCGCCGTGCGGCAAGCGGGTCAAGCCTGGCCAGCCTGGCATGCAGGGCCGCCCAGCCCTGTGTCCTCGCGTCGGCATTCAGGCGCTGGCGCAACACCGCATCGGCCTCCGGCAGCACCGCCAGGCCCTGCTCGAGGGCCCGGAAGTACAGCATGGTGCCACCGACCAGCAAGGGCCAGCGTCCGCGGGCCCGGATATCGGCTATCTCGCGCAAGGCATCCTCACGAAAGCGCGCCGCCGAGTAGGCCTGCGCGGGATCGAGGATGTCGATCAGGCGATGCGGCGCGAGGCGTTGCGTATCGGCATCCGGTTTGGCCGTACCGATATCCATGCCCCGGAACACCATCGCCGAATCGACACTGATAATCTCAAAGGGGAAACGCTGCACCAGCCACACGGCAAGCTCAGTCTTGCCCGAGGCCGTGGGACCCATGATGCAGGGCACGGGTGCCGGCACAGTGGTGCCACGCCGCATCGCTGTCAACGCCCGCGCAAAAAGAAGCGATCCAGTTCCTGCAGGCTCATCTGTACCCAGGTTGGCCGCCCGTGATTACACTGGCCGCTGCGCTCGGTGCGTTCCATATCCCTCAGCAGGGCATCCATCTCGCCACGACTCAATTCGCGATTGGCGCGCACCGATCCATGACAGGCCAGCGTCGACAACAGGCCGTTGAAGGCCTCGCGCACGCGCGTGCTGCTGCCCTGAACGAGCAGGTCAGACAGGACGTCCTTGACCAGGGCCGCCACATCGGACTGATGCAGCAGCGCCGGGATCTGGCGCACCACGAGCTGCTCGGGTCCCAGGCGGTCGATCTCGAATCCCAGCTCCCGGAATACCGCGGCACTGTCTTCGGCAAGCTGTGCCTCGCGTTCGCTCACCGACAGGCCAAGCGGCACCAGCAGCGGCTGCGTGCGAATCCCCTCGCCGGCGAAGGCGCGTTTCAGTCGCTCGTAGGTGATACGCTCGTGCGCCGCGTGCATGTCAACCAACACCAGACCCTGCGCATTCTGGGCAAGGATGTAAACGCCGTGCAATTGGGCCAGGGCGAACCCCAGCGGAGGAATCCCGGATGCCGGTGCCGGCTGTTCGCAGCCTGCGGGAGCCGGCCCGGCATCAACCGGCTCGAGGCCATCGCTGTCAGGATGCAGGGCTGCATACGCCTGCATGTACTCCTCGACCGCAAGCGGCATGGGCTGTTGCCGGGGCGCCGCATAGCCGACGGCAGCGGCATGCACGGGGCCTGCCGTCAGGGCCGCGGGCCTGGCTGCGTTGCCAGGCCGCACCTCAGCCAGCACTTCGTGTAAGGTCCGGAACAGAAAGTCGTGAACGGTGCGACTGTCACGGAAACGCACCTCGTGCTTGGCGGGGTGCACGTTCACATCCACGGCGACCGGGTCCATCTCCAGATAAAGTACAAACGCGGCATGCCGCCCGTGATACAACACATCCTGATACGCCTGGCGTACCGCGTGGCCAACCAGTTTGTCGCGCACCGCACGACCGTTGACGAAGAAGTACTGGAGATCGGCCTGGCTGCGTGAGAACGTGGGCAGGCCGATCCAGCCATGCAGGCTCAATCCGGCCGCGGCCTGTTCGACGTAGACGGTCTGCGCAGCAAACTCCTTGCCACAGAGCTGGGCAAGACGCTGCTCCTGCTCGACACGCTCCCGCGCACCTGCCAGCCGCCACACCGGACGCTGATTGTGGTGCAGGCCGATGCCCACGGAGAAACGGCTGAGCGCAATTCGGCGAACCAGATCCTCGATGTGCTTGAACTCTGTCGTGTCCGTCCGCAGGAACTTGCGGCGCGCCGGTACATTGAAAAACAGATCCCGGACTTCGATGGTGGTACCGGCGGGATGCGGCGCCGGCTCCGGTTCGGTCAGCGATTCACCCCCGTCACCCGAAACCTGCCAGCCGCTGGCCGAGTCCGGCGTTCGCGAGGTCACGGTCAGATGCGAGACCGACGCGATGCTCGGCAGTGCTTCGCCGCGAAATCCGAGTGTGGCGACCTGTTCGAGCTCTTCGAGGGAAGCGATCTTGCTCGTTGCGTGCCGCGACAGCGCAAGTCTGAGTTCATCGCGCTGAATACCGCAGCCGTCGTCGCGGACCCGGAGCAGCTTCTTGCCCCCCTGTACGATATCGATCTGGATGCTGCCTGCACCCGCGTCCAGTGCGTTTTCCAGCAATTCCTTGATCACGGACGCAGGCCGCTCCACCACCTCGCCGGCGGCGATCTGGTTGATGAGTTGCGGTGGCAGGCAGCGTATCGGCATCAGTTGGCCCGGAGACTCCAGTCCGGAGGCATAAGGGTACCTCAAGCGGGCCGCGACGTCAGGGATGTTTCAGGACCTGAAGAGGAAACATACCAGCTGCGGGAAGAAAAAAAAGGCTTTTCAGATGGCCACGGAAGAACACGGAAAGACGATTGGGTTCGGCATTCCGTGGGTTCCGTGGCCAATTGCAGGACTTGACTCCTTCGCTGCCTCGCGTCGATTTCATGGGGGTATTGACGGCAATGGGTGCCTGCCCCGCTACAGCAGTCGATTCAGGCCCAGGACCGGCGTCGACTGGGATCAGGAACCCTCGGAGGGAATGCGCAACACCTTGCCGACCTGCAGGGTATTATCCGTGAGATCGTTGGCTACCTGGAGGTCCTTCATGCTGACCTCGTACTTCTGGGCAATCTCGGAAAGCGTATCCCCCCGTTTGATGACATGCTGGCGCTGCGCCATGAGGGTTCCGGGTGGCGGGTTGTTGCGGAAGTAGGCCTTGATGCCCCTGAGAATGCCTTCTGCCAGCTTCTGCTGATGTCTGGAATCGCGCAACTGGCGTTCTTCATCCGGGTTCGAAATGAAGGCCGTTTCGACCAGGATCGAGGGAATATCGGGAGACTTCAGAACCACGAACCCTGCCTGTTGCACACCGCCCTTGTGGATCTTGCCCAGCCTGCGCAACTGTCCCAGGACATTGTTGGCCACTTCCATGCTTGCCTCGATACTGGCCGCCTGGGACAAATCCAGCAAAACCGATTTCAGGAGGTCGTCTTTGTCGTTCAGACTGACGCCACCGACGAGGTCCGCGGCATTCTCGTTTCTGGCCAGTATCCGGGCCATTTCGGAACTGGCACCGCGACTGGAAAGCACGTAGACGGATGAACCCCGCGCACGCCGATCGCGGAAGGCGTCGGCGTGAATTGACACGAACAGATCCGCCTTGTGTTCGCGCGCCTGGTGTACGCGTTTTCGCAACGGGATGAAGTAGTCCCCCTCACGGATCATGACCGGTCGCATACCGGGCTCACGCCGGACCAGAGCCTCCAGACGCCGCGCAATCTGCAGAACCACGTCCTTTTCGCGGGTGCCCCGCGATCCGCGCGCACCCGAATCCTCGCCGCCATGGCCGGCATCGATGGCAATAAGCAGCTCGCGCGTCTTGCCGGCCGTGCCGGCGCGCGGTGCCGTCTTGACGGGTTTCTTGCTGCCGGCGTCAGATCGCTCGATCAGATCAACGACCAGACGATGCCCGTACTGTGCATTGGGCGCAAGCAGGAAACTGCGTGGTGTGACCTCTTTCGACAGATCGAGGACCATGCGCAGGTCGCGCTTGTTGCGCGCCCCGCTGCGGATTCGCTGCACCAGTCCGGCGGCGGCACCGGCCGCTGCAGCACCGTCCCCCATACGGGTATCGATGAGATCGATGACCACACGCCGGGGATTGGAAAGACTGAAGAGGGAATGGGAAACGGGGCCGCTGAGATCCAGCACCACCCGGGTATTGTCCGGCGCCGACCACACGCGGATGCCCTGCACTTCGCCACTCTGGGCCAGACACAGGCCACTCAGCCAGAACAGCAACCAGAATCCCGTTATCTTTATCCGCATGGCCGGCTCCCTGGGCGGTTTTGCGGTTATCTAGCCACAAGCTGAAAATATTTTCAAGCTTTTCCCTTCTTTAACCGTCAGATAGCCGCTAAACCTATTTAAAAATCTAGACTTGTGGACTGTCCAGTTGGCGCACAATGTCCCGCCCGCGATCTGAGGTCGGCAACAGCTGCAGGACGCGCCCTTCCCCGCGATACTCAATCTGAATCTCGAGGTCCGGGGACGGCAGAACACCGAGGCCGCGATCGGGCCACTCGATCAGGCACAGGTCGGCTTCTTCCAGCAGATCACGAATCCCGATCCACTCGAGTTCCTCCGCGTCCGCCAGGCGGTAGAGGTCCAGGTGATAGAGGTTGACGCCTTCCAGGCTGTAGGATTCCAGCAGCGTATAGGTGGGACTCTTGACCCGTCCCGCATACCCCAGGGCACGCACGAAGCCGCGTACCAGCGTCGTCTTGCCGGCGCCAAGCTCACCCTGAAGAAAGATCACTCCGCCCTGCGTGCTGGCCTGCGCAAGCCGGCTGCCGAAGGCCTCCATGGCCGCGGGGTCCGCAATCTCTATCGGCACGGATTGATCTGTCCCCGCAATGCCTCGATCACATCGAGCGCGACCAGGCCACGTTCGCCATCGCCCGCCGCGGCGTCGGCAGCCGCGCCATGCACGTAGACCGCGGCCCGCGCCGCATCCTCCCGGGTCAGGCCCTGCGCCAGCAGCGCGGCGAGTATACCTGTCAGCACGTCCCCCATGCCGCCACTGGCCATGCCCGGATTCCCTGTCGGGCAGACCGCAAACTCGTCACCGTTGCACACGAGGGTGCCAGCCCCTTTCAGCACGGCGACTGCCGCGTACTCCTTCACCAGTGCCGCTACTGCCGCGAACCGATCGCTCTGAACTGCCTCAGACGATCGGCGCAGCAAGCGCGCCGCCTCGCCTGGATGCGGCGTCAGTATCCAGTTGCCCCGCTGCTGGCGGTGCCTGGCCAGAAGATTCAGGGCATCCGCGTCAACCACCAGAGGCAGGGAGCTGGCCAGCGCCGTTGCAAACATCATCCGTGACCATGCCGACTGCCCGAGTCCGGGTCCGATCGCCACCACCGTGGCCCGCTCCAACAGTGCCAGCAGATCGTGCGCCGATTTGACGCCGTGGCTCATCAGTTCGGGGCGGCCACCGGTGATCAGCGCGACGTGTTCGGGCTGCGTCGCGACGCTCACCAGGCCGGCACCGCTGCGGGCTGCGGCCTCGGCCGCCAGGCGCGCGGCGCCCCCCATACCATGATCCCCGCCAATCACCAGCACGTGACCGTTGGCACCCTTGTGCTGGGTCCGTGGCCGGCGCGGCAGACAATCCGCCACCTGCCCCGGTCCAAGCAGCCAGCTATCGGTCGTCACCTCCGCATAGATATCCGGCGGAACATCCAGATCGACGAAATCGATGGCCCCTGCGAACTCCGGCCCCTCCCCGGTGTAGAGCCCGCGCTTGCGCCCGATGAAAGTGACGGTCCGGTCGGCACGCACCGCAACACCCAGCACCGACCCGGTGTCGGCATGCAGACCACTGGGGATATCGATGGCAAGCACGGGCGCCGCCTGCGCATTGATCGCCTGTACCGCCTCGCGCCAGGCCCCTTCCACCGGCCTCTCCAGACCGGTGCCGAACAAGGCATCGATCAGCACGTCGACATCATCGATCGCAGCGTCCGCAGGACAAACGGGAGTCAGTCCGGCCGCCCTGGCGGCTTCGGCCGCGGTGCGGGCATCCCCTCGAAGACGCTCCCCGTCACCGACCTGCACGATACGCACATCGAGGCCGGCAGCCCGTGCCAGGCGTGCCAGCACAAAGCCATCGCCGCCGTTATTGCCGACACCGCAGAAGACCGCAACCCGACGTGCGCCCGGCCACTGCTCCCTCAGCACGCTGAACGCGGCCGCGCCCGCCCGGGACATCAGGGTATAGCCGGGGACGCCACGCACCTCGATGGCAAGGCGATCCAGCTCGCGCACCGCGTTGGCGCGGTACAGTGGGATTTGCGTTCGTAACATATGAAGCTGACTGCCAGTATTTTTATGTATAGTCACGGAATCCACGGAAGGACACGGAAAAATTTCTCATGGGTGTTCGTTCTTTCCGTGTCCTTCCGTGGATTCCGTGGCCATAATATCCGTCCTCATCAGATTGAAAAAGCACTAGCCCGGAATACAGCCCCGGGTAAGTTCTGGCTCGGACGCGTCTGTGGCCTGTCTCCGATGGGTTCTGCCCCGCCACTCGGTGAGAAAACTGACACAGGGCAAGCGCAGATGCGGCGCAAGCGCCTTATAATCTGTCTGTGCGCAGCCACCATACCGCGAAGCGCGGTGACGATGCCAGTATGCCCAAGCCCGGTCCCGATGCAGCCCCTTCACTCGACTTCCATGCCCTCGCGCGCACGATCAGGCGCTGGGCCGGCGAACTGGGTTTCCAGCAGCTTGGCATCGCCGACACGGTTCTGGACGAGGACGAGGCCCATCTCCTGGCCTGGCTCGCCGACGGTTTCCACGGCGAGATGGCCTACATGCCAAGGCATGGCACCCGACGGAGCCGACCGGCGGAACTCGTGCCCGGCACGCAAAGTATCATCACGGTGCGGATGGACTACTGGCCGCCCGATGCCGAGCCGGCAGAGGCCGTACTGAACGCACCCGCATCCGCCTACATCTCCCGTTATGCCCTGGGTCGGGACTATCACAAGGTAGTGCGGCGCCGGTTGCAGCGGCTTGCCGAACGCATTGTGTCAGTTGCCGGCCCCTTCGGCTACCGGGTCTTTACAGACAGCGCCCCGGTTCTGGAAAAAGCCCTCGCCCAGAAGGCGGGGCTTGGCTGGATCGGAAAACACACCAATCTGCTCCAGGAAAAGGCCGGCTCCTGGTTTTTTCTCGGCGAACTCTTTACCAGCCTGCCCCTGCCGGCGGATTCCCCGGGCAGCAATCACTGCGGCACCTGCCAGGCCTGCATCGACATCTGTCCGACGCGGGCAATCCTCGCACCTTACCGGCTGGATGCGCGACGCTGCATCTCCTATCTGACCATCGAACTGAAGGGATCGATTCCCGAGGCGCTGCGCCCCGCCATCGGCAACCGCATCTATGGCTGTGATGACTGTCAGCTCGTCTGCCCCTGGAACCGCTTTGCCACCGGCACGCGCGAGGCCGATTTCCATGCCCGTCACCCTCTGGACGCAGTCCCGCTTGTGGACCTCTTCCGGTGGCACGAGGCCGATTTTCTGCAACGCACCGAAGGTTCCGCCATCCGGCGCATTGGTTATCTGCGCTGGCTGCGCAACATTGCCGTGGCCCTGGGCAATGCGCCGACGACACCCCAGGTCATCGCTGCGCTGTCCTCGCGCCGCGACCACCCCTCCGAGCTGATACGCGAACACGTGGCCTGGGCGCTCCGGCAGCACGAGGAACGGCAGTGAGGGGTCAGGAGTGTGGAATGAGGAGTTAGGGGAAGACGCGACGCGTCGACATCGATCCGCTCTCCGGTCTATGCCCGCGCCCCAACCCTGCGGCCAGCAGTGAAAACGCGCACCGAACTCTTCCCTCACTCCTGTATGCTGTAGTTCCGTATTCCGTATTCCGTATTCCGTATTCCGTATTCTGTATTCTGGATCCTGGATTCTGACTCCTGGATTCTGACTCCTCACTCCTCACTCCTGTATTCTGTATTCTGTATTCTGTATTCTGGATGCTGACTCCTCACTCCTCACTCCTGTATTCTGTATTCTGTATTCTGGATCCTGGATTCTGACTCCTCACTCCTCACTCCTCACTCCTCACCCTTGCGAGCGCCAGCGCATACATCTCATTTTTGCGCCGCCCCGTGACCGCAGCCGCCAGCGCGGCCGCCTTCTTGACCGGCAGTTCAGCCAGGAGCAGATCCAGAATCCTGATACCCTCGGCCTCGTCCGCGGTTTGCGTCACGGCAGCCCCTTCGACCAGTACCACGAACTCCCCTTTCCCGCGATTCGGCTCCGCTGCCAGCCACTCAGCCAGCGCCTCGAGCCGATCACCGTGCACCTCCTCGAAGGTCTTGGTGAGTTCACGCGCAATGACAGCCTGGCGGTTTTCACCGAATGCGTCACGCATATCGGCGAGCGTGTCATGGATGCGGTGGCTGGACTCATAAAAAACCAGCGTCCGCGTTTCGCCCGTCAATGCCTCGAGCCTGGCCAGACGCGCGCTGTGCCTGCTCGGCAAGAAGCCCTCGAAGACGAAGCGGTCCGTCGGCAGGCCGGCAACCGACAGCGCCGCCGTCAGCGCACTGGCACCCGGGATGGGACTGACGGCAATGCCTGCCGCCTGCGCGGCGCGCGTCAGACGAAAACCCGGATCGCTGATAAGCGGGGTCCCGGCATCCGAGATCAGTGCAATCGACTCGCCGGCGCCCAGCGACCCGACCAGCGCCTCGGCCATTTCGCGCTCGTTGTGTTCGTGAAATGCGACCATGGGTGTGGAGATACCGTAGTGACCCAGCAGGCGCTGGCTGTGCCGCGTGTCCTCGGCAGCGATCCGGTCAACGCTCGCCAACACCTTCAGAGCGCGCTGACTGATGTCTTCCAGGTTACCTATCGGTGTTGCAACAACGTACAATACGCCAGCCTTGACGCCCATGTTCTGCCCCTGTTCCGAGACACCTGCGCTGCGCCCCGAGCACTGAATGAAACCTCTACCAGGAAGGCTACACAGCCCTACATGTCGAGCATGAAAACCAGTACAATAGCCGCCATTGTGCGTTTCACCAAGTCCGTAGTCCGGATTTCTCACAGGGATCCCGGATACTGGCGCAGGAATCGTGTGTCTGGACGCCGCTCTGGGCGGAGCCAGGTAAGCGAAAGGTCCGGTGGACCTTTCGCCTGCGGAGCGGGCTTGGCCCAGCCGAGCCCTGGGCGCGATAAAGTGGTAGCTGTAGCTATACCACTGGAGTGAAAAGCAAGTCCAGGCGCATGAGGACCAGCCAGGGCCGGGATAGGCATCTCTACAAAGACACTGCCTTTTGCATGCTCAACACAATTTCAATCGGCGCAGGAGAATACGATCTTCCAACGCCGCCCTGTGAGAAATCCGGGCGAGTCCTCTTCCCCCTGATAAGTGTCCTGCTGGCGGCGTTGCTGCTGGTCGGCTGCGCGGCTCCGCCGGTCAAGACGGCACCCCCGGTTGACGCCCAGCGCCTCGCTCAGGCGGAGACCCTGCAGGCGGCGGGCGAATATCGCGCAGCAGCGGATATCTACCTGTCCCTGGCCGGCGAGACGACCGCGCCGCTCAGCCATGACCTGCAGCTCGCGGCGATCGAGAGCCTGCTCGCGGGCGGTGATATGGAACAGGCGCGCAGACTGCTGGACGCGCTGCCGGCCGACCTGAATCCGGGGCAAGCCAACCGGGTCCGCCTGGCCCGCGCCGAATCCGCATTGCTGAACTATGAGGCCGAGGCGGCGCTCGAGTTGCTGAGCATGCCACTGGAGAAACCCACGCCCGAACAGGAGACCCGTTATCACCGGCTGCGCGCCAGCGCCCACAGCCTGCGCGGTGACTATGTGTCCAGTATTCAGGAACGCATCTGGGTCGATGCGATGCTGGCACCCGGGGCGGAACGCCAGGCAAATCAGCTGGCGCTCTGGCAGGATCTGATGCGGCTCGACGATCCGACACGCACCCGGCTCGAGGCCACCTCGTCCTCGGAAGTGCTGATCGGCTGGCTGTCACTCGCAACGCTGGTGCGCCAGCATCAGCAGGAACCGGCACGCCTGGCCGAGCGCCTCAGCGACTGGCAGTTACGCCACCCGAGCCACCCGGCAGTGGCCGGAGGCATTGTCGCCGACCTGCAGGCCGGCATCGCGCGCATCAGTGAATACCCGCACCGGATTGGCGTGCTCCTCCCCTCGACAGGACCCTGGGCGCAGGCCGCAGCCGCCGTGCGGGACGGCATGCTCGCCGCGTACTATGACCCGCGAAGTCCTGCAAATCGCCCCGCATTACACTTTTACGACATCGGCACAGATCCCGGCCAGACCTGGGCGCGGTACCAGGAGGCGGTTCGCGACGGGATGAGCTTCATTGTCGGCCCCTTGCGCAAGGAATCGGTAACGGAACTCGCACGCGCCGTCACGCTCGAGATTCCGGTGCTGGCGCTTAATACCACGGAGTCAGCAGACCCGACCCCGGTCAACCTTTATCGCTTCAGTCTGGCGCCCGAGGATGAGGCCAGACAACTGGCAGAACAGGCGCGCAGTGACGGCTACGCGCATGCCCTGGCGATCCTCCCCGACGGGCCCTGGGGCGAGCGGGTCCTCGCGGCATTTGCCGCCCGGTGGCAGGCCTTGGGCGGTGAATTGCTGGAGGTGCAGCGCTTTGGGGAAGAGCAGAAAGAGTTATCCAATAGCGTGAGCACGCTGCTGAACATCGATGACAGCAAACGCCGCCACCGGAACCTCACAGCCGCACTGGGCGAAAAGCTTGAGTTCGAACCACGCCGACGACAGGACGCGGATTTTGTTCTGCTCGTGGCGCCGCCCGAGCGGGCGCGTCTGCTGCGTCCCCTGCTGCGGTTCCATCGGGCCTCCGACCTGCCGGTCCTCGCCACCTCGCATGTCTATGCGGGATACCCCGATGCCACCGCCGATGATGACATGAACGGGGTGGTGTTTTGCGACATGCCCTGGGTCCTGAGCGACGGCGACCAGGTCGCGCCATTGCGGCAGTCCTTTGACGAGGCGATGCCGGATCGCCCGGCGCGCTACACGCGTTTTTATGCCATGGGCATCGATGCCTACAAGCTGGTACCTTACCTTCCGGAACTGGGTCGCGGGACCTTTCAGTGGTATCGAGGGGTCACCGGTGACCTGAGCCTGGACGACGAGCGCGACGTCCATCGTTCGCTGCTCTGGGCGCAGTTCCAGAACGGCGTACCGCAGCGGGTGCAGGTTGCGACGCCGTCTGTACCCGGGTCGGCGCGCGATGATAATTTCCCACGTCAGGACGACGGGCCGGAGCCGGCCACACGCAGGGAGGCAGACAATGACGCAACGAGCGGCGCATATCGCGACGGGCCAACGCGCTGAAGAGTGGGCCCACCAGTTCCTTACACAGCAGGGGCTGGAACTGGTTACGCGCAATTTCCGCTGCCGCAGGGGGGAGATTGACCTGATCATGCGCCACGGGCAGCATCTGGTGTTCGTCGAGGTCAGGTACCGCAAGACCAGCAGATACGGATCGGCAGCGGAGACCGTGGACTCCCGGAAACGCGCCCGCCTGATTCATTGCGCCGAATATTTCCTGAAATGCTTTCCGTCACTCGCACGATTGCCTGCGCGCTTTGATGTGGTGACACTGGCACCGGACGCATCAGGTGCGGTCAGCTTCGACACCGGCTGGATACCCAACGCCTTCGACGCCGCCTGAGCATTGAGCCAAAGTTTATCCATGGAAGCGGAACAACGTATCGCCCGGCATTTCCAGCAGAGCATCGACACCCAACGCCAGACCCTGTCCAGCGCCGCCACGGCAATCGTGCGTGCCGGCAGGAAACTGGCCGACCGCCTGGACCAAGGCGGCAAGATACTGATCTGCGGGAATGGCGGTTCTGCCGCTGATGCACAGCACTTTGCATCCGAGCTGACCAACCGCTTCGAGATGCCGCGGCGGGGCTTGCCCGCAATTGCCTTGACGACAGACAGTTCTGCGCTGACATCCATTGCCAACGATTACACCTTCGACCAGGTGTTCGCCAGACAGATACATGCGCTTGGCAGCGCCGGTGACCTGCTGCTAGCCATCTCTACCAGTGGCAATTCTGCTAACATCGTGCAGGCCGTGCATGCAGCGCGGGCACGGGCCATGGCGGTTGTTACCCTGACGGGCCGCGACGGCGGCGAACTGAGCGGAATCCTTGCCGAGGATGATGTGGAAGTGCGTGTGCCCGCCGCGTCGACCGCCCGTATTCAGGAGACCCATATCCTGATTATTCATTGTTGGTGCGATTTGATTGACCATCACTTTTCCGGACAGGAGACATAAGTCCATGCGAATCACCTCTAAGAATCTGTTAGTGACGATCGGATCGGCAGTGACTGCCGTGTGGCTGGCCGGCTGTGTGCCCCTGGTCATCGGGACCGCGGCCGTTGGCGGTGCCTCGATCGCACACGATCGTCGCACCGCGGGAACCATTGTTGAAGATCAGGTGATCGAGGGCAAGGTCCTTGCCGCCCTGCACGCGGATACGGGGCTATGGGAGCAGTCACACTTCAGTGTGACCAGTTACAACATGGTGGTGCTGCTGGCGGGGGAAACGCCCACCGAGGCACTGCGGGCGCGTGCCGAAGAGATCGCGCGGGGCATCAAGCCCGTGCGCCGAGTCTACAATGAGCTCACCGTCGCGGCGCCGAGCGCCCTCATGACCCGCTCCGGGGATTCCTGGATCACCACGGAAGTCAAGGCGCATTTCTTGAAGATCAAGGGCATTGAAGGTTTTGACCCAACGCGCGTCAAGGTCGTCACCGTAAACGGCACCGTTTATCTCATGGGTCTGGTCAGTCGCGAGGGCGGAAACGCCGCCGCCGAGTCGGCACGCCAGGTGAGTGGCGTCCAGCGGGTGGTAAAATTGTTCGAGTACCTCAGTTGAGCACGCGGCACGGCGATGCCTTTAGTGTTGCAGCAACTCGCCCGCATGCAGCATTTGCCGGTATAAAGCGGCGTCCTCGGCAGCGAAGCAACAGGCGGTAATCTCAAACCTGTGCGCGTGCCGGGTCATCACCCGCAGGGCAATGCGGGCCGCTGCCTCTTTCGGGTAGCCATAGACACCCGTGCTGATCGCGGGAAAGGCAATGCCCCGTATCCGGTTTTCCAGGGCAAGCTGGAAGCAGCGACGATAGCAGGACTCCAGCAGGGCCGGCTCGCCGTGGTCACCGCCGCGCCACACGGGACCCACGGTGTGTATCACCCACCTGGCCTTGAGCCCGAATCCCGGCGTGATCCTGGCGTCCCCGGTCTTACAGCCGCCCAGGCTCTGGCAGTACGCCTTCAGTTCGATGCCGGCGGCACGGTGAATTGCACCATCCACGCCGCCGCCGCCGAGCAGTGAGCTGTTTGCGGCATTCACGATGGCATCAACGGCCAGTCGCGTGATATCACCCTCGACAACTCTGATCATGGCACGCCCGTGCGCCGGTCACTTGACGACCTTCAATGCAGGCCGCGAAGACTTGCCGGACGGCGGTTCCGGGGCGCCTGGTGGCTCGGGCTCATTCTCATCCTCTGTGAACATCATGCCGCGCCCGTTCTCCTGCGCGTAAATTGCCAGCACGGCGCCGATGGGCGCGACGACATCCATACCGGTACCGCTGAACCGGGCACGGAAGGTAACCTCGGCGTTACCTATTATCAGGTCTCTGACGGCATGAGGGTTGATATTGAGCACGATCTTGCCGTTCTCGACATGCTGCTGCGGCACCATGACACCCGGTGCCGTGGCATCAACCAGCAGGTAGGGTGTCAGACTGTTATCGAGGATCCACTCATTTATCGCGCGGATCAGGTACGGGCGGCTGGGAGTCATCTCGAGGAGCGAAAGGGTACAAACCTCAGCTGCGTGAACGAAAATCCGGGTAGCCGGTGCAAAGCGAACCTCGCTCGCCTCTATCGGCACTGCTTCGGCAGCATCCGCAGGTCAGTCCAAGCGATGCGCCAAGCCGGCCTCACTCTCGGGACCAGCATCGATCCGTTCGAGCCCGAACGCGGCATCCCGCACCCGGCATGTCTCACACCTGCATACCCGCCCCGGCATTCTCTCTTCTATATTCTGGATTCTGGATTCTGGATTCTGGATTCTGAATGCTGACTTCTGACTTCTGTATTCTGGATCCTGTATTCTGAATGCTGTCTTCTGACTTCTGTATTCTGGATTCTGTATTCTGAATGCTGTCTTCTGTCTTCTGTCTTCTGTATCCTGTCTTCTGTCCTTGACGCACCCACAAGCCCTGCGGTTCAGCCTCGTCTCCACACTACTCGCGCATTTCCCGCTCGGGCTCAGTCAGACTCGCCTGAAATGACTCGCGGGCGAAAATCCGCCCCGCATAATCCAGCACCGGCTTGGCCTGCTTGGGCAGATCGACCTTGCAGTCAGTCAGTCGCCACAGTAGCGGCGCGAGAAAGCAATCCACCAGACCGAATTCCTCGCTGAGAAAGAACGGCAGGGCCGCGAAGACCTCCGCGCTCGACGTCAGGCTGTCACGCAGCATCTTGCGTGACCTGGCGGCGTTCTTTTCACCCTTGGTGTAGATTTCGTCGAGGAGGCTGTACCAGTCCCGTTCGATGCGAAACATGGCCAGGCGCGCCCGGGCGCGGGATACCGGGTCGACCGGCATCAAGGGCGGGTGCGGAAACCGCTCATCGAGATATTCCATGATGACCCGTGCATCATAGAGAACCAGCTCCCGATCCACGAGCGTCGGAACCGTCTGGTAGGGATTCAGATCAATGAGGTCCTCGGGCAGATTATCGGGGTCGACATTGACGATCTCGACGGTAATGCCCTTTTCTGCCAGCACCATGCGCGCCTGGTGACTGGAAGGACTGGTTGCCTCGGAAAACAGGGTCATGACCGAGCGACGATTGGCAACTAACGCCATAGATGAGTCTCCATGCTACCTGTCCGGGCATCACGCTGCTGCTGGTACGATGCCAATTCGTTATACCAAACCGTCCTGTCCTGGTCGGTTGTTGTCTTCAGTGGACGTCCTTCCAGTACTCTTTCTTCAGCAGATAGGTAATGACCAGGAGCACGAGCAGGAACAACAACACCTTGATACCCAGAGCCTGGCGTTCCAGCTTGACCGGCTCACCCATGTAGGTCATGAAATTAACCAGATTCGTTATCGCCTTGTCATACTCTGCCGGTGTCATCGTGCCAGGCTCAACCAGCTCCAGATGATCGATGACCTGCCTCTCTTTACCTTCATGCTCGACCGTCTTGTAGACCGGCTTCTGCCAGCCCTGCAACTCCCAGAGCACATGGGGCATGCCCACACTCGGAAACACCAGATTGTTCACGCCAAAGGGGCGCGACTCATCGAGGTAGAAGGTGCGTAAATAGGTATATAGCCAGTCTGGTCCACGCGAACGGCTCACCAGGGTCAGATCCGGCGGCGGTGCCCCAAACCAGTTCTTGCCATTCTGGCGCGACATCGCCACAGTCATCGGCTCACCGATCTTCTGGGCGGCGAACATCAGATTTTCGATCACCTGTTGCTCGGTCAGTCCGAGATCGCTGCCCATGCGATTGTAGCGCTGATAGGCAGCCGAGTGACAGCTGAGACAGTAGTTGACAAACAGCTTGGCACCCTTCTGCAGCGACTGCTTGTTCGTCAGGTCAATATTCGCCTTGTCCAGGTGGCCACCGCCGGCGGTGGCGCCAGCCAGGGCAGGCAACAAAAGAAACAGCAAGGTCACAAGTCTCCGATTCATTTTGTCACCCTTTCCGGAACCGGCTTGGTACTGTCAAGCTTCGTGTAGATTGGCATGAGCAGGAAGAACAGGAAATAAACGATGGTCCCGATCCGCGCCACCATTGTCTTGCCTGGCGTCGGTGCCTGGGTTCCCAGATAACCGAGCACGACGAACGAGATCACCAGTAACGCAATCGCCGACTTATAGAGCACCCCGCGATAGCGGATTGACTTTGCGGGACTGCGATCGAGCCAGGGCAGGAAAAACAGGATCAGGACCGCCCCGCCCATCACGATGACACCGCCGAACTTGTCGGGGACGGCACGCAGCATGGCGTAGTAGGGTGTGAAATACCACACGGGGGCGATGTGCTCCGGCGTCTTCAGCGGGTCGGCCGGCTCAAAGTTTGGATGCTCGAGGAAGAACCCACCGCCATCGGGGATGAAAAATATGACGATGGAGAAGAACATCAGGAAGACCACGACCCCCACGATATCCTTCACGGTGTAGTACGGATGAAAAGGGATACCATCCTTGGGGATACCGTTGGCATCCTTGATCTTCTTGATCTCGATACCGTCGGGGTTGTTCGAACCGACCTCATGGAGGGCAAGAATATGTGCCGCAACCAGCACGATCAACACCAGCGGAACGGCGATCACATGGAAGGCGAAAAAGCGGTTGAGAGTGACGTCCGAGATAACATAGTCACCGCGTATCCACAGCGCCAGATCGTCGCCGATCACGGGAATGGCACCGAACAGGGAGACGATGACCTGGGCGCCCCAGTACGACATCTGGCCCCAGGGCAACAGATAACCGAAGAAGGCCTCTGCCATCAGGCACAGGTAGATAAACATGCCGAAGATCCACAGCAGCTCACGTGGCTTGCGGTAGGAGCCGTACAGAAGGCCCCGGAACATGTGCAGATAAACGACGATAAAGAAGGCCGATGCGCCGGTGGAGTGCATATAGCGGATCAGCCAGCCCCAGTCGACGTCGCGCATGATGTATTCGACCGAAGCGAACGCCTTGGCCGCATCCGGTTTGTAGTTCATGGTCAGCCAGATACCCGTCAGGATCTGTATCACCAGAACCAGCAGCGCCAGGGAACCGAAGAAATACCAGAAGTTGAGGTTCTTCGGGGCATAGTATTCGGCCAGATGCTCTTTCCACATCTTGGTGAGCGGAAAGCGCGCATCAATCCAGCCCATGAAACCCGTCATCATCTTGCCCATCACGCTACTCCTTGGTCTTCGCCGATCAGGATCAACGTATCGCTGATGTAGCGATGCGGCGGCACCGGAAGATTGAGGGGCGCCGGCACGCCTGAATAGACTCGCCCCGCCAGATCGAACTTGGAGCCATGGCAGGGACAGAAAAAGCCGCCCTTCCAATCGGCGCCGAGATCTTCTGCCGCCACTTCCGGCCGGTAGATCGGCGAACAACCCAGGTGTGTGCAGATCCCGATCATCACCAGAACCTCGGGCTTGATGGAACGCACCTCATTCTGGCAATACGGGGGTTGCTGCGGCTCGAGTGACTCTGGATCCCGCAGCATGGACTCGACCTCGGGAAGACTTTCGAGCATCTCTGGCGTACGCCGCACGATCCAGACCGGCTTGCCCCGCCAGCTGACATTGATCTTCTGCCCCAGTTCCAGCTTGCTGATGTCTGCCTCGACGGGTGCGCCCGCGGCCTTGGCGCGCGCGCTGGGCAGCATGGACTTCACGAAGGGAACCAGGGTATAGACCGCACCTACACCGCCCACCACCGTTGCCGCAGCCGTCAGGAAACGGCGCCGGCTGGTGTCTACGCCATCAGAACTCATAAAACTCTCCAGTAATTTGGCTCACAACTCCGTGTACCACGCCAGAAAGGCGGGCCATTCTACTACGAGTGGCCACGAAAGGGCGCACTAAGCGGTACATGGACGGCCGTTTTCGAGCGGCATAGCTTCTTACAAGAGCGGAAAGAGGTCAAGTGAGGTCCTTGAGCCAGATCAGAATTCGAACAGATAAGCACTTTCCCCGAAACTTACGGCCTGCCCGTGCGGCAGCGAAGCCCGCCGGGGCAACGGCTGCGCCTAGACCGGGTTGTCAATGTCAATGTATTCATAGGCCAGGTCAAACCGCTCAGCCAGATGCCGGCCGAGCGCCTGCACCCCATAGCGCTCCGTCGCATGATGTCCCGCGGCAAAGAAATGAATGCCGCGTTCGCGCACGACATGGGTGGTCTGCTCGGAGACCTCGCCGCTGACAAAGGCATCGAGGCCGAGATCGGCCGCCAGCTCGAGGTACGACTGGGCCGCGCCCGTACACCAGCCGATGCGACGAATCATCCCGCTCTCACCCGCCAGATGCAGCGGCGCACGTCCCAGCCGTTCCGCAATCCTCACCGCCAGTTCCGTTGCCGCGACCGGTTGTGCGAGCGTACCGAAGCAGCCGATCTTCGGACCCGGCCCTGAACCAAACTGCCCTTCCGCCACGAAACCCAGAACCCGTGCAAGCTGCGCGTTGTTTCCAAATTCCACATGCGCATCGAGCGGCAAATGATAGGCAAGCAGGCTGACATCGGCGCTGATCAGCCTGGCCAGCCGGCGCCGTTTCATGCCGGTAATACAGGGGTCCTCGCCCTTCCAGAAGTAGCCATGGTGGACGAGCAGGACATCGGCACCCCGCGCAGCCGCGGCATCGACGAGCCGCTGGCTGGCCGTCACGCCGGCAATGAGACGGCGCACGTCATTGCAGCCCTCGACCTGCAGACCGTTCGGGCAATAATCCTGGAACAACCCGACCTCGAGCAGGTCATTGGCATACGCGACAAGCTCATGTAATGGCGTCATTTCTCGATTCAAGCGCGCGCCGCTACCCCTCTCGGGCTAATGAAAAGTACCGGAAATCGGTTAGTATACCAGCTGTGAATATCCGCAGGATTTTCATCTTTGCCCTCGAATCTGCCGGGGTCGGCCTGGTCGCCGCCGTGGCACTGCTGTTGCTGCGGCCCGCATTCCTGGACGGACACCAGCCGGTCGTTGAACTGCATCAAAGCGCAGGCATTGGCCTGGCGGGCGGATCCAGAGATGGGGATCGGGCAGGGCCGGTTTCCTATGCCGATGCCGTGGAGCGCGCCGCACCGGCGGTGGTCAATGTGTATACCGCCCGAGTGATTACCGAGCGCCGCAGCCCGCTGCTGGATGACCCCCTGTTTCGCTACTTTTTCGGCGACAGTCTTTCAGCGAATAAAAAACGTCTCGAGACCAGCCTGGGCTCGGGCGTCATTATCAGCCCGCAGGGCTTCGTACTCACCAATAACCATGTCGTCGCGGATGCCGACGAGATCCAGATCATGCTGTCCGACGGTCGCAACGCCAAGGCCGAGGTGGTGGGTCTTGATCCGGAGACCGACCTGGCGGTACTGAAGATCGAGCTGACTGACCTCCCGAGCGTGGTTATCGGTGATTCCGAGCATATTCGTGTCGGCGATGTGGTATTTGCGATCGGTAACCCCTTCGGTGTCGGGCAGACCGTTACCCAGGGGATCGTGAGTGCCACCGGACGCTACAAGCTCGGGATCAGTACCTTCGAAAATTTCATTCAAACCGATGCGGCGATCAATCCAGGCAACTCAGGCGGGGCGCTGATCAATGCCCATGGCGAACTGATCGGGATCAATACCGCGATTTTCAGCCAGTCCGGCGGTTCGCAGGGCATCGGCTTCGCGATACCCGAAAGTCTCGCCAAGGACGTCATGAAACAGATCATTGAACGGGGACGCGTGGTCCGTGGCTGGCTGGGCATCGAGGCCCAGAACCTGACACCGGCGCTGGCGGAATCCTTCGGCCTGGATAACACCAACGGCGTGCTCATCGCCGGTGTCGTGCGCGGCGGACCCGCCGATCAGGCCGGCATCAACCCGGGCGATCTGGTGCTCACCGTCGATGGAAAAGCCGTTGTCGATGCCCATGAGGCACTGGCGCGCATCTCACGCTCGACACCCGGCACGAAAATGGAAGTCGACGGCCTGCGCAAAGGCCACCCCTTCCAGGCCCAAGTCGAGATCATTCAGCGCCCCACCCGCCTGCGTGAATGATCAGAAGGGCCACGCAGTGCACAGTGAGGGCGAATCGATATTTTTCCGTGGGTTGGGTGGGTTCCGTGGCCATTTCAACCGTGAATCATGGCAGTCTGGGAATCTGTCGGACTCAGGCAAGACATGCCCGCAGGGCCTCGAGAAAGGCGCGGTTCTCGTCCGGCGTGCCCACGGTGACCCGCAGGCAGTCGCTTAACAGACCTCCGGCACCGCTCATGTTCTTGATCAACACCCGGCGCGAGCGGAGTCCCTCGAATACCGCACTGGCACGGCCGGGCGGGGTTCGGAACAGAACGAAGTTGGCCTGACTGGGAAAGGCCTCAATCTCCGGCATCGCGGCAAGTTCGGCATGCAGCTTTTCGCGATCCGAACGGATCCTGGCGGTCTGCGCGTCAAGCACGGCATGGTTTTCCAGCGCGAAGGCCGCGCTGATCTGTGTCAGCACATTGATGTTATAGGGCAAACGAACCTTGTCGATCTCTGCCAGCCACGCGGTCGGACCCACCAGCATGCCCAGTCGCAACCCGGCGAGGCCCATCTTCGAGACGGTTCTCAGCAACAACAGATTGTCGCAGACATCCAGCCAGGCGAGAAAACTGTCCGAAGCAAACGCCGCATACGCCTCATCAACCACCACCAGCCCCGGCGCATGCCGGATGATCTCCTCCACGTCGCCGGCCGGGAACAGGTTACCCGTCGGGTTATTGGGATAGGCGAGGAAAATGACGGCCGGTTGATGCGCATCGATCGCCGCGCGCATGGCCGGCATGTCCAGGGCGAAATCATCAGACCGCAGGGGCACACCGACATAGCGCATCCCGGCGAATACCGCGATCATCCGGTACATTACGAAGGTCGGCTCCGGCGCGAGAATGCATCGCTCGGCGCCGGCCGCGGCCAGCGCAATCATCTGGATCAGCTCATCGGAACCGTTACCCAGCAATAATCCCGCCGAGTCGGGAAATCCCATGACCTCCCGCAGCCGTCGCTTGAGATCGCGCGCCTCAGGATCGGGATAGCGGTTGAGCTCCGCCCTGCCAAGCCGCTCCAGCCAGGCGCTGGCCACATCCTGCGGCCAGGTGTAGGGATTCTCCATCGCATCGAGCTTGATGCAGCCACCGGGGTCAGGCACATGATAGGCCGACAGTGAACGGATATCGGGCCGGATCCAGCGCGCAATCCTGTCCTGCTGCGATATCACAGGACCACGCCGGAAACAGACAGGCAAGCCATGCGCTTATTCACGGCCCTTGATTCGATACTCGGCAGAGCGCGCATGGGCGCTGAGCCCTTCGCCCCGGGCGAGAACGGCGGCCGTCTTCCCCAGTTCTGACGCACCGCTGGCCGAACACTGAATGAGACTCGAACGTTTCTGAAAATCGTAGACGCCGAGCGGCGATGAAAAGCGCGCCGTGCGCGCGGTTGGCAGGACATGGTTCGGGCCGGCGCAGTAATCGCCCAGGGCCTCGGCCGTATAGCGCCCCATGAAGATCGCGCCCGCATGGCGTATCTTTCCTGCCAGCGCGGCAGGATCCTCGACCGACAGCTCGAGGTGTTCCGGGGCAACGAAATTGGCCACCTCGGCTGCCTCGTCCAGGTCACGGACTTCAATCAGCGCACCTCGGCTCGTTAACGAGGCATGGATAATGTCAGCCCGATCCATCCCGGGCAGCAACTGTTCCATGCGCGCCTGTACGCGGTCCAAAAACCCCCGATCCGGGCTGATCAGGATCGACTGGGCATCCTCATCGTGCTCGGCCTGGGAGAAAAGGTCCATGGCAATCCAGTCCGGATCGGTCTGACCATCGCAAATGATAAGGATCTCCGAGGGACCGGCGATCATGTCGATACCGACGCGACCAAAAACCATGCGTTTCGCCGTGGCGACATAGATATTACCCGGCCCGACGATCTTGTCGACGGCCGGCACGGTTTCCGTGCCATAGGCAAGCGCGGCAACCGCCTGTGCTCCGCCGATCCCAAAAACGCGATCCACGTCGGCAATCGCCGCCGCGGCCAGCACCAGTTCATTGAGTTCACCCCCCGGGCTGGGCACGACCATGATCAGCTCGGGAACACCGGCGACCTTGGCCGGGATCGCGTTCATCAGCACCGAAGAGGGATAGGCTGCCTTGCCACCGGGGACATAGAGCCCAACCCGGTCGAGCGGACATACCTGCTGGCCAAGCCGCGTCCCGTCGGACTCCGTGAACGACCAGGATTCCACTTTCTGGCGCTCGGCATAGGTGCGCAAACGGTCTGCCGCGAATTCGAGGGCCGCGCGGTGCGCCGGCAAAATACGCGCGCGCGCCGCCTGCACGCGGCTTGACGGGATTTCAAGTTCCTCGCGCGCGGCAATCCGCCTTGCGTCGAAGCGGTTGGTGTACTCAATCAGCGCCGCGTCACCGCGCCGGCGCACCTCGGCCAGGATGTCCCGCACCGTGGCTGTCACGGCATCGTCTGACAGTGATTCCCAGGCCAGCAGCGCTTCCAGTGCCTGCCCGAAATCCGCTTCCGATGTCGACAGGCGTCTGACGGTTAACATACGCTGCATCCCCACGCTCAAGCTGTACTGCCCGATTCAGCCCTGCCCTGCTGAGGCGCCTCGCGCCGCGTACGCACGGCCTCATCCAGACGCTCCACCAGGCCCATGATCTGCGCATGCTTCATGCGCAGCGCCGCCTTGTTGACGATCAGCCGTGAACTGATGTCAGCGATCAGCTCCAGCGGCACCAGACCATTGGCCTTCAGGGTGTTTCCGGTATCAACAAGATCGACGATGCGGTCGGCCAGGCCTACGAGGGGTGCCAGTTCCATGGAACCGTAGAGTTTGATGATCTCGACCTGCCTGCCCTGCTCCGCGTAGTAGCCGCGCGTGCTCTGCACATACTTGGTGGCAATTCGCAGGCGCGCATTCAGCGGCGGCGCCGACTCGGGACCCGCCACCATCATGCGGCAGCGCGCAATGGCCAGGTCCAGCGGTTCATACAGGCCGGCACCGCCGTGTTCCATCAGCACATCCTTGCCGGCTATCCCCAGATCCGCCGCCCCGTATTGCACATAGGTGGGCACATCAGCGGCCCGAATAATCACCACTTTCACCCGCGCCACCCGGGTATCGAGGATCAGCTTGCGGCTGCGTTCCGGGTCATCCAGCAGTTCGATACCGGCGTGCGCGAGCAGCGGCAGGGCCTCGGTGAAAATCCGGCCCTTCGAAACGGCAATCGTGAGCGTCCCAGTCATCCCAGTGGTCATCAGTGTGCATCAGTTCCGGGCTGAGGATTGTATCACCTGTGGGTTTTCAGCGATTCCCGGATGGTATGCGGCGAATGTCCGCCCCCAACTTTACCAGCTTTTCCTCGATACGTTCGTAGCCGCGATCGATGTGATAGATGCGGTCAACGATGGTATTGCCCCGCGCCACCAGGCCCGCCAGGACCAGACTGGCCGAGGCACGCAGGTCCGTTGCCATAACCGGGGCTGCCCGGAGCTGCTCGACGCCCGTGACGATCGCCGTATTGCCCTCGACCCGAATGTCGGCACCCATGCGCTGCATCTCCTGAACATGCATGAAACGGTTTTCGAACACGGTCTCGGTGATTGTGCCGACCCCTTCGGCAACCGCGTTGAGCGCCATGAACTGCGCCTGCATGTCGGTCGGGAATGCCGGGTAGGGCGCGGTGTGGATGTTCACGGCGACGGGCCTGCGACCCTGCATATCGAGCTCGATCCAGTCATCACCCTGCCGAATGTCGGCGCCGACCTCCCTCAGCGCCTGGAGAGTGGCATCCATCGCAGAACTCGGCGTGTCCTTCAGCCTGACATGGCCACCGGTAACCGCAGCCGCCACCAGGTAGGTGCCGCTCTCAATACGGTCTGCCATGACACGGTAGGCAGTACCCCGCAGGTGTTCAACGCCCTGAATATGGATGGTATCCGTCCCCGCCCCTTCGATCCTGGCACCCATTGCGATCAGGCAATTGGCCAGATCGGTCACCTCCGGCTCCCGTGCGGCATTCTCGATCACCGATTCGCCATCCGCCAGCACCGCGGCCATCATGAGGTTTTCCGTACCGGTCACGGTCACCAGGTCCATGACCAGGCGCGCACCCCTGAGGCGATCGGCACGCGCCCGGATAAACCCGTCATCGACGCTGATCTTTGCCCCCATCGCCTGCAGTCCCTTGACATGAAGGTTGACCGGCCGGGACCCAATGGCGCAGCCACCCGGCAGAGACACATCGGCACGGCCATAGCGTGCGAGCAGTGGACCGAGCACCAGGATGGAGGCGCGCATGGTCTTGACCAGGTCATAGGGGGCCTGGAACTCCCGGATTGGCCGGGGATCCACCTTGACGTTCATGCGCTCGTCAACCATCACCTCGACTCCCATCTGCCCGAGCAGGCGAATCATGGTCGTCACATCGAAAAGATGCGGCACGTTACTGATCGTCATGGCCTCATCGGCCAGCAGGGTAGCCGCCAGAATAGGCAGCACAGCGTTCTTGGCGCCGGAAATACGAATCTCGCCGCGCAGCTGCCTGCCCCCCCCTATCATCAGCTTGTCCACCGTATCAGATTACGCCAGGCTCGAACGGATTGTCAGTCGCCGGGGTGTTGCGCGGCCCAGTCATCGGGCGTGAAGGTGCGCAGCGCGAGGGCGTGAATCTCGCCGGATTCCATGCGCCCCCCCAGCGTGCCATACACCAGCTGATGCTGCTGGACCCTGGTCTTGCCCTGGAAGGCATCACTGATGACGAGCGCCTCGAAATGGCTGCCGTCCCCGGTCACGCTCACCGCGGCGCCGGGGAGGCCTCGTTCGATGAGTCGTTTGATCGCGTCAATCTCCATGGATTAGCCTCGTTGGGTTGATTTGTGATTCCGCTCGCGGCGCTCATATCCGCACGGCAGGGGCTTCCCGCAAGGGGGCACACTGCGGCGCCGGGCAGTCAGGCGCTCGTGCTTTTTCAATCTGATGATGACGGATAGCCTGGCCACGGAATCCACGGAAAAACACGGAAAGAACCAACACCCATTTGAATTTGTTCCGTGTTTTTCCGTGGATTCCGTGGCTACAAGAACATACTGGCACTCATTCGTGGCCGTCAAAAAATACCCTCTTGGTCACGGCGTCCCCGGCGCCAGCTCATGCCTGTCGCACCATCGGCGCCGCGCTACTCCCGAAACAGCGGAAGCACCGTATCAAGGCTGCTGACACGGGCAATTGCCAGCATCTGGGAAGGAATGTTCAGATAGGTGATCGACTTACCCTGGCTGCGAACCTCGCGCATCCATTCCACCAGCAGCGCAACACCGGCGCTGTCCGATCGTTCAACATCGGCGAGATCAACCGTAATCTCGGGCACCTCGCGGATCATGTCCAGCGAGGCCTCCAGGAGCCCCGGCACGGTACGGAAACTCAGGTCTCCGACCAGTTTCAGGCGGCCGGCAGCCACCGCCTCGAGCCTCGCATCTGCGTACTCTGTCATGTCCTGGCCTGCTTGTTGCGTTGCGCCAGATCGTCGATCAGGCTGTCGATGCCGTCCTGCCTGACCTTCGAGCCAAAGGTGTTGCGGTAATTCGAAACCAGGCTGATACCGTTGACCCGCACGTCATACACCTTCCATCCCGCGTCACGCCGGTACAGCGCATAGTCGACCTGAACCTTGGTGCCACTCTTGTCGTTGATCAGTGTCCGAATATTCACTGTATCGCCGTCGGCACCCGCGCGGGCCGGCAGATAATCGATTGTCTGGCCGGAATAATCCAGCAGCAGCGTCCCGTAGGTGCGCACCAGCAGGTTGCGGAACTGCTCCACAAAGCTCTGGCGCTGTTCCTGGCTGGCCGTACGCCAGTACTTACCCAGAACCCACTGGGCCATCCTGTTGAAATCAAAATGTGGCAGGACGACTTTGTCGACAAACCCGTAGAGGGTGCTGCGATCGGCTTCAATCGCCGACCGGTTCTGATTCAGCAAGGCGAGCATCCTGTCTGTCGTCTGCCTGACCAGTTCCTCGGGCGGGAGATCTTCGGCGGCGAGCCGAGCGCTGCCGAAGAAGGCCAGCGACACGATCAGCAGAACGACGTGCACGCGCCTCGCGTCAGTCCTCACGGCTGCGTTTCCCCCGAGGCCGGCGCAGCCTCCGAGGCCTTGCTGAAGAGGAACTTGCCGATAATCTGTTCAAGCACCAGCGCCGACTGCGTGAGGCTGATCGTGTCGCCGTTCTTGAGGACCTCCTCTGCTCCCCCGGGTTCCAGCGCCACATACTGCTCTCCCAGCAGGCCGGCGGTAAAGATCTGCGCCGAGGTGTCGTCCGGAAACTTGTCGTACTGCACGCCTATCTTCATCGTGACGACTGCCTCGAAGGTATTGCTGTCGTAATCGATCCCTGCCACACGTCCGACCCGGACGCCCGAAACCGAAACCGGCGAACGGACCTTTAACCCGCCCACATTGTCGAAGCGGGCGATCAGCTCGTAGCCCCCTTCATCCGTAAACGTACTGAGATTGCTCACCTTCATCGCCAGCACGAAGAGCGCGGCCAGCCCTCCCGCAACAAACAGGCCCACCACAATCTCGATCATTCTGACCCGATCCATTGATTTCAGTCTCCGAACATCAGTGCCGTGAGTACAAAATCCAGTCCCAGAACCGCCAGCGCCGAATGCACAACGGTGCGCGTCGTTGCGCGGCTGACACCCTCGGCCGTCGGCACGGCATCATAGCCCTCAAAAACGGCAATCCAGGTCACCACCACGCCAAACACGATGCTTTTGATCACACCATTGAGGATATCTTCATTCAGGTCGACCTTGTCCTGCATCTGTGACCAGAAGGCGCCACTGTCAACGCCCAGCAAGCCGACACCGACGAAATAGCCACCAAACACACCGATGGCACTGAACATCGCCGCGAGCAGGGGCATGGACAGGCATCCGGCCACGAAGCGGGGCACCACCACACGCCGCACCGGATCGACCGCCATCATCTCCATACCGGAGAGCTGCTCGGTGGCCTTCATCAGGCCGATCTCCGCCGTCAAGGCGGAACCTGCCCTGCCCGCAAACAGCAGGGCCGATACGACAGGCCCCAGTTCGCGAACCAGCGACAATGCGACTGCGACGCCCAGCGACTCCTCGGCACCAAAATCAACCAGGGTATTATACCCCTGCAGGCCGAGCACCATGCCGACAAACATCCCCGAGACGACGATAATCAGCAGTGACAGCACCCCGACCGAGTAGGTCTGCAGGATCAGCAGCCGCAAGCGCAGCAACAGCCCCGGCATGCCGATGAGCAGCTGGAGCAGAAACATATTTGCCCGCCCGAGGCGCTCGAAGAAATTCAGCCCCTCCCGGCCCAGTCGCTCGATCCAGGTCAACACGTCGCCATCCTCAGATCATGCCTCCACCAGCAGGTCTTCCAGGTAATCGGGGGCCGGATAATGAAAGGGCACCGGCCCGTCCGGCATGCCCCGCATGAACTGCTGAACCCACCGCGATTCAGACTGCGCCATCTGCTCGGGTGTCCCCGCGCCCACGACCAGTCCGCCGGAAACGATGTAGATGTAGTCCGCAATCGTCGCTGTCTCGGCGACATCGTGTGAGACGATAATGCTGGTCAGCCCCAGGGCATCGTTGAGCAGGCGTATGAGCTGCACCAGGACGCCCATCGATATCGGGTCCTGGCCGGTGAACGGTTCATCATACATAATCATGACGGGGTCGAGCGCGATGGCCCGCGCCAGCGCCACGCGTCGCGCCATGCCTCCCGACAGCTGGGCCGGCATCAGATCGCGCGCGCCACGCAAGCCCACGGCATGTAATTTCATCAGGACCAGGTCGCGGATCATCGATTCGGGCAGCGCCGTGTGTTCCCGCAAGGGGAACGCGACGTTCTCGAACACGCTGAGATCCGTCAGCAGTGCACCGGTCTGGAACAGCATGCCCATTTTCTTGCGCAGCTCATAAAGATCACCGTGATTCAAGCGCGCGACATCCTGACCATCCACGTGCACCGTCCCGGCAGACGGCTTCAACTGCCCGCCGATCAAGCGCAGCAGGGTCGTCTTGCCAGTACCACTTGGCCCGAGGATCGCAGTCACCTTGCCGCGTTCGATATCAAGGTCCACACCCTGAAAGATCGGCTGACTGCCGCGGAAAAACTTGAGTCCACGAACCTCGACGAGTCTATCCCGGCCTGTGTCGTTTTCTTGATTCACCATGCAGCCATATCGTGCGCCTGCCGCGCCCGCTCCCCGCGCAACCTCGATCCGACACCCACATCCGGACGGGAAACAGGGGCGGCCCCCACCGCCCGCTCGGGCAGCGGCCGCCATTATCTGGACTCGGGGCCGTGGGCGTCAACTGAGGTTCATCTGTGCGATGCCTGGGCCGCGCACCGGCCCGGCCCGTTGGGAGAGTGGATTTACGGAGAAATATCATGGCGCTATGTGTGATCCGGCACCGCCTCTGTCGATGTACATCGACATCATTAAATAAATGTGGTCTCGTGTTCCTCGTCCGGGGCGAGGATCGCTTTGTCATCACTGCTGCTGCCATCGCGCGATCCCGGGGGCTCCCCCCTTGCCCGGCGTGACCGAGCTGCTCACTGGATTGACAGCGTTGCGCCGGGAACCCGCCTTCCGGACCTCGCGGCTTCGGTGATGTGGGCCCGGAAACAGGAACCCGACATCGCCACTGACACGGTGATCGGCCAAGACGCGTTCACTCGCCCTGGGCTGCCGGCGTTTGCGCATCCGGCGCCCTTGACAGCGCAACGCCCGGTGCGCGACTGCCCGGCCCTGAAACGCCTGCTCGTGCGGGCATACAGACTTCGTGGTCAGCGCCGCATCAGACGTGCGCAAGGCGGCCTGCCCCGGCTGTGCTTCCTCGGCTATCAGCTCCTGATATACTTGGCCACGATCGGGTCAACTGCCCGGCGATTTGTCGAAGCGAAGCCATGTGTGAAAAATTCCAGGTTAAGAATGTAAAATGTGCCGGCTGCGTCAGGACGATCCAGGCAGGACTCAAGGACCAGCCGGGCGTGACTGGCGTCGAGGTAACGATTGACAGCGGCCAGGTGCGGGTCACGGGTGAAAACCTGAAGCGTGCCAGCCTGGGCGCCAGACTGAAGGAACTGGGTTATCCGGAGATCGCGGAGCAGGACACACCATGAAAGACATACTCGAACGCGCGGCGCGTATCCGACTCCTCATATTCGATGTCGATGGCGTATTGACCGATGGCAGCCTGTTCGTCGGCGATGATGGTCAGGAATACAAGGCCTTCCACTCCCAGGACGGGCATGGCATCAAGATGCTGCAACATTACGGTGTGGAGGTCGCGATCATCACCGGGCGCACGTCGCGTGTGGTTGAACACCGGATGGCGAACCTCGGTATCACGCATGTCTATCAGGGACGGCTGGAAAAGCTGCCGGCCTTCGAGGAACTGACGCAGCGGCTGTCTGTCGAGCCCGACGACACCGCCTATGTCGGGGACGATGTCGTCGATCTGCCGATCATGCGCCGGGTCGGGCTGGCAATCGCGGTGCAGGATGCCCACCCCCTGGTGAAACAGCACGCGCACTGGCAGACTCCCCGGGGCGGTGGCCGCGGCGCGGCGCGTGACGTCTGCGAACTGTTGCTCGAAGCACAGGGCAATCTGCAGCAGGCAATGGAACGCTATCTTTGAGTATTCGCAGCCAGTCGGTCTCTGCGCTGCTGCTCGGCATCCTTGCGGCCCTGTCCTGGTGGCTGTACCGGAATGCCACCGACCCAATACCAGCGGTGCGCGAAGCCTCGGATTCCTCGCCCGATGCCTTCGTGGAAAATATGGTCCTGAGCACGCTGGACAGCAATGGCAGGCTGGCGCACCGGCTTACGGCAGAACGTGCCGAACACTTTCCCGGCGACCGGGCCGAGCTGCTGGCGCCTGCCCTGGAGGTCCACCGCCAACAGGGGATGCCCTGGTCGGTACGCTCGAAGGCCGCCACGGTTTCCGCGGCCGGCAAGCAGATCGAGCTCAGGGGTGCTGTGGAAATCCATCGGCAGGCCGAACCCGGAGACGGCGCCGTGCATGCCTATACCAGTCGCCTGCTGCTGCGGCCCGATGATCAGTATGCGGAGACAGATGCAGCGGTCAGGTACGTAAGCGCAGGCACACAGCTCACAGCGGTGGGAATGCGTGCCTTTCTCGACGAGGGACGGGTAGAATTACTTTCGACAGTAACGGGACGTTATGAATAACTCGGCAGGCAGCAGATTCGGATTCATCGCCCTGGCGCTTGGCAGCTGGGTTGCCGCGTGGCCATTCCCTGCAGGGGGGTTGTCAAGCGATCGTGATCAGCCGATGTACATCGAGGCGGACCGCGCGGACATCAATGACAAGAAAGGCGTGAGTATCTATACCGGCAATGTCAAGGTGACCCAGGGCAGCTTCCAGCTGCTGGCCGACAAACTGACGGTGTATATCGAGAAAGATCAGCTGGAGAAAGCCATTGCCCTCGGCCAGCCGGCGCAATATCGGCAACGCCCCGATGGCAAGGACGAGGATATCGAGGCGCAGGCCCTGCGCATGGAATACTATGCATCCCCCGAGCGCATCATACTGCTGGAGCGCGCGCAGGCATCACAGGCAGGCGATGTGTTCCGCAGCGAAAAGATTGTCTATGACATCGAGAAGAACGTGGTCAACGCCGGCACAGGCTCCGGAAACGACCGCGTACACATCACCCTGCAGCCGCGCAAGAAAGAGCCAGCCGAGACTGTTGACACTAAATCCCGATGAGTCGGCTTACCGCCTCCAGCCTGGTTAAACGCTATAAATCGCGCGTTGTGGTCAACGACGTCTCGCTGGAGGTCAACAGCAGCGAGGTGGTCGGACTGCTGGGCCCCAATGGTGCCGGGAAGACGACGAGTTTTTACATGATTGTCGGCCTGGTCGCCTGTGATGAAGGCCGGGTTGAGCTCGACGGTCATGACCTCACCCCGCTACCCATGCATGCGCGGGCGAGAATCGGCCTGGGCTATCTCCCGCAGGAGGCCTCGGTATTCCGTAAATTGACGGTCCATGACAACATTCTCGCCATCCTCGAGACACGCGACGACCTGAGCCGCAGCGAACGCGCGGAAAAACTGGATGCCCTCCTGCATGAACTGCATGTCGGTCATCTGGCCGATCAGCTGGGTATCAGCCTGTCCGGGGGCGAACGCCGCCGGGTCGAAATTGCCCGGGCACTGGCAACCGAACCGCGCTTCGTCCTTCTCGACGAACCCTTCGCCGGGGTAGATCCCCTCTCGGTGATCGACATCCAGCGTATCGTCGAGCATCTGTGTGACCGCGATATCGGCGTTCTGGTGACCGACCACAATGTTCGTGAGACGCTCGGGATATGCGACCGCGCCTACATTCTCAACGAAGGTTCGGTTATCGCCGAAGGCTCACCCCGGCAACTGCTTGATAATCAACAGGTGCGTGAGGTCTACCTTGGCCAGAATTTCACGATGTAAGAAAACCCCGTTCCGGGCATGGCACAATAACTGCTATAGTTTGGCTTGAATAAGCGCTTACGGTCGTTCGTCCCACACAGGTATCCTCGGCAAGAATGAAGCAGTCCATCCAACTCCGCCTCGGCCAGCACCTCACCATGACCCCCCAGCTGCAGCAGGCCATTCGGCTCCTGCAGCTTTCCTCACTCGAACTGCAACTGGAGGTCCAGCAGGCCCTCGATTCCAATCTCATGCTGGAGACCGATGAAGGCGAAAACCTCGAACAAGCCGCCAATACGGCAACCGGGTCTGAGCCGGCCGAAGCGGCGGACGATGCCGCCGCCCGGGAAGACAGGGATCCCGCTCCCAGCGAGGACAAGATTCCGGATGAACTCGCGGTCGACACCCAGTGGGATGAGATCTATGATTCGGGTATGACCAGCCTCAGTGGCTCGTCAGACAGTGATCAACGGGATTTTTTCGAGACCCACGACTCGGGACCGGAATCGCTGCACGACCATCTGACATGGCAGATGGAGCTCACGCCTTTCAGCGACCTGGACAGAATGATCGCCACGTCCCTTATCGATGCAATCGACGAGAATGGTTACCTGGTTCTTCCGCTCGAAGAGCTTTACCAGGGCCTGGCGCGCGAGCATGAAATCGAGCTCGATGAGGTGAAGGCCGTGCTGCATCGCATCCAGCACTTCGACCCGGTTGGCGTGGGGGCACAGAATCTCCAGGAATGCCTGTGCATCCAGCTCCAGCAGCTCGATGCGGATACACCCTGGCGGAGACAGGCGCTGGATCTTGTGGAGAACCAGCTGGACACGCTCGCGAGCCGCGACTACAACCAGCTGATGCGCCGCCTCAAGCTGTCTTCCGACGAACTGCAGAACGTCATCGCCCTTATCCAGTCGCTGAATCCGCGTCCCGGCTCCCAGATCATGTGTGAAGCGGCGCCCTATGTCGTGCCCGACGTATTTGTCAGGAAAGTCAACGACAAATGGCGTGTGGACCTGAATCCGGAATCCGCGCCCCGCCTACGCATCAATTCCCAATATGCGAGTCTCGTCAAACGGGCCGACAACAGCGACGATAACAGCTATCTGCGTAATCACCTGCAGGAGGCGCGCTGGTTTCTCAAGAGCCTGCAGAGCCGCAACGAGACTCTGCTGAAGGTGGCACGCTGTATCGTGGAACATCAACAGCAGTTCCTCGACGATGGCGAGGAGGCCATGAAACCGCTGGTGTTGCGGGATGTGGCAGAAACTGTTGAGATGCACGAGTCCACGATATCCCGGGTAACGACCCAGAAGTACATGCATACGCCACGCGGCATTTACGAGTTCAAGTACTTCTTCTCGAGTCATGTCGGCACAGCTGATGGCGGGGAGTGCTCGGCAACGGCGATCCGGGCGATGATCCGCAAACTGATTGCGGACGAGGCCCCGGCAAAGCCACTGAGCGACAACAAGATTGCAGACCTGCTGTCCGAGAATGGCATCAACGTGGCAAGACGGACCATCGCAAAGTACCGGGAGGCCATGGCGATCCCGCCGTCCAATGAGCGCAAGCGCCTGGCCTGACGAGACTTATCCACAAGGAGCAAAGACATGCAGATCATTCTTACCGGACACCACGTCGAGATCACCAATCCACTCAGAGACTACGTCAGCAGCAAGATGGAGCGCCTGGAACGGCATTTCGACAATGTGACGGACATGCATGTGGTCCTGAGCGTTGAAAAGCTGCGGCACAAGGCCGAGGCAAACGTGCGCATCACCGGCAACAACCTGTTTGCCGATGCCACAGAAGAAGACATGTATGCCGCCATCGACGCACTGGTTGACAAACTTGACAGGCAGGTCAAGAAATACAAGGAAAAGGCAACCGACCACCACCGCAATGACGCAGCGAAGATAAATATCGAGAGTTGAAAACATTGCGAGATAATGCGCAAACGCAGGCCACGGGATAAGGATGCCGGTTGATTGCCGACAGTCACGGTTAAAGACAGCTCATGAGGATACAAGCCTTAATCAGCCCGGAAGGCGTGTTGTGCTGCCAGGAGGCAAGTAGCAAGAAACGTGTTCTGGAACAACTCAGCGCACTACTGGCGACTAACGCCACGCATCTCACCGCCGAAGAGGTCTTCGATTGCCTGATCGGCCGCGAGCGTCTGGGCAGTACCGGACTGGGCAAGGGTGTCGCGATTCCCCACGGTCGCAGCGCTGCGCTGGAGACACCCGTGGGCGCCTTTGTCCGGCTCCAGCAAGGGGTCGATTTCGATGCCATAGACAATCAGCCGGTAGACCTGCTGTTTGCACTGCTGGTTCCGGAGGAATCGACCAAGGAGCACCTGGAAATCCTGGCGCAACTCGCCGGGATGTTTGCCAGCGAACCCTTCTGTGCCCGGCTGCGGGCCAGCGAGACTGACCGCGAACTCTACGATCTGCTGAGCCACTGGGAAGCCAGTCGCGAAACAGCATGACTGCCCCGCTCACGGTCGGCACCTTGTATGAGGCACTGCGGCCGAGACTGCACCTGGAATGGATTGCGGGGCGGCTTGGGGGTGCGCATGAAATCGACCTCGAAAAAGACCAGCACTCCGGCAGTTCGCTCGCCGGGCCTCTGAACTTTGTGCGGCCCTGCCAGGTTCCGGTACTGGGCAGGACAGAACTCGCCTATCTCGACGGCCTGGAGAGTAACTCGCGGCGTGATGCGATCGACCGGCTTGTGGACAAACCGTCCGAGATCGTCATCATCGGCGACGGACTGGCCGCACCCGATGACCTGCGCAAGCGCGCCGAGGCCGCCGGGGTCCCGCTATTCCAATCGCAGCTCGACAGTCAGGACATCGTCACCGACCTGCAGTACTATCTCAGCCACCATTTCGCAGAAAAAACCACACTCCACGGTGTCTTCATGGAGGTGATGGGCATCGGGGTACTCATCACAGGCGATGCCAGCATCGGCAAGAGCGAACTCGCCCTCGAACTGGTAAGCCGCGGTCACCGCCTTATCGCAGACGACTCACCGGTATTCGCGCGTATCGCGCCCGATCTCGTGAATGGGACCTGTCCGGAAGTGCTGCGGGATTTTCTCGAGGTGCGCGGGCTGGGCATACTCAATATCCGCGCCATGTTCGGCGACGCCGCAATAAAGCAGAGCAAGTACATGCGGCTCATCATCCACCTGGCACAAATGAGTGATGAGGAGCTGAGCGCGATCGATCGCCTGAAAGGCAGTCGCGAAAGCTGCGATGTTCTCGGCGTAGCCGTCCCGCAGGTTACGCTGCCGGTTGGCCCCGGGCGCAACCTCGCCGTGCTGGTAGAGGTTGCCGCGCGTAACCATATGCTGTACCTCAAAGGCTATGATGCGAGCCGCACATTCATCGACCGGCAACAGGCCCAGATCAAGCGCAACAGTAAATGAAACTCGTTATCGTCAGCGGGCTGTCCGGCTCGGGCAAGAGCGTTGCCCTGCATGCGCTTGAAGACCTTGGCTACTACTGTATCGATAACCTTCCCGTTGGGCTGCTGGAACCCTTTGCCGCCCAGTGGAAAGGCAGCGGCAACAGGACCCTCGACCGGGCTGCGATCGGCATAGACGCACGCAATCAGCTGCAGGATCTGCAACAGTTCGATGATATTGTCGCAAAACTGGCAGCATACGGCGTGGCATGCGATATCCTGTTTCTGTTGGCAGATGAGGCCACCCTGCTCAAGCGCTTCAGCGAGACCCGCCGCAGGCACCCATTGAGCGGTTCCGGCGTCCCGCTGGCCGACGCCATCCGCCAGGAGCGCCAGCTACTGGAACCGATCTCGCTCAGCGCCGACCTGCACATCGATACCACGCATACCAATCTGTATCAATTGCGCGATCTCGTGCGGGAACGCGTAGCCGAACACCCCGCGACAGGCCTGTCGCTGCTGTTCGAGTCGTTCGGCTACAAGCACGGTATACCCGGCGATGCGGATTTTGTCTTCGATGCCCGCTGCCTGCCGAATCCGCACTGGGAAGCGGCATTACGCCCTCTGACCGGTCTGGATGAAAGCGTGGTGAAGTATCTGGAAAGCCAGGCGATTGTGGGCGAACTGCTGGAACAGATACGGTCTTTTATCGCAACCTGGATCCCGCACTTCGAACGCGAGAGCCGCAGTTACCTAACCATTGCGATCGGATGCACGGGCGGCCAGCATCGATCCGTTTACCTGGTTGACCGTCTTGGCAGTTACTTTCGCGAGCATTATCCGTCGGTGATCGCACGGCATAGAGAGTTATCGTGAGCGTTGGTATTCTGATCATTACTCATGGCCAGATTGGCCAGAATCTTCTCGATACAGCCACCCGGGTGCTCGGCTTCTGCCCGGTATCGGTGAAAGCGCTCTCGGTTCCCTTTGACTGCAACCCGGAAAAAAAGCTGGCACAGGCATCGGGCACGGTCGCAGAGCTGGAAACCGGCGACGGAGTCCTGGTGCTCACCGATATATACGGCTCGACGCCGAGCAATATCGCCAACCGCCTCATGGAAAGACGCGGGATCCAGATCGTTTCCGGCATCAATCTGCCGATGCTGCTGCGGGTACTGAACTACCCCGAGCTGCGTCTCGAGGAACTGGTCGAAAAGGCCGTCACGGGCGGTCATGACGGGGTGCGCGTCTGTCCGTCCGTGGCAGGATCGGAGGGATGATCAAGAAACAGGTCACCATTATCAACAAACTGGGACTGCATGCACGTGCCGCTGCAAAGTTTGTCACGATGGCATCACAATTCGAGAGCAAGATACACATTGCCCGGGACCATCAGGAAGTCAATGGCAAGAGCATCATGGGGGTCATGATGCTGGCCGCGTCACAGGGCACGGATATCATCATCAGTGTCGCGGGGCCCGATGAGGAGGAAGCGCTGGCGGAGCTCGAAAAACTTATTGCCGACCGCTTCCAGGAAGGGGAATAAGCGGCAGGTCCACAACGCGCGAAAACCATGAGCCTTCTGATAGCCGGAATCGGTGTTTCACGAGAGATTGCCATAGGGCACGCGCATATCCTGCACCGCGGCGAGCTGGAGGTGCTTGAGTATGCGATACCCGCCCCTCTGATCGAGGACGAGATCAGTCGATTCCGCAATGCGCTGGAGGGCGCACGCCGTCAGTTGCGCGAGATCCGCGGGCGCATCCCCCCGCAGACACGCGCAGACATTGCTGCATTTATCGATACCCATTTGCTGATGCTCGAAGACCTGACGCTCACCATGGCGCCCGAGCAGTTGATTCGCAGCAAACAGTGCAATGCGGAATGGGCTCTGAAGGCGCAGCGCGACATGCTGGTGCAGGTGTTTGAGGAAATGGATGATGCCTATCTGCGCACCCGTAAAGACGACATCGATCATGTCGTTACCCGCATACAGCGCATCCTCCTGAACCAGGCCGACACGCCGGGGGAAATCGATGACAGCCGCTTGCACGGCAGCATTGTCTTTGCTGACGACCTGACGCCGGCGGATACCGTCCTCATGCAGCATCAGGGCGTTGCCGGGTTCGTGACGGAATACGGTGGACCGCTCTCGCATACCGCCATCATTGCACGGAGTCTGAGCATTCCAGCCGTCGTGGGTGTGCACAACGTCCGCAACTATATCCACGACGGGGAACTCGTCATCGTCGACGGCCAGCGCGGTGTCATTTACGCGGGCGCCGATGACAGTATTATCGAGTATTATCGGCAGCGGCAGGACCAGCAAGCGCATCGCCGCACAGAACTCAGCCGGCTGATCAGTCAACCCGCCGTGACCCTGGATGGCAGGCCGATTTCGCTGCAGGCGAATATCGAGCTGACTGACGATGTCGATGCCGTACTGCAGATGAATGCGGAAGGCGTTGGCCTGTACCGTACCGAGTTCCTGTTCATGAACCGGGATGACCCACCGGACGAAGCGGAACAACTCGCCGAGTTTATCCAGGTCATCGAACGGCTGAACGGCCTGCCCCTCACGATCCGCACACTGGATCTCGGTGCCGACAAGGAAGTGGACGGTTCCAGCCCGGGCGCCCGCCCCAGTACCAACCCCGCGCTGGGTTTACGCGCGGTACGTCTGTGCCTCAAGGATCCGAGCCTGTTCAAACCGCAGTTGCGGGCCATTCTGCGTGCCTCCGCCTGCGGACCGGTGCGCATGATGATACCGATGCTCTCCACCATCCAGGAGATCCTGCAGATCCTGCAACTCATACGTGAGACAAAGCAGCAACTTGAACTCGAAGGCCTGAAATATGACCCGAATCTGCCGGTGGGTGGCATGATCGAGGTGCCCGCCGCGGCACTCTCGGCGGAAATGTTTGCCCGGCATCTCGATTTTCTTTCCATCGGGACCAATGATCTCATCCAGTACACGCTGGCCATCGACCGCCTCGACGACGAGGTCAACTATCTCTACGACCCGCTGCATCCGGCGGTGCTGCGCCTCATCAGTATGGTGATCGAGGCAGGCCGCAAGGCCAATATCGCTGTCGCCATGTGCGGTGAAATGGCCGGCGACATCTGCTACACACGCCTGCTGCTCGGCCTGGGGCTGACCGAATTCAGCATGCAGCCGGCATCACTTCTGGAGGTGAAACGCGTGGTCAAGAACAGCGACTGGAAGAAACTCGAACAGACCGTCCAGGACGTATTGAGTTGCGAGGAACCGGCCCGGATGCGCTCCGTCCTGCTGTCACTCTGCGACACGGCTGACTGAATCCTGCGCTTGCGTCCCTGCCGGGTGGGACAGCGGGACACACCCGCCCCACCCGTCAGACCGTGCCCGCGCGACAGGCGTTTCGAAATCGGGCAAAGGCGGCCCGGCCATGCAGCGGGTGATGTTACTGGCCGGCGATCGTCATGCGCTCAATCAGGACCGAGCCTGTGCGAATATTACCGCGCAGGTCCACGTCATTCCCGATGGCCACAACCTGTCGGAACATGTCCCGGAGATTACCCGCAATAGTGATCTCTTCCACCGGGAAGCGGATTTCCCCCTGTTCGACCCAGAACCCCGCGGCACCGCGGGAATAGTCTCCCGTCACCATGTTTATCCCCTGACCCATGAGTTCGGTAACGAGCAGGCCCCTGCCCATCTCACGCAACAGATCCGGCAAAGCCATGGCACCAGGGTCTATGATCAGATTGTGCACACCACCGGCATTACCGGTCGTCTGCATGCCCAGTTTGCGGGCCGAGTAACTGTCGAGCACATAGCTCTGCAGGACGCCATCCCTGATCAGGTCGTGCGCCACCGTCGCGACGCCTTCCGCGTCAAAGGCGGCACTGCCCAGGCCATTTTTTATCGTCGGTTCCTCATGAATATGTACGAACGCGGGAAATACCGGCTTGCCCAACTGATCCAGCAGGAAGCTCGACTTCCGGTACAGGTTGCCGCCACGCACAGCCGCAACGAAGTGCCCAAAGAGTCCTCCTGCAGCCTCGGCCGAGAACACCACGGGGACATCACAGGTTGCAACCGGCCGGGCGCCCAGACGCTGCAAGGTGCGCTCGGCGGCAATACGCCCGACGTCCTCGGGAGCCTGCAGCCCGTCTTTGTTCCTGGCCACGGTGTACCAGTAATCACGCTGCATCTGGCCAGACTCTTCTCCGATCATCGAGCAACTGAGGCTGTGGCGTGTACTCGGGTAACCCCCCATGAAACCATGGGTATTGCCATACACGCGCAGCCCCTGGTGAGTCGCGAGCGTCGCGCCCTCCGAGTTGGAAATACGCGCGTCCACATCCCGTGCCGCCGCCTCACAGCAGCGTGTCGTCTCGATCGCAGCCTCCACGCCGATCGGCCATGGGTGGTAGAGATCCAGGTCCGGTATATCGCGCGCCATCCTGTCCGCATCGGCAAGGCCCGCATACCGGTCTTCGCTGGTATAGCGCGCGATTGCACAGGCCGCCTCGACGGTTTCCCGCAGTGACTTCCGGCTGAAGTCCGAGGTGCTCGCAGATGCCTTGCGTTGTCCGAAATAGACTGTGATACCCAGCCCATGATCACGGTGATACTCAAGCGTCTCCACATCGCCCAGACGGACTGTCACCGACAGCCCGTTATCGACACTGACCGCGGCCTCCGCAGAACCTGCGCCCTGGGCCCTCGCCTCAGCGAGCAGTATGCCGACCATTGACTCCAGTTCGCCGATGTCGGGAAGATCATTCTGATTCTGTTGCACAACTGCCTGCTGTTCCATGATCACCTCTTACACGTTTCAGGGCCTGCTAACACGATGACAATGGCCCCGGCCCTTCGGATTGCGCCCTTTTTCATCGTGTTAACAGGCCCCAGATCCTTGCCTGCCTTTCTCAGCCTGCCACTACGGCGACCAACGACCGTGAGAAAGGCGGGCATGCGCCGCTCAGCGGCCGCATTTGCAGGTATCATAGTCGCCTGCCGACACCACCACGCCGCGCTTATGAGCCAGTTCGACAATCACGATGTGGAACCGCCGAGCAAATCACAGCGCAAGCGTGAGATGCATGGTCTACAGCGCCTGGGCGAATCGCTCGTCGCGCTGCCCCGCACACAGCTCGATGAGCTGGACCTGCCGCCGTCCCTCCTCGAAGCCGTGCTCGCCGCCCAGACCATGCGCGCACACGGCGCGCTGCGCCGCCAGCTGCAATACATTGGCAAGCTCATGCGCTCCCTGGACCCGCTTCCCGTTCAGCAGGCACTGGCACGAATCGAGCAGCGTGATCGCCAGGCGGCCGCCAGCCTGCACCGCCTCGAGAGCTTGCGCGATGCCCTCATCACCGAGGGCGACGCCGGCATCGGACGCGTGACCGACCTCTACCCCGACGCCGACCGACAGCACCTGAGACGCCTGATCCGCAAGGCCCGCGACGAACGTGCACAGGACGCGCCGCCCCATGCCAGCCGTCAGTTATTCCGGTATCTGCGGGAACTCAGCGAGTCCGGGTAGCCGGTCTCGAGCTGCCGCACCGCGCGGGCCGTCCCGCACCCCAGGCTCTGTCTTCCGTCTTCCGTCTTCTGTCTTCTGTCTTCTGTCTTCTGTCTTCTGTCTTCTGTCTTCTGTCTTCTGGATTCTGAATTCTGTCTCCCGCCTGTGAGGATCAGGCGCTCGTACCGCCGACGGTCAGTGCATCGATCCGCAGCGTCGGTTGTCCGACACCCACGGGGACACTCTGTCCCTCCTTGCCGCAGGTACCGACGCCGGCATCCAGTTGCAGATCGTTACCCACCATCGAAACCCGGGTCAGCACTTCCGGTCCGTTGCCGATCAGCGTTGCCCCCTTGACCGGTCGGGTAATTCTGCCGTTTTCGATCAGATAGGCCTCGCTCGCGGAGAAAACGAATTTCCCGGATGTGATGTCCACCTGGCCGCCGCCAAAGTTGGCAGCGTAGAGCCCCTTGTCAACCGACGCGATAATCTCGGCCGGATCCGACTGCCCGGGCAGCATGTAGGTATTCGTCATGCGCGGCATCGGCAAGTGCGCATAGGACTCTCTGCGTCCGTTGCCGGTTGATGCGACACCCATGAGACGGGCATTCAGCTTGTCCTGCATGTAACCCGTGAGAATGCCGTTTTCGATGAGCACCGTACACTGCGTTCCGGTACCTTCGTCATCGATATTCAGGGAACCCCGCCGTCCGGGCAGTGTGCCATCATCGACTACCGTGCAGAGCCGCGATGCGACGGTCTCGCCCATACGCCCGGCAAAGGCCGATGTGCCCTTGCGGTTGAAGTCCCCTTCCAGCCCGTGACCTATGGCTTCGTGCAACAGCACGCCGGGCCAGCCGGGGCCCAGTACCACGGTCATGCTTCCGGCCGGGGCCGCAACTGCATCGAGATTGAGGAGCGCCTGGCGCACGGCCTCCCGTGCGTGTCCGAAGGCGAAATCGCCTTCCAGCAGGATATTGTAGCCGCCGCGGCCGCCCCCGCCCGAGCTGCCCTGCTCACGCCGTCCCTGCTGTTCAACAATCACATGGATGCTCAGGCGCACCAGCGGACGGACGTCGCCGGCGAGCGTTCCATCACTGGCCGCAACCAGCATAGTCTCATGTACACCCGCAAGGCTGACAATAACCTCCTGCACACGGGGATCCTGACGACGCGCCTCAGCATCGACCTGGCGGAGCAGCGCAACCTTCTCGTCGGCTGTCAGGCTTCCCAGAGGGTCCAGCGGCTGGTACAGACGGGCCGCCCCCGTGGGCTGCCAGGCCTGAATACTGCCCTGCCGCCCGCTGCGGGCGATTGCCCGTGCCGCCTGCGAGGCCTGCAACAGCGCCGGCAGCACAATCTCGTCAGAGTAGGCAAAACCAGTTTTTTCGTCGCTGAGTGCACGCACCCCGACGCCCTGCTCGATATTGTGCGTGCCCTCCTTGACAATGCCGTCCTCCAGGACCCAGGACTCAAAGTGGGTTGACTGGAAATACAGATCGCCACCATCAACGGCATGCCCCAGCATCCGGTCCAGTACCTGGTTAAGCTCGTTCTCACCGATGCCCGCCGGCTCCAGCAAGCGCTGTTCGGCAAGCTCGAGACTGCTGGTACTCTGGTCATTGGAATCATTCATAAGGCAGCTTCACCACGAAAAATGAAACACGACTTTCCTGGAACGTGCCGGGCGTAGGCGGCGGTCTTTGCAAGGCAACCCGGCGCACAGCCTGTACAGTTCTGCCTGCCGCCCCGCGCCCTGCGACTTACTGGCACTTCAAACGCCGGTGCTCAATGCAGGGAAACTGGCGACGTGTTGCCGCGACGCGCTCGAGATCGAGGTTGGCACAGATCAGACCCGAACCACGCGGCAACCGATCGAGAACCGTGCCCCACGGATCGACGATCATGGAATCGCCATGCGTCTCGCGACCGTTGATATGATAGCCGCCCTGCGCGGCAGCCAGCACAAAGCACAGATTCTCAATCGCCCGGGCCCGAACCAGATACTCCCAGTGCGCCTTGCCGGTAATCGCTGTGAAGGCCGATGGCACGGCAAGCACCTGCATGCCTTTATCCAGCATGGCACGCATCAGCTCAGGAAAGCGCAGATCATAACAGACCGCGAGCCCGATGCGCCCGAAGGGGCTGTCGGCCACCACGATCGCGCTGCCGGCCTCGATCGTTTCCGACTCGGTGTATCGGTCCTGGGAGTCCGGAAGTTCCACATCGAAGAGATGGATCTTGTCATAACGCGCAACCTGTTCGCCCGCGGCGTCGTACAACAGGCAGGACGCCCGCACCTTGTCACCGTTGTCGGCCACCAGAGGCACTGTCCCGCCCACCAGCCAGACCCCATGTTTGCGCGCCTGTTGCGAAAGAAAATCCTGAATCGGACCCTCGCCCTGCGCCTCCCGAACCGCCACCTTGTCGGATTCCGACATGCCCATGATGGCGAAATTTTCCGGAAGCACCACCAGCTGCGCACCCAGGCGGCCCGCTTCATAGATCAGCCGCTCGACCTCAAACAGGTTGGCGCCCACATTCGGTCCGGACGCCATCTGTACACAGGCAACTATCGCCATGCTGAAGGCCTCTCGGATGCGTGGCGCCCCGGGGCATATCGCTCGAGACCCGGCCGGCGCGCGCTAACAGACTCGCGCGCCATCCCGGGCGGCCCGGACGACATGACAGGCACGCGCGACCGGGCGTGCAGCTCACCGGCCTGCGCCGAACACATTACCATCCGCGGGAACACAGGGTTGAATCGGCTCAACATGGTCGCTAAGCATATCATAGTCGGCATCAGGGCCTCATCAGACGACGACTAACCGTCTTCTTCCGTACTGAAGAAATCCGGCCTTTCCTCATCGGGCTTGTCTTTCGGCATCGACAGGCGTGTCAACTGGGGATTCTCCCAGCTGCCAGTGAGGGAATAATGATAGTGGGAAAAGCTCGTAAGCTTTTCCATTTGCCTGGGAAGCAGCTTGTCTGCAAGCAGTAATGCGGCACCGACCGCAGGCCCGCCGGCAATCGCACCGGCGATCGGCAGTGTCGAGGAAACATTCGGCACGACGGTAACCAGCTGATCGTAATCGTGCGCTTCGAGACCGACACGGCCGGTGATTTCCACGCGCGCCGACGGGCCCTCGATAGACAGGTCATTGGTGTAGGCATTCGCTTTAGCCAGGGTAAACTTGCCTTCGATACGATCGAAGGTATAGCCCTTCTTGAAAAGATCACTGAAGTCGAGTGTCAGTCGGCGTTGCAGCGAATTGAGGCTCAACAGGCCAAACAGCCGTCCCGCGCCCGGCTCCACCTCCACCAGGCGGCCCGCGCCGACTTTCAGGTCGAGTTCACCTTGCAGATTCGCAAACGCCAGGTCGAACGGCGCTCCGGACCAGGTCACATCAATCTTGACGTGGGTCTTGCCACCTTTCATTTCCGCTGAATAGCCCAACTCCTCCAGCATGTCGCCAATATCATCGCCGCTGATCTCGATGAGGAAGTGCGAGGACGTCCCGTCCCTGACGCGGGTCCAGGCACCGGTGGCCTTCAGCGCCATCCAGTCTGACGCCAGTTGCAGCGAGTCGATGCGCACCCCACCCGGTTCCGGCCGCACACGCAGGCTTGCCTCTCCCAGTGCCAGTTCGTCAAGTTCCAGCGCCTTGATGTTGAGCGCCAGGGGTGGAATCGCGGTCGGATCCATCGGCATGCCATCTGCCTTCGGCTGTTCTTTGGCGGCCGGAATCCGCAGCTGCTCAAAGTCGAACTGCAGCGGACGGTCGACCGTCACGGCAAAGGGAATACGCCCCGTCCCGGTAGCCTCCGGGCCCCTCACGGACAAGACCCAGGCCGTATCGTCCCGCCCTCCACCAAACGCGAGGTCCGAAAAATGGCGATTGAATACGTCAAGGTCATCGATCCGCACATCAAGCTGGCGCAGTGCCGCGCCATAGCCCTCGGGGCGCGGCGCACCGGCGGGACGCTGCCCGGCCCTTCCGCTCAACCAGTCGCGCCAGTCCGCCACGCGTAACTGCGGCACCCGACCGGTAATGATCACGCCGGGCTTGTCCGGCAGCTTCGCCTGACCCTCACCGAGAGTTATCTCGCCGCGCCTGAGCGCCGTTGCCGCGCCGGCGAGGTCGAGTTCCAGTGCACCGGAGAGCAGTCGGGCATACTGAAAATCCAGTGCCCGTTGCGGCGTCTCCGTCAGTTGCGTGCGCAGGGTGAACGTGCGCCTTTCTTCGGGCCGCTTGGCGTAGGGTTCCGGAAGGTCGATACCAATACCTTCGAGGTCCGAACTCAGCCGGATCTCTCCGGCCAGGCCGCCAGCCTGACCCCGCCGTGGAATATCCAGGATGACGTCCCACGCAGCCTCACCCGAAATACCGGCAAACGGCAGCAGCTCGGCGATACGGAAACGGCGAATGAGCGGCAGCTCGCCGGTAACCCTGACCCGGGTGGCCGGTGTCTTGCCCTCGCTCAGCTGAGAGATGACCATCAGCGCCGGCTTACCGAACAGTTCCAGATTCAGCTGACGGCAAAAAAGCCCTTGTTCATTGAAGTTCAGCAGCCCGCGCATTCCCTCCAGCGCGAGATCCCAGGTCGGCATAGCCAGGCGGTTCCCGGGAAGGGTCACCTCGCCGTCCACGCGGATCTGCCGGACTTTGCCCGCCAGAGGGACAGTCAACTTCAGGGCGAGATCAGCGGGGCCCTCGGCCTTGAGCGAGGCAAGCGTGGGCCCGAAGTTAACGCCCAGCGGGCTTTCCGCGACAAAGCGCAGCATTTCCGCGAGGCTGCCGCTGGCGCCGCCATCGATGTCGAGTATGGCATGGGTGAGATCACCGATTACGGCACTGACACCGGTCAGCTCAGTCTCCAGTATCTTCCCGTAGGCCGCGCGAACGAGCATGCCGAGGTTCACGAAACTGACCTCCGCATCCAGTTCCTCGATACGCGGCCAGGCCGGTCGGTAGTCGAGAATCGCGTCGGACACGTTCAGACGTGCCTCGAATCTGCCCTCCCTGCCGGGGAAGGGAAAACGCGCGAGTGGACCGTGGAGCAGCAGGGCTCCCGAATCGATGTGTCCGCTGACGAATGCGGTATCGAGCCAGCGTACCGCTGCGGCCGGCATGATCCGTGCCGGCAGGTAATGTCTGACTGCGCGCAGATCACCGCCAAGCACTGCAACCGAGGCATCGATGAGGGGTTCGGCATCCTCACCCGGCATGTCCAGCCGGACCCTGGTGCGGGTCTCCAGGCGCGTGTTCTTCTGGTGCAGTTGCGGGATATCGATGCGAAGCAGATTCCCGTGCACCTGCCAGTTTGCCTCCGCGCTGACGTGCCCGAGGCGCAGGGCACGGCGAAAGCTCTGCGGGGCACGCACGCTTACCGCATTCCCCGCCAGCCGTATCTGTCCTCTGTCATTTGCGCCTGCGACGTGGCCACTGAGGCCCGTGACACCCGGCCAGGATGCGTAACTGTTTGTGGCCAGGTTTTTGATATCCGCCTGCACCAGGACCAGCGCCGGCCTGTCCGTCTGCTTCTGGAATCCGACCTGCAGATCACGCAGCTCACCACGCGGGTGCAATCCATAGAGCAACGCCGCTTGTGGTATCTGCAGAAACGGCAGATTTTCTGCCAGATGCACAGCATCAGCGATGTCGAGATAGTCGATGGCTGTCCGGAAACGGTAGCTTGAATCATCCGCGCGGCTCCACCTCAGACTGATTCCCGATGTTGGCCAGGTCCGCCCGGGAAACTCGAGCAGCAGCGGATCCGCATCCAGTCGCCAGCCGGTACTTTCCCGCTGCCAGCGCAAAAAGCCGCCTAGACCAGTCATCGAAAACGGTTCCACATCGCCGTGCCCCGACCAGACTTCGAGATCATGCACACTCAGCGCGGCAGTCGCCTTTTCGACCAGCCCGTCGCGCACGTCCATCCAGACTTCGGCATCGAGAATCGCACTCGCCAGTACGCCCGCGGGCAAAGATGCGCGCAGCCATGGCTGCAGATGCAGTTCACGACCGTTGACATAGACCTGGCCGTGCCATCGCGACATGTCGATGCCAGGGCCCTGCAGATCTGCGGCCAACTCAAACTGCCGCCCCAGGACAGCCGGGAGATCCGCCTTGAAATCCAGGTGGTGGCGTTGGCCATGGTTCGTCAGGCGAAATTTCACCCGGCCGAAGCTCCAGGCCTTTCCGCCGGCCTTGCGGTCACGCCAACGCAGACTGCTGTGCTTGATTTCAAACCGGGGTTGCGCGAGAAAGGCGCCGAGCGGGTGTGCGGCAGGCGTGACATTCTCCATCCCTTCCAGGACAATCCGGCCCGACTCAAGCCGCACCAGGGAAAGCTGTGTTCCGACGATTGACGCGAGCGACAGCCGCACTTCCCGGGCCAGGGCGGTGCGGAAAAGATTGATGCCCAGGCCGACCTGTTCCGCGCTGAGCAGCGTCTTGCCCGCGGCATCCCGCATTGTGAAGTCCTCCAGCCGCAACTCGGGACCCCATCCGCGCCAGGCAACGTTCAGTTTGCCGACTTCGACCGGATAACCGATGTTGCTGCCGGCCCAGGTCTGAAGTTGCACACGGTACTCGTCCATCATCGGCAGCACGAGCCGCGCAACGCTCAATAACACGGCCCCGAGCACAACCAGGCCGGTCACCAGATACCAGCACGCCAGCAACAGCCGGCGCAGCAAGGACAACTCAGACAACTTCCAGCCTCATGGGATTCACAGCAAATGTAACGACAGTTTGCCCGGACCAGGCCCGGTGACCAAAAGAGTTTACATCAGCACAACATCAAACTGTTCCTGGGTGTACAGCACCTCGGACTGGAACCTGATGGCTTTACCAATGAACGATTCCAGCTCGGCAAGGCTGGTCGATTCCTCATCTACCAGAAGATCGACCACCTCCTGTGACGCCAGCACCAGCAGCTGTTGCGCATCGAACTGGCGCGCCTCTCTGAGAATCTCGCGGAATATCTCATAGCATACCGTCTCCGGCGTCTTCAGCGAACCGCGTCCGCCACAGGTCGGACATACCGAACACAATACATGCTCGAGACTTTCGCGTGTCCGCTTGCGGGTCATCTCGACGAGCCCGAGACTGGATACTTCGCTGATATGACTCTTGGCATGGTCGCGCTCGAGACTCTTTTCGAGTGCACGCAACACCTGACGCTTGTGTTCCTCGTCCGACATGTCAATGAAATCGATAATAATGATTCCGCCGAGATTTCGCAGACGCAGTTGCCGGGCGATGGCCTGAGCCGCCTCCAGATTGGTTTTGAAGATGGTCTCTTCCAGGTTACGGTGCCCGACATAGGCGCCGGTATTGACATCGATGGTGGTCATGGCCTCGGTCTGATCGATGATCAGATAGCCGCCCGACTTGAGCTGCACCTTGCGCTCCAGGGCCTTCTGGATCTCGTCCTCTACAGCGTAGAGATCGAAGACGGGGCGCTCTCCCGGGTAGTATTCCAGCTGATCCAGTATCTCCGGCACGAACTGTTCGGCGAACTTGCTCACGGTTTCGAAGGTCTCGCGCGAATCGATGCGCACCTTCTCGACCTCGGTGCCGACCAGGTCGCGCAGCACGCGCCGAACCAGCGGCAGATCCTCATAGACAACGCTACCCGCCCCGGCAGTGGCCTCACTGGCGTGAACCGATTCCCACAATTTCCTGAGAAACCGCATGTCGGCGCGCAGCGCGTCGGCACTGACCCCCTCGGCAGCGGTGCGCACAATATAGCCGTGCGGTTCGTGCTCCTCGAGCGTTCCCTGCACGATGTCTTTCAGGCGCTGCCTCTCCTCCTCGCTTTCGATCTTTTGCGAAACACCGATGTTCCCCGCCTCGGGCATGAACACGAGGTAACGCGACGGAATCGTGATGTGGGTTGTCAGCCGCGCCCCCTTGGTGCCGAGGGGATCCTTGATCACCTGCACCAGCAGTACCTGTCCTTCGCGCAGCAGGCGGGTGATCCCTTCATCGCGCCTTACCTCAACACCGCTATCATCGTTGCTCGACATGATGTCGGTGACATGCAGAAATGCCGCGCGTTCCAGACCGACGTCAACAAAGGCCGCCTGCATGCCGGGCAGGACACGGCTGACAACACCCTTGTAGATATTCCCCACCAGACCCCGACAGCGGGTACGCTCGATCAATACCTCCTGGAGAACGCCGTTTTCAACAACGGCCACCCGGGTCTCCTGGGGTGTGACATTGACAAGAATCTCTTCACTCATCCCGTTCCATACCCTGAGGCTGTCGCTGCGCCATGACGTCGATGCCGACGCGGCTCAGCAGGCGCGCCGTTTCGAACAGCGGCAGACCCATGACCCCGGAATAACTGCCTTCGAGCCTCGCTATGAATGCTGCCGCCAGCCCCTGAATCGCATAGGCACCGGCCTTGTCAGCCGGCTCGCCACTGGCCCAATAGGCAAGCCGTTCCCTGTCGTTCAGCTCACGAAAGGTTACGAAACTCTCGCTGCAGCATACCGCCTCGGTTTCCGCGACGACGGCGACGGCGCTCAGGACCGCATGCGTCCTGCCGGAAAGCAGCGCCAGCATGTGCAAGCCGTGATCCCGGTCACGGGGTTTTCCCAACACCGCGTCACCGGCCATCACGATGGTATCAGCTCCCAGCACCGGCCGGGTGTCACCGGCGGGCCGCTTTGCCATGCCCGCCCGCGCCTTCTCCAGCGCCAGGCGACAGGCATAGTCTGCCGGCGACTCGCCGCCCTGACGGCTCTCATCGACCGCTACCCCGACCTGCTGAAAACGCACATCGATCTGGGTGAGCAGCGCCTGGCGGCGCGGCGACGCCGAGGCCAGGTAGATATCGAATTCCGTCATATGCCTGTCCATCCGCGCTAAATCCGTTGCCGCCGCACACTCATCCTGGGACCCGGAAGCGGCTAGTACGCTTTCAACTTGATAATGACGGATACTGACAAATTGGGCTGAGTGCTGGCATTCTTGTTTATCGCCACGGAATCCACGGAAGGACACGGAAAAAATTCTAATGAGTGTTGGCTCTTTCCGTGTTTTTCCGTGGATTCCGTGGCCATCATATCCGTCATCATCAGATTGAAAAAGCTCTAGCTGCGGTGATACGGATGGCCGGACAGCAGTGTCCATGCGCGGTACAACTGTTCGGCAAGCACAACCCGCACCAGAGGATGCGGGAACGTCAGGGGGGACAATGACCAGCATAGCTCCGCCCGCTCGCGGCATGCCGAAGACAGCCCTTCCGGACCGCCGACCAGCAGGGCGATATCCTGCCCGGCCTGCAACCATTCGCCCAGGCGCTTTGCCAGCAGCCGGGTATCCCAGGACTTGCCGTCGACTTCAAGCGCGATCACGCGGCATCCTGAAGGCAGAGCCGCCAGCATCCGTTTCCCCTCAGCATCCAGAATGCGCGCGACATCGGCCTTGGCTGAGCGCTTGCCGGGCGCAATCTCCGTGAGTTCCAGACGGCACTCAGGCGGCATGCGGCGCGCATAGTCCCGATAGCCATCCGACACCCAGGCGGGCATCCGGTTCCCCACCGCAATGAGATGCAACCGCACGGCATCACCTCGCAGTGGCTGCATGCGGGGGAAAATGCCTGCCCGCCATGCGCTAGCCCGCCTCGTCGCCCGCCAGGGACGCTGGCGCCTCACCCACTGACCAGAGCTTCTCGAGATTGTAGAAACTGCGGGTACGGGGCAGCATGACATGCACCACAACGTCGCCGAGATCGACCAGGATCCAGTCGCTGGTGGCGTCACCCTCCACGCCGATCGGCCGGACGCCGGCGGCCTTGGCCGCCTCGAGCACGCTGTCCGACAGCGCCTTGACGTGGCGGTTGGACGTACCGCTGGCGACCACCATGACATCCATGATGGACGTCAGCGCGGTGACATCCAGCACCCGAACATCCTGCGCCTTGAGGTCCTCCAGGGACTGCACCACCAATCTGGCAAGATCCGCAGCCGACATCAACTTGTCTGTCATTCGTTTTGCTTTCCTCCGCCGGGACAGTAAGACCCGACCCGTTCAGTTGCAGTACAACTGTTCCCGGTAGATCAGTTGCAGGACCGTCTCGGGAAGCAGATAACGCGGGCTCAGACCCGCTGCGAGGATCGCGCGCACGCCGCTCGCCGATATCTCCAGCTGCGTAACCTCACAGAACATCAGGTAACCGCCGGGTCGTGATCGCAACAGGCCGGCATCCGTGATGCCGTGGCTTGCAACCAGCGCGCCGAGCGCATCACCTGCCGGTGGCTCCCATCCCGGACGTCGCATCACAATGAGATGCGCCAGCCCGATGAGCTGTTGCCAGCGGCTCCAGCCGGGCAGAGCGCTGAATGCATCACCACCCAGGATCAGGCACAGCGGCGTAGCGTCCACCTCGGCGCGCAAGCTGGCGAGGGTATCGACCATGTAGGAGGGTCCGGCGCGCTCGAGCTCCCGCGTATCGAGTTTCAGCCGCGGTTCATCCGCCAGCGCAACCGCCAGCATTTGCGAGCGCCACGCTGCCGTGGCAACGGGCTGGTCGCGGTGCGGGGGAGCGCCGCAGGGGATCATCCGTACTTCGTCCAGTCCGAGGCGCTCAAGAATTTCCAGTGCACAACGAAGATGGCCAAAGTGAACGGGGTCGAAGGTCCCGCCGAAAACGCCGATCATGGGTTCGCAAGGTCATCGACAGGCCCTTGTCTGCCGGCAGACGGCGCCCGCACCGGTGCGCCGCTGAGCAGCACAGACATCTCAGGTGCGGATATGTCCATCACCCAGTACGATAAACTTCTGCGTGGTCAGTCCCTCCAGCCCCACCGGCCCCCGCGCATGGAGTTTGTCGGTGCTGATACCGATTTCCGCGCCCAGGCCGTATTCAAAGCCATCTGCGAACCGTGTCGATGCATTGACCATGACCGACGAAGAATCCACTTCGCGCAGGAAACGCCGTGCCCGGCTATAGTCTTCGGTCACGATGGCATCGGTATGCTGCGAACCGTGGCGCTGGATATGGGCGATCGCATCGTCCATGTCGTCGACAATCCGGATCGACAGGATCGGGGCGAGGTATTCGCTGTCCCAGTCAGCTTCGGTGGCAGGCTTGATGTTGGCGACGAGCGCCTGCGTGCGGGCGCAGCCCCGCAACTCGACGCCCGCCTGCACGTAGTCCCTGGCGAGCCCGGGCAAGACCGTCTGTGCAATATCTTTTGCGACCAGAAGGGTTTCCATGGTGTTGCAGGTCCCGTAACGCTGGGTCTTGGCGTTGTAGGCCACGCGCACCGCCTTGTCCGCATCCGCCTTGTCATCGATATACACATGGCAGACACCGTGCAGGTGCTTGATCACCGGCACGCGCGATTCGGCACTCACGCGCTCAATCAGTCCCTTGCCGCCGCGTGGAACGATGACATCCACGTACTCTTTCATCCTCAGGAGCTCGCCGACGGCGGCACGGTCAGTGGTTTCAATAACCTGTACCGCATCCACAGGCAGGCGCGCGCGCTCCAGCCCCTGCCGGATACAGGCCGCTATCGCCCGGTTCGAATGGATGGCCTCCGACCCACCGCGCAGGATGGCGGCATTTCCCGACTTCAGACACAGCCCCGCCGCATCCGCCGTGACATTGGGGCGCGACTCATAGATGATGCCGATGACACCCAGCGGCACCCGCATGCGGCCCACCTGAATCCCGCTCGGCCGGTATTTGAGATCGGTAATCTCACCCACCGGATCCGGCAGGGCGGCAATCTGCCGCAGTCCTTCCGCCATGGCTGAGATCTGCGCATCGCTCATTCCGAGCCGGTCCAGCAGTGCCGCATCCAGACCCCGGCTCGCGCCGGCATCCAGGTCCTTGCGGTTCTGTGCCGCCAGTTCGGCGCGCGCCGCCTCCAGCGCATCGGCGATAGCGGCGAGTGCCAGGTTCTTCGCCCCCGAGTCGGCGCGGGCCATGTCGCGCGCCGCCGCGCGTGCCTGCCTGCCTACCGCCTGCATATAGGCGGCAATATCCAGGTTCACATTTTCTGCGTCTGCGTGCATTGCCGGGGCCTTAGTCATCGATCACGAGAAGATACCGAGATACAGGATATATCCAAGAATACCGTTTAACTCTTATCAATAAGAATTTGTTAAATAGATTCTTTATTTCGCAGACCGCCGACTGTCGCACGCCGGGGACGGCCTCCCGCACGGCAAGAACCTGCAACCTGCTGGTGCTTTTTCCATCTGATGATAACGGATAGTATGGCCACGGAATCCACGGAAGGACACGGAACAACGAAAACCCATTAGAATTTTTTCCGTATTCTTCCGTGGATTCCGTGGCTATCAACAAAAATACTGGCACTCAGCCTAAGTTGTCAGCATCCGTTATTAACAAGTCGAAAGACTACCAGGCTCGGCTCAAGCCCAGGGGCGATCCGGCCAACTGCAGGCTCAATTGTATCAGTTCATCCCACGCATTGCCCTGCAACTGCCCCTTGATCACCCGGTCGATCCGGGCGCAATGCGACAGCAGGTCTTGCCAGACAGCCGGCCGGTGACGCCTCAATGCCGCGCCGACGACCGCCTGCCTCGATTGCCAGACACGCGAACGCTCCATCACCCGGTTCACCGCTTCGCCACTGGCGATCCCACGTGACATCCCTTCCAGACTGCGCAATTCGCGAGCCAGCGCCCACACGACCAGCGGCGGCTCGATGCCCTCGGCGCGCAGCCCGTTCAGCATGCGCACCGTGCGGGCACCGTCACCCGTGAGCGCGCTGTCAACCAGCTCGAACAGGCCGAAGCGCGCGCTGTCGGCGACCGAGGCAACAACGGCGGCGGCATCCAGTTCACCGGCCCCATGCAGCAGGCGTAATTTTTCGATCTCCTGCGCGCAGGCGAGCAGGTTCCCCTCGACACGTTCGGCCAGCAGCGCTACCGCCTCGCGTGACGGCCGCAGCCCGCAAGCGCGCATGCGTGCCTGGATCCAGCGGGGCAGGTGCGGTGCATCGATCGGCCAGGCGGCGACCGAAACGCCGCTCCTCTCCAGTACCTGCACCCACCTGGCCCGCCGCTGGCTGACATCCAGCTTGCCGGTGACGAGCAGCAGCAAGGTATCCTCGGGCGGCTGCGCAAGGTAGCCTTGCAGCATGCGGCTGCCCGCTTCACCCGGCTTGCCGCCCGGCATTCTCAGCTCGAGGATCCGGCGCTCCGCAAACAGTGACAGGGCATTGGCGGCATCGCGAACCATGCTCCAGTCGAAATCCTTATCGATGTCGAACACGTCGCGTTCGGCATAGCCCCGGCCGCGCGCCGCGGTTCGAATCGCGTCAACCGCCTCCTGCCGGACCAGCATTTCCTCGCCATAGACCAGGTAGGCGGCGGCAAGCCCCTTGTCGAGATGGCCCGCGAGCTGCTCAGGACGAACCTGCATGATCGCCTATGTCGGACACGCTACGCCGCCTGCGGCACCCAGCCCAACCCTCACTGCCCTGAGGCCTCGAGCCGCAAGATGGTGAGACGCACGAGGTCTCTGTTCATCTCCTGCTGGATACTGTCCTGCTCATTGACCATTCCCAGAACATCATCCTGATTAAAAAAGAAGTTACGCGCGAGTGAGAGGCTCTGCCTCGGCGTTATGATCCGGCCCTTCGCGTCTCTGACTTCGAACACAAACAGGCTGTAGAGCTGATACTCCTGGACCTTCCCCGAGGCATTGACCGAGAGTACCCGTCGCCCGGAACGGTAATCCAGGGTATTGAGTATCGCGGTTGCCTGGCTGCGGTCAGTGGTCACCGTGACACCGGCATTCTGCAGGGCCGCACGCAGACCCATGCCGAGCCCACCTGTGCCGCTCGCCCCGTCCAGGTACGTCACGGACATCGCGGGCGGCAGGTGCGCCTCCCCGCGCAAGCGGAATCCGCAACCGACACTCGCGACCGCGGCCCATGCGAGCACGACTACCAGGATAAACGCCGGCAACGGACCGCGCATTGCGCTGGCATCAGACAACGATATTCACCAGCTTGCCGGGCACGACGATCACCTTCCTGACCGGTCTGTCGCCAATGAAACGCTGCACATTGGCATCGGCCAGCGCTGCGGCCTCGATGTCATCCCGCCCACTGTCGACCGCGACCGCGATCCGGCCGCGCAGTTTGCCATTGACCTGCACCACCAGCTCTATGGCATCCTGCTGCAGCGCGGTCGCGTCCACCTGCGGCCAGGCGGTAGCGAGAATATCCTCGCCATAAGCCAGCTCACGCCACAGATAATGCGTGATGTGCGGCGCGATCGGCCCCAGCAGCCGCAGTACGATGCCCAAACCCTCGTGCAGCACCGCCTGAGCGCCCGCCGAATCATCGAGTTTGTTGAGCACATTGACCATGATCATGCAGGCCGATACCACCGTGTTGTACTGCTGACGCTCATAGTCGAACAAGGCCTTGCTCAGGGCGCCGTGGATCTCCCGCCGCGCCGCCTGTTGCGGCGGATCGAGGGGGACCTGCCCGCCGGGCCCCTGCCGCAATACCTGTTGCCTGCTGGCCGCGAGGGCCCACAATCGCTTCAGGAAGCGGTAGGCACCCTCCACCGCCTCATCCGACCATTCCAGTGTCTGATCGGGAGGCGCGGTCTGCATGGTGTACAGGCGCACGGTATCCGCCCCGTAGCGCTCGATGAGGTTCTGCGGATCGACGCCGTTGTTCTTGGACTTCGACATCTTCTCCACGCCGCCCGGCGTGACCGGTCTGCCATCCGAGCTGAGCGTGGCCGCCACGACACGTCCTTTGGCATCCCGTTCGACGTCGACGTCAGCGGGGTTATACCACTCGCGTGAACCGTCCTCGTTCTCGCGAAAGTAGGTCTCTGCAACGACCATCCCCTGCGTCAGCAGGCGGGTGAAGGGCTCGTCACACTTGAGCAGTCCCTCATCGCGCATCAGTTTGTGAAAAAATCGGGCGTACAGGAGATGCAGGACGGCGTGTTCAATCCCGCCGACATATTGATCGACCGGCAGCCAGTAGTTCGCCCGGGCATCGAGCATGCCGGTGTCACAATCCCACGAACAGTAGCGCGCGTAATACCAGCTCGATTCAAAGAAGGTGTCGAAGGTGTCGGTTTCCCGGGTCTCGCCGTTTCCCAGGTCATAGAAGGCCGGCATCCGCGTGAGCGGCGAGCCGCTGCCGTCGACGATGACGTCTTCCGGCAGGACCACCGGTAACTCCGTCGCCGGCCTCCTGCCGCCGTCGGGCGCCCTGATCACCGGAATGGGACAGCCCCAGTAGCGCTGGCGGGAAACGCCCCAGTCGCGCAGGCGGAAGTTGACCTGCTTCTCGCCGCGGCCGCGCTCCGCCAGCCAGTCAGCAATCGCATCAAAGGCCTGTTCGGATGTCAGGCCGTCGAAAGTCCCCGAGTGCCTGAGCACCCCCTTGTCCACATAGGCGCCGGCGCTGATATCACAGTCGCTACCGTCCGCCGGGAATACCACCGCCTTTTTGGCGATGCCGTATTTATTCGCAAATTCCCAGTCGCGCTGATCGTGGGCAGGCACCGCCATCACGGCACCGCTGCCGTAGCCCATCAGCACGAAATTTGCGGCAAACACCGGCACCGCCGTCCCTGTGACGGGATGCCTGGCGTTTATGCCCAGCGGCATGCCCTGCTTTTCCATGGTCTCGAGCTCTGCCTCGGACAGCCCCCCCCGGCGGCATGCGTCGACGAAGCCCGCGAGCTGCGGGTTGTGCGCGGCGGCTTTGCGTGCCAGCGGATGTTCCGCCGCAACCGCCACATAGGTAACACCCATCAGGGTGTCCGGCCGGGTGGTGAAGACACTGAGCTTTTCGTCGGACGCGACGATCTCGAAGTCCATCCGCACACCTTCCGAGCGACCGATCCAGTTGCGCTGCATGGTGCGCACCTGCTCGGGCCAGGCCTCGAGCCCGTCGAGTTTCTCGAGCAACTCCTGGGCATAGTCGGTGATCTTGACGAACCACTGTTCGATGTCACGTTTTTCGACCGCGGCACCGGAACGCCAGCCCTTGCCGTCGATCACCTGCTCATTTGCCAGCACCGTCTGGTCTACCGGATCCCAGTTGACGGTCGCCCGCTTGCGGTAGGCAAGACCCTTTTCCAGCATGCGGGTAAAGAGCCACTGTTCCCACCGGTAATAGGCGGGGTCACAGGTCGCCAGCTCCCGGTCCCAGTCATAGCCGTAACCGAGCCGTTTGAGCTGCCCCTTCATGTATTCGATATTCGACCGCGTCCACTCGGCCGGCGGCTGCCCGTGCTTGATCGCGGCGTTCTCTGCGGGGAGGCCGAAGGCATCCCAGCCCATCGGCTGCAGGACATTCTTGCCCTGCATACGCTGGTAGCGGGCAATCACGTCACCAATGGTGTAGTTACGCACATGCCCCATATGCAGCCGCCCGCTGGGATAAGGGAACATGGACAGGCAGTAGAACTTGTCGCCGGCGGCATCTTCGCGCGCGCGGAAACACCCGCCTTCGTCCCAGTAGGCCTGGGCCTCGCGTTCAACCTCGCCAGGTGCATACAGCTCTTTCATGTAACTCCAGATTGACTGTCGACATCCGCCAGGGAGCCGGCTTTCCACCGCACCACACCGTGACGCGACCCGGAAGGATACCGTAGGGACGTGAAATCAAACAACAGAGCGCCGGGTCGGCGGCCCCGTCAAGCGATCGGCCCACACCCTGGATAACCCGCCGAGGCGTCATCCCCCCGGTGCAGGATGACTCCCGCAGCGCCCTGTGCGAAGGCTCAGCAGGCGGCAGCTGCACGACGGCCGGTGAACCACAGCACCAGCAGGATTCCGGCCACGAGCAGGATCACCGGGTAGTCTCCGAAGCGCACGTAAGGCGTCGCGCCCGCATAGGGCCGGATGGTTCCGCGCACGACCGCAGTCTCAAATTGGGGACTGCGAGCCCGTACCTGACCGTCCGGGTCGATAATCGCCGAAATGCCGGTATTGGTCGCCCGTAGCAGATAACGCCCGGTTTCCAGCGCCCGCATACGCGCCATTTCCAGGTGTTGATGCGGGGCCGGCGAATCGCCAAACCAGCCATCGTTACTCACGTTGACCAGCCAGGCAGCCTCGGGCAGGGCGGCCGCGATCGCGTTGCCGAAGATGACTTCATAGCAGATGGAACTGCCCATCGGGTAGCCTGCCGCCCGCAACAGCGCCTGATCCGGCCTGCCGGCACTGAAGTCCGCCACCGGCAGCGGCATGACCTGCAACAGGGTGCCGAGCAGACTGCGCAGCGGCAGGTATTCGCCGAAAGGCACGAGATGCTGTTTGTAGTAGAACGCCCGGTTGTCACCCAGACTCATGAGCGCGTTGTAGTACTGCCAGTCGGAACGCTCCAGCACCGGAATACCCGCCACCAGCGAGACCCCCGCCTGCTGCGCCTCACGCTCCAGGGCGGGCAGGAATGTCTCGGCCACCTCATGGTAGAAGGCCGGTATCGCGGTTTCCGGCCATAGGATGAGCGCGGGCTTCCAGTCCGGGTCCTGCCACTCGCGGCGCGACAGGCTGAGATACGTCTCCAGCGTGGAGTCGCGCTCGGCCGGAACCCATTTGAGCGCCTGATCGATGTTTCCCTGGACAATGCTCACGCGCAACTCATCCCCCAGGGGCGTCGTCCAGTCGACACGCCCCAGCAGGAAGCTCGCGGCGAACAGCACGCCCAGCCCGAGTCCGCCGAGCCAGCGCGTTTTCGCGCCTGCCGAAAGCAGCAGCGTGAGCAGCGCAGCGCCCAACACCGTCATGAAACTCACGCCATAACTGCCCGCTACCGGCGCCCACCAGGCCAGCAGGCTGTCGATCTGGCTGTAGCCGACGCTGAGCCAGGGAAAACCGGTGAGAAACCAGCCCCGTATCAGCTCCAGTGCCACCCAGACGGCGGGCATGGCCCAGACAAGCCGGGCGGCGCCGAGCGGCTGCAACGCGCGCGTCGCCAGGTAACCCGCAAGGGCCGGAAACAGTGCCAGAAACGCCACGAACAGCAGCATGACGCCGACGGCGAGCGGCAGAGGACTGTGGCCGTAGACGTGAATGCTGATGTAGACCCAATAGACGCCGAACCCGAACATGCCGAAGCCGAACAGATAGCCTTGCCAGAACGCCTGGCGGGGACTGGCGGTCTGCCACAAGGCGAACAGCACGGCCGGCGCAAACAGGGCGAGCGGGAACCAGCCAAAGGGCGCAAAGGCCAGGGGCATGAGCGCGCCGGCCGCGAGCGCGACGGCAAGGCGCATCCAGGGTGCTCTCATCGCGCGCCCCTGCGGTCACGGGCCAACACGACGGCTGTGGCGTCAGCGGGCAGGCATGCGCCGGGGGCTGTCGTGCACCGGGCGTCAGGCAAAGGCGGCTCTGTCGGTCTGCGCCTTCTTTGCGCTGACACTGAGCTCCAGCAACTGCACACGCCGGCTGTCGGCACGCAGGACCTTGAACCGCAACTGGGACAGGGTCACGGTCTCGCCCCGTTTGGGCAGATGCCCGAACGCGTGTGTCACGAGTCCGCCAATCGTATCGAATTCCTCATCGCTGAAGCCGGTGCCGAAGTAGGCGTTGAAATCCTCGACCGGGGTGAGCGCCTTGATGATGTAGACTGTGTCATTGCGCCGCCGGATAAACGAGCCTTCCTCGATATCGTGCTCGTCAGCAATATCGCCGACAATCTGCTCGAGTACGTCCTCGATCGTCACCATGCCTGCCACCCCGCCATACTCGTCCACGACAATGGCCATGTGGTTGCGGCTGGCACGAAACTCATTCAGCAGCACGTTGAGCCGTTTACTCTCGGGTATGAATACCGCCGGACGCAGCATGTCGCGGATATCGAACTGCTGCCCCGCGTCGAGACGATAGCGCAGCAGGTCTTTCGCCAGCAGGATGCCCACCACCTCATCGCGATTCTCGCCAATCACCGGGAAACGTGAATGCCCGGATTCGACAATGACGGGCAGGATTTCTGCCGGTGTGTCGTCGCGGTTCACGATGACCATCTGCGCCCGGGGGATCATGATATCGCGCACCTGCAGTTCCGAGACCTGAAGCACGCTTTCAATCATGCTGAGCGCATCGGCATCGAGGAGGTTGCGACGCTGTGCGTCGCGCAGAAGTTCGATCAGTTCTTGTCGATCTTTCGGTTCGCCGGCCAGTGCCTGCCCCAGGCGCTCGAGCCAGGACCTTTGGCCGGAACCATTACTGGATGGGTCACTTTCCATAAATATTCAGCAGCTTAATGCTCCTTTGCAACCTGAGTTCTGCATCTTGACAGGCCTCGGCCAGTCCGATCACGCGAGTGTAACGACAAACCGCGCATTATGACACACACCGGCGAGCACGCGCGAGATCCGGGCTCGCGCCGCGCCGCCCGAAGCAGGCAGCAGCTACGCGCTTCATTCGGCCTCGCCGAATTCCCGGGAGACGGGCGGTTCGGGGCAGCCCGGACAGTAGGTGGGATCCAGCACGAAGCGATTCTCCGGCAGCGGAATCCGGTGAATCCGGAAAAACCATTCGACGGCCCGATGCCGCCGCTCAAAACTCCAGCCACCATAGTTGCGGAACAGCTCAATCAGTTTCCTGTACAGATCCTGGTGTGACATTCTGGCCATAATTCTTCGCGCTCCTGCTTGGGTCACCACCGATACGGCATACCGGCACAGCCACACCTTGCGAAGTTCATGCCACAGAAATACGCCAATTTACCGACGCCACCACCCGGGCTGCAGCCCGGCGGGCTGATCCGTGTCAATCGTCCAGCCCATAGGGATCCGGGAAGCCGAGCCTGGCGAGAATCTCCCGCTCCAGGGTCTCCATCGCCTGCGCCTGCCTCGGGTGCTCGTGGTCATAGCCACGCAGATGCAGAATGCCATGCACGACCAGGTGTGCCCAGTGCGCCTGCTCCGGCTTGCCTTGTTGCGCCGCCTCGCGGCTGACGAGGGGCGCACAGATCGCCAGGTCGCCCAGCAGGTCCGAATCGATGCCAGGCAGCGGGTCATAGGCAAACGAAAGCACGTTGGTGGGACCTTTTTTGTTTCGATAGACCTCGTTCAGATGGGCACTCTCCGCACGATCGACCAGGCGTATGGTCACCTCGGCGCGGCGTGTGGATGCGCCCAGGGCGCCGCTCACCCACCGCCTGAATGCCTTATCCGTCGGCAGATCGCAGCCACTGATGGCACGCTGGATTTCCAGATGCAGACGCCTCACGCCGGCTAATCAGGCAGGCGGTTCACACCCCGGGCGCCTGCGGCAGCGGACAGGCTACTTCTTCTCATAACGCTCATAGGCCGTGACGATCCGCTGCACCAGGGGGTGGCGCACCACATCATGTGCGCCAAAGAAGGTAAAGCTGACATCCTCCACATCTGCCAGCACCTCCACGGCATGGCGCAAGCCGGACAACTGGGCACGCGGGAGGTCAATCTGGGTGACATCGCCGGTCACCACCGCGACCGAACCGAACCCGATGCGGGTCAGAAACATTTTCATCTGCTCGGTGGTCGTGTTCTGCGCCTCATCGAGGATGATAAAGGATTCATTCAGCGTACGGCCGCGCATGAATGCCAGTGGCGCAACCTCGATCACATGGCGCTCGATGAGTCTGGAAACCGTCTCGAAACCGAGCATCTCGTAGAGCGCATCATAGAGAGGCCGCAGGTAGGGATCGACCTTCTGCACCATGTCCCCGGGCAGGAAACCCAGCCGTTCTCCGGCCTCAACTGCCGGCCTGACGAGAATCAGCCGGCTGACCTTTTCCCGTTCCAGCGCCTCGACTGCACAGGCAACCGCCAGATAGGTCTTGCCCGTACCCGCCGGCCCGACACCGAAATTCAGATCGCATGACAGAATATTCTTCAGGTAACGCCGCTGGTTCGGCCCCCGCCCCTTGATCGCACCATGGCGCGTGGCAATCTCCACATCATCCTCGACGGGCTGGGACTCCGCGTAAAGTTCCGTGCTGGCCTGTTGCAGCAACAGATGCACACGCTGCGGCGTCAGCCCACCCTGCTCCGTTTCCGTGTACAGATCCCGGAGCAGCTGTGCCGCATTGTGCGTCGCGCTGCCGGACCCGATGATCCGGAACTGATTGCCGCGGCTGTTGATCTCTACGCCCAGCCGTCCCTCGATCTGGTGCAGGTGCTCATCGAACGGGCCACACAGGCTCGCCAGTCGATTGTTGTCGACCGGCTCGAGCGTGATATCGAGAAATTTCGGCTGGGAATCCAAGAGATGCGTCTGGCAAACGGGATCAGGCCGCAGGCTCTACCGCCACGTCGAGCAGTTCTCCGCGCAGCGAATTTGGCAAAGCCTCGGTGATGCGCACCGTGACAAAACGTCCGATCAGCGCCAGGTCGGCGGCAAAGTTCACGACGCGGTTATTATCCGTGCGACCGGACATCTGCGCCGGGCTCTTGCGCGAGGGCCCCTCGACGAGGACGCGCTGCTCAGTGCCGATCATGGCCTGACTGTATTCTGCGGCCAGCTGGTTGATACGCGCCTGCAATCGCTGCAGGCGCGCCTTCTTGACCTCCATGCTGACATCATCCGGCAGACCGGCGGCCGGCGTGCCGGGGCGCGGACTGTAGATAAAGCTGAATGAGTGATCGAAACGCACCGCGTCGATCAAGTCCATGGTTGCCTCGAAATCCGTATCTGTCTCACCGGGAAATCCGACAATGAAATCCGAAGACAGACTGATACCGGGCCGCGCCTCGCGCAACCGCCGGATAATTGCCTTGTACTCGAGCGCCGTGTGATTACGCTTCATCAGGGCCAGCACCCGGTCCGAACCGCTTTGCACCGGCAGATGCAGTTGACCGACGAGCGCCGGAACGTCCGCATAAACCTGGATAAGACTGTCACTCATCTCGAGCGGATGGGAGGTTGTGTAACGAATCCTGCCGATACCCTCCACCGCGGCAAGGTAGTTGATCAACAGTGCGAGATCGGCGCTTTCGCCGTCGTGCATCAGGCCCCGGTAGGCATTGACGTTCTGTCCCAGCAGGGTCACTTCCCGAGCGCCCTGACCGGCAAGACTGGCGACCTCGGCAATGATATCGTCGAAGGGCCGGCTGATCTCTTCACCCCGGGTATAGGGAACCACACAGAAACTGCAGTACTTGCTGCAGCCTTCCATAATGGAGACGAAGGCGCTGGGACCATCGGCCCGCGGCTCGGGCAGACAGTCAAACTTCTCTATCTCGGGGAAGGACACATCGATCACGGGGCGCCGCTCCGTATAGACACGGCGCAGCATCTCCGGCAGTCGATGCAACGTCTGGGGGCCGAAGACGAGATCGACGAAGGGCGCGCGCGCGCGCAGGGACTCGCCCTCCTGGCTGGCAACACAGCCGCCCACACCGATCACCAGACCGGGGCGCTGCAGCTTCCACTCGCGCCACTGCCCCAGCTGGGAAAACACCTTTTCCTGGGCCTTTTCGCGAATCGAACAGGTGTTCAGCAGGAGCACATCGGCGTCTTCGGGGTGTGCGCTCAAGGCCAACCCGTGTGACTTCGCGAGCACATCCGCAATACGCGATGAATCATACGCGTTCATCTGGCAGCCATGGGTCTTGATGTACAGCTTACGGGTCATCTCAAATACACCATCGGGCTGGCACTTCGCCGTGCGCGCATCACTGCCGACAGGGACGCCTGAGGCGCGGATTTCCCGTCGCTTCCCGTCCACCTCGCTGCGCACGACTCACACCCGCAAAAAAAAGAGCCGGCCTGTAAGCCGGGTTCTGTCGTGGACAGTCATTCATCTGGGATTCACGTCACCGTGAACCTCAAGCGACCTACCCGGGAGCCGTGCGGGCAACACCCTTGCTCCCCTATTTGGTCTTGCTCCAGGTGGGGTTTACCCTGCCGCGGCGTGTTACCAGCCGCGCGGTGCGCTCTTACCGCACCTTTTCACCCTTACCGGGACCGGGGCATTACTCCCTGGCCCCTCGGCGGTATGTTTTCTGTGGCACTTTCCGTAGGCTCGCGCCCCCCAGGCATTACCTGGCACCCTGCCCTGTGGAGCCCGGACTTTCCTCCGCATGGTCTGCAGCGACTGTCCGGCCGGCTCCGGTGCGAAGTATACCACGGACCGCTAGCGTCCCGCCCGGGCACGCCTGGGACGGTAGGTGAGACGCCCGATACAGCGGTTCAGGAAATGATCGCGACTCAAAAAGGCGATTGCCGGAGCGCGCCGCACCCCCATACGCCGGCGCAATTCCCGCAGCCCGGCGTGCCTGGCGTCAACCGCCAGGCCCCGCTTGATGACTTCGCAGGCCCGCCTGCGGTTGCCGAGCCTAAGCTCTGCGCGCGCCAGGTTTCGAAACACATCGCCACGCAGCAGCTCGCGCGCGGCGGCCCGGCGACACAACAGCAGCCCCCGGCGTTCGTTGAGATGAATCAGCGCCAGGCCTTCGTAGGACAGATAGGTGTTGGTCATCGGGTCGCGATGCCCTGCGATGCGCACCGCCTGACTGAAGTGGACCAGGGCGGCAGCCCAGTCGCCGTCGCGCATGTGGCGTGTCCCGCGGAGAAATTCCTGCTCGGATTCCCGACGGCATGATGAAGCATTCCTTTGCGTGAGCATAACGGCATCCTTCCTTCTCTTCCCTGAGATGGCGAGAGTGCAGTTTGCACCAATCGGATGGAAAAATCATGCCCCAAGGTTCGGGCTCCAGTCCTTCTTCAATCGGATGATGGCGGCTGGTATGGCCACGGAATCCCCGGAAAGAACCAACAGCGATTAGACTTTTTTCCCTGTCCTTGCGTGGATTCCGTGGTTATAAATAAAAATGCGGACACTGAGCCTGGTCTGTCAGCATCCGTAATTATCGAGTTAATGAAAGCGTGCTAACCTTCCTGCAAGGTGTTTCGCCAGTCCTGGTCATCGCGTATGAACAGCCGGTTGGCCTCGGGCGGACCCCAGCTGCCAGCCGGATAGGTGTGGATGTAATCGCGCTCCATCGACCACACCTTCAGTATCGGGTCCACCACCCGCCATGCCCAGTCGACCTCGTCGTAGCGAAGAAACAGCGAATGGTCGCCATCGATAACGTCCAGCAGCAGGGCCTCGTAGGCGTCGATGCCGTACTGGCTGATACCACAGGTGCTGGCGTCCAGCCGCTCGGTATGCGCCCGCATCTCGAGTCCGGGCTGCTTGACCTGCAGCTCGATGCTGAGACACTCGTTAGGCTGGATATTCATCAACAGCCAGTTCGGCCGGAGCTGTTCGATGCTCGTCTCCCGGAACAGCTGCTGGGGCGGATGCTTGAAGCGGATACTGATCAGCGAATTGCTTTGCGCCATGCGTTTTCCCGTGCGCAGATAGAAGGGCACATTCCGCCAGCGCCAGTTGTCAATAAACAGTTTGAGTGCGCAAAAGGTCTCGGTAGTCGAGCGCTCCGCGACACCGGCCTCCTCGAGATACCCCGGCACCTTTTCGCCGTTGATGCTGCCGCGCGCATATTGCCCCCGAAACGCGTGGGCGTGGACCGCCGACTGAGGTATCGGACGAACCGACCGCAGCACCTTGACCTTTTCATCCCGTAACGATTCCGCATCGAGGTTAGCCGGTGGCTCCATGGCGACCAGGGTCAGCATCTGCAGCAGATGGCTCTGCACCATATCCCGCAAGGCGCCGGCGCCGTCATAGTAGCCGGCGCGTGAGCCGATCCCCAGCGTCTCGGCGTGCGTGATCTGCACATGATCGACGTAGTTCCGGTTCCATAACGGTTCCAGCATGAGATTGGCAAAGCGGAATACGAGTATGTTCTGGATCGTGCCCTTGCCAAGATAGTGATCGATGCGAAATACCTGATGCTCACCGAAGCTCTTGGCGATCTGTTGGTGAAGGATCTCGGCGCTTTCGAGATCGGATCCGAACGGTTTTTCGATCACCACCCGACGCCAGCCCCCGGCTTCCTGATTCAGACCGGCGGCGGCGAGCTCCCGGATCGCGGTCCCGAACTGCGCCGGCTTGAGCGCCATGTAGAAGGCAATGTTCTCGGGAAACGTTCCCTCCAGTGTTGCCTTGAGCCGCTGGTAGGCAGCGCTGTCGGCCAGATCGCCCTCGAAGAAATGCAGGCGCTCACGGAAGCGCGCCAGCACCTCAGGCTGCAGGCCGTCTCTCGCCCGCGGACCCAGGTCCTCAACGACCGCGTCACGCCAGGCCTCGTCGTCCCAGTCCCTGCGTCCGACACCGACGATGCGCACGCCCTGTGGCAGGCGGCCCGCCTCGTCCAGATGATAAAGGGCCGGCAGTAACTTGACACGCGACAGATTGCCGGTCGCGCCAAAAATGACAAAGGTACAGGCTTCAAGCATGGCAGTTTCCATTCACTGTGACTCCCCAAAGATCCGTTTCTGACATTCCCGGTTTCCTGCCCTCGCACTGGCCACACACGAAACGAACAGGCAGGTTGCCGCCACGTACGTTAGACCGATCCCCGGGTTCCCGCAACGTGTCGCCGGCGTGCGCCCGGGTGCAGTGCGCGCGCAGTCGCTGTAAACTACAGCGACTCGCGCCGCGTGATCCAGGGATAGCGGGTTTCGACGGACGCCCCATGAAAATCCTTTTTGCCAGCAGCGAAGCACACCCACTCATCAAGACCGGCGGACTGGCTGATGTATCGGGTGCCCTGCCGGGCGCCTTGAAAAACCTCGGCCACGACGTGCGGCTGATCCTGCCCGGTTACCAGCCTGTGCTCCGCCGGGCGAACGAGCTGAGACCCGTCGCGACCCTGACACTGCCCCACGTCAGGGGACCTGTGCGCCTGCTCCGGGGAAGTCTCCCCGACAGCGGCGTCGTGACCTACCTGCTCGATGCGCCCGCCTACTTCGACCGGCCGGGAAGCCCCTATCTCGCACCGGACGGCCGTGACTGGCTGGACAACGCCGAGCGATTCGCCAGCCTGGCGCGTGTCGCCGCAGCCGTCGCCATGAACCGGGCGCAACTGGATTGGCAACCGGATCTCGTGCACTGCAATGACTGGCAGACCGCACTGGCGCCCGCCCTGCTGGCAAGCGAAGCAAACCGCCCCGCAACTGTGTTTACCGTGCACAACCTCGCCTATCAGGGATTGTTCAGCCGGGACGAATACCAGACGCTCGGACTTCCGGCAGCTTGGTGGTCGCCACATGCACTGGAGTTTTATGACAAGTTCTCCTTCATCAAGGGCGGCCTCGTCTTTGCAGACTGGATCACAGCGGTCAGTCCGACCTACGCAAGGGAGATTCTCACGCCGGAATATGGCTGTGGACTGGACGGCCTGCTCAACCATCGCGCCGATCGGCTGGTCGGCATCCTTAACGGCGTCGACTACAAGATCTGGAATCCGGGTCATGATTCCCTGATCCCGCATCCGTACAGCGCAGGGTCGCTGGCTGGCAAGGCTCGCAACAAGGCGGACCTGCAGAGGGATCTGGGTCTCGCACAGGCGCCACAGGTACCGCTGCTTGCGCATATCGGACGCCTGGTCGAACAAAAGGGTGCCGATCTGATTCTGGACGCCCTCCCGGAGCTGATGGAACGGCGCGTGCAACTGGTAATACTGGGTACCGGTGATGCAGTCCTTGAGCAGGCGCTGCAGGATGCGGCGCGCCTGTATCCGGACAGACTTGCCGTCTCCATGAGCTACAATGAAGCGCTTGCGCATCGTATCGAGGCGGGTGCCGATATCTTTGTCATGCCCTCACGGTTTGAACCGTGCGGACTCAACCAGATTTACAGCCTGCGCTATGGCAGCGTACCTGTCGTCCGCCGCACCGGCGGTCTGGCGGACACCGTGACCGATACCAGCCCGGAAACGCTGCAGGCAGGCACCGCCAACGGATTCCTTTTTGAAAAACCCAGCGCTGCGTCCCTGCTCGGTGCCATTGACCGAGCCCTGCTGCTGTATCCCCAGACGGCGGTATGGCGGCGCCTGATAGCTGCAGGCATGCGTCAGGATTTCAGCTGGGAACTCAGCGCCCGGCGTTACGTCACATTGTACGAGCAGGCCGTGGGCAGGCCCGCGCGATGAGAACATTCCCAGCGGACTCAGCCCCGCGCCCGACACCGGGGATTCCCGGTAAGCAGCCGCCGGTAATATCGGTATAATGCGCGATTGCGCCTGCGAGGAGCCTTGCCACTCTCGCACGGACTGGCCTCTTTTCAGTGTATGCCACTATGATTGAACAACCCCGCGACAAGGAACTTCGCTCCCACGTACGCCTGTTCGGCAATCTGCTCGGCAACGTGCTTCGTAATCAGGAGGACGGCAAGGTACTGGCTGCCGTTGAAGCGCTGCGCAAGGGACACATACGCCTGCGCAAGGAAGACAACCCGCGCCTGCGCGCCCAGCTGGCGCGCATGATCGACCGGCTGGACCCCGACATCCTGTCGCATGTGATCCGGGCATTCAATGTCTATTTCAGTCTCGTCAATATCGCCGAGCAGACCTTTCAGCATCGTCAGCGGCGACGCAGCGTCAGTGCGGGAGGCCCTCTTTGGGAGGGTTCCTTCGATCACACCCTGCGCGGTTTCCGCGACCAGGAACTCGGTTACCAGCAGTTGCAGGAGCTGCTGGACCAGACCCGCTACATTCCCGTATTCACAGCACATCCGACTGAATCCCGGAGACGCACAGTGATGCAGGCACTGCGGCGCATTTTCGTCAGCAGCGAACGGCTCGCTCAGGGACGACTCAGCAAGGAACAGCGGGGCGAGATTATCCAGGAGCTGCAAAATGAGATTCAGCTTCTCTGGAAGACCGACGAAGTGCGAGCCCATCGGCCGCGAGTTGAGGATGAAATCAGAAACGGCCTGTTCTACTTCCGTGGCAGCCTGTTCGAAGCGGTACCCAAGACTTACCGGCATCTCGAAAAGGCGGTGCGCCGAATCTGCGGAGACCGCCAGGCCGAACTGCCGGTGCGCATCCCGAGCATGCTGCGCTTCGGCTCCTGGATCGGCGGCGACCGGGATGGCAACCCCTACGTCAAACCCGAAACGACACAACTCGCCCTGCGGCTGCACATGCGCGAGGCAATCAGCCTGTATATTCGCCAAGTCGAAAAACTGAGTCAGCTCCTGACGCATTCGATCAGGCTGTGCAACCCCTCCGAAACCTTCCTCGACAGCCTTGCAGCAGACAATCGGCACTATCGAGACGCGTTCGGAGACCGGCGAGATCGTTACCACAACGAGCCTTATCGGCGCAAGCTGCACGTTATGACCTACCGGCTGCAGCAGAACCTGGACGCGGTCAACGCCCGTCTGGATTCGGGTAACGGACCGGGCGAGGCGGCACGCAATGTCCATGGCTATGCCAACGAACGCGCCTTGCTGGATGATCTCTACCTCATCCGCTATTCACTGATGCACCATGGTGACGCCACGATCGCAAATGCGGAATTGCAGGACCTGATCCGGCTGGTTGAGACCTTCGGCTTCTACCTGATGCAGCTGGATATTCGACAGGAGTCGACACGTCATACCGAGGCCGTTGCCGAACTCTGCCGCCTGCTGCCCGATGCGCCTGATTACCTGTCACTGGACGAAAGCCAGCGGGTGCAACTGCTTGGCAGCGCCGTCGCATCGGGGACCACTCCCCCGCTGAGCGATATGAACGACCTGAGCGAGCCGACTCGCGAGACCCTGGCGGTGTTCGACGTCATGAACCAGATGCGTAGCGAGGTGAGTCCGGAGGCCTTCGGTAACTATGTGATCTCGATGACCCATACGGCAAGCCACGTACTGGAAGTCATGTTCCTTGCCTGGCTGGTAGGCCTCGCGGGGCGCAAAGGCGACGAATGGTTCTGTGAAGTGCGCATCAGCCCTTTGTTCGAGACCATCGAAGACCTGATGCACGTGGAGCAGGTGCTGACCAGCCTGTTGAGTCACGAGGTCTATCGAAATCTGCTGCGGGCATCCGGCAATCAACAGGAGGTGATGCTCGGCTACTCCGATTCCTGCAAGGACGGGGGCATACTGGCCTCCACCTGGAACCTCTATGAGGCGCAGACCACGATCATCGCGATCACCTCAAAGCTCGGCGTGCGCTGCCGGCTGTTTCACGGTCGTGGCGGCACCATTGGGCGCGGGGGCGGACCCACCCATGAAGCCATTCTCGCCCAACCTCCGGGCACGGTCCACGGTGAGATCAAATTTACTGAACAGGGCGAAGTCCTGTCGTACAAATACGGTAATACCGAAACGGCGATCTACGAGCTGACCATGGGCATTACCGGGCTGCTCAAGGCGAGTCAGTCGCTGGTACAGCCATCGACACGGGAACGCCGTGATTATCTCGGGATCATGGATGAACTGGCCCGGCTTGGCGAGAAGACCTACCGCCAGCTCATCGATCAGACCGAGGGCCTGCTGGATTATTTCTATGAGGTCTGCCCGGTCGATGAAATCGGCCTGCTCAATATCGGCTCACGCCCGAGTCACCGCGCGCGCGGCAACCGATCCAAGGATTCGATTCGCGCCATTCCCTGGGTGTTTGGCTGGGCGCAGTCGCGGCATACACTGCCGGCGTGGTACGGCATCGGCAGCGCCCTGGAAACCTGGCGCGACAGGAATCCGGCAAGACTTGCCACCTTGCAGCAAATGTATCGCGACTGGCCCTTCTTCCATGCCCTGCTGAGCAATACCCAGATGGCCTTGTTCAAGGCGCAGATGGACATTGCCCACCAATACACAACCCTGGCACAGGACGAAGCGTCCGCCGCCGCCATCTATCAGCAGATTCGGGATGAATTCCAGCGGACGCTTACGCAGGTTCTCAACGTTGCCAACATCGAGGTACTGCTGCAGGAGACACCCTCACTGCATCTGTCTCTCAAGCGCCGAGATCCCTACCTCGATCCCCTCAATGATATTCAGATCAAGTTACTCAAGCGCTTTCGCAATGAGGTTCTCGCCGAAGATGAGCGTCTTCGCTGGCGCGATCCCTTACTGCGCTCGATCAATGCGATTGCAAGCGGTATGCGGAACACCGGCTAGCCCGGATTCTCACCGGGATCCCGGATGCTGACGCAGGGCACGCGGTCCACCACGGGAGGCGCACCTGAGGGGAGACGGGGCGGTACTGTCGTTGACGGAGAGGCGCGTTGCTGGCGTCGGGTCGCGTCTACGCAACCTGGACGGGAATGGCGTTACCGACACGGGTGATGCGGTTGTACTCGTCGAGGTACACCAGGGTGGGCTTGAAGCGCGCCGCCTCCTGCTCATCGAGCGTCACATAGGCACAGATTATCAGGCGGTCGCCAGGCTGCGCCTTGTGCGCGGCGGCACCATTGACCGAGATGATCCCCGAGGCCCTTTCCGCACGGATTGCATAGGTGTTGAAACGCTCCCCGTTAGCCATATTGTAGATCTCGATCCGCTCATACTCGCGGATGCCGGCAGCAGCGAGGAGATCCGCATCGATCGCGCAGGAACCCTCGTACTCGAGTTCAGAGTGCGTGACCCGGGCTTGATGCAGTTTGGCTTTCAGAAATGTAAGCAGCATGGGGAACCGGTCTAATCACCAACAGAGATTATCATTATCAACGATTTGGACCCCCCATGCAATCCGGCAATGGGCCCATAACTAGATAAATTCAATGGATATATTGTCGATGAGACGCGCCCGATCACCCAGCCAGGCCGCAGCCAGAACCACAAGTTTCCTATCGCGGGCATCTGGCCTGGCAAGATCCGCCCGGCGACGGACACTCACGTAGTCCGGTCTGAACCCGGCAGCCGCCAGACGCCGCATCGCGTCAGCCTCCAGGGACTGGAACTCCCCGCTCTGTCCCCGCAAGCGCTCAGCAAGGTCACACAGTATCGCGTAAAGGCGCGGCGCGACCGCACGTTCCTCTGGCCGCAGATACGCGTTACGCGAGCTCATGGCAAGGCCATCCGTCTCACGCACGGTGGGTACACCGACAACCTCGATGGGCCAGTCCAGCTCTGTCACCATTCGGCGGATTATAACCAGTTGCTGGAAATCCTTTTCGCCAAATACCGCGACATCCGGTTGCACGAGGTTGAAGAGTTTTGCGACCACGGTAGCGACACCGACAAAAAAACCGGGGCGGAATTCGCCGCAGAGTATCTCACTAATGTCGGGAACCTCGACGCGCGTCGTGCGACGTGAATCGAGCGGGTACATCGTGGCAGGCGCGGGAGCAAACAAGAGGTCTGTTCCCTGCGCTCGAAGCACAGCCGTGTCGGCCTCGAGGGTGCGCGGGTAGGTGTCGAAATCCTCGGCGGGACCAAACTGCAAGGGGTTTACGAAAATACTGGCCACCACCCGGTCTGAAATCTCGCGCGCCTTCTCAACCAGCCCAAGGTGGCCGGCATGCAGATTGCCCATGGTCGGCACAAACGCCACGCGCTGCCGCTGACGCCGCCAGTCTGCAATCAGGGTACGTAGTTCGGGGATCGATCCGGTGACGCGCATACGGGTAACATCATCTGCAGGGCGATAAAGTCGGGGCCTTCTGTACCTGGCAACGGCCTGCATTGACCACCGACAGGCTGCCGGTGCCGCAGAGTTGCCGCTGCCAGCCGCGCTGGTTACCCGCCATGGCTCATGGAGCAGAATTGCCCGGATGTTTTGGTCTATATTACGCCCGTCATGCGGTTAAAGTAATGCCGCCCGGTTCTGATGCGCCGCACCTCATCGAGCAACGCCGCGTAATCATCCTGGTGATTGACCAGATCAATACCGGCGGCATTCACAATCAGCAGAGGCGATGCCTCGTAGCTGTGGAAGAACCTCGCGTAGGCATCACACAGGCGCTGCAGATAGGCTGCGTTGATTCGCTGCTCGTAGGCATTGCCACGTCGGGCGATACGTCGCAGCAACACATCCACGGGCGCCTGAAGATAGATCACCAGGTCCGGGATGCGGACATCCGGCACTGTGTGCTCATAGACCTGTTGATACAGCTGCAGTTCCTGCTCGTCGAGGGTGAGTTCGGCGAACAGGCGGTCCTTTTCCATCAGAAAGTCGGATATCCAGACCGGCTGAAACATATCCGCCTGGCTCAAGGCCTCCATCTGTCGGGCACGCTGGAGCAGAAAAAACAGCTGGGTTGGCAGCGCAGCCCGGCGCCGATTCCGGTAAAACCCTTTCAGAAACGGATTTTCATCCGCCCCCTCAAGCAGCAATTCGCTGCCAAAGCTCTCCGCCAGTCGCCGCGCCAGGGTTGTCTTGCCAACACCTATCGGGCCTTCGACGACGATGTAGCCAACATCCCTTTGCTGCATGCGCCGCTACCGCTGCTGCCCAATCTTATCGGCGCGATCGAGCCGCGTCACCGTACGCGGCGAGCAGCCCGCGAGCAACGCAGGCAGTGATGCAAGTCCGGGCACGTCAATATCCGGCGCAATCTCATACAAGGGATAGAGTACGAAGGGGCGCTCCTGTATACCCGGATGCGGCAGGGTGAGCTGCGCATCGTGGCATTGCTGCATCCCGTAGAGCAGCAGGTCCAGATCGAGTGTGCGCGGTCCCCAGCGCGCACCACTGCGCACCCGCCCCTGTCGTGTCTCGATGGCCTGCAAGGCATGCAGGAGGGCGTGCGGTCCCAGCCTGGTATCGAGCGCCGCGACCGCATTGATATAATCGGGCTGATCGCGCGGCCCCATTGGCTCACTCTGATAAAGCCCCGAGCAGGCAACGAACCGAGTGTCGCGCAGCCCGACCAGTGCCTCCAGGGCCCGTTCTACCTGCGCAACGGGATCATCGAGATTACTCCCCAGCCCGATGAATGCGCGCGCGACAGCACCGCTCATGGCGTGTCCTCATGGCGTTTCGCGCCTGCCCTGCCACGCCGCCGGCGTCCTCTCGACTTTCTCTTGCCGGGCGTTGTCGCCGCGAGCCGTTGCTCCTGGACTTCCGGCGTCTCCTGCTGAAACTCCGTCCACCAGCGACACAGCTCTTCATCCACCTCTCCCGCCTCACCACGCAGCAGCAGGAAATCATAGGCCGCCCGAAACCGGGGATGACTCAGAAGGCGCAGCGGTCGCCTGCCGGTACGCTGCTCGAGGCGAGGCTGCAACATCCAGATCTCGCGCATCGGCAGACTGAAGCGGCGCGGTAAGCCCGTATACGCGGCCTGCTCGCTGACAAGCTCACCGGCGAGCGCCTGCATCAGCGGCTCGCCACCGGACGAACCATCAGCCGCACGCAGGCGGTGCCGCAACGGTGCCCATAGCAGCGCAGCGAACAGGAACGCAGGTGTCACCGGTTTGCCCTCGGCAATGCGGGTATCCGTGTTCGCCAGGGCGCGGGTCAACAGCACCTGCGGAAAACCATCGGGCTCCTCCGCCAGGGCCGCTTCGGTGAAGGGAAAAAGCTTGTCAAACACATGATAGTGGCGCAGCAGCTCAAAGGTTGCCAGCGCTTCACCACCCATGAACAGCTTGAGGACTTCCTCGTAGAGGCGCGCCGAAGAAATATCGCTGAGCAGTTCGGCCAGCGGCGCGATGAGCCTGCCCGTTTCTTCCTCAATCTGAAAACCGAGTTTGGCTGCGAACCGCAGCGCGCGCAGCATGCGCACCGGATCCTCCCGATAACGCGCGCCCGGCTCACCGATCAGTCTCAGCACACCCGAGCGCAGATCGCGCATACCACCGACATAGTCAAGCACGACATCGGCGCCGACATCGTAGTACAAGGCGTTCACGGTAAAATCACGCCGCCATGCATCCTCTTCGATCGGACCATAGACGTTGTCCCGCAGAATGCGCCCCTCATCCGAGGTCACATCGCCCTGTGTTTCACCGTTCTGGTAATGTCCCCTGAAGGTCGCCACCTCGATGACCTCCCGACCAAAGCGCACGTGCGCCAGGCGGAACCGGCGCCCGATCAGGCGGCAGCGTCGAAACACGCGCCGCACCTCTTCCGGAAGTGCACTCGTCGCGATATCGAAATCCTTCGGCTCCCGCCCCAGCAACAGGTCGCGCACGCCACCGCCGACCAGACATGTCTGGTAGCCGGCTTCCTGCAGACCATGCAGCACTTTGAGTGCGCCTGGACTGATCCAGCTCGGCGAGATCTTGTGTTCGGACCGGGGGATTGTCTCGGGTGAAGAACCTAGGGCTGGCACGTCGGGATGGGCATTCTGTAAATTGGCTACTGTATCGGCTTGAGCAATCATACGGTGGGCGTATAATACCACCCCTTCCGGACGTCCGGTAATGAAGTATACGCTCCCTTCGTCTAGTGGCCTAGGACACCGGCCTCTCACGCCGGTAACAGGGGTTCGAGTCCCCTAGGGAGCGCCAATCGATTGCCTGCAAGCCTGTGTCTGCGATCCGTGACAGCCGTTCATGGAACCGCCTGACCTACGCTACTGAATTAACCCCGGACGACCACAGCGCATTCCGCGACGGCGCGGGGGAATGAGTCCAAACGCTTGAACGATGCCTTACCGGCCGGATCCTGATTTGCCCCGCGCTGGACTGTTTCGGCGCCTGGCGGCGATGTTCTATGACAGCCTGCTGGTGGCTGCGGTTCTGATGGGGGTCACAGGTGCAGTCATGGCAGCCCATGGCGGAGCCATCGACTCCCATCATTTGCTCTTCCGGGGACTTCTCGTCCTAGTGGTGTTTGTCTACTTTGGCGGCTTCTGGGTGCATGGCGGTCAGACACTCGGTCTGCGCACCTGGCGCCTCCAGGTGCAGCGCCTCGACGGCGGCCCGATCAGCTGGCCACAGGCGCTGCTGCGCTTCGCGATGGCGATCCCTTCCGTGTTACTCGGTGGCGCGGGATTGCTCTGGATTCTGGCTGACAGGCACAACATGGCCTGGCATGACCGCCTGTCGAAATCCGTGATCGTGCAACTTCCCAAGCATTCCCGCAACGGGTTCTGACGCAAGACTTCAGCCACAGCTCAGCGGTACCGGCAAGCACACCCGAATGGCTCGCGCAGCGATGTCCTAACGCAGACTGCGGAGGAAAAACAGACTCACCGCAAACACCATTAGCGGTGCCGCCAATGCACTTATCACAGGGGCAAATCCGTACACCTGCCCCACATGACTCAAGGTGCGCTCGGCCAGGAAGTAACCGATGCCGACAAGCACGCCGACCAACAGGCGTTGTCCCGTACGAGCGCTTCGCAAGGGCCCGAAAACAAAGGGGATCGCCAGCAGCACCATAACAAGTGTGGAGAGCGGCATACCCAGCCGTCTCCAGAATGCCAACTGGTAGGGAGAGGCATCCAGATTATTCGCTTTCAGGTAGCGAATGTAGCGATACAGATCGCGGACTGAGAGATTGTCGGCGCTCGTCAGCACAAGATTGATCAGTTCGGGATTCATTACTGACGTCACCACCATCCGGGGTGATGTCTCCATCGTATACTGATCGTCAAGGAACTCGCTGCGCGACACGTCATCGAGTATCCATTCATCACCGGACAGCTGTGCCGCTTCGGCCTCGAGGAGCGTTGTCAGCCGCAGCCTGTCATCCAGGGTATACACGCTGATCCCTGCAAAACGGCCATCGGGCAGAATCTGGCGCAGATTGACGAAGCGGTTACCGTCTCGTGCCCAGAAGCCATGACGACTCTTGAAGCTGACCTGGTCTGATTGGGCGAAGTTGCGTTTCTCCTGGGCAAGCTGATCGGTGTAGGGAGTGATCCATTCACCCGCAACAGCCACTACGACCAGCATCAGGGCGCCCGCCTGCAGCGCCGAACGGACGATACGCAGTATCGACACACCTGCGGCACGCATGCCGGTCAGCTCGCTGTGGCCGGCCAGTGTCCCCAGACCCAGGAGGGTCCCGAGCAATGCGGCCATGGCAAAGACATCGATGGCGCTGCCCGGCAGGCTCAGCGCAATGTAAGCCAACACATTCAGCAGGCTGTAGCTGCCCTTGCCAATGTCCTGAACCTCATTAATGAAGACGAAAAGAACATCAACGGCGAGCAGGACAAGCAGCGCCAGGAGCGTTGCCTGAATCAGCGATTTACCAATGTAGCGATCGATCAGTCTCATCGCCGCCCTACCACAGGACTGCGAAGTGCCAGGCGCTGCAACCGGAACAACACCAGCCCCAGCAAGACCGGGATCAGGTGCACCCACCAGAGCCCCAGCGCAGTCATTAGCTTGTCACGCTCTATCCAGACCTGGGTGGTGCGGAGCAGGTTGAAATAGATCATATAGATGAGCACTGCAGTCAGCAGTCGCGCATACCGCCCCTCCCGGGGTGACGCATGACTCAGCGGAACAGCCAGGAATACCAGCACCACAACCGACAGCGGCAAAGACAAGCGCCATTGCAGCTCGGCCCTGTCCTTTGTGTCCGCGGAAGACCAGAGCCGCCCGATCGGGATCGCATCCTGCTTGGATTCCGGTTTGGCCGCAGCCATTTCGGTGATACGCAAACCGTGCCGCACAAACTGCATGACGCGAAAATCCGGCTCACCGGGGCGTCCCTGGTAACGGACCCCGTCTTGCAGAACGAGCAAGCTCTCGCCACTCACAGCGTCCGACTGCGGATAGGCATGCTGGGCTGTCATCACCGTCAGCTGCCCATTGCTCAGCGACTGGACAAAAACCTTTTCCAGCTGCCCACCGGCGGCAGAGACACCTTGAGCATAGAAGACCAGCCGCCCGCGCCTGGCTTCGATGAATCGCCCGGCCACCACGCCCCCGAGCTCGCTCGCCGACTCTGCCCTGGCCTGAAGTTCATAAGCGGTTCGCGCCGTATACGGCGCGACCAGCAACGAGGCCAGCGCCAGAACCATCCCGACAAGGACCGCCAGGGACAACAGCGGCCGGTAGAGCTCACGCGGCCCTGTGCCACAAGCCGCCAGCACCGTCATCTCATTGTCCCGATACCATCGCCCCAGAGTCAGAAGTACGCCGAGAAAAAGCGCGAAAGGTGTCAGTGTGACGAGATAATTGACCGACTTGAGGCCGAGCAGAGAAAACACCACTGCCCCCGGGATGTCGCCGGCTGCCGCCTCGCCGAGATAGCGGGCCAGGCGGTTTGCCACCACGACCGCCCACAAGACCAGGGTGACGGCCAGCCAGTTCTGGATCACTTCCCGGAGCAGGTAACGGTCGATAACAGGGATCATGTTGGTATATCTGGATGATGGTCGAGCGGAATGCGCAGGGCCATGTCTTGAGGTAGACTACCGCGCAGGCTACCGTACACCATAAGACCAAAATGCCGCAATCAGGCTCACTATCGTGACAGGAGTGAATACATGCATTTCACCGTTAAGCGTGTCAGCCCCGTAAAGCACCCCAGCGCCTGTATCATTCTCGGCGTCTTTGAGTCCCGGCGGCTCTCAGCAACCGCCAAGCTGGTTGACACGACTTCCAGTGGCTACCTCACCTCCCTTTTGCGGAGTGGCGACATGGACGGCAAGCTCGAGCAGACACTGCTTCTGCACGATGTGGGGGGGGTACGCGCCGAGCGGCTGCTGCTCGTTGGCTGCGGCAAGCAAAGTGAATTCGATCCGATCAAGCTGCGCAAGGTGTCGGCAGCGGCAGCAAAGGTTCTGAATGAGGGAGGCGCTACCGAGGCGGTAAGTTTTCTCGCTGACCTGCCCGTCAAGGAACAGGATGCGTACTGGAAAACCCGCCATATCGTCGAAGCAACCGAGGAGGCTGTCTACCAGTTCACTCAGCTGAAGACCGAGCCCTCGCTGGCGCGTCGACCGCTAAAGAAATTCACGCTGGCATTGACCGAAGCTGACGAACTGCCGCAGGCACAGCGGGGGCTCAACGACGCCGTTGCTGTAGCGGGTGGTGTCCGAATCGCAAAGGAGCTGGGCAACCTGCCCGGTAATATCTGCACCCCGACCTATCTTGCCCAACAGGCACGCAGCCTGGCCAGGCTTTCCAAAAAGATCAAGGTCACCGTGCTCGGGGCAAGCCAGATGGAGAAACTCGGCATGGGTGCCCTGCTCTCCGTGGCACGCGGAAGCCGACAGCCGGCCAAGCTGATTTCAATCGACTACCAGGGCGGCGCCAGGAATGATCGGCCGGTGGTTCTGGTGGGCAAAGGCGTTACCTTCGATTCCGGGGGCATATCGATCAAGCCCGGAGCTGCCATGGATGAGATGAAATTTGACATGTGCGGCGCTGCCAGCGTGATCGGCACACTCAACGCCTGCGCACAACTGAAACTGCCGCTCAATGTGGTCGGCATTATTCCCACCACCGAAAATCTGCCCGACGGGCAGGCCAGCAAACCCGGGGACATCGTCACCAGCATGTCAGGCCAGACCATCGAGATCCTCAACACCGACGCCGAAGGCCGCCTGATCCTCTGTGATGCGCTTACCTACGGCGAAAAGTTCCATCCCGACGTGGTGATCGACATTGCGACACTCACCGGCGCCTGTGTCATTGCCCTCGGCAACCATGCCGCCGGTCTGCTCGGAAATGATGAGGCGTTGTTGCAGGAGCTGCTCGCTGCAGGCCAGGCCGCCAACGACCGCGCCTGGCAACTGCCGCTCTGGGATGACTACCAGCCGCAGCTGGACAGTAACTTTGCGGACATGGCAAATATTGGCGGTCGTGAAGGCGGCACTATCACCGCCGCCTGTTTCCTGTCACGTTTCACAGAAGACTACCGCTGGGCGCATCTCGATATCGCCGGTGTCGCATGGAAGACCGGCAAGGAGAAAGGCGCCACGGGAAGACCGGTGGCGCTGCTCACCCAGTATCTGCTGAATCGTTGCCGGGAGACATGATGAACGACCCGAGCGAAGCTCAAGGGCACAAGTGGCTGGCGACCCGCGCTACCGGTTGCGGCCAGCTTGCCGCACCGGCGACCTGAGTCAGACAGCAGGCGGCAATGGCTGCGAAACAGCTGTAATTTACGGTAAATCACTCGATCCGTGACCCGTATCGATTTCTATATCCTGCCTGACCAGGATCCCGCGCAGCGATCCGTGCTGGCCTGCCGGCTGGCCGAGAAGGCATACACACAAGGGCTGGCCACGTACATCCACACGGCCTCGGACCGGGAGTGCCGCGTGCTTGACGATCTGCTGTGGACCTTCCGGGAGGGGAGCTTTCTGCCCCACTGCGTGCACGCCGATGCCGAAGGTGAGCCGCCGCCAATCCTGGTGGGTCACGACGTGGAGCCGGAAACACACACGGATCTGTTGATCAACCTCGCGCAGGCGGTCCCCCTGTTCTTTGGCCGCTTTCAGCGTGTCGCCGAGATCGTGGACCGGCAGGACGAGCTTCTCGAACAGGCTCGCCAGCGGTACCTTTTCTACAAGGAGCGGGGTTACGAACTGCATTCCCATCACCTGAAAGGCTGAAGTTCTGCCTGCCGCACGGCGCGACCCTTGGGGTATAATCGCGGGCATTTTACACGGCGGTGCAGTGCCGCTTACCCGCTTATTGGCAGCATTCAGGAAATCCCATGGACAAGACCTATAACCCGCAGCTTATCGAACAAAGCTGGTACCAAACCTGGGAAGAAAAGGGCTATTTCAGGCCCCAGGGCAAGGGCGACCCTTATTGCATCATGATTCCGCCGCCGAACGTCACTGGCTCACTGCATATGGGCCACGCGTTCCAGGACGCTATCATGGACGCCCTGATCCGCTTCCACCGCATGCTGGGTGACAACACGCTCTGGCAGGCCGGTACAGACCACGCCGGCATTGCCACGCAGATGGTGGTGGAGCGACAGATCAATGCCGAGGGCAAGACCCGTCATGACCTGGGACGCGATGACTTCATAAAACGCGTGTGGGAATGGAAGGCCACGTCAGGCGGAACCATTACCCGCCAGTTGCGACGCATGGGAACCTCGCTCGACTGGTCCCGCGAGCGCTTCACCCTGGACGCCGGACTGTCACAGGCGGTCACAGAGGTTTTCGTGCGCCTGTTCGAGGAAGGCCTGATCTACCGTGGCAAACGGCTTGTCAACTGGGATCCGGTGCTGCACACCGCGGTCTCCGATCTCGAGGTCCTTGCCACCGAGGAAAAGGGACACCTCTGGCACATGCGTTACCCGCTGACAAACGGTACCGGATATCTGGTGGTCGCCACGACGCGCCCCGAAACCATGCTGGGTGACGCCGCCGTTGCCGTCCATCCTGGCGATGAGCGCTACAAACACCTGCTCGGTGAATTCGTGGAACTGCCCCTGACCGGGCGCCGTATACCCATTATTGCCGATGATTACGTCGATCCCGAGTTCGGTACCGGCTGCGTGAAGATCACCCCGGCCCACGACTTCAATGACTATGGTGTCTGGCAGAGACATCGCCCGATGAGCGCCATACAGGCACTGCCCCACGAGGGTCTGATCAATATATTTACGGTGGACGCGGCGATCCGCGACAACGAAGCCGAAGAGGGCCAGCTGATCCCCTCACGCTACACGGGGATGGATCGCTATGCGGCGCGCAAATGCATCGTCGCCGATCTCGAGGCTCAGGGTCTACTGGAAAAGATCGAGGATCATACGCTGATGGTCCCGCGGGGGGACCGCTCCGGTACCGTTATAGAGCCCTTCCTGACCGACCAGTGGTACGTGAAGGTGGGACCGCTCGCCGCCCCTGCCATTGAGGCCGTGGAAAAGGGTGACATCCGCTTCGTGCCGGATAACTGGAAAAACACCTACTTTGAATGGATGCGCAATATCGAAGACTGGTGCATATCCCGACAGATCTGGTGGGGGCATCGCATTCCGGCCTGGTACGACAAGGAGGCTAACATTTATGTCGGGCGCTCAGAGGCGGAGATCCGTCACCGCCACGGCCTGGCTGACGACGCCCCACTCACCCAGGACGAAGACGTACTCGACACCTGGTTCTCCTCAGCCCTGTGGCCGTTTTCAACCCTCGGCTGGCCGGAAGAAACGCAGGAACTCAAGAGCTTCTACCCCACCAGCGTGCTGGTCACCGGCTTCGATATTATCTTCTTCTGGACCGCCCGCATGATCATGATGGGCCTGAAGTTCATGGGCACGGTACCCTTCCACGACGTCTATATCCACGGCCTGGTGCGCGACTCGCATGGCCAGAAGATGTCCAAGTCGAAGGGCAACGTGCTCGATCCGATCGACCTCATCGACGGCATCGAACTGGATGCGTTGGTGGAAAAGCGCACCAGCGGCATGATGCAGCCTCATCTGGCGGAACAGATTGCCAGGCAGACACGCAAAGACTTCCCTGACGGCATCCCGGCACTGGGAACCGACGCCCTGCGCTTCACCTTCGCCGCGCTGGCATCCACTGGCCGCGACATCAATTTCGACTTGGGCCGCATCGAAGGCTACCGCAACTTCTGCAACAAACTCTGGAACGCCGCTCGCTACGTCTTGATGAACACGGAAGGGAAAGATTGCGGCCAACAGGGTGCCGACACTGAATTGAATGCGGCGGATCGCTGGATTCTGTCCCGGCTCCAGGCGCTTGAGCAGACCGTCACGGACGCAATCCGTTGCTACCGGTTTGACCATGCTGCCCAGGCAATCTACGAGTTCGTCTGGAACGAATACTGCGACTGGTACCTGGAACTTTCCAAACCGGTACTGACAGATCCGCGCAGCAGTAACCCGGCACGACGTGGCACGCGGCAGACGCTGGTTCAGGTGTTGGAGGCGGTATTACGGCTTGCGCATCCGATTATTCCCTTTATCACTGAAGAGATATGGCAGCGGGTAGCACCCCTCGCCGGCGTTGCCGGCGAGACCATCATGCTCCAGCCCTATCCGGAGGCCGATCTGTCCCGGGTCGATGCGGACGCCTGCCTGGAAATGGAGTGGGTCATGAACGTGATCCTCGGCGTGCGTCAGATCCGCAGCGGCATGAACATCGATCCGCGGAAAACATTGCCGGTACTGATCCAGAACGGGTCGGCGACAGATCGCATCCGGCTCGATGCCAACCGGCACTATCTCGAGAATGTCGGGAAGATTGCATCCGTTACCTGGCTGGATGCCGACGCTTCGGCCCCCGAATCGGCGACTGTGCTGGTAGGCGACATGAAACTGCTGATCCCCATGGCCGGACTGATCGACAAGGATGCCGAGCTGAAACGTCTGGCGAGGGAAATCGAGAGGCGTGCCGGGGAACTCGATCGCTGCGAAGCCAAGCTCACTAATGCCGGCTTTGTGGACAAGGCACCGGAACCCGTTGTACAGAAAGAGCGCGAACGCGCAGCGGAACTTCAGTCAGCGCTGAAAAACCTGCGCGCGCAACAGGCACGAATTGCCGCACTCTGAGCCCGGCTTTGAGCAGAGTGTCTCAGGAGACGGCGCAAGGCAGCCGCACCGCCTCATCGTCGAGACAGACCGGAACAAGAAGGGCTAGGAGTCTGTCGGATTTAGGCTGATTCTACTGCGGCGGTGGGAGAGCGGGCCAAAGCCTCCCGCTTTCTCGTTGCGCAGGACCCACTATGCGCCTCGAAACCGTGATGCATTGTGCTCACTCTCCCACCTGCCTCCTTACGAACCCCTAAGTCCGACAGACTCCTAGGCACCCGCCGACTTCAGCACCAGCCTGACAACCAACCAGACCGTGACCACAAACGCAATCGTTACGACAAGCCCCACAAGGACGTAGGCCCAGGGTCTGCCCTTGGTAAAATCCCGCTCATGGGTGCGGCTGCTCTGAACACCGAACATGCTGGCCAGCACGCTGGTGAAGACCTTGAGCAGGGACACTGACCGCTGTTCCGGTGGCCGGGAAGCATTCATCGCCCACTTCTCCAATGCTTGGGGCGGCCTATTTTAGCTGTCTGCTTCACCATGGCAAATTCCTTTCCGGGGGCATGTCCCGCATCCGTGCCGCCAATCAATCCGACCTGGCTGGCCCATTAGCTTAAGTTCCTGTTTTTCACGCCGATACGACACGCACGGTGAGCTCGGCCCGGGGCATCCGTCAGTGGCAGGCCAGTGGAGTGGGCACTCACTGAGGGGCAGGCACAGCAGCGGTCCCCATTGCGCAGAGACGCAAAAGATTTTTCAAGGCACAGCAGAGGGTTATGCTTCGAGGATGTGCGATGCCGACGGTTCTGATAATTGACGACCAATTCACCAGCAGACAGATACTCGCCGAACTTGTGCATTCCATCGGCGGAGACGTCCAGGTTGAGGCGTTCGAGAAACCGACTGACGCGCTGCACTGGCTGAACTGGCATTCCGCCGATCTGATTCTCACCGACTACAAGATGCCTGACATGGACGGCATCGAATTTATTCGTCGCTGCCGCTCCCTGGAATCCTGCCAGAACGTGCCCCTCGTCATGGTCACCTCGATCGAGGACCGGGAGGTCCGCTATACCGCACTCGAGGTCGGCGCCACCGACTTCCTGACAAAACCCGTGGATCACTACGAATGCCGCGCGCGCTGCGCAAATCTGCTGTGCCTCCACCAGCAGCACATGATCATTCAGGATCGCGCCCACTGGCTGGAAAAGCGCGTCAATGACGCCATCGGTGCCATCCGTGTCCGCGAACAGGAGACTTTGCTGCGCCTCGCAAAGGCCGGTGAGTACCGTGACGAGGAAACCGGAAACCACGTCATCCGTATGGCAAAATTCGCCCGGCTCATCGGTGAGCGTATGGGACTGTCACGCGATGAGTGTGACGTCATTGAACTCGCCGCGCCCATGCATGACATCGGAAAGATTGGCATTCCGGACCAGATCCTGCTGAAACCCGGCCGGCTCACCACCGAGGAATTCGCGGTCATGAAGCGGCACACGGACATCGGCCACGATATCCTCAAGAACAGCCCGTCCGAGTACCTGCAACTGGGCGCGGTGATCGCCTACGCTCATCACGAAAAATTCGATGGAACAGGCTATCCACAGGGGCTCCGCGCGGAAGACATTCCCCTTGCGGCCCGCATCGTCGCGGTAGCCGATGTGTTCGATGCGCTCTGTTCGGAACGCCCCTATAAACGGCCCTGGTCGCGACACGAGGCGCTGCGGTATCTGCAGGAGCAGAGCGGCCGACACTTCGATCCCATGTGCTTTGAGGCCTTCCATGCACAGCTCGACAAGATTCTGAGGGTTCAGGATCTGCTGCGGGACGAACCTGTGCGAAAGACCGCGCACCCTGCCATGGAGTAGTTGCTGCCCGACAGGACGCTCTGCTCCATCAGTCGCTCTCACCGCCATGTCTGCCATCTCACCAACCGCTCCCTTGCGAAAGCTTGCCGCTGCCTTCCGCAATACCGCTCGTTCCAACGCCGAAATCGGACAGCAAAAGCGCAATGAACGTGAGCAGGCCGTCATCCGCGTCGTGATCCTGTCCATTCTGTTCGCCTATTTTCTGGCCGCTGACATCGTGGAACCGCGACCCAGCCGTGCCGTCGAGCAGTTGATGTTTGCCACCGGCGCGTTCCTCGTTTTCTCGCTGCTGGTACTGGGGTCTTTTCGCCTCGTGCAGGGGATCTCGGTTACCCGCCGCATGCTCACCATGATCATTGACCTGGGGATGAACTCGTACGGCCTTTATGTCGGCGGGGACATGGCCACGCCATGCTTCCCGATCTATCTGTGGCTGATAGCGGGATATGGCGTACGTTATGGTCAGGTCTACCTGATCACCGCAACCATACTGGGAACGCTCGGCTTCAGCTTTGTGATTTTCCAGAATGAATACTGGATCGAACAGCGTACCGCCGGAATCGGGCTGCTGGTTGGACTCGTCATACTGCCGATTTTCGTATCGTCGCTGGTACGCCGTCTGGCCCAGGCCAAGGCAGCCGCCGAAGAGGCCAACCAGGCCAAAAGCCAGTTCCTCGCCAACATGAGCCATGAGATCAGAACTCCCCTGAACGGTGTTATTGGCATGAGTGAGCTGCTCATGGATACACCGCTAAACCGTGAGCAACGCGAGTTCGCGCGCACCGTTCATGCATCGGCTCGCACCCTCCTCTCGCTGATCGAAAATATCCTCGATATTTCCAAGATTGAAGCCGGCAAGTTCAACATCGAGCGCACAAATTTTGACCTCCACGGGCTCATCAACAGCATCGTCGCGATTCTCAGGCCACAGGCAGAGGCAAAAGGCCTGCACCTTCTGTCACATCTCGATCCCGAGAGTGCGTTTCTTTTGAAGGGTGACCCAGTCTGCCTGCGCCAGATCCTCATCAACCTGATGGGCAACGCCATCAAGTTCACCCACAAAGGGAATGTCGAAATCAGTGTCAAGCCCTTGTACCGCGACGAGAGTTCGACCCGCCTGCGTTTCGAGGTGACCGACACGGGTATCGGGATCAGCGAAGAGGCGCAGGCGCGCATCTTCGACAGTTTTACACAGGCCGATGTCTCGACGACACGCAAGTACGGAGGCACAGGACTGGGTACAACCATATCCAAGCAGTTGGTAGAGTTGATGGACGGCACCATCGGCCTGGTCAGCACACCCGACGTGGGAACAACCTTCTGGTTTGAAATCAAGTTCGGCCTGCAAACCGCCAGACCCACACATCCCGACATATCTAAGCTGAGCGACATAAACGTCCTCATTGTGAGCGGTCGCCACACAACGGTACAAACGCTCCGGGAACACCTGGACAGCTGGGGCGTTCACTACGAGGTTGCCAGAAACTCGGCAACCGGTATGGCCCGATTGATTCAGGCCGCCGATGAGGAACGGGACTTCCACGCGGTGTTGGTCGATCATGCCAGCATGGATATTGAGGCTGCCCAGTTTGCCAGGGCGGTCCTTGCCGAGCCGTCACTGACCAACCTGTCTCTGTTCCTGATCACCGGTATTGCCGCGAGTGAAGGCGAGCCACTCTTGAAGGCCGGTTATGCGTCACTTCTATCCAGTGCCTGGAACAAATCCCAGGTGTTCAATGCACTTCATTCGACCTGGGCGGACCGCTATTCCGGCACGGGTGTGATCCAGCTGTTGGAACACCGGCGCAGCGAGCATACGGCGCCGGGCCTCAGGATACTGGTCGCCGAGGACAATGCCACCAACCAGCAGGTGATATCGGCTATCCTCGCCCGGGCCGGGCACGAGAGCACAATGGTTGAGAATGGCGAGCAAGCGCTGGACGAACTGGAAACCGAATCATTCGACCTGGTCATTTTGGATATGCAGATGCCGGTCATGGGTGGCATCGAAGCCGCCAAGCTCTACAGATATATGGACAACGGCAAGCCAAGAACACCTGTCATCATGCTTACGGCAAATGCCACTGCCGAGGCACGGCAGGAATGTCAAGAGGCGGGCATCGATACCTACCTGACCAAACCCATAGAACCGCGGCTACTGCTGGAAACTATCGCGTCACTGACAGAAACCTTGTCACCCACGCTGACAGCCCGCGCCAGGGACGCAAGGCGGGAAGCAGCACAGGAGGCATCGACAACAGGCAACGCGGACGCGGTATTGAATGCCCAGGTGCTGGACAGCCTGATTGCGATCAGCGGTGACAACCGGTTCCTTCCGCGTCTGATCGAAGGGTTTATCGCTGATACCGATGAACTGCTTCAACGGATGGAACATGCCGTTGCACGGAAGGACTATGGCGAGTTCCGGGATCTGGTGCATGCGCTGAAGGGCAGCGCCGGAAATATCGGCGCCAGAGCCCTTTACGAAGTGGCCGTTCACACCATGCAGGGGGAGGATTCCCGGGCCGTTGAGAACCTACAGAACCTTCATCACTGCTACCGGGACACGGTGCCGGCATTTCGTAAATACCTCAAGGAACAGGCGCGGTCACTGGGAACCTGAACCAGCCTGCCCCGCACGCCGCACGTCAGGACGCATCCCCGACGCGACGCACGGTCTCCACGATCTCATCATCATTACCGGTAGTCGACAACCGGGTCTGGGCGCGCACCAGCCGATCCATGGTCCGTAACTCCCTGTCCGTCAGATTCAGGGCAGCATCTACCCACATGTAGCCAACATCCAGAAGCTCCTGGTAACTGACCGGCTGTACCCGGTCACGGATCCGAGTCAGAGAATGATATGTGTTACGGTGTTTCTGGTGCTGCCTGGTATAGGCGTGAAAGGCTTCAAGGGCGTCACCTTTCTCTGCCAGGACATCGATCACCCCCATCTCATACAGTTCTTCAGCGGTGTAGATGCGACCGCTGAGAATCATCTGCTTCACGCGTGTTGGCTCGATCCGGCGGGCGAGAAAACTGTAGGCGCCCATACCCGGGAACATGTTGAACAGGACCTCGGGGAAGCCGAGCTGGACCTGACGCTCGGCAACAATCGTGTCACACGCGAGTGCACCCTCAAAACCGGCGCCCATGGCGTTTCCCCTGATGATTGCCACGGTGTTCAGTGGCAAACCGACATTGACCGCGATGCCGTGCATAACATCAATGCTGAGCTTCATATACTCTGTCAGGGCGGCCTGGTCGTTCGCCCTGATCAGCTCGACGAAGAGACCCAGATCCCCGCCCAGACTGAAGATACCCGGATGATAGGAACCAAAGGCCAGGTACTCGACTGGCGATGGCCTGCCGGCCTCGCTCTCTGTCGTGACCAGGTTGCGGGTGACACTCAGAAACTTTTTCAGGTCTTCCAGCAGTCCGGGCGTAAAACACGGACGGGGTTGAGGATTCAGGTAACACCAGAGGATGCGTTTGTCCCGGTCAAACTGGGTAGTAAGCTGGTCATAGAAGTGACTGAGTGATTGAGCGCTTCCATCCGCACTTGGCATTAGGTTCCCTCCCTTTTCGTCGGGCATCTTTACCGCCTGCGCCCTGAAACCGATAAAACCTCCCCTACACGGTAGCTTATAACGATAATCCGCATCAAACACAAGCAAGGAGATATAACTCTATGTAAAAAATTGTAAAAAATGCTATCGTCCTCGCCCACCACATCAAGATCGCGACACAAGATAGTGTGGTAGCAGGTTAAACAGGCACCATATCCTGCAACAGAACTAATCCGCAGATACCGGAATGACAGAATTGGGCGGGAAGCGCTGGTGGCACCACAGGCAGACAATGAGATGCCGCAACTGGCAGGGTGGACCTTTTGCAGCGCTGTATCGCCTGGCAGCACTCGTCAGCCTGTTCGCCCTGGCAGGGCCCGCGCCGGCAGGCTTGCCGCAACTCATCCTGCCCGAGTCGCGCCTGGCAGCCGGGTCGCTTGCCGTAGTCGTGAACGACAAAGACCCACTCAGCCTTCGAATAGGCAGGTACTACCAGCAACGCCGTCAGATTCCCTCACAGAATATCATTCATATTGCCTTCGAACCGCACCGCAGTAATCTGCCACCACACGAATTTTCGGTGCTGAAGGCACAGGTCGATGCACAGGCGGCACCGCACATCCAGGCCTATGCATTGACCTGGGCACGACCTTACCGCGTCGGCTGTATGTCAATTACGACGGCCTTCGCGGCAGGTTTCGACAACCGCTGGTGCTCCCAGAAACGCTGTGCGCCGACCCGGCACAACCCTCTGTACAACTCCGTGACGCACAGGCCGTTCGAGGATGTTCGGCTACGCCCCGCGATGGCCATTGCGGCACGCGATCTTGCCCAGGCCAGGGCACTCATCGACCGAGGGATAGCCTCTGACGGGACACGACCACCCGGCACCGCCTATCTGGTAAGCACGCCGGATAAGGCCCGCAATGTCCGCGCCGGACGCTTTCCGCGGATCAGGGAAATGTTCGGGGCTGTCCTGAGAACGGACATCGTCAACGCCGACACACTTCGGGACCGCGACGATGTGCTGTTCTATTTCACTGGTCTGGCAAGGGTCCAGGATCTGGAGTCACTGGACTTTCGCCCGGGTGCCATAGCGGATCACCTGACATCGGCCGGTGGCCAGCTCACGGACAGCAGGCAGATGAGCAGCCTTGCCTGGCTGGAAGCCGGCGCAACGGGCAGCTATGGAACGGTGACTGAACCCTGCAACCTGACCGGTAAATTCCCTGACCCGGCCTTGCTGATAGGTTACTATCTGCAGGGAAACACGCTGCTTGAGGCGTACTGGAAAAGCGTCGCCATGCCGGGGGAAGGCATCTTTATCGGCGAACCACTCGCAGCACCCTTCAACGGATACCGGCTCACCGAGCAAAACGAGGCCTATCTGCTCGAAACATCTGCACTTGCGCCAGGGTTTTATCGATTGCAGACCGCCCTGTCTCCGGTTGGTCCCTACCGTTCTGAACGCTATATCCTGCGTGCCCATTTCGGCCAAACCAGTTATCCGTTGCCTAAACTGGAGCGCACGCTCTACCGCCTGGTCCCAATCGAGATACCCCCTTCGTGAAGCGCGTATACAGTTCCGAGGACGGTCTGCTTATCGATTACCTCCACGGCCTGCTGCAGGCGAAGGGCATTCCCTGCATGCGGCGCAATCAGTTTCTTTCCGGCGCTGCCGGAGAACTCCCTCCCAACGAGTGCTGGCCCGAGGTATGGGTCGAGGAAGATTCTGACCTCCCACAGGCTGAAGACGTCATTCGCCGGGCGCTGCAAGATACTGAAAAACCTGAACACGACTGGGTGTGCCCCGGCTGTCAGGAACGGATCGAGGCACAGTTCGCCACCTGCTGGAATTGCGGCCACAGGGATAATGGATGACAATCGCAGCGTGAAACGTGGCGTGTCGAGTATGCTGGTCGAGGAGCGGCTATAATTTGTCAAGAATAATCAAGATTAGCCAATAGATAAGGCAGACGACCGGGGGAAGGAGATGCAGGACGCCATTTCAGATAATGACTATGAAGAGGCGATACGTGAACTTTCGGATCTTCCGGAAATTGAGGATTGCTGGAGCTTGCTGATTGCCGAGAGTGGTAAGAATCGCATCGATACACTCGCCCAGTTGCTGATACTGACGTCGATTGTCGAGCGGGAGTTCTCCCATTTGTGTGCGGTTCGGCAGGGCTATGGACGGAGAGTGACAAGGAGTGAAGACGCCGACGCCAGGCAGCAGCTGTCCGGGCCGGCGGTGCGGCACCAGGCGCGTGCATCCACATTCAAGCGGTAGCTTCCCGGTCCTACTGGCTGATCAGGACCGCGCCGGATCGAACGGCTAGGTTGCTCTACCGCCAACCCGAGACCGGCAACTGACAAGCTCGGCATCATCGAGCCGATTCAAACCTCGTTAGCAATGGCCCGAGTTTCCCACATGCTGGACCAGACAATTACCCTGATTCTTGCCGGCGGCGTTGGCTCACGGCTCAATCCCTTGACGGCAGACCGGGCCAAACCCGCCGTCCCGTTTGGCGGCAAATACCGGATTATTGACTTTACCCTCGCCAACTGCCTGCATTCGGGCCTGCGTCGGATCCTGGTGCTGACGCAATACAAGTCCCATTCATTGCAAAAGCATCTGCGTGATGGCTGGTCGATTTTCAACCCGGAGTTGGGTGAGTACATCACGCCCGTCCCGCCGCAGATGCGCATGGGCGAAAGCTGGTACGCCGGCACTGCCGATGCTCTATACCAGAACCTGTACCTGCTGGAACGCAGCCAGGCCACGCATGCGCTTGTTCTGTCAGGCGACCATATCTACCGCATGGATTACGCGGCCATGCTCGAGTTCCATCGTGAACGGAATGCGGATGTCACCATTGCCTGCATGCGGACCGGCCTCCAGGGAGCCAGAGCATTCGGTGTGATAACAGCCGATGCCGACAATCGCATCACCGCCTTTGCCGAAAAGCCGGGAGTTCCGGCGCCGATAGCCGATGATCCAGAGCATGCGCTGGCGTCCATGGGTATCTATGTCTTTTCCATGGAACTCCTGGTGAGCACACTCCGCGATGACCATGAGCGCCAGGACTCCGCGCATGACTTTGGCAGCGACATCCTGCCGCGACTCATTACTGACAGGCGCGTATATGCCTATCCCTTCGGCACGGACGAGGGGCGCGTCACGCCGGATCGCTATTGGCGCGACGTAGGTACGCTCGATTCGTACTACGACGCCAATATGGACTTGCTGGAGCCAGTGCCCGGCCTCAACCTGTACCAGGACGATTGGCCCATTCGGACCTACCAGCGACAAAATGCCCCCGCGCGCACCGTCCCTGGCGAGTCCGGCAACGAAGGCATCTTTATCAATTCAATCGTTGCGGAAGGCACGATCATCGCCGGTGGCCACGTGCAGCATTCCATCCTGTTTCCGAATGTCTACGTCGGTGACGAGGCGCTGTTGCAGGATGCAATTCTGTTCAACGGCGTGCACGTGAGCGACCGCGTGCAACTGCGCCGGTGCATCATCGATAAGCACGTGCGAATTCCACCGGACATGCAGATCGGCTATGACCTCGAAGCCGATCGACAGCGCTTCACGGTGTCGAAAAACGGGGTTGTCGTGGTTCCCAAGGGCTACAGTTTCTGAGGCCCGGGAACAGGGCTGGCACACCCCGGGTATTCTTCAGCCGGTCTCTGCCCCAAAAAGAACGGGGCGCCAAAGGCACCCCGAATACTAACGAAAGGAGGAGAGATAATGGCAAAGACACTTCCACTGAAAGCATCTTCGCTCTGAATGTTGCAGATCCCGTGCCAAACCAAACTCTGATATATTAAACAATTGGTTACAGGATACGCGGCAACAACAGGCGACGGAACCGCACACGAAAACGGCACGTTTTTGACTTTTGCGCACCCAAATTGAACCGGATTTCCCCAGCGTTGACCAACGATGGGGCGCGTAGACGCGCCCGAGAGGGCGTCGCGCAGAGCCGATTAATGCTCCCGCGTTTCGCGGAAGTGGATCTCGGGCCAGCGCTCCAGGGTCATTTCGAGATTTACCCGGGTGGGGGCGATGTATACGAGATCGCCGCCCTGATCAATGGCGAGGTTGTCGAAGGCCCTTTCCTTGAAACGCTCCAGCATCATCGCATCATCGCACACGATCCAGCGAGCCGTTGCCACTGAAACCTTTTCGAAAGCGCATTCCACCTTGTATTCGTCGCGCAGTCGCTGGGCGACGACATCAAACTGCAGGGCGCCGACGGCCCCGAGAATCAGATTGTTGTTTTTGAGTGGCCGGAAGAGCTGGGTCGCCCCCTCTTCACACAGCTGGTCGAGTCCCTTTTGCAGCGCCTTCATACGCAGCGGGTCTTTCAGAATCACCTGTCGGAAAAGTTCCGGCGCAAAACTCGGAATTCCCGTGTATTTGAGCTCTTCGCCCTGAGTAAAGGTGTCCCCGATACGGATGGTGCCATGGTTGTGGAGGCCGATAATATCGCCCGGCCAGGCCTCTTCCACATGGTCGCGGTCAGCGGCAAGAAAGGTCAAGGCATTCGCCACCTGAACATCACGGCCGATGCGCACATGCCTCACCCTCATGCCCTTTTTATAACTGCCGGAACAGACACGCAGGAAGGCGATGCGGTCGCGATGCTGAGGATCCATATTCGCCTGAATCTTGAACACGAACCCCGTGAAATTCTCCTCGGTGGGAGCAACCGCACGGGTGGTTGTCTCGCGCTCAAGCGGGCTCGGCGCATACTGGACAAAATGATCGAGCAGTTCCTGGACACCGAAATTGTTTATTGCCGAACCAAAGAAGACGGGGGTGAGCTCGCCGGCCAGATAGGCATCATGGGCAAAGGCGTGGCTCGCGCCCCGAACCAGCTCGATCTCATCACGCAGCTCCGCCACCTGATTACCCAGCACCTCATTGAGCATGGGATTATCGAGACCCCGGATGACAGTAACGTCCTGCCGGACACTGCCTTTGCCAGGCGTATAAAGGTGCACGCTGTCCTCGAGAAGGTCGTATACACCCCGGAAACGCCGTCCCATCCCGATCGGCCAGTTGACCGGCGCACAGCGGATCTGCAGGATCTCTTCTACCTCGTCGAGCAGTTCAATCGCCTCCCTGCCTTCGCGGTCGAGTTTGTTAATAAAGGTCATAATGGGCGTGTTGCGCAGCCGGCAGACGTCCATCAATTTGATAGTGCGCGCCTCGACGCCTTTCGCGACATCTATGACCATCAGCGCCGAGTCCACCGCCGTCAACGTCCGATAGGTGTCCTCGGAAAAATCCTCGTGTCCCGGCGTATCCAGAAGATTGATAACGCAGTCAGCATAAGGAAACTGCATAACGGAAGAGGTCACCGAGATGCCGCGCTGTTTTTCGAGCTCCATCCAGTCCGACGTAGCATGCCGCGCAGCCTTGCGCCCCTTGATGGTACCGGCCAACTGGATCGCACCGCCAAACAACAGCAGCTTTTCGGTAAGTGTCGTCTTACCGGCGTCGGGGTGCGAAATGATAGCGAAGGTGCGGCGCCTGGCCGCTTCGCTGGCAGTGTCACTCATGGAAGAAACCGAACTCTGATTAGCTAAAGGGCCATTTTACCTGAGCTTTGGACTCACGTCTCGCCGTCGCCGTTTTCCCGCTGCGCCGTGTAATAGACAGGGGGAAAACACCTGGCGGAAATTGAAGTCGCCATTCCGAGGATTCGGCAGCCCGTTCAACAGGGTGCCGGCGCCAACAAACCAGCCGCGCTGGCATTTTCCGACCTCAGATATTCAGGCTGCGCGCGAGGATCAGGGCATTTTCCCGTCCCCGATCCGCGGGATAATAGTGTTTGCGCTCGCCGACCTCATGGAATCCCGCCTTGCGGTACAGGCTGAGCGCCGGCCGATTCGAGGGCCTGACCTCGAGCAACAGGGTGTCGGCACCATGCCGTCTTGCTACCTCAATCAACTGATTCAGCATCCTGGTTCCAAGGCCCTGGCGCTGGGATTCCGGGCGCACACAGAGATTCAGGATATGCGCCTCACCAGCGGCGACGCTCATCACCCCGTAGGCCTCAATCATGCTGTCCCGTTCGAATACCCGGCAACAATAACCGACCCGCATGCAGTCCCGCATGATTCCGTCTGTCCAGGGGTAACGGTAGGCCCGCTGCTCGATACCCATCACCTCCCTGAGGTCGAGCTCCTTCATGGGCCGAAAACGCCGGTCGGGCTGTTTCAAAATTGCGCTCATCGTGTCTTGCTAACCCGAATGGCTGACAATCTCACCATAAAGACTGCCACGCCCTGTGACAGCCACGGAGGCACAGACTCCCTGTCAAAACCGCAGGCATCGTCGGTCCGGTTCCCTGGAATCCGCGCCCCTCTGCCATACACCCGCAGATTCACCCCTGCCTGAGATGCCAGGCGTTTACTCCACCATGCTGACTCGCTGACACATGGACACTGTAGCGCAGGATCTCGACTGCGAAACATAGCCGCCCGTGACGAGCTTTTCTTTAACGTTGCTGCTGGCGGATCACGGACTGCGCCAGTCGCAGATCCTGCCAGCTCTTGCGCTTTTCCTTGGGTGAACGCAACAGGTAGGCGGGATGGTAAGTAACGACGAGCGGAATCCCCTCAGCGCCGTAGCGATGTACTTGCCCGCGCAGGCGCCCGATGCTGGTGTCCGTATTCAGCAGGTTCTGCGCCGCAATACGCCCTACGGCCAGTATCAGCTTCGGCTGGAGCAGCGCAATCTGCCGTTGCAGATAGGGCTCACATTCGGCCACCTCGCCAGGCAGGGGGTCGCGGTTGCTCGGCGGTCGGCATTTGAGGATATTGGCAATGAACACCTGATCACGTCCCAGACCCACCGCCCGCAGCATGGCATTCAGGAGCTGACCGGCGCGCCCCACGAAGGGCTCGCCCTGCCGATCCTCGTCACCACCCGGCGCCTCTCCGATGATCATCCACTCGGCGTGGCGGTCCCCGACGCCAAACACCGTCCGCGTACGACTCGCATGCAGCGCACAGCCTGTGCACGCCGCCACTCGGGCTTCCAGTTGCTGCCAGTCCAGACCTGACACGCCGCCGTCGGCTGACAACGGATTCGACGGCGGTTCGACCTCGCATTCAGGAGCCAGTGCGGCTTCAGCCTCAGCCGCCCCGGCGCTCGGCGCCAAGGGCCTGACCGCCCGTGAACGCAGCACCCACTGCGCAATCCCCATGACTTCCAGGTACTGGTCCCTGAGATCAGAGTCCACGGCCTACCTCACCCCTGGCACCTTTCGCCGTCAAATCAAACCTCCCCCAACTGCGGGTGCGCCCGGTCTGCCGACTCGATAATCTTGTTCAGGGCGTTCACATAGGCTTTGGCCGAGGCAATGACAATATCCGTATCGGCCCCCTGCCCGTTCACAATCCGGCCCGCTTTTTCCAGCCTGACTGTCACCTCACCCTGCGCATCGGTGCCGCTGGTGATATTGCTCACCGAATAGAGCTGTAATTCCGTGTGGCTGTCGACAATCGTCTCAATGGCCCGGAACGTCGCGTCGACCGGCCCGCTTCCTTCTGACGTCCCCTGACGCTCCTCACCATTAACGGAGAGCGTCAGCTCGGCATTGGGTTTCTCACCCGTCTCCGAACAAACCTTGAGCGCAATCAGCTTGAACATCTCATTTCCGGTCTCGAGGCTGGCCTCAGTGACCAGCGCCTGAAGATCATCGTCGTAAATCTCATGTTTCTTGTCCGCGAGATCCTTGAAACGCGCGAATGCTTCATTCAGAGCTTCCTCGGAATCAAACTCGATCCCGAGATCTGCCAGGCGCGTACGAAACGCATTACGTCCGGAATGCTTACCCAGCACGATGCGGTTGGCTGACCACCCTACGTCCTGGGCGCGCATGATTTCGTAGGTCTCGCGACTCTTGAGGACACCATCCTGATGGATTCCCGACTCGTGGGCAAAGGCATTCGCCCCCACGATGGCTTTGTTAGGCTGAACGGCAAAACCGGTTATGCCGGCAACGAGGCGCGAGCAGGGAACAATCTGCGTGGTATCGACCCCGACCTCGCAGGGGAACACGTCCTGGCGTGTCCGCACCGTCATGACGATCTCTTCGAGGGCGGCGTTGCCGGCGCGTTCACCCAGGCCATTAATTGTGCACTCGACCTGGCGCGCACCGTTGAGTACGGCGGATAACGAATTCGCGACAGCGAGCCCGAGGTCGTTGTGACAGTGGACCGAGAAGACCGCCTTATCAGAGTTGGGAATCCGCTCGATCAAGGTCTGGATCAGCACCCCGAATTGCGCCGGCAGATTATAGCCGACAGTATCGGGAATATTGATCGTCCGCGCGCCGGCATCAATAGCGGCCTCAATGATACGGCACAGAAAATCGGTTTCGGACCGCCCAGCGTCTTCCGGCGAAAATTCGACGTTATCCGTGTAGCGTCGGGCGCGCTGTACCGCCTTTATCGCCTGCTCGAGCACCTGATCCGGCTCCATGCGCAACTTCATTTTCATATGGATCGGGGAAGTTGCAATGAAGGTATGAATACGGGCGCTGACGGCAGGTTTCAGCGCCTCACCTGCCCGATCGATATCCTTATCCAGTGCGCGCGCAAGGCCGCAAACCGTGCTCTCCCTTACCGCCCGGGCGACTGCCTGCACGGCGTCGAAATCACCCTGGCTTGCGATGGGAAATCCGGCCTCGATAACATCGACGCGCATGCGCTCCAGCGCCCTGGCAATGCGCACTTTTTCATCCCGGGTCATGGACGCGCCGGGACTCTGTTCACCGTCACGCAAGGTAGTGTCAAAAATTACGAGTTTGTCTTGCTGGCTCATGGTCTGGCTCCCTTCGTCTGGCAAACTGCCGGGCCAAGGCATCCCGAGAAAACGATCCTGGCACGCTAATATAGCAGAGCCGCCCTGGAATGCGGGCCAGGCAGTGGAAAACAGGTTGTGATGGGGGAATTGGGTGCGCGCTGCCTACGGCAGCAGCAGTCGCAGCGCCAGCCCGCGGGATGCCGGGGCTGATGGGTGTGTTTCTATCTGTGAACGGGTCACTGACAACATGGTCTGGGCGATTAAATTATCTTGAATTTCTGCAATTTACTATAGATCAAGTTCAGCCTTTTGCCAACCCAAAGCCGTTATGGTGCGGGCAGTTACGCGGCATGTTTTCGTGCGCGGCGCCGCTTGTGCAGGCCCCACAGGGTAACAGCCGGCCCGGAAAGGGCATAAACAAGAAAGCCCGTGAATAACACCTTGGGTGGGTCAATCGAGGTAAAGACGAATATCATGACGCCTAACAGCAGCACAACGAAGGGCACGCGGTTCTTGAAGTCAAATTGCTTGAAACTGTAATAGCGCAGATTACTCACCATGAGCATGCCCGCCAGCAGGGTCAGCACGAAACCGGCAATCAGCAGGTCCCGCCCGGGAACCTGCATGTCGGCGCCCACCCAGACAAGCCCCGCCAGTACCGCTGCCGCAGAGGGACTCGGCAGGCCCTGAAAGTACCGTTTATCTGCAACCTCGACTTGCGCATTGAACCGCGCCAGCCGCAAGGCCGCACCCGCGGCGTAGATAAAAGCCGTGAGCCAGCCGATCTTCGCCCAGATCCAGCCATAGCGCGCCATGTCCTGCAGGGCCCATTCATACATCACCAACGCGGGTGCGAGCCCGAAACAGACCATATCGGACAGACTGTCGTACTGAACACCAAAATCACTTTGGGTGTTAGTCAGTCGCGCGACGCGACCGTCGATGCCATCCATGATCATGGCGATAAAGATTGCGATCGCCGCCACTTCGAAGCGATTGCCCATAGCCGCCACGATGGCGTAAAAACCCGCGAACAGGCCTGCGGTGGTAAACAGGTTGGGGAGCAGGTAGATTCCCCGGCGCGGTTTTCGGTCTGTCGTTTCGTCGATCATGCAGCATTGCCAAGCGAGAAAATAACCCAGCGCCCGTCGTCGAGTTCCTCAGCAAGTCTGGACGCCAGAACTACTTGTGGACCAGTGTGGCAACAATGGCACTACCTGCCTGAACCCTGTCACCCGGCTTGACCTTGATACGCGTACTAGCCGGCACGTAAATTTCAACGACTGAACCGAGATGCACAAATCCGCACCGCTGACCCTGCCCGACACGCTCTCCAATGCGTACATAGCAGCGCGGCGCTGTATGCAGTCGGCCTCGATTCATCACCACGACTACATCGTCTTTTTCGGCCGTCTGCAGCCACACGCCGTTTGGCATACCCGGATTGAAGCCGTTGGTCTGCGGAATCTCGAGGATCTTTCCCTCAACGGGGCTGCGGGTGCTGTAGACCCCATAGGGTGACATGCGGATGGAAATACGCACACAGTCCCGGTCAAGGTAGCGGCCCCGCGTCTGCTCGACCGCAACCACCTCCCCGTCGGCCGGACTGACTACCGCCAAGGGTGCCGAGGGTATCTCGCGATCAGGATCGCGAAACAGGAACAGCACCACGAGCGCCATGACCCAGATCGGGGCCGACCATATGAAACCGCCGGATTGCCACACCAGGGCTGCAACCACCGCCAGTGCACCGATGATTGGCCAGCCTTCGCGCGCAACGAATGGGTTCCGGGATACAGCCATCTCTGTCAGGCAGCGGCGGGATACCTTAACGCTTGCTCATGAGTCTACCTGCCGGTTCGAATCCCACGCCGGCGCCTAGTTTTTCGAGCGGTCCACAAGCTTGCCGGCCTTGATCCAGGGCATCATATCACGCAGGCGCGCGCCAACCTCTTCGATCTGATGCTGACGTCCAGTGCGTCTCAGCGCCTTAAGCGACGGGGCGCCGGCCTGATTCTCAAGGATGAATTCCCGTGCAAACATACCACCCTGAATCTCCGCCAGTATCCGCCTCATCTCTGCCTTGGTATCTTGATTCACGATGCGCGGGCCCCGCGTGAGGTCGCCGTATTCAGCAGTATTGGAAATCGAGTACCTCATGTTGGCGATGCCACCCTCGTACATGAGATCGACTATGAGTTTGAGCTCGTGCAGGCACTCGAAATAGGCCATTTCCGGGGCGTAGCCGGCGTCAACCAGCGTCTCGAAACCGGCCTGAACCAGGGCTGTCGCGCCACCGCACAGAACCGCCTGTTCGCCAAACAGATCCGTCTCGGTCTCTTCACGAAAGCTTGTCTCAATAATACCTGCCCGGCCGCCACCATTCGCTGAGGCATACGACAGCGCAATCTCCCTGGCCTTGCCCGAGGCATTCTGAAAAACCGCAATCAGACTGGGCACACCGCCACCCTGGGTGTAGGTGGAACGCACCAGATGCCCGGGACCCTTGGGCGCAACCATGATGATGTCCAGATCCTCGCGCGGGGTGATCTGTCCGAAATGGATGTTGAACCCATGCGCAAAGGCCAGCACCGCGCCGTTCCTGATATTGGGTTGAATAAGCTCATCGTAAAGCTTTTTCTGGTGCTCGTCAGGCGCAAGCACCATAACTACGTCGGCACTCTTCACCGCCTCATCAATCGGTTTAACCGTGAGCCCTGCCTGCTCGGCCTTTGCAGCCGATCCGGAACCGGGCCGCAAGCCCACCGTCACCTCGACACCCGAGTCCCTCAGGTTATTGGCGTGCGCGTGACCCTGTGACCCATAGCCGATTATGGCCACCCGGCAGCCCTTGATGAGTGAAAGGTCAGCGTCCTTATCGTAATAGATTTTCATTATTCAATAACTCCAAAGACGAGATTTAAAGAATTTTTCAGTGCAGGAGCCAGTTCGGTGCAACCGGCCAAACCTGGCGCAACGCTCACACGACCATCGCCCGCTTGCCGCGCGCGATTCCGGATACGCCGGAGCGCACGACCTCGATAATCCAGGTATCGTTGACAGCTTCCAGGAAGGCATCCAGCTTGCTGCTGGTGCCGGTCAACTCCACCGTATAGGACGCATCCGTAACATCAATGATCCGCCCGCGGAATATGTCGCTCAACCGTTTGACTTCCTGGCGGGCATGGCCCTCGGTGCGTATCTTTATGAGCAGCATTTCGCGCTCGATGTGCGGTCCCTCAGTCATGTCCATCAGCTTCACAACGTCAATCAGCTTGTGTAGCTGTTTGGTGATCTGTTCAACGATCTCTTCCGTGCCGGTTGTCACGAGGGTCATTCGCGACAAGGAAGGATCTTCCGTCGGCGCCACGGTCAGTGACTCGATATTATAACCGCGCGCAGAAAACAGTCCGGCGACGCGTGACAAAGCCCCTGATTCGTTCTCAATCAGAATTGAGATGATATGGCGCATAGCATAGTTCCTTGGCGTTCCGCCCCCGCACGTCAAACCAGGATCATTTCATTCTGGCCGGCACCGGCCGGGATCATGGGGTACACGTTCTCTTTCTGGTCGGTGATGAAATCCAGAAACACGACGCGATCCCGCACCTTCATGGCTTCCTGCAACGCCCCCTCGACATCGCCCGGCTTTTCAATGCACATCCCCACATGCCCATAGCTCTCGGCAAGTTTTACGAAATCCGGCAGTGAGTCCATGTACGACATGGCATAGCGCTTCTGATAGAAAAATTCCTGCCACTGCCGCACCATTCCCAGGTAACGATTATTGAGATTGATAATCTTGACCGGCAGGCTATATTGACGGCAGGTCGACAGCTCCTGAATGCACATCTGGATGCTGCCCTCACCGGTCACACAACAGACGGTCGCATCCGGATACGCCATCTGCACACCCATAGCGGCGGGAAAACCAAACCCCATCGTGCCCAGACCACCTGAATTAATCCAGCGCCGCGGTTTATCAAAAGCGTAGTACTGGGCCGCCCACATCTGATGCTGACCCACATCCGAAGTGACATAGGCATCACCTCCCGTCACTCGGTAAAGCGTCTCGATCACGTGTTGCGGTTTGATGATGTCACTGTCACGATCGTATTTGAGACAGTCCATTGCCCGCCATTCATCGATCTGCTTCCACCATTCACCCAGTGCTTCCTCATCCGGTCTTTCCTTGCCTTCATTGGTGAGCTTGATCATGCTCCTGAGCACGTTGTCCACCGAGCCGACGATCGGGATGTCCACCCTCACGTTCTTCGATATGCTGGCCGGATCGATGTCGACATGCACAATCGTGGCGCTCGGACAGAACTTATCGACATTACCCGTCACCCGGTCATCAAAGCGGGCCCCGATGGCGATCAGCACATCACAGTTGTGCATCGCCATATTCGCTTCATAGGTACCATGCATACCGAGCATTCCCACAAACTGCCGGTCCGTGGCCGGATAACCACCCAGCCCCATCAAGGTATTGGTAATGGGAAATCCAAGCAGCCGCGTGAACTCGGCAAGTGCGCCGGCAGCATTATCGAGAATCACACCGCCGCCGGTGTAGAGCATCGGCCGCTTTGCAGACAGCATCAGATCTACCGCCTTTTTTATCTGGCCGGAGTGACCCTTTACGACGGGGTTATAGGAACGCATCTTGATGCGTTTTGGATATTTGTATTCGCAGCGATGCGCCGTGATGTCTTTGGGGATGTCAACGACAACGGGTCCGGGCCGACCTGTGGTTGCGACATAGAATGCCTTCTTGATAGTGACCGCAAGGTCGTTGACATCCTTGACCAGGAAGTTGTGCTTCACGCAGGGTCGGCTGATACCAATGCTGTCAACCTCCTGGAAGGCATCGTTGCCGATCAGACTCGTTGGCACCTGCCCCGTGAACACGACCAGAGGGATGGAATCCATATAGGCCGTGGCGATGCCGGTGATGGCGTTCGTTACACCCGGACCAGAGGTCACCAACACACACCCTGGCCTGCCAGTCGCACGCGCGTAACCATCGGCCGCATGGGTCGCGGCCTGTTCATGACGCACGAGGACATGCTTTACGTCATCTTGCTGGTAAAGGGCGTCATAGATGTGCAGGACGGCGCCCCCGGGATAACCGAAGAGACAATCGACCCCTTCATCCTTGAGACAGTGCACAAAGATCTCAGCGCCCGTCAGTTCCACAGATCCCAGCTCCTGGGCCATGATAAAGGCCTAATTCAGTTGCAACTTCCCAAACCCCGTTCGGGAACGTGTATACAGTTTCCGCGAACTTCCCCCGAAAAAACGAGAATGCCTGCCAAACAACTGCAGTGGTGCCGTCACGCGTAACGTTAGAAGCTACTTATATTCATCGCGAAGGTCAAGTGATTACAGGAAATTATTTTCACGCCGATCTTGTGCTTACTCACGTGCAGATCCTCCCGTCGGGCGTCGTCGACATGGGAGGTAACAAGGCCAAAACCAATGACTTACCGAGCACATTACGCGATCGCTGCAGGACTTCTGCTGGCGTGGAGCGGGCTGGTTCAGAGCGCGATCTACAAATGGGTCGACGATCATGGCACCACCAATTATAGTCAGCACCCGCCACCTGCCGAGAGCCCGGTCAAAGTCCTTGTTTCCCCGCCGCCATCCGGTACCGATGCCGCGCAAACCCAGAAGCGGCTGGAGAACCAGCTTGAAACACTGGCAGACCAGCGCGAGGCACGGGAGACAGCCGCCGGCGAGAAGGCCAAATCGGCCGCCGAAAAACAACAGCGCCGCGACAACTGCGCAAAGGCCCGCAACAATCTCACCGGGCTGACAACGGGCGGGCGTAAACGTATCATCGGTGCAGACGGCGTAGCACGGTATCTGGCAGAAGAAGAGCACCAGAGGCTTCTTACCGACACACAGAAGCAGATCGACGAATACTGCGATTAGCTCCACGCCCGCGCTCCCCGCGCATTCCGCTGTCACGATCCATGTTCGCATCATCGCGAGGGTGCTGTTATGCCAGTTCTGAGTATCCAGACTAACCAGAATCTGAATGCCGATACGCTATCCGAGCTGCTGACACGAGCCTCGCGGACCGTTGCCGAGATTCTCGCCAAGCCTGAACGCTACGTTATGGTCAGTGTGGCACGCAACGACGCCATGCTCTTTGCGCAATCCGACGCGCCGCTTGCCTACCTGGAGCTCAAGAGCATCGGCCTGCCCGAAGAGTCGACCCGGGATCTCTCTCAGGCCCTGTGCCGGCTTGTCCACGAACTCCTGGCAATCGATACAGACCGCATCTATATCGAGTTCACCAATGCGCCACGCCATATGTGGGGCTGGAACGGGGGCACGTTCTAGGACCAGTTAACACTCACCCAACCGCAGGGACGAGATCAGTCTGGCGTGAGGCACATCGGACAAGCGCAGTGCGGTTTTCTCGCGCGACACGCTCTACCCCCGCGCCCGCCTTATCGCTACAATCCCCACCTTCGAACAAAACCAACAGCGGACCGAGCGCTCCTCACCCATGCGTGTATCCCGATTCCCACTCTCGACCCTGAAGGAAATACCGGCAGACGCCGAGATTGCCAGCCACAAGTTGATGCTTCGCGCAGGCATGATCCGCAAACTGGCGGCTGGGGTATATAGCTGGTTACCACTGGGACTGCGCGTCTTGCGCAAGGTTGAAGCGGTCGTGCGGGAGGAAATGAATGCAGCTGGCGCGCTGGAGCTGTTGATGCCCGCCGTCCAGCCGGCAGAGCTCTGGCAGGAATCCGGACGCTGGGACCAGTACGGGCCGGAACTGCTCCGATTGCGGGACCGTCACAACCGCGACTTCTGCTTCGGGCCTACCCATGAAGAGGTCATCACCGATCTGGTGCGACGCGAAATCCGCAGCTACAAGCAACTGCCTATCAACTACTACCAGATCCAGACCAAGTTTCGTGACGAGATCCGTCCACGTTTTGGCGTTATGCGGGCGCGCGAGTTTGTCATGAAGGACGCCTATTCCTTCCATGTGGATCAGGCGTCTCTCGCAGACACCTACCAGGTGATGTTTGATACCTACTCGCGCATTTTTACCCGCCTGGGGCTGAAGTTCCGTGCCGTGCACGCCGACACCGGCGCGATCGGTGGCGCAGTCTCCCATGAGTTTCATGTGCTGGCCGAGTCGGGTGAAGATGCCATCGCTTTTTCGACCGGGAGTGATTACGCTGCCAACATAGAGCTGGCGGAGGCATTTGCGCCCCTACAGCAGCGCCCGCCTCCCTCGGCAACCCGACAAACAGTCGATACGCCGGCTCAGCACAGTATCGAAGAAGTCAGCAGTTTTCTGCAGATCGATGCGGCCCGCTGCGTAAAGACGCTGTTGGTGCAGGGCAGCCAGACGGATGTTGTTGCGCTGGTGCTGCGCGGTGACCATGAGCTCAATCCGGTCAAGGCGCAGAAGCACCCTGCCGTGGCAAGCCCGCTCGCCTTTGTATCAGAGCCTGCCGTCAGATCCGTGACAGGCGCCGCCCCCGGCTCCGTCGGACCCGCAGGATTGAACATTCCAGTGATCGCAGATCGGGCGGCCATCGCACTCGCAGACTTCGTCTGCGGCGCAAACGAAGACGGCCGTCACCTTACCGGGGTGAACTGGGGCCGCGACTTACCCGAACCCGAGGTGGCCGATCTGCGCAATGTCCGGGACGGCGATCCCAGCCCCGACGGGACAGGCACGTTGTCCATTGCCAGGGGGATCGAGGTCGGGCACATCTTCCAGCTCGGCGACAAATACAGCAAGGCACTGGCGGCCACGGTACTGGACGAGCAGGGACGCGAGACTGTCATGAGCATGGGCTGCTACGGGATTGGCGTATCGCGCATCGTTGCCGCCGCCATCGAACAGAACCATGATGCGCAAGGTATTCTCTGGCCAGACCCTATCGCCCCGTTCCGCGTCGCATTGTTGCCGATGAACATGAAGAAATCGACACGCGTACGCGAGGCCTGTGAACGACTGTACAGTGGCTTTCAGGGCGCAGGCGTGGACGTCCTGTTCGATGACCGCGACGTACGTCCAGGCGTGATGTTCGCCGACATGGAGCTCATCGGCATCCCGCACCGCGTCGTGGTCGGCGAGAAGAACCTTGATAAAGGGGTCGTGGAGTACAAGACCGGCCGCACCCGCGATGCCGAAGAAGTCACTCTCGATGCAATCGTGGCGCGCTGCACATCCGGTTTCTGAACAGACCGGGCAGTCAAAAGGATGGGATCGCAGGTGCCGATAGACAGGGATCGAACCTGTCGGAGCTGATGTGTGACCTGGACCGCATTTCCCCGCCTATACCTTAGCCTCGGACATCCGCTGCCGGTATTGTTGACGTTTTGCCTCTTCACTGCTCCTGCGGTCCTGCCTGCCTCGACACAGCAGCCACCGGAACCGGAACTGCGCAGACTCCTGATCGGTGCGATATCGACCACCGACAGCTTTGAGGATCAGTTCGCTGCCGAGGTCTGGCTGGTGGACATGTCGACCCGTCTGCAGAACAAGGTGCCTGACCCTGCTGAACGCATCCAGATACTGAAGGGCGTCCATATCGAGGCGACCCGCGCACAACTGCCGCCTGAACTGGTGCTCGCACTCATCGAGGTTGAGAGCAACTTTGACCGCTTCGCCATCTCCGTGGCCGGTGCCCGCGGCCTGATGCAGGTCATGCCCTTCTGGCTCGACGAGATTGGCCGACCCGACGACGACCTCTTCCACATTCGCACCAATCTGCGCTTGGGCTGCACCATACTGCGTTATTACCTGGACAAGGAACGCGGCAGCCAGACGCGCGCTCTGGCACGTTATAACGGCAGTGTCGGCAAGGTATGGTACCCCAGGCGCGTGTTCTCCGCATTGCACAAACGCTGGTACCGACAGTGAATCTCACTGCGCGGCCGGATTGACCTGGCTCACTATCCGCACCACACAGGCGCGACGGTTCGGGAACCCTCAGAATTCAGCCCCCGGGATCCAGCCTGGATCCAAGGGTATCGCGGCATGCATACGCGCGTCAGCTGCGCACCCCGGCGAGCCCCCCCTTAACAACGTTCACCACGGGTTGTCTGGCTATAAGAAGCTGCGCCTGCATGATGCCGTTCGGTGACTAACGCCGTGCAAACCCGCCGCCCTGTCTCCTGTCTCCTGTCTCCTGTCTCCTGTCTCCTGTCTCCTGTCTCCTGTCTCCTGTCTCCTGTCTCCTGTCTCCTGTCTCCTGTCTCCTGTATTCTGTATTCTGTATTCTGTATTCTGTATTCTCGATTCTCGATTCAAGCTTTTCCTTTCTGGTTTCAACCTCCCACCCGGGCCTCATCTCCGTTCAAACAGTGCCATCGACTCTACGTGGGCGGTGTGCGGAAACATGTCCATCACGCCGGCTGCAACCAGGCGATAACCTGCCTCGCTGACCAGCATTCCCGCATCACGAGCCAGCGAACCCGGGTGACATGACACGTAGGCAAGCGACTTCGCCGCCAGGCGGCCAAGCTGCGGAATCAAGGCCGCAGCCCCGCTGCGGGGCGGGTCAATCAAGAGCTTGTCGTAGCTTTCGTGCAGCCAGGGCTCCTGCCCGGTCAGTTCGGCAAGATTTGCGACCTGAAACGCCGCATTGCCAATCCCATTGCGTCGCGCATTCTGGCGCGCCCGTTCGACCAGCCCGGCATCGCCCTCGATGCCCGTAACCTGCCCTGCCTGCCGCGCAAGCGGCAAGGTGAAATTCCCCAGACCGCAAAAGAGATCCAGTACCGAATCATTCGGACCGGGCGCCAGCAGTCGCAGCGCCTGATCTATCATTCTGCGGTTGATTTCGGGATTAATCTGGGTGAAATCCATAGGCAGAAAGCCCAGCTCGAGTCCGTAGGCAGGCAGGCTGTAACTTAGGTCTGAGGCTTCCGGCCATAGCAGCGAAACACTGTCCGGCCCCTTTGGTTGCAGGTAGAGATGCAAATTATAGTCTCGCGCGAATCCCCGTAACCGTTCGATATCACGCTCTGTCGGCATATCCAGCACACGGAAGATCAGCGCACCGGCCTCATCGCCAATCGCCACTTCAATCTGCGGGATACGAGCTGAAATCGAGAGTTCCTGAATCAATACCCGCAGGTCACTCAGACGGGTACCGACGGATGGGTGCAGAACCTCACACCGCGACAGCTCGGCAAGATACGACGAACCCTTCTCCCGAAAGCCCACCAGCACTTTGCCTTTCTTGAGAACATGCTTGACGCCCAGTCGCGCCTTGTGGCGGTATTCCCACACGGCGCCCGTCAGGGGTTCCAGCAACGTTTCGGGGCGAACACCGCCGATACGTTCCAGACTGTTGATCAGGATCTGCTGCTTGGCCTCGATCTGGGCTTTCGGGGCGAGATGCTGCAGGCTGCACCCGCCACAGATCGCGGCGTGAAGACAGCGTGGTTCGACCCGATCCGACGATGGCTCCAGTATGCTCGAAACCCGTCCTTCGTCGTGCTTCCGACCCCGGGCGGTGTACAGATACTCCACGGCTTCGCCAGGCAGTGCGCCGTCAATGAATACGGCTTTAGCCTCCACATGAGCAACGCCACGGCCATCATGGGCAAGCGACTCAATATGCGCAAAGACGGGCTCTGCCGGCAGTGCGCGCTTACGCCTGGCTGACATTAAAATTACCGGTCGGGAGCGTCAATGTGCCAGGGCGGCCGTGTCCGTTATTGCCACGCCTGAAGAAATTCACTTAAATGTGCCTTACCCTGCGTGGACAGGTACTCACGCAGCTGCTGGCACTCCTCTTCGTAGCGCGACGGACTGAGGCGCCCGCGGATCAACTCGAAACGCAAATACACGAGATAGGTGTTCAGCACGTCAGTTTCACAGTAGTTGCGTATGCCCTCGATGTCCCCCGCCAGGTAGCTGTCCCACACCTTGCCGCCGCTCATGCCCATCTTGCCGGGAAAACCAAGCATAGCGGCAATCTGATCCAGTGGGGCATTGGCCCGTGGCTGATAAGCCGCCAGAACATCCATGAGATCCGTATGTCTCGCATGAAACCGGCTCAGATAGTTGTTCCATCGAAAGCTGTTGTCCTCGTCGCCGGTTTCCCAATAGCGTGGCGCGGCAATGCCGTGCACCAGCGATCGGTAATGCAGCACGGGCAAATCAAACCCGCCGCCGTTCCAGGACACCAGGGTTGGCGTAAACCGGTCGATGCCGTCAAAGAAACGCTGGATCAGTTCGGATTCCGGCGACGCCGGTTTCCCGAGTGACCAGACCTGCAGTGAGTCGGCTGAGCGGAACACCGCAGATATGGCGATCACCTGATGCAAGTGGTGCCTGAGAAACTCGCTGTCACCCGTCTCCTGACGCCGCATATGAAACATTGCCTTGGCAACATCCGCATCCGACAGGCCATCGAGGTCGTAGAGACGCCGACCCGCAGCGACATCAGGCACCGTTTCTATATCGAAGACAAAGACATTCATTGCTGATCAGTCAGACAGCCACGCGACCCTGGCGATACCCATCACGCCTTACCCCGCGAAGTGATCACTTCCTTACCCATTGTCCCTGGCCATCCTGATACCACCAACCCGCAGGCGCATTGCTGACCCAGCCCTTGGCAAAGGTCGCCTGGATATCGGCCTTCCATTCCGGGTGGCCATTGGCCCTGGCGATCTCCTCATACAGGGCCGCACGGTCCACGTTGTCACTGCTCACGAGCTGCTGCACAGGGCGCCGATCAGGCAGCGCGATTGCATTCAGATCGCGAATCTTGATAAACCCGTCCCCTGTCATACCGATGGCGCCACTCGCATAGTACTTGGCGAGCTGTTCATGCCGCTGCCTGAGACTCGTCTGCAGGCGCTGGATCGCCGGCGTCTGTATGTTGATGTCGGCGCCTGCGTAGGCCGGCGGAATCCAGAAATCGAGCACCCTCGTCAGCACGACTTCCCCTGCACGCTGCAGGCTGCTCTGCGGGCTGGTCTGAGACGCGGGTGGCGACTTCTCGCCGTCCGACGGTCGCGCGGGCGCTTCGCCGTAGACGTCCTGGATAATCCGGTCCGCCGCCTCCTGCGCTGCCGCCGCAGGAAAATAGACGTTGATGGTGACACATCCCACCAGAAAGGCTAGAGAAAGAACAGATCCTGACCAACGTTTCACCTTCATCACGGGTTTCTCCTAAGCGGTAGCCGATTCACGAACCAGGCACGAAGGGTCTATTATGAAATCTCGCAGCCGTTCGAGCAAAGCCAACTGTATCACGGCGGCAAGCCCTCGCAGAGACATCGCAGGCTCGACGGGCTACACGAGTCAGGCTATACGATCCAGCTGAATTCGAGCTGAATCCACCGGATAAGCCCGTTTCGGGATTGCAGGGCTCGCGCACTGCGTGGCGCCGGTCCGCCCCGTGCCGGCTACTGGACCGTCGCTCCCCCGCTGCTGATCGCCGCCTTCAGGCGGGCCAGTAATGACTCCCAGTCGACCCGGCCGGCATAGCCGATGATATCGATGCGTGGCGGTAGAAAACGCCCCTTGACGATATAGTATCCACCCTCGGCCGGTGCCACACCATCCATGAGACAGACGCCGTGCTCGAGTCGACACGAGATTCCCAGACGATCATACGGAAACTCCTTGAACAGTTGCAGGAAGCTCTGCGACACGGCATTGCCAACACCTCCGCCACCGATGTTTGAGAGGGTATCGATTGCCTTCTGACTGATACGATGTCGCGAGTCGTCATCCGACGGGGTTGCAAAGGCGGCATCAAAGGCGATTGGCTCCCAGGCCTCCATGCGCAGGTCACGCACGTGGCCACTCAGCCGCCCTTCAATCTTCCCGAAGGAAAATGCGCGCGTCAGTTTCTCCAGATCGAGATTATCCAGCGCGAGGTCCGCCGACAGGCGCGGCACCACACCGAAAGGCCGTTCCAGGTGCAGATTGCGTACCGTGAGATCCCCGTCAAATGCGCGCACCAGAAGCACCCCGCCGATTTCCAGATTGCCTTCAGCATACTGCACCTGCGGAATAACGCCGGAAAGCTTCCCCGAAAACGGTGGCCAGTCGAGTGCGGCACTGACCGATTCGAGTGAGATCGGGGTGAGAACAGCATCGAACACCCACTGCATATCCGCGCGCCCGGGCCGGGCAAGCTGCCAGTGATCAATCACAAGCGCACCGTCGAGCAAGGGAATGCGGGCGGGCTCACGCAGGGCAATGGATTCCCGATCCATTGCCAGCGGCAGATGTGCCTCGCCGATGGAGAGTCGATAAAGGCTCCCGGCCTTCCAGCGAACATCGGAACGCCGTGTTGCGTCGTCACTCGCCCAGTCCAGGTGGCTGTCCAGACCAAGCAGTGAGAAACGGCCCTTGCGATCGTTCAGTGTGACCGAAGCGACGGTCAGCTCGATGCGCTCGATGGCATGATCACGCATCACCAAGCGACCCTTGAGCGCACCACCCGTCTCGAGATCACCCAGCGCTGTTCCGAACAACCAGGGCTGGAGATAAGTCTCATAGGCAAGCGGGAAACGGGCTGATTCCAGTGTTACGTCCGACTCGCTGACGACCAGATCCGGTTTCAGGCGCAGGCGCATCCGGGCATGAGCCGTTACCGCACCGGGCTGTTCGTAGGCCAGACTCTGCACCCTCAGCTCCTGACGGGCCGGGAACCAGTCAGCCGCGCCTTGCAGTTGGACGGGGCGCCGGCCGGCGTCGAGATAAACCGGGTCGAGGTATATCAGGCCGTGTTCGAGCGCCAGTCCCGCCTTGAGTCTCCAACCCTCGGGCAGGCGGTACGCATCGCTGTCGAGCCTGAGGCGAATCTCTTCGCCTGCCTGACTGCCCGATGCATTTGCAAAGCTGAGTCCGGCACCGTTGAGGCTGGCATGCACCCGGTCGCGCCCTGCGCCATCCTGATGAAAGTCGAGGTCCACATCGACCCGGCCCTGCGCCTGATAGGCTCCGAGCGCCGCGAATTGCCTGGCGAGATCCAGTGCGGTCGCAAGCTCCAGGCGCCTGGCCCGCAACCGCCCCGATCGTTCGTCTTCGCTCAGCTGAACAGATGCTGCCAACTGTCCGCCGGCAAAACGATCGAGGTCGATAGACAGAGAGAGCTTGCCCCCGAACGCATATTCGAACCGGATATCTCCGGCCAGCGCCAGCCGCAATACCTCCTTGCCCACCAGCCGCCCCTGCCGGCAGCCGATGCCGTTGCCTGACAGTTCCAGCTTCGTACAGGTGAGCTCGAGATCCGTGATCGCCCCAACCGGCGCGGGCAACTCCAGCCTGGGAATGCGCAGGGTAAACTGTCCACTTCCGGAAAACAGGCCATCGGTTGCCAGTTCAACACCCTCTGCCTGCCAGCCGGGTCCCTGGAGCGTACCCAGCTGCAGCCTGAACTGCTCAATGGCCTTGGCGGAGAAAGAAACCAGGCAAAGCAATACGACAAGTACCGTCTGCCGGAAGAACCACACCGTCAGGCCGGGAAGACACCCGTGGACAGGTATCGATCTCCGCGATCACAGATGATCGCGACAATGACGGCATGTTCGACCTGTTCGGACAGACTGAGCGCCGCTGCCACGGCACCCCCCGACGAGATCCCGCAGAAGATGCCCTCGCGGGCGGCCAGCGAACGCGTCGTGGCCTCTGCCGACGGCTGGTCCACCTCAATGATGCGGTCGACCCGCGCGGCGTCAAAGATACGCGGCAGATACGCTTCGGGCCAGCGGCGGATACCGGGAATGGACGCGCCTTCGGACGGCTGCACGCCGATGATCTGTACGCCGGTGTTACGCTCCTTGAGATAGCGCGAGACGCCCATGATGGTTCCCGTGGTACCCATGGCACTGACGAAGTGGGTGATTTTCCCCTCGGTGTCCCGCCAGATTTCGGGGCCCGTCGTCTCGTAATGCGCCAGCGGATTGTCGGGGTTGGAGAACTGGTCCAGCACCCGGCCCTCGCCCTTCGCCTCCCTGTCGTGGGCGAGATCCCGGGCCCCTTCCATACCCTCTTCTCGACTGACCAGTATGATCTCGGCGCCAAAGGCCTTCATCACAGCGCGCCGTTCAACGCTCATGTTCTCGGGCATAATCAGAACCATCCGGTAACCCTTGATGGCCGCCACCATAGCCAGTGCGATTCCCGTGTTGCCGCTGGTCGCCTCGATCAGCGTGTCGCCGGGGCGTATCTCTCCCCGTGCCTCCGCCTTCTGAATCATGCTCAGGGCAGGACGATCCTTGACGGATCCGGCAGGATTGTTACCTTCGAGCTTGACGAGAATGCGGTTACCGCCCGCAGGTGACAGCCGCTGCAGATGCACCAGCGGAGTATTGCCGACAAAACGTTCGAGGGTGATTCGCTCCACAGGGCTTAGTGTACTGCATTCGCGCCCTGCTGGCGCGTTGCTCGCCGGCCAACCGGCACACCGTTCGGGTTTGGACGTCACCCCTTTACACTGCGTCTTGGGTATTATTCACGGCAACCGCATCTGGAAAAGGCATTCGCAGAATGCGGCCGTGCAGTCGCACACCCCTCGGCGCGGACCCGGGCGTTCGGGGACAACGGCTACTCGTAATCTGGCAGGGCTCGTACCAGAATAGCGGTTCCGGGAACCGCTTGGGCCCCGGTCCAGATTCACCTTGTGACAACCCGCGACAGGGCTACCGTCGGACGGACGTCGCGGCAAAGAGGAAACAGAGATGGAATCCCGACTTGCTGAAGATCTGATGAAATTGCTGCGTGCGGAACTGCCGGAACACAGGCATCTTCTGCAGATGCACTGCCGCGCCCGCCAGTGGGAAGCGGTTTATGACCAGGCGCACAAGCTGCACGGTTCAGCCGCATACTGCAAGAAATCTGAACTGGCCAATGCGGCAGCGGCTCTCGAGCGGGCCAGCAGCGCCGTGAATGAACAGGCGATCGCACAGGCCCTCGAAACAACGCTGCATGAAATCGAACGCGTACTCGCAGCCGATGGCCGACCAGCCTGAGCTGCAGGGGGCTGGCTGATACGCCATGAGCCGCGCTGTCGCCCGCAGGGGGCGACGCGCACACCGTTCCCCCGCCGGTTCCTACGGTTGAGCGGATGAACGCGACAGCAGCGTCACGAAGGCGACGGCATAATGACGCTCATCCGAGACACTCACATGGCTGGAGCTGATCGCGAACTCCCGGCAGAAGGTCAGGGCGGCCCCCGTATAACCGAGTTCGGGACGGCCGAACTCATTATGGCGCAGCTCAATATCGCGCAGCCGCAGGCCGTCACGAAATCCGGTGCCGAAGGCCTTGGCCACGGCCTCTTTGACCGCGAACCGGCGCGCCAGGAAATGCGGGGGACGTGCATTGCGGCAGAACTCGTCAAATTCGGCATCGGTCAGGATGCGGCCCGCGAACCGGTCGCCAAACCGCTCCAGATTCTCGCGGATTCGCTCGACCTCGACGATATCCGTCCCAATCCCGAAAATCTTCTCGTTCATGAACAGGCCGCCTTCCTCACGGCGAACTGGCAAGCCCAGGCCAACGGCCGGCTGGCCGGCGCCGACAGGCACCCCCACGGGCAGGCGACACGGCAGATAACCGTTTAGCCCCTGGGGGGGCTGGCGGGGCGCGCCTCGCGCATCAGACGCTTCATCTCCCGCACAGCCTCACCAAGGCCGGTAAACAGCGCGCGCGCCATGATCGCGTGACCTATATTCAACTCCTGGATTGCCGGCAGGGCAGCGACACGCTGAACATTCTGGTAGTTCAGGCCGTGGCCTGCATTAACCTGTAACCCGGCCTGTACACCCTCCTCCACCGCTCGCACAATCCGTTGCCATTCACGCTCGCGGCCTTCGCCCTGTGGCGCGTCGGCAAAATGCCCGGTATGGATCTCGATACACGGTGCGCCACAGGCTGCCGCCGCGTTCACCTGCGTGGCATCGGCATCTATGAACAGCGACACACGTATGCCCGCCTCGGCCATGCGCGCGCAGGCCCTGCGCACCCGCCCCTCCTGCCCGGCGACATCGAGGCCACCTTCGGTGGTCAGTTCCTCGCGGCGCTCGGGTACCAGGCAGCAGTCTGCCGGGCGGATCCGCTCCGCGCTCGCCAGCATCTCGTCCGTAACCGCCATTTCGAGGTTCATCCGGGTCAGCAGAATGCCGCGCAGCATCTCCACATCGCGTTCCTGGATATGCCGCCGATCCTCCCGCAAGTGCAGCGTAATGGCATCTGCGCCCGCCTGCTCGGCCTCGATCGCGGCCTGGACAGGGTCAGGGTAACGCGTCCCGCGCGCCTGGCGAAGTGTCGCCACGTGATCAATATTGACACCCAGCAGTATCGGTTGTGCGTCGTGCATACTGTGCATCGGTAAAAGCCTCAGCCTTCCTGCCTGGGCTGCAGCTGGCGAAACACTTCCCGCGTCTTCAGCGGCCGACCGCCCAGATAGAGCGACAGTGCCGCCTGTGTGAGTCGTTTCGCGTCACGCAGGCTTTCAGGATCACTCAACTCATCGTGACAGAGCGACAGCAGACTGCGCCCCGGGAAAACCAGATCATCCACGCCTGCAGAAGCTGCCGGGACAGGGCCCAGCTCCAGACGATACAGGTAATTCTTCTCGGGCACGAGTGGCCGACCGGTCTCCGCTTCGCGGTCCAGGAGCAATCCATACCCGAGCTCATCGAGCAGGCGCTTCTCGAACACGCGCAGACACCGCTGCACCTCGCCCCTGGCAAGCCGGCCGAGTGCCGCCTCGTAATCCGCAAACAGTGCCGGATGAGGGTCCTGCCGTTGCAGCAGCCGGAGCAGCAACTCATTGAGATAGAACCCCGAAAACAGCGCCTCGCCGACCGGCTTGAGCAAGCTCCCCGCCGGCTCGACACCCGTGTGCGTTGCCAGTTCCCCGCGGGACACCCAGGATAGCAACAGGGGCGTGAAGGCCTGTAACAGGCCGCGCTGCCGGAACCGGGCGCTGCGCGCACCCCGACAGACCAGCCCGATACGCCCAAAGTCACGACTGAGTATTTCCACTAAGAGGCTGGTATCGCGGTAAGGGTACTGATGCAATACGTATGCGGGCTGCAGGCTGATTCTGCTTTGCACAGCACTCACGCCAGCACCTCTGCCACTACCTCACCGGCCGCTGTCATAGCCGAGGCTGTGCAATGCGCGCTCGTCATCCGCCCAACCTTCTTTCACTTTTACCCACAGTTCCAGGTAGATCTTTTTTCCGAACATTTTCTGCATGTCCGCGCGCGCTTCGCTGCCCACCGCCTTCAACATACTGCCATGCTGGCCTATCACGATCTTTTTCTGTGAGGCGCGCTCCACCCAGATCAGGCCGTTAATGCGCAGCATGTTTTCTCCCTCGAGAAAATTCTCGATCTCCACGGTCAGGCCGTACGGCAGTTCCTTGCCCAGGCGGCGGAACAGCTTTTCCCTTATCAGTTCGGCCGCCAGGAAACGCTCGCTCCTGTCCGTTACCTGATCCTCCGGAAACAGTGGCGGTGAGACCGGAAGATGCTCTAACACACGGCCTTCCAGTGCATCCAGATTATCGCCCTTGAGTGCAGAAATTGGCACGACCCCCGCATAGTCAAACTTCTCACTGAGTGACTGCAGGACCGGCAGCAGTTGCGATTTGCTGTGCAACTTGTCAATCTTGTTCACCGCAAGAAAGACCGGCACACCTGACTGCCTCAGCTTATCGAGCACCTGCTCGTCCTCTGCGGTCCAGCGGGATGCATCGACAAGGAATATGGCGACATCAACATCAAACAACGCACTGCTTGCGGCCTGATTGAGCGCACGGTTCAATGCCTTGCGTGCATGCCGGTGCAGACCCGGCGTATCGACGTAAATAATCTGTGCATCCGACAGGGTCTTGATTCCGAGAATCTGGTGCCGGGTGGTCTGGGGTTTGGGCGAAGTAATGCTGATCTTCTGGCCCAGCAGCCGGTTGAGCAGGGTCGATTTCCCGACATTGGGTCGGCCAACCAGGGCGACGTAGCCACAACGGTGAGTTTCACTCACAAGGGCAGCACCGGAAGCGGTCTATACCAGTCCGACAGCGAAGAGTTGCGCATGATTCTGGATGAATTAGCTGTCGATGCCAAGGGCTTTCAGCATTTCCCCCGCCGCCCCTTGCTCCGCGTTGCGTCGGCTTGTGCCCGTGCCCTGTGTGCACATATCCCGCTCCGCGACGCAGCACTCGACCTCGAAGGTCTGCGCATGCGCCTGGCCGCGAACTGCGACGACCACGTATTCCGGTAATGCAATATGTCTGGATTGAAGGTACTCCTGTAGGCGTGTCTTGTAATCCTTCAGCTCGGCTGCAACCGGCAGCGACGCGAGACGCGATGCGAACACCCGCTGAATCCAGTCCCTGCACGTGCCAAAGCCAGCATCGAGATAGATGGCGCCAATAACTGCCTCAAGTGCATCACTGAGGATAGAATCGCGGCGAAAACCGCCACTCTTGAGCTCGCCGGAGCCCAGTTTCAGCAACTCGCCGAGTTCCAGGCTGCGGGCAATTTCTGCGAGTGTCGGTTTGCGGACCAGCGTCGCACGCAAACGGCTCAACTCACCCTCGCTGGCCTGAGGAAACTGGTTGTATAAGGCCTCAGCGATGACCATGCCCAGCACGGCATCGCCGAGAAACTCCAGCCGTTCGTTATTGGTGCCGCCCGCGCTGCGATGGGTAATCGCCTGCTCCAGCAGTGCCCGCTCGCGGAATCCGTAGCCCAGCCTGGCTTGCAGGGATTCGATGCGCTCCCTCAACGAGACCCCGCCTCAATCTGCTTTTTGAAGTGCGTAACGAGGAAGACATTCCCCAGCATGGGCGCCCGCACCTCATAGTCCACCCCGATGATGATCTGTCCGCGCTGCTTGTTGATGGCCACATCCTTTGGCTTGATCGAATGAACGTCATTGACGTCAAATCGCCTGCCAATGATCTTTCGGATGTCGGCGGGCGTCATGTCCGCAAGCGTGGATTCCGACTGCAGCGACTCCAGTGTTTTTGCCACGTTGAGGTACTCGAGGTAGCCAGGCGCCAGACGCAGCACCAACAGCACAAAATAACCAATCAGAACCAGAGTCAGCAACCAGCCGATCAAGGTCATGCCACGCTGTGCATTGAAAAGTTTCATAACAACCCCCTGCTTTGCGCCGACACGCCGGTCGGCCTCATTGATGGTACGTTTCCCCGACGCCGGTAATCAGCCGAAATGATCACGTCTCCGGGTAACAACGCGCCTGTCTCTCCCTTCATTCCGCCGTGCGGCGGCGATGAAATACCACACCTCCCTGTGTCGAAACCCGCTCTGCTCTGTTTGATGGGAAACGCTTCGGTAAGCTGAACAGCCAAACCGAGGTGAGACGCTGCCACCCGTCGCGGGCCTGCCCCCAGGGCCGGTTAACGCTAACCGGCGCTAGTGAATCCGCTCACCAATGCGGTTCCAGCCCACGCCCCCGTCGGCTGAATCCCAGCTCATCCAGATCATGAAGGCCTTGCCGACGAGATTTCCCTCGGGCACCGGGCCGAAATAACGACTGTCCTTACTGTTGTCTCGATTATCGCCCATCATGAAATAGTGACCCGGGGGCACGACGACGGACCCCTCGATTCCCCCGCTGTTCGGGCGCACCAGAATCTGGTGGCTGACGCCGTCCAGATCCTCCAGCCGCAAATCCGCACCGGAGCTCGACACGCCGGCGCCCGTCCCCATATAGGTCCCCACAGGGTCCTGAGACATGGACTTGCCATTGATGGAGAGGGTCTTGTTCTGGTAGGTAATCCGGTCGCCGGGAAGGCCAACCACACGCTTAATGTAATCGATGGATGGATCCTCAGGATAACGGAACACCACGACATCACCGCGTTGCGGTTCACCGAGTTCGAGAACCTTGGTATTGAGGACCGGCAGGCGAATCCCGTAGCTGAACTTATTGACCAGAATAAAATCACCTACCAGCAAGGTCGGCATCATCGAGCCTGACGGAATACGGAAGGGTTCCACGAGAAACGAGCGCAACAGCAACACAATCAATATTACCGGGAAAAACGCCTTGGCATACTCGACGACAACCGGCTCTTTTGCCCCTTCTGCTGCGGCCCGCCGCCTGGGCGCCCCGAACCAGGCATCTGCGGCCCAGATCACACCAGTGATCAGCGTCGCCATTACCAGAACCAGAGGAAAATCTATATTCATTTTATTTCTTCCCAACCTGCAACACAGCCAGAAACGCTGATTGCGGTATCTCGACCTTACCAAATTGCTTCATTCGCCTTTTACCCGCCTTCTGCTTTTCCAGCAGTTTGCGTTTTCGCGTGATATCCCCCCCGTAACACTTCGCCGTGACATTCTTGCGCAAGGCCTTGACCGTGGCCCGCGCAATGATATGGGAGCCGATAGCGCTCTGTATAGCCACCTCATACATCTGCCTGGGGATCAACTCCTTCATTTTTCCCGCGAGTTCCCGCCCGCGCGCCTGCACGTGATCCTGATGGACTATGACCGACAGCGCGTCGACGCGTTCACCATTGATCAGGATATCGAGCTTGACAAGATTTGCCGCCTCAAAGCGTAAAAATTGATAATCGAACGACGCATAACCGCGGCTGACTGATTTCAGCCGGTCGAAGAAATCCAGTACGACCTCACTCAGTGGCAGTTCGTAGTTCAAGGACACCTGGTTACCGAGGTACAGGAGGTTGCGCTGCGAACCGCGTTTCTCCATACACAGGTTGATCACGCCACCAAGATACTCCTGGGGCACAAGAATATTCGCCAGTATGATCGGCTCACGGATCTCGGCCACCTGATTCACCGGCGGCAGGCTTGCGGGATTGTCTATCTGCACGGTCGCGCCGCTGCTTGTCAGCACCTCATAAATCACGGTCGGGGCCGTCGTAATAAGATCCAGCCCGTATTCCCGCTCGAGGCGTTCCTGCACGATCTCCATGTGCAACATCCCGAGAAAACCACAGCGAAAACCAAATCCGAGCGCCTGCGATGTCTCGGGTTCGAAGTGCAATGACGAGTCGTTTAGCCGCAACTTCTGCAAGGCTTCGCGCAAGTCTTCGTAATCCTCCGAGGCTACCGGGAACAAGCCGGCAAACACTCGTGGCTGAATCTTCGCGAAGCCGGGCAACGCCTTCGCCGCAGGTCGATCGGCCAGTGTCAGGGTATCCCCGACCGGCGCGCCATCGATATCCTTTATACCGGCAATAACAAAACCGACGTCGCCGGCCTCCAGCACAGGGATCCCCACCGGCCTGGGCGTAAAAATACCGACCTTTTCCACTTGAAAGCTACGGCCGGTCGACATCACCTGCAGCTTGTTGCGCGCCACAAGCCGTCCGTGCACGATTCGCACCAGCGAGATCACGCCGACATAATTATCAAACCATGAGTCAATGATGAGTGCCTGCAGTGGCGCCTGCGGATCCCCCTGCGGCGCCGGGATACGGGCAACCACTGCCTCCAGAACGTCTGCAACCCCCTCGCCGGTCTTGGCGCTGGCGCGTACGGCATGGTGGGCGTCAATACCGATAATCTCTTCGATCTCCTGAATGACGCGCTCGGGCTCCGCGGATGGCAGATCGATCTTGTTCAGGACCGGAACCACCTCCAGCCCCTGATCAATCGCCGTATAACAGTTGGCAACGCTCTGTGCCTCGACACCCTGCGCGGCGTCAACCACTAACAGCGCGCCCTCGCAGGCCGCAAGTGATCGGGAAACCTCATAGGAAAAATCGACGTGCCCCGGTGTGTCGATCAGGTTGAGGTGGTAGCTTTGCCCGTCCCGGGCCTTATAATCGAGCGTGACACTTTGCGCCTTGATCGTGATGCCACGCTCGCGCTCGAGTTCCATTGAATCCAGGACCTGCTCGGACATCTCCCGGTCCGAGAGCCCCCCGCACATCTGAATGAACCGGTCAGCCAGGGTCGATTTGCCATGATCGATATGGGCGATGATGGAGAAGTTGCGGACCCGATCCCTAGCAGCCATACGTGGACGCCTTAAGCCACCCGGTAGCCAAACAGCGTGACGGCACAGCCTGCCCGCGCTGACGACAGTCTTCGGGCACATAGCCTCTCATTGCAGACTCGATCAGGGCCGCTTAACACTGGCCCAACCACGGCGCTGGTCGTTGTTCATTTGGAATCACCAGACTTCTCTCCTCGCGCCGTGCCTCGCGTCTCCGGGGACAGCAACGCGGCGTTTGGGTGCGTGTTAACAGGCCCTGACATCGGCAGCAACAACCTGGACAACATGGATTGCCCTGAAAGAAGCGGAATTTCAGGAAACGCTGGGTTAAAAAACGCGAACCACCGGGAAACCTCCCCCGGATCTCGCAGGAGTCACCCGCTTCAAAGGCGAGGGATTATACACCGTCACCGGGACTGCAGATAGCGGCGGAGGCGCGCCTCGTCGAGGAAGTAATGGCAGCACTCCACCCCGTCCACCATCAGAACGGGCACCTTGTCCCCATACAGCTGCCGGCAGCGCGAATCCTGATCCACGTCCTCGACGATAAGCTCGAAATCCATCTCCTCGCGCAGCCGCCCCAGCGCCCGCTCCATGTCCAGGCACAAATGACAGGCGGGGCGGGTGTAAAGGGTGAGGACGACGGGACCGGGCGAGCGGTCCCTGCTCATGCCCGCTGCCCTCCCGGCCTTCCCGCTGGCCGCTTAACCTGGCACCTTGACCGCGAGGAAAATGGGGCCACCGCGGCGCTGTACAAGCACCGGCACCATCTCCCCGGCCGGGGCATCGTCGACGAGTGCGGCGAACTGCTCGGCGTCCTTCACTCGCACATTATTGAACATGACCACCACGTCGCCCTTGACAATCCCCGCATGGCGGCCAGCCCCGTCTTCAAGCGACTCAACGATCACCCCGCCTTCGGCCAGTTCCAGTTGCTTGCGCTGCACACTGCTCAGATCGGCAACGGTCAGCCCCAGCCGTGAACTGGACGCTTCGGTGCGGCTGGTCGTTGCGGCCTGCAGCGCCTCCTCTTCCGGCAACTCGTCGAGCGTGACCCTGAGCGTACGCGGCTTGCCCTCGCGGATCACGTCCACGTCCGCCTGCTTACCGATGGGCGTACTTCCGACAATCGGCGGCAGTTTTGCGGAACTGACGACATCGTGGCCCGCAAAACCGACGATCACATCGCCGACCTTGATGCCGCCCCGCTCCGCCGGGCTGTCAGGCAGGACCCTGGAAACCAGGGCACCCATTGGTTTTTTCATTCCGAAGGATTCCGCGAGTTCCCGTGTCACGTCCTGAATCAGCACGCCAAGCCAGCCGCGGCTGACGTGGCCCTTGGTCTTGAGCTGTTCGGCCACGTCCATGGCGACCTCTATCGGTATTGCAAACGAAAGGCCCATGTAGCCACCGGTCCGGCTGAAGATCTGGGAGTTTATCCCCACCACTTCACCTTCGAGGTTGAACAGTGGCCCGCCCGAATTACCCGGATTGATCGCGACGTCGGTCTGAATGAACGGCACATAGCTCTCATTGGGCAAGGCACGACCCTTGGCACTGACTATGCCCTGCGTTGCCGAGTGTTCGAATCCGAACGGCGAGCCAATCGCCAATACCCATTCGCCCACTTCAAGATCGGCGGATTTGCCGAGCCGGGCCACCGGCAGATCCGTGGCATCGATCTTGAGGAGCGCAATATCACTGCGTTCATCACTACCAACGAGTTCGGCAACCAGCTCCCGGCGATCATCCAGCCGGATAATGATTTCCTCGGCATCCTTCACCACATGGAAATTGGTCAGCAGATAGCCATCACCGGAGATGATCACACCCGACCCCAATGAACGCGCCTCATAATCACGCGGTTCACCGTTACCACCACCTTCGCCGAAGAAATGCTTGAACAGGTCACCAAAAGGACTGCCCTCCGGCAAGTCGGGGATTTCGACGCCCGGCGGGAGCCCGTGCCCGCCCCGGGAAACCTTCTGGGTCGTGCTGATGTTGACTACCACAGGTGTGTGCTGTTTCACCAGATCGGTGAAATCCGGCAGGGAGCGTGCCTGCACCTGGCCCACAACTGCCACCCATACGAAACCAAAAAGCACGGCATGGAACACGCGGTTCATCATAAGGCGATTCATAGAAACTCCTGACATCGATAGACTCGAAGAAAGCGACAGCCAAACCCAACAAACAGGGCGTTCAGCGATTCAGCCCCGTATCCATGACTCCGGTCACGCGCGCATCGGCGGGTACCGTCCGGCGGAGAATAACAGGCTGGTAGTCTGTATCATCTGCGATTCGGCGGGTAAAGCGCCACACCCAGGCGAGCCCGGCCACCAGACCCAGCAGCCCTGCGCCAATACTGACGAGTTCTACATTGCTGACCAGCAAGCGGCCGGCCAGATCCTGACCCACAGCGGCGCCTCCCAGCAGCCCCACCAGCGGAACGGCGTAGACCACCAGTGATCCGCGCACCAGTGCACGTTCCCGGACCCCTATGACGACACGATCCCCCGCTGAAATACCAGATACATTACGCGCCTTTACCTGTATCCGCCGCGTCCCGAGCACCCTGCCAAGCACTGCCGTTCCGCAGCCTGCGTTTGCTGCGCAGCCGCCACAGGTGGAGGCGCGCCGGGTCTCCACCCAGGCAAACTCACCCTCGACGCGCATAACCTGGGCCAACTCTTCTATCATCTGTTTCGATATCCCTGGTTCCTGCTCACACCGGTTCCCCGCGGGCCGTTAGCGACGCAGGCTTATGCCCTTGCCAATCTCTTCGACTGTGACCGCAGGTACTTCGCCGACCACTGTGGCATGGAATCCGTCCACCACGCCCCCCATGGCATTGACCGTGCCCATATTCGAGACACCCTGCAGAATTTCCTTGCCAGGCAAGAGCTTTTCAAAATAGACAGACACCGTCGCCAGGCCGTCACTATATACCATGTGTTCGGCGCTGCCCCGCCTGACGGGCATCTGATGACGATTATGGTGGGTCAGCATGAAACCTCGTGGCAACCAGCCGAGCTGCCAGTTCGTCCGATCCGCTGGTGTCGCATCGGACGATGCGCGTCGCACGTCCCCGTGCCAGGTATAGCCCTCGCCGCTGATGCCGGCTTCCAGTGCCTTGTCTGAAATCCGTGCCGGCAGATCCAGCTGGGTAAACATGGTCTGCTCGAGGGCCTTGCCGTGCGGGTCGATCAGGTCGAATTTCAACAGTATCTTGTACGCCTTTTCTATCCACAGGCGATACCCGTAACGGTACTTGTCCCGGGGGTAAATCTCGATAATCTTCGCATCGCGCCCGGTGATCCGGTCATCGCCCGCCAGCCGGAACTCGTAGTTGGACTGCAAGGCCGCGAGATCCCGCGGCAGACTGGCGGGAAACGGTTTGCGTGGCAAACTCTTGTCTACCATCACGGTTTTCTGGTCAGGCAGAATACAGGTAACCGAGTTGTCGTCGCGAAGGACTTCCCGCGGCACGCCGGTTAACGCAATCAGCCGTTCACGTTCACCGTCCTGATCGGCACGATGGATAACCCGCATTGTCTCGAGCTTGCCATCGTGCAGATAGACAAAGGTTCCGTCGTAATTCAAACTCTGCATTGCCTGAGACATTTCCTCGAGCCAGGTGCGCGGGCCGTTGGCATCAGACTGGGCGGAAGACGGGTTGGATATTGCCAGGAGCAGCAACCACGCGGGGGCGAGCCTTCTCGACACCTCAGTTACCGCTGTCATACCCGACGATTCGAACATAGGGCAACATTCCCCGCATCCCGCTGCTGGCGGCATATTCGTTGTGACTGACCAGATACCGGCTCAGATAGTCTGCCGTGCGTGTCGAGCGGCTTTCCCTGTCACCACTGCCGACGCGTACATAGCCGCGCTCCGGACTTGTCACCGGCGCTGTCGCAATAACCGGCCCCTGTCCCGCACCCGGCTCGAAGTGCCGGACGCCGAGCACCGCAATGACCGCAACGGAGGCGGCAATGGCAAATCCCGCCACCGGCTTGAGCAGGCCTTGCCAGTTCCGATACGAGCGGGATCCCCCCGACGCGCTCACAGCGTCTCGCTCGACCGCGGTACTCACCCGTTCTGCCAGGTGGGCATCCAGGCACTCCGGCAGCTGATCGCGCAAGGCCGCACCGATGAGATGAAAATTCTGCCAGCTGCGTTTCAATTCCGGATCACGGCCAAGACGCGCCAACAGCAACCGCTGCTCGGCAGCCGAGAGTTCACCATCGACAAAGGCCGACACCTGCTCTTTCAGTTTGTCACTCATGATTTCCCGTTCCCACTGTTTGTGGCTAAACCCTGCAACCGTCAAAAGTCTTCAGGCACCTGAATTCCTCTCCCTGACCTGCACCTAACCCAGCAACGGACGTAAGCGATTCTCAATCGCCTCCCGGGCACGAAAGATACGCGAACGCACGGTTCCGATCGGACATCCCATGACCTCGGCTATCTCCTCGTAACTCAGCCCATCCAGCTCGCGCAATGTGATTGCGGTTCGCAGCTCGTCCGGAAGATTTTCGATCGCCGTCGCAATTTCCCGCTCTATCTCGTCCTTCATGAGCATGTGCTCGGGAGTATCGTATTCCTTGAGACCGGAGTGACCCTCAAATTGTTCCGCATCCCGCGCATCAATATCATCGGCGGGCGGCCGCCGGCCCTGCGCCACCAGATGGTTTTTCGCGGTATTGATGGCAATGCGGTACAGCCAGGTGTAGAAGGCCGATTCGCTGCGGAATGACGCTAACGCTCTGTACGCCTTAATAAAAGCCTCCTGAGTGACATCCAGAGCATCGCTCGGATTGTGCACGTAACGTGTGATCAGCTGGGTGATCCGGTACTGATACTTGAGGACCAGCACATCGAAAGCCGACTTGTCGCCTTTCTGCGCCCGTTCAACGAGTAGCTGATCGGCCTCGCGTTCACTCATGCGGTTCCTCGCTTGTCATCGCGGCCGTTCCGGTCCCGCGCCCATGTTGACCCCGCACGCACCCGAACAGTTCGCCAGAAACACTGGAATCAGGTAAGGTTAAGTGCTTGAATTGCCAATTTTGCAGCCTAGCCAACATGATCACAAGCTAATGGAACAGCCCTTCGATTATGACGTCCTCATTATTGGCAGTGGCGCCGCCGGGCTGCGTCTGGCGCTGGAGCTCGCTGATCAGGTTCGCGTCGCGGTGCTCGCCAAGCGATCGCTGACGGAGGGCAGCAGTCTTTACGCGCAGGGCGGCATTTCAGCCGTGCTGGATCCGCACGACAGCATTGAGGCCCATGTCGCGGACACACTCAACGCGGGGGCCGGACTCTGCCACCCCGACGCGGTGCGCTTCGTGGTCGAACGCGGGCCCGCTGCGATCCGCTGGCTGATCGACCACGGCGTGCCCTTCACCCGGGACGACAAGGGTCCCGAAGGCTCTGCCTATCACCTTACCCGTGAAGGCGGGCACAGCCATCGCCGTATCATCCATGCCGCGGATGCCACCGGGCTGGCTATCGAAACATCGCTGGCAGAGACAGTCCGTGCCCACAACAACGTTGCCCTCTTCGAGGAACATATCGCAATTGACCTGATCACCAACAGGAAGCTGGGACTACCCGGCAACCGATGCCTGGGTGCGTACGTGCTGGACCTCAAGCATGCACGGGTCGATGTGTTTCGGGCGCGTTGCATTGTGCTGGCCACGGGTGGCGCGAGCAAGGTCTACCTCTATACCAGCAACCCGGATACGGCGAGCGGAGACGGTATTGCCATGGCCTGGCGTGCCGGCTGCCGGGTCGTGAACATGGAATTCAACCAGTTTCATCCGACCTGTCTGTATCACCCGCACGCCCGCTCCTTCCTCATCACCGAGGCGGTCAGGGGTGAAGGCGGTCACCTGCTGTTGCCGAGCGGGGAACGCTTTCTCGACCGCTACGATCCCCGCGCCGAACTGGCACCACGCGATATCGTCGCTCGCGCCATTGACCATGAAATGAAGCGCTCAGGCATTGATTGCGTCTACCTGGACATCAGTCACAAACCGGCGGACTTCATCAAGGAACACTTCCCGACGGTATACGCGCGCTGCCTGGGACTGGGGCTCGATATGACACGCGAACCTCTGCCTGTCGTGCCGGCAGCACACTACACCTGCGGCGGAATCGCGACCGACCTCCGAGGGCGCGCCGACATTCCCGGTCTCTATGCGATCGGCGAGACAGCCCATACCGGTCTGCATGGCGCCAACCGAATGGCCAGCAATTCGCTGCTCGAATGTCTGGTGTTCGCGCAGGCCGCAGGCAAAGACATAATGGCGAATCTGGCCCAGATGCCGCCGCCACCGCAAGTGCCCGCCTGGGACGAATCACGGGTGACGGACTCGGATGAAGAAGTGGTCGTCAGCCATAACTGGGACGAGCTGCGCCGCTTCATGTGGGACTATGTCGGCATCGCGCGCACCAACAAACGCCTCGAGCGCGCCCAGCGCCGTACCGAACTGCTGCAGCGCGAGATCTCTGAATACTACAGCCACTTCCGCGTGACTAATGACCTCATTGAATTGCGGAACCTCGTGCAGGTTGCAATGCTCATCATCCGCTCGGCACAACTGCGCAAGGAAAGCCGCGGGCTGCATTTTACCCTGGACTATCCGGCGCCGGATGACAGTCGACCACCGACTGACACCGTGTTGACGCCCGAGGAGAACGCTGCACCCTCGAATCTGGGCTGGACCGCAAGCAATTAGCCGTGCGCGTGGCCGAAGAGCTCACCGACAGCGATTAACAACAGGGACGCCCCGAACCAACCGATAAGGAATTCATGGTCCGGTGACATTCAACACCAGGCCGCGACCGCCGATACGGCGTGTCACTACCGTTGTCAAGGGAACGCTGAAACAGATGGGCTGGGAAGCATGGTTTACATTGGCGGTGGTAGCGGGCTGCTTCGGCGCCCTCGCCTGGAACCGTGCGCCCCCCGACGTCACGATGACGGGTGGCCTGACACTGTTGCTGGTCACCGACATCCTCTCCCCGCAGCAAGCGCTGCAAGGCCTCGCCAACGAGGGGATGGTCACGGTAGCCGTGTTGTTCATTGTGGTGGCCGGCGTGCGCGATACGGGCGGTCTCGACTGGATCGTGCACCGGGTGCTGGGACAGCCCCGCTCGGAACGCCATGCGCAGCTCAAATTGATGTCACAGGCGGCCATCCTCAGCGCCTTTCTGAACAACACGCCCGTGGTCGCGCTGTTCGTACCGGCCGTCCAGGACTGGGCCAAGCGCCACCGGCTTTCCGTTTCACGGCTGCTTATCCCGCTGAGTTACGCCTCCATCGCGGGCGGAACCTGCACGCTTATCGGCACCAGCACGAATCTGGTACTGAACGGTTTGCTGGTCTCACAAACCGATGCGCCGCCCCTCGGCATGTTCGACCTGGCCTGGATCGGCGTCCCCATCGTGCTGCTTACCCTGCTCCACGTCGCGGTTGCCGGCAGACGCCTGTTACCCGACCGCACACCCGCCGTCACGCGCTTTGGCGATGCCCGCGAATACACAGTTGAGATGCTCGTGGAACCTGGCAGCCCTATTGACGGCTGCAGCATCAAGGACGCCGGATTGCGGCAGTTGCCGGGGTTGTATCTGACCGAAATTGAGCGCGACGGGCAGAGCATGCCGGCGGTCCCGCCCACCGAACATCTGCGGGGCAATGATCGACTCATCTTTGCCGGTATCGTGGAATCGATCGTCGACCTGCAGAAAATCCGGGGGCTGAAACCGGCCACCAGCCAGGTCGATAAACTCGGCACCCCCCGGCACCTGCATGTCCTGACCGAAGCCGTGGTTTCCAACACCTGTCCGCTGGTCGGAAGAAATATCCGGGAGGGGCGCTTCCGAAATCATTACAATGCGGCGGTCATCGCCGTGGCGCGTAACGGAAAACGCCTGCGCGAAAAAATCGGCGATATCATCCTGCGCCCTGGCGACACGCTGCTCCTGGACGCGCGGCCCTCGTTCACGGAACAGCAACGCAACTCGCGGGATTTCTACCTCGTCAGCCGCCTGGAGAACTCCTCATCGCCGCGCCACGAACGGGCCTGGATCGCATCCGTCATCCTCGGCCTGATGGTGATCACCGCGACGGCCGGTTGGCTCAGCATGCTGGAAGCAGCCATGCTCGCGGCCGGGATGATGATCCTGACCCGATGCACCACGGGGCGTATTGCGCGGCGCGCGGTGGACTGGCAGATACTGATCGTGATCGCCGCCTCGTTCGGCATCGGGACGGCGCTGCAGACCACCGGTGCCGCTTCCAGCATCGCCGAATCCATGATCAGGCTCAGTCATGGGGAGCCCTGGACCGCACTGGTCATGATTTTCCTGGCCACGGCCCTGCTGAGCTCTTTCATCACCAACAACGTGGCTGCCGTGCTCATGTTTCCAATCGCGCTGGCCACCAGCAAGGCCCTTGATGTCAACCTGTTGCCATTCGTCGTGACGATCATGATTGCCGCCTCTGCCAGCTTCTCCACACCGATGGGATACCAGACCAACCTCATGGTCTATGGCGTAGGAGGCTACCGATTCTCTGACTACCTCAGGATAGGAACGCCACTCGCACTGCTCGTCGGCGTGCTGACTGTCCTGATCGTGCCGCGGGTCTGGCCCTTCTAGCCCGGATTTCTCACGGCGATCCCGGCGCGGGCGGGTTCTCGTGCGTCTGGACAGGCTCCTGGAACACACTGTCCTTATTGCCAGTCAACAGACTGTCCGATCAGGAAGTCTCGCGGTTTTTTTGCCGGTTTATTGCTCAGGGTCAAGATTACGGAACATCCGGTCTGATAGGTTCTAAGCAAAGCCAGCGCTGAAACGGGGGGGCCGTCTTAAGCCGCTGAGTAAAAAACGCAACGGTGAACAACCGGGATTCCCGATACCAACCATGCGAGCCGGCACGATCCCACCCGATGCACCCAGGCTAGCTGCACCGATCAGCAAGGCTGTTTTTATCAACACAAGGCCCCTGTTGCGACAGTGCCAACTGAGTAGCCCCACGCAGGGACAGGCTCCGCCTTAATCGTAAGGGAGTAGCCGCATGAACGTTTCGCCAAGATCGCATCTTTATCGCCTGCTCGTGGTGCTGGTAATCGTCGCGGCCGGTTTCGCTGCGCTCAGAAGCTTTGCCATACCGGACAGCTGGGATAATGAGAAATTTTACCGTGTCGATTCCCTTGAAGACCTGAAGGTGCAGCCGCTGCGGATAGGCGGCAACGAGGCATGCGCCGGCTCCGGCTGTCATGAGGAGCAGCGGGTAGCAAAACATAAAGAGCGGTTCAACGCGCTCGCGAAGGGCAATCATAGCGGACTTGCATGCGAAAACTGCCACGGGCCACTGTCAAATCACGTCAGCGACGGCAGACGCGTTGCCTCCGCGCTGATAAACCGCGAAAACACCCTCTGCCTCGGCTGCCATGGCCCGCTGCTTTCCAGGCCCAAGAGCTTTCCTCAGTTCAATGCCGAGAATACCGGTCACTGGTACTTCGACGTGGAAATAACCACGCCCTGCGGTGATTGCCATGACCCTCATGAACCGCGGCACATGGCCGCACTACGCGACATGAGCGCACTTGAAGTGGAATCCGAAATCGGTGCAAGAGAGCAACCGCACGCGGCTAGCGAGGTGGCGCAATGACGACCCAGACTTCAAACGCGAGGCGGGTATTCCTGCAGAGGCTCCTGGCAGGGGGTGCGGCCGCCGGTATGTTTATGGTTTACCGGCAACCGGTCGTGGCGGCCCTGAAAGGCGCGGATGAAACTGCGCAGACGGCAGGCCATGATTACGCCTTTGTGGTCGATGTCAGCCGCTGTATCGGCTGCGGGCACTGTGTCCGGGCCTGCAGTATCGAGAACGACGTACCCGAGGGGCAATACCGGACCTGGATAGAACGTTATGTCGTAACACCCGAAGGCGTCCATGTAGATTCACCGCAGGGCGGGATGTACGGCTTCGATGAGGTCGATGAGGCGCTCGCCGACGAGGCGATCAACACGTTTTTCGTTCCGAAATTATGTAACCACTGCGCGGAAGCCCCCTGCATCCAGGTCTGCCCGGTGGGTGCGACCTTCCGTTCCCCGGAAGGTTTTGTCCTGGTTGACCCGGAGCACTGCATCGGCTGCAGCTATTGTGTCCAGGCCTGCCCGTACGGCGTCAGGTTCATCAATAGCGAAAAACACATTGCCGATAAATGCACCTGGTGTTACCACCGCGTGTCCCAGGGCAAGCTTCCCGCCTGTGTCACAGTCTGCCCGACCCAGGCCCGGATGTTCGGGGACCTCAACGACCCGGACAGCCAGGTGGCCAGGGTACGCGAGGCGGATAACTGGGATGTTCTGAAGCCGGAGTCACACACGGACTCCATGTGCATGTACCTCGGCCTGCCCAGAGTGGTGGTGTGACATGCTACCGAACGAATCCCTGGTCAATTTCTTTTTTCCCAACGAGGCAGAGATCCACTGGTCCTTGATGATCGTCATCTACCCCTATATCACGGGACTGGTGGCCGGCGCGTTTGTGGTTTCGTCGCTCTACCACGTCTTTCAGATCAAGGCGTTTGAGAATATCGCCCGCTTTGCGCTGGTAGCGGCATTCTGCTTTGGTCTTTTCGCCGCGGTACCATTGTTGTTCCATCTCGGACAGCCGTTGCGGGCCTTCAATATCTTCTTCACGCCGCATACCACCTCTGCCATGAGTGTTTTCGGCTACGTCTACAGCAGCTATATGATTCTGCTGATGATCGAGCTGTGGCTAGTCTACCGCGAGTACTTCATCCAGAAGGCCCAAGAGACACCGGGCATGCCGGGTATGGTCTGGAAGATCATGACTCTCGGTGTCATGGACTACACGCCCGAGGCAGCCCGGGTCGACCACAAGGTCACCACTTTTCTCGCCGCGATCGGCATACCCTGGGCGTGTTTTCTGCATGGTTACGTGGGGTTCATTTTCGGGTCAGTCAAGGCCAATGCCTGGTGGGCGACGCCACTGCAGCCGATCATTTTCCTGATGTCAGCCATCGTCAGCGGCATCGCCATGCTGATGCTGATGTACGCCTTCATCCGCTGGCGGACCCGACAGGCTTATGACTTCCCGATGATCCAGAAATTGATGGTGTTCCTCTGGGGATTTTTCATTATCGACTTTTTCCTGGAAGGTCTCGAGATCGTCTATGCCGCCTACGAGCATGGTCATCACTGGTCGGTCATCGGACCGCTGCTGTCGGGGCCCCTCTACGATAACTTCGTCATCGGGCAGGTCCTCATCCTGTCCGTGGTGCCGTTCCTGATCCTGGGCTATATCACCATCTTCAAACCCTGGGGCAAGGGCCTGCTCTACCTGGCCAATCTGGCCAGCCTCCTGCTGGTGCTGCAGGTGCTGTTCATGCGTTTTAATGTCGTCGTGGGCGGACAGCTCATATCCAAGTCTGACCGCGGCTTCACGGAGTTCCATTTCGAGTTCCTGGCACGCGAGGGGGTGGTTCCCGCGGTCATCATATTGAGCGCTCCGTTTGTGGTGTTTTACATTCTCACCAGGTTCATCCCGGTACTCGGGGATGAACCCGAGACGGAACAGCGACCCATCGCTGGTACTGACAGCGCATAAGGATTACCGATCATGCCGACAGGAAAACGACTTGTTTGAGGAACGCCCATGAGATCGCACAGGCTTTGGTCACTGGTCTTGATGCTGGGACTGCTCGAGCTGCCGGCCGTCTGCGCCCAGCCAAGCCATCGCATGCTGGGCGATGCCTGTGCCGGCTGCCATGGAACCCGCGGACACAGTGCCAGCCCCATGCCGATCATAGCGGGGCTCCCCGAGGCGTATCTCAAGCAGACCCTGCGCGACTATAAAAGCGGGAAAAGACCGTCGACGATCATGGGACGTCTGGCAAGGGGTTACGACGACGCCGAGATCGACGCGCTGGCAGCCTTCTTTGCCTCGCAGGTATGGATCTCGCCCCAGCAGGAGCTGGATCCGAAACTGGTAAAGAACGGCAAGCGGATCCATCGCGACGGGTGCAGTGCCTGTCACAAGGACAACGGCCGCTTTCAGGATGACACGGTACCGCGACTGGCTGGCCAGTGGCGCGGCTATCTGGACATCCTGCTCGAGGAATACTGGCTGTGGGAGCGCAGGATGCCGCACCTGTTCATGAGTATCGCCATCAGCCAGCTGGATGAGGACGATCTCAAGGCACTCGCGAGTTTCTATGCCAGTCAGCGCTGAGGAGATCCCGTTATGAACAGACTGTCCCGCAGGAACTTCCTCGCCCTTCTGGGCGGCACGGCAGCGACAGGACTGCTGGGTTTCCCTGTGGCCTCTCCGGGCGCCTATAAGGCACGCGTAATCGTCGTCGGAGGCGGCTATGGGGGCGCCACAGCCGCGAAGTATTTGCGCCTGGCAGACCCGCGTATCGAGGTTATCCTGATCGAGAAAGATCAGAAGTTCATATCCTGCGCGCTCAGTAACGAGGTGCTCGCGGGAGAGCGCACCCTCGCGAGCCTGTCGTTCGGTTATGAGCCGCTGGCCGCCTTTTATGGCGTCAGCGTGGTCCACGACGAAGTGACCCGGATTGACGCCATCAGGCGCGTCGCAGTCACCGCCAGCGGGCAGGAATACGGCTTTGATCGCCTTATCGTCGCCCCAGGCATCAATTTCAAATGGAGTGAAATCGAGGGCTACGATGAGGCTGCGGCACAACTGTGCCCCCACGCGTGGTATGCCGGGGAACAAACCCTGCTGTTGCGCCGGCAGCTCGAGGCCATGCCCGACGGCGGGAAGATCTACATCACGGCGCCGCCCAATCCCTACAAGTGCCCTCCCGGCCCCTACGAGCGGGCGGCCCTGATCGCCCACTATCTGAAGCAGCATGGCAAGGGGCGGTCCAAGGTTATTATTCTCGATTCAAAGGACAGCTTCGCCAAACAGGCCCTGTTCGAGCAGGGCTGGGAACGGTATTACCCGGGCATGATAAGCTGGATACCCGCCTCGGCGGACGGCAGGGTTTTATCGGTGGATGCGGAAAAGCGCACCTTGTACACCGAGTTCGAGGTACACAAAGGTGATGTCGTGAACGTGATCCCGCCGCAGAAGGCCGGCCACATTGCCGAGGAAGCAGGCCTGACGGACGGCCAGGGCTGGTGTCCCATCGATCAGCAGACCTTCGAATCCAAGATTCGCGAGCATGTGCATGTGATCGGTGATGCCTGTATTGCCGGAAAGATGCCCAAGTCCGGGTATTCCGCCAATAGCCAGGCCAAGGTGTGCGCAGCCGCAATCGGCGCACTGATAGATGGAGCTGAACCCCCGCTGCCTTCCTACATAAACACCTGCTACAGCATCATTGCACCCGATCACGGCATCTCGGTGGCGGCGGTCTATCGCCTCGAAAATGGCGAGATCGCCGCCGTCGAAGGCGCCGGAGGGACGTCGCCGTTGGACGCATCCGCGTGGGAACGGAGGATGGAGGCTACCTATGCCAGGAGCTGGTTCGACAACATTACCGCCGACATCTTCGGATAATCACATGGGGGTACGGGAGATCGTTAGCAAACCTAACACGATTGTGCTGTTGGCGAGCGAGCCCTGCCGGCACTCACCTGCAACGAAAGGAAGACCTTATGAGTCAGTTCAATAGTATCCTGGTATGTATCGGAAGAGACTCAGGGAATGTCGAAATGCTTGAGCAGGCCGTACAGCTCGCCAAAAAGCATCAGGCTGCAGTCAAGCTGCTCCATGTGATAAGCGACTATCCGGAGGATACGTCGGAGTGGTGGAACGTACGCAATCCGGACAAGCTGAAGAAGAAGATCATCGAGGAAAGGCAGACAGTCCTCGACGAGATGGCCGCGCTCGCCCGGGAACAGGGTCTGGAACGGGTGGCATCGGAACTTCGCTGGGGCAGGACATTCCTGGAGGTCGCACGCGAGGTCATGAAAAACAAACAGGACCTCGTCATGATTACCCAGCAACGCAACCACAAGATGAGCAGGCTGTTACTGGAATGCCCATCGAGGGACCTGCTGCAGCACTGTCCATGCACACTCTGGATTTCCAAGGGAAAGACCGGCAGGCGTCCCAAGCGCGTGCTCGCCACGCTCGGCGGCGCGCAAAACGTGGTTGCCTGCGATGCCCTGGACGTCAAGGTGCTGCGCACGGCCGCCACCATCGCCGAGGCCAATGGCAGCGAGTTGCACCATCTGCATGCCATGCCCCTTTACGGGGAGGAAGGTCGAAAGGGCAAGAAACTGCGCGCCGACCTGGCCGACTACATTGACTCCTTAAAGGGCTCGTTCATGCAGAAATGCGGGGGCGTGCTGAAGGAGTATCAGGTGGAATTGAATGCTGACCGGATTCACATGGTAGCGGGGTCGCCCGCGACTGCGATCGTAGATCTGGTCAATGACAAGCACATAGACCTGGTCATCATGGGCGCGCGTCCCCACGAGAACCTGCCGACCGTATTGCTCGGCACCCGGGCGATGCGAGTATTCGATTACTTGAAGTGTGACGTGGTGGGTGTAAAACCCGACGGCTTCGTCTCGCTCCTGGAAACCGAGGGTGAGGTGGCAGGGGGCAGTCAGACGGGGTAATCCCAGCCTGCGTCAGACCGGCTTCAAGGGCTAGCCCATGGTGAAGCCGTCATAATCCGCGCCCGGCAGCGGCTCACAGACGACATCGCTGACGCGTGCCGCATCCGGCCCCACCCATAACCAGTCGCGCATCTGAGCGAGTGCCTCGGGTTTTCCGCACATGACCACCTCCACGCGACCGTCGGGCAGATTCCGGGCGTAACCAGTCAAGCCCAGCGCCTGCGCCATGCGCCGTGTGCTCGCACGGAAGAACACACCCTGGACACGGCCGCTCACCGAGCATCGGTAACAGTGTATCGTCATGGGAGTACGCCGCCGGCCGGCTGTCCGGATTACGGCTGCCGTCGGCCGCAAGCGAAACCGGGGGCTGGCACAAGCGCCCCCGCCCGCTCGCAACCCAGGGCATGAGTCGCCCCTTCGAAGCGGCCAGGCGCCGGCTGCGCGCCCGCCGCGAGTCTCACGCCTGACGCCCGAGGAGGCGATACTCCGGCCGCGAGGGCTTCGTCATCCCCGAAGGAGTCCCCCAAGACGGCCTTCATCCGGTACTAATCGACCCGCGCCTCGGCTCCGGCAGCCGACGAGGAAGCACGCGTCTGGATCTTCTGTGCCAGATAATCCTCAATAATCTCCCCCGTGATCGGGCCGAGCTGCCGTGCAACGAGTTCGCCCTCCGGCGAGATGATGTACGTGGTAGGTAACCCGCCAACCGTCATGGTGGGGGCCGGTGGGCCGAGCTCCGGATTCAGCAGGATAGGGTAGCTGATCAGGTAATCATCGACGAAGACGCGCAGCTGCTCGGGCGTGGCGTCCTCGAAATTGATGCCGATCACCACGGCGTCCTTGTCCTTGCGAGCGTCATGGAAATGGACGAGATCCGGAATCTCCTCCAGGCAGGGCGGGCACCAGGTTGCCCAGAAATTGACGATGACCCACTTTCCCCGGTAATCCGACAGCGACTGCATCCTGCCGTTCAGATCCTGCAGACTGAAATCGACAGGCTCGGCAGCGAGGGGCATCGCAAACAACACAAACACCATTAGTAACAGACGATTAGCCACAAACATCACCTCCTTGCCGCGCTTCACGGCTGACATACCATGCCATTGGCGCGGGGCGACGCGCAAGCGTGGCAGCCGCCATCCGATCCACCACCCGACCTGGGTCTGCAACGTTTCACCCTTAAGAGACGCGCAAACGGCGCTAAAGTTTCCCGGTTGCGCTGAGAGGGCTTTTAACCTCCGGTGCCAACGGTCGCCATACAGTGGAGACGCACCGCTGCAGGCGCAGCAAAGCCTGCAACAGACACGAGACAGACCGGAGACGGACCAGCAACGGCTGCAATGGAACTGAACCTGCCAACTCAGGAGGGCATCCCTGGCGTAGATACCCGGCCGCCAACGCTGTGCGCCTGGCTGGATGCCTTGCCCTATACCGAAATCCTGCACAGTGCGCGTCGCATCGCCGAACGCCTGCGGGATATCAATGACCAGCATCTGCCACCGCCCCACCGCATGGAGCTCATGACTGCATTCCGCAGCGCCTACGTGCGCCTGCACGACTGGTTGAGCGGATCGCCACAGGCCGACGCGTACCAGGTGCTGAGCATGCTGACTGCGCAAATGGCTGTTGGCTACAAGTTCGTTGTCAGGGACAGCCTCGCAACAAAGCGACGCTGGAGCCGGTCAACGCACCTGGCAGCCGGGATTGAGAACGCCTTGCGCTTCGTCAGTCTGCAGCTGGTATGTGACTATCAGGCCTACCATCCCGGCGACCCAGCGGTCTGGTCCGAAATCAACAGCCTGTTCCGTCTCGCGGAAGACGATCACCCCGCGGCCCGCCGGGGTGCTCATCTCGATGACCGGCTTGCCGGAGGTCAGGCCAGCGATATCTACAAACAGATCGTGCTGCTGCGTCTCGGCGATCCCTACCGCCTGCCACCCGGCAGCGTTTGGGAAGCCTTCGCTTGCCTGGGCAAACATGCCAGTGCAGCGAGCGTCACCACCTCCCCCGCCGATGCGGACACACCCGGTGTCTTCATGCTGCCACCCGACGCCGAAACGTCGTCGATCACGGCAGGCTCCGGGGCACCCGCGGGTTGCCACTGGCTCGATGCCCGGCAACTCATTCGCGCCCTGCAGGCTCAGGCTGAACAGTTGCTTTCCGGCGCCCGGCCAGACACCGCGGGCTTTTCCGATCGGCTCAGCAGTGTAGATGGTGCACAGATTATCGCCCGGCTCTGCAGCCAGTGGCTGCACCCCGCAGACCGCCGGACACAGCGGTTCCCGAGCAACCAGCACATCCATCTGCTGACAGGTCTGCCAGCGGCCTACCGGGCACTGAACCATGGCCGCGCATTCGATGCCACGGACTACGCCGAGCCGGCAGAAGAGGATCACATCGATTTTTCGGCGGTCAGCGCATTCCAGGCCAGCCAGACGCCACAACGCGTTCACACGACCCTGTCAACCGCGCGCAATCGCAGTGCCGGCGGCTTATCTCTGAGCCTGCCGGCGCACGAAGCCGGCCGCCTGCGAGTAGGTCAGCTCATCGCCATCAAACTGGAGCGGGCGCAGGACACAGGCGCCCGGGAATGGATTATCGGCATTATCCGCTGGCTCGTTCAGGCATCGGACCATTCCATGAATACCGGCATCCAGTATGTTGGCCGCCACGTGAAGCCCTGTGCGGTACGCGCGGCGCGCGGGAGCAACAATCACGTCCAGCCAGCCCTGCGCACGGATTTGCAGCACGCCAGCCAGATCCTGCATACGCTCATTGCGCCCCAGGGCACCTACGGGGAGAAGCGGTCGCTGGAACTCATCCAGGGTCAGGAAAGCGTCAGGGTGCGCGCCGACCGCCTGATCGAAAAGAACCCGGCGTTCGAACGCTTCGCTTACATCCTCGATACGCCCAGCGGTGTCTGAGGAAAGACTCCCGCGCGCGGCGAGTAACCACAGGCACTCACCATCCGGCCGTTCATTCCGAATACGGCCGAATCTGCATCTCGGCATCCAGGTCACGCAGAAGGTCAAAGGCCTTCTTGCCCTCCGCCTGCCGGATCGTGGCCGCCACGACTGTCAGCGTCTGCTTCTGAGCCGCGGTTAGCTCGGGGAATCCCTGGGCCCGCTCCAGCATGAACTTGGCATTCTCCAGGTAATACTGGTTCGCTGCCAGCTCGGCCTGAGCGCGCGCCTTGTTGGCGAGCTTGATAGCCAGCAATTCGTCACCCTTCTGCGCGGCGGCTTCGGCCTCCTCCAGGAAGTCTTCCGTGTCACGCCAGATCCACTGGTTGGCATTTGCCTCCTGAATGGCGGCGCGCGCGTTGTTGAGCGCCTGTGTTACTCCCTCACTGTAGGCCTGTGTCCCTGCGGCGTCTGACACAGCGTCCTGCGACGGTTGTGTCGCACAGCCCGACCCCAGGACAACCAGCAGTGCAGCCAGGAGAGAAGACCTGCAAGAACCGGCAAATTCCATACTGATACATCTCCACTCATACCGAACGCATGACCCCGCAAGCCCGCACCTCTCAGCGCGCCTGCCCCGTCAGCAACAGGCTCTAGACCCTACCACTCGCCTGAATGAAATGTCAATTGAAGTCATTGGCTTAGTTCGCAGATCCGCGTGGAGCGCCTTGCCTGGACGCGGCACAGCACATAGCATAGCCTGTGGCTGAACATCCGGCGGGGCCGAGGCACGCCAGCCCCCTCCGTGCAGGCGCAAACAGGACAGGCAAAATGACCCAAGAGCTTAGAATCTACTACAACCCGCGTTGTTCAAAGTCGCGACAGACCTTGCAGCTGTTACAGGCGCGCGGCATTGAACCGACCATCATCGAATATCTGGAAACGCCGCCCGACACCGAAGAGCTCAACCAGATCCTGAAATTGCTGGCGATGGAACCGCGCGATCTGATGCGCAAGAAGGAAGCCGAATACAAGGACGCGGGCCTGGATGATCCCTCGCTCGATCGGGAGGCACTCATCCAGGCGATGATCGATCATCCCAGACTGATCGAACGACCGATCGTGCTGACAAAGGGCAAGGCGGCATTGGGCCGTCCGCCGGAGAGCGTGTTGGAGATTCTGTAAATGGCAGAGGTACTGGTTCTTTACTACAGTCATCGGGGCGCCACAGCAGAGATGGCGCGGCTGGTCGCACGCGGCATCGGGGAGGTCCCGGGTATGACGGCACGACTGCGAACCGTCCCCAGGGTATCCACCGTGTGTGAGGCCGTTGAGGACAGCATTCCCGACAGCGGTGCACCCTACGCCACCCAGGATGATCTGCGCGAGTGCGCCGGCCTGGCGCTGGGCAGTCCGACACGCTTCGGCAATATGGCGGCACCGCTCAAGTACTTCCTGGATTCGACCAGCGGGATCTGGATCGAGGGCGCGTTGATTGGCAAACCGGCTGCGGTATTCACCTCCACCTCCAGTCTGCATGGCGGCCAGGAAACCACGCTGGTGTCCATGATGCTGCCCCTGCTGCACCACGGCATGCTGATCCTGGGGCTGCCCTACAGCGAGACGGAGCTGCTGACAACCGAAACCGGCGGCACGCCCTACGGACCCAGCCATCTGGCGGGAACCGACAGCAAACGTCCCCTGAGTGAAACGGAGCGAAACCTGTGCCTGGCCCTGGGGCGACGGCTTGCACGAACGGTGCACCAGCTGCAACCGTCCGACCCGGCAGCGTGACCATCCCGGCCGCGGCCTGGCGCGGCATGACGCTGGGCGGCTACTTTGCCTTGTTCGCACTGCTTATCGTGTGGTACGGCTGGCTGTCGCCATCCTCCGGTCTCCCGACTTTCTTCGTGCTGCTGGTTCTGGGAACTCCGTTACTGCTGCCCTTACGCGGACTGTTGCATGGGCGGCGCTATACCTACCAGTGGAGCCTGTTCCTCGCGCTGGCTTACCTCACCCACGGCATCGTCGAGGCCTACGGTACGCCGGACGATCGGTTCTACGCCGGACTTGAGATCCTGTTTGCCCTGACCTGGCTCATTGCGGCCATTGGCTACGTGCGCAGTCAGGGCTAGTGCTCTTTTCAATCTCATGATGACGGACAGTATGGCCACGGAATCCACGGAAAAACACGGAAAGAACGAACACTCATAGAATTTTTTTCGGTGTCCTTCCGTGGATTCCGTGGCTATACATAAAAATACGGTCACTCAGCTTCATTTTGTCAGCATCCGTACTTAATCAAGTTGCAGGTTGAAAGAGCAACAGAAGTCTGTCGGGCTTCGGGGTTCGTGACGAGGCGGGTGGGAGAACGAGCACAAAGCATCACGATGTCGAGGCGCATAGAGCGCCCTGCGCAGCGAGAGAGCGGGAAGCTTTGCGCCGCTGTCCCACCCCCGCACTGGAGGCACGCTGAGTCTGACAGACTGCTAGCCAGGATAGCCACCCAGGACCGCCTTGACAAAGGGGATCGTCAACCTCCTCTGGGCCACCAGTGATGCCTGATCGAGACGCTCGAGCAGGCCACACAGGGCGGGCAGGTCCCTGGGATAGCGCCGTAACAGATAGGCGCCGGTCTCATCCGGCAGTTCGAACCCCCGTCCCTGCGCCCGTAACTGCAGAACCTGCAGCCGCCCTGCATCGTCCAGTGGCTGGACAGCGTAGACGAGCCCCCACCCCAGGCGGGATACCAGGTCCGGAAGGTGCAGTCCCAGCCCCTCCGGCGGCGAGCTTCCCGCCATGAGCAGGCGTCGGCCGCAATCACGCATACGGTTGAAAAGGTCAAACAGGGCCTGCTCCCATGGCCTTTCGCCGCCGATGGCTTCCCAGTCGTCGACACACAGCAGGTCCAGCTGCTCGAAGCCCTGCAGAATCGCCGGTCCAGGCTCGCGCGATTGCCGCAGCGAAAGGTAGGCACTCGCCAGGCCGTGATCGCCGGATTCCCGGCAGGCGGCCTGTAACAGATGCGTCTTACCCAGCCCGGGGCCACCCCACAGGTAAAGCGACGAATCGCCTCCGGTCGATGCCATGGCATGCACGGCACGCACCAGCTCGTCATTTGGCCCGGCGACAAAATTCCCGAAACGCGCACTGTCCGGCAGCGTGAGGGCCAGGGGCAGCTGGTCAGACACGGTTAGGGCCTGTTAACGCTGACCCAAGCGTGGCGACGGTGGCAAGTTTGCCGCGAGCCAAAGCGCACCGAGCGCAGTGTACACGCCAGTTTGCCGCTTCGCGGCCCCGCATTTTGCGCCGATCTGTAACCCAGGATTGTGCCGCATGAGGGTTTTTCAACAGCCTGCTAGGGAAAACGCCCGCTGCCGCGCTTCTTGTTCCAGGCCCTCCAGCCCCAGGTCCATACATAATCCACACCACTGAGCAGTGTCGTCGCCAGCACCATATACACGAGGAATTCAAGCCATTCAGGCGGCAAGGCCCTGAACCCTTCGCTGAATATCACCGCCACGACCAACAGGATCTGGCTCAATGTGTTGAGCTTGCTGATCACGCTGGGGGTGGCACTGAGCGCCTCGATCCGGAGATGATAGGTGATCGCACCGGCCAGGATGATCAGGTCGCGCAGTATCACTGTAACCACCAGCCACACGGGGATAAGCTGCGCCCAGGCCAGGACCACGTAGCTCGACACGAGCAGCGCCTTGTCCGCGATGGGATCCAGCAGACCGCCCAGCCGGCTGCTCCAGCCATAATGTTTGGCGAGGAAGCCGTCCAGCGCATCCGAAATGCCCGCCCCGAGAAACAGCAGCAAGGCGATGTCAAACGCTCCCTCGTAGATGAGATAAACGATAGGCGGCACCAGCAGGATGCGCAGGACCGTAATCAGATTGGGAATGTCACTGCGCGTCACGGCAACAGCTGGTACACCCGCTCAGGCTCGGTTGACAAGGGACGCAGTACCCGCCCGACAGCCACCGCGCGATCCAGCGCGTAGGCATCGCTCCGAAGATCGATGCTGAAGTCCACCTGATCCGCGCTAATAGCGCTCACGGCTACGTCGCGGACAACCGTCAGTGACGCCAGATAACGGCTGGCACGTGCATAGTCAGAGAGAGAGCTCACCCCTTCCACCGTGATGTGGACAGGCGCCGAGCCACCGGAGGTGCTGCGAACCGCGAGCTGCGCCGCCATGCGGTTCGCCACCTCGTCGATCGCAAGCGAAACGGCCTCCCCCGGCGTATGGCCGTCTGTCTCCCAGCCGCTATGCTTGTCACCGAATTCCAGCGTCCAGCGGCCGATCCAGAGACTGCCCGCCCGTTTCTCGAGGCGCCCAGACAGCACCGCTGATGCCGGGTAGCGCCGGGAGGCGGCGACAATCTGCTGCTGGAAGCCGCCCCAGACGTCGACGAACCGGATCCTGGACTGATCCTGCAGATCCTGAAGCGGGAAGATGAGCGGCAACCCGCGCTGTCGGGCTGCAGCCTGCAGGGCATCCGCAATCGGGTCACTGCTGTTGGCCGATATCAGATAACGCTGACCGGAATTCGCGACCGCCAGCCAGACCAGCACCGAGGGCCGTTCCTGACCCCACAGCGGCAAACCTGTCCCGCGCAGGGCACTTTCCAGCGCCTCGCTATCAAATTGCACCTCAAACCAGAGCTCGGGCGCAGCCTCGCCCCCCTCTGGCGGACTCGAGAGGTAACGGTACTGCTGGACGAACTGTTCAGGGGCGCGGAAGGCGGCATCCGCTGCCGCGCGCCCCGCAGCATCCCGATCCCCCGTCATCTTCACCAGCACAATCCCCAGTGCCTGCCGCAATGCCTCGGACCGCGCCGCGGCGCCGGGATCGGCCACCGTGACCCGCGCCGTATACAGCGTCTCGCTGTCAGCGGCACCCGCCAGCGTCCCCCAGGACAGCACCACGGCCAGAATCAGGGCGGCGTTGACCCACCCACAAACCACCTTGTCAATTACCATCTTCACCTTCACATCTGTCTGTCACCGAACCACCACCGGCGGTGCTCGAAGGCGACGCCGGCAACACGGACCCGGCCACGACCCCGCCGACGGACACCAGAGCGATTCGATACAACCCGGGTCGAATACTGGGCTAAAATACCACAGTTCATCGAACGCACGGCGCGTCCCGGCGCTGTTCGCCGCACAGACTGGAGTTTAACGTGACCACAGACACCCCGAACCGGCCAGATTCCGCTGGTCTTACCTATCGCGATGCCGGTGTCGACATCGATGCCGGAAACGCACTGGTCCAACGGATCAAACCCGCGGTCGCGACCACCCGGCGGCCAGAGGTTCTGGGCGGGCTCGGCGGTTTCGGTGCCCTGTTCGAACTGCCGCTTGATCGCTATCGTCACCCCGTGCTGGTCTCGGGAACGGATGGCGTCGGCACCAAGCTCAAGCTCGCGATCGAACTGGGCGTGCATGACAGCATTGGCATCGATCTCGTAGCCATGTGCGCGAATGACATCCTGGTGGCCGGGGCCGAGCCATTGTTCTTTCTCGACTACTATGCCACGGCCAGACTGGATGTCGACATCGCAGCGGATGTCATTCAGGGCATTGCCGAGGGATGCCGGCAGGCCGGTGCGGCACTCGTCGGCGGCGAAACCGCGGAAATGCCCGGCATGTATGCAGCGGGCGATTATGACCTGGCCGGCTTTTGCGTCGGCATCGTTGAAAAATCGCGGATCATCGACGGCAGCAGGGTCAGTCCGGGTGATGTGCTCATCGGGCTGCCCTCGTCGGGCCCGCACTCCAACGGCTATTCGCTGATCCGCAGGATCCTCACCGTCAGCAAGGCGGAGCTCGCGGACATGCTCGACGGTCGCACGCTCGGCCAGCAGCTTCTGGCACCCACACGCATCTACGTCAAGCCGGTGCTCGCCCTGCTCGATCGGATTGACGTGCACGCGCTGTCACACATCACCGGCGGAGGTCTGCTGGAGAATCTGCCGCGCGTATTGCCCGCAGGTTGCCGGGCGCTCGTTCGAACCTCGAGCTGGACACGACCGGCGATCTTTGACTGGCTGCAGCGGCAGGGGCAAATCGATGGCGTCGAGATGCACAGAACGTTCAACTGTGGCATCGGCATGGTGCTCGTGGTCGCAGCCGCTGATGTGGATGCCTGTCTCGCACACCTCGATGCACAGGGCGAACAAGCGCAGGTAATCGGATCGGTGGAAACCGGCCACGGGGAAGCTCATGTCGAGCTTGTTAGCGGTTAAACCCCTAGCCCGCATTTCTCACCGGGCGCCGCTCAACCCATGTAGGGCACCGAGGTAATGAATAGAGTGCAGATCAGGATCAAGACAGTCTGTTATCGGGCAATGGCTATCCCGGCCCTGGCTGGTTCTCGCGCGCCCGGACTTGCGCTTCACTTAAGTGGTAGCTACGGCTACCACTTTCGCTCCAGCGCGGCGTCCGGACACACGAGCCCTGCGCCAGCATCCGGGATCCCGGTGAGAAATGCGGGCTAGCGGCCTGGCGGCCGGGGCGTGCGCAGCCGCTATGACGGACCCCGTAGACGGCTGCGAAACGGCCCTGCCGGTTGTCGTGCTGATCTCGGGCCGTGGCAGTAATCTGCAGGCCATCATTGATCAGGTGCACTCCGCGGAACTGCCTGTGGCTATTCGGGCGGTCATCAGCAATCGCCCGCAGGCAGCCGGCCTGGCACGGGCAAGGGCCGCCGGCATCCCCACGCGGATACTCGATCACCGGGATTTCCACGACCGTGAGTCGTTCGACAAGGCACTGGCGGATATCATCGACGGCCATGCGCCCCGGCTCGTGATCCTGGCCGGCTTCATGCGGATTCTGACGCCCGCCTTCGTCGCACGCTACCAGGGCCGGCTGGTGAATATTCATCCGTCGCTCTTGCCCGCATTCCGCGGGCTGCACACGCATGAACGGGCGCTGCAAGCCGGTGTAGGCGTACACGGCGCCAGTGTCCATTTCGTCACCGTGGAGCTGGATGGCGGGCCCGTCTTCCTCCAGGTGAAGGTGCCGGTACGTGCGGATGACAATGTCGAGCGACTCGCGGCGCGCGTCCTGGAACAGGAACACCGGCTGTATCCGCTGGCGATACGCCTGATTGCTGAGCATCGGCTGCGGCTGAAAGGCAAACAGGTGCTGTTTGACGGCACGCCACTTCGCCAGCCGCTCGACCTGGACATGCTGCCCACCTGCGGTCTCGCCGTGCCTTGAGGTAGAATGGCGGCGCGCCCGGGCATGCGCCCTGCGCAAGCGGTCACAACAAACAGAATGGACCACCCGTGAGCAGAATGATCAAATCTCTGATCTCACTGATCAGCCTCGTGCCGGTACTGGTTGCGAGTGAACTGGCAGCGCTCGAAGAGGCTGCTCTCGTGCCCTTCGAATCGCGCTACGAGCTTTCCATCAAGGGCATCCCTCAGGGCGAAACCAGGGTGCAGCTGGAGCCCGACCGGCCCGGCACCTATCTGTACCACAGTCTGACCCAGCCAAAATCGCTTGCCGCGTGGTTCCGTGATGAGACGGTGCGCGAGCAAAGTCACTTTGAGATAAGTGCCGAGGGCTTACGGCCGCTGGAATTCGAGTACCAGCGTTCCAGCGATCGAGCGGACCGCTCGGTGACCATAAGGTTCGACTGGGAAAAAAACCGCGTCTTGAACTCGGTGGAAGGCGACAACTGGTCGATGCCGGTACCGGTCGGCACCCTGGACAAGATTCTGGTCAACCTCGCCTTGATGCTCGATCTGCAGCACGGACTGACGCATGTTGAGTATCCGGTCGCTGACGGCGGCATACTGAAGACCTATCGTTTCGACGTCATCAACAAGACGCGTATCGAAACGCCGGCCGGTACCTTTGATACCGTAGTGGTGAAGCGCTCCCGGGAAGACAAACAATCCACCCAGCTGTGGTGCGCACCAGAGCTCGGCTATCTGCCCGTACGCGTCGAGAGGCGGCTCAGCGACGACATGTACTACACCAGCGAGTTGAAGGACTACAGCCCGTCACTGCGGGACTGGAGCGTCGAAGACAGCCAGAGCGAACCGTAGCGTTCAGAGTCTCAAATAAAGAATTCAGAATCCAGCACCCAGAATCCAGGAGACCGTCCAAATAGCGGACCCGGTAACTGCGACCCTCCGGGCACTTTCCGAAGCAGGCCGCGACCTTGTTCTGTCTTCTGTCTTCTGTCTTCTGTCTTCTGGCTTCTGGCTTCTGGCTTCTGGCTTCTGCTTAAGAATCCAGAATTCAGCACCCAGAATTCAGGAGTGAGGACTGAGAGCGAGGAGTGAGAATACCGGGGCGAGAACTCCGGTCCTTCTGGCGCCTTTCGCAACAGTCAGAGACCTCATTCTGTCTTCTGTCTTCTGTCTTCTGTCTTCTGTCTTCTGTCTTCTGTCTTCTGCCTTCTGGCTTCTGGATTCTGGATTCTGTCTTCTGGCTTTCGATCACGCCTTCGGCAAGGTGACGCCACGCTGTCCCTGGTACTTGCCGCCGCGATCCCGGTAGGAGATCTCGCATTCCTCGTCCGCCCCCAGGAAGAGCACCTGCGCGACACCCTCGTTGGCGTAGATCTTGGCCGGGAGCGGTGTGGTGTTGGAGAACTCCAGCGTCACGTGGCCTTCCCATTCGGGCTCCAGCGGCGTCACGTTCACAATAATGCCGCAGCGTGCATAGGTGGACTTGCCGAGACAGATCGTCAACACGTCGCGCGGAATCCGGAAATACTCGACGGTGCGGGCCAGCGCGAAAGAGTTCGGGGGGATAATGCAGACATCTGACTTGACGTCCACGAAACTGTTGGCGTCGAAGCCCTTGGGATCGACGACAGCAGAATTGATATTGGTGAAGATCTTGAATTCGTCGGCGCAGCGAATGTCGTATCCATAACTCGACGTGCCGTAGGAAATCACCCGGCCATCCTTGCCCTCGCGCACCTGTCCCGCCTCGAAGGGCTCGATCATCCCGTTCGCCGCCATCCGGCGAATCCATTTGTCGGACTTAATCGACATCCCAGGACGCTTTCACCTTGACAATAACGGATGCTGGCAAATTACGGTGAGTGCCAGTATTTTTTTAGCCACGGAAAAACACGGAAAGAAGGACCACCCGTCAGAATTTTTTCCCTGTCCTTCCGTGGCCATATTATCGGTCATCACCAGAATCCCGTCGTGTATTGCGAGGTCAATTGTTCTGGATGACAATCTTTGGAAACTTCGCCGCGTAACTCTTGGCATGCAGCGAAAGCTTGGCCGCCGCACGGCGGGCAATCTCCCGATAGATCTGCGCAATCCGGCTGTCCGGCTCCGCGACCACGGTCGGCTTGCCGCCATCGGTTTCCTCGCGGATCCGGATATCGAGGGGCAGCGCACCGAGAAAGTCAACATCGTACTGCTCGGCCATGCGCTGGCCGCCGCCCTCGCCAAAGATGTGCTCCTCGTGACCACAGTTGCTGCAGATGTGGGTGCTCATATTTTCCACAATACCCAGCACCGGCACCTCGACCTTCTCGAACATCTTTAAGCCTTTGCGGGCATCGAGTAAGGCAATGTCCTGCGGCGTGGTGACGATGATCGCACCACTGACGGGCACCTGCTGGGCCAGCGTCAACTGCGTATCACCCGTACCCGGCGGCAGATCGACCACCAGATAGTCGAGTTCACCCCAGTTGGTGTCGTTGAGTAACTGCTGCAATGCCTGCGTCACCATGGGACCGCGCCAGATCATGGGCGTTTCTTCATCCACCAGGAACCCGATCGACATCGCCCGAATGTGATAGCTCACCATCGGCTCGAGCGTCTTGCCGTCCTTCGACTCGGGTTGCCCGTGCACGCCCAGCATGCGTGGCTGACTCGGCCCATAGATATCGGCATCCAGCATGCCGACCGTGGCACCTTCGGCCGAAAGCGCCAGCGCCAGGTTGACTGCCGTGGTGGACTTGCCGACGCCACCCTTGCCGGAGGCGACCGCGACGATGTTCTTGATCCCCTTGATAGGTTCGACACCCTTTTGCACGGCATGCGACGCGACATCGCTGGACACGTCGATCTCGACATCCGAAACACCGTCGATGCCGCTGATCATCTGCCGCAACTTGCCGCTCAGCTCGTCATGGTATCCGCGGGCGGGAAAGCCCAGCACGATCTTCACCCTGACCTTGCCGGCGTCGACGCTGATATCCTTGACACACTTGGCGCTGACAAGATCCCTTTCGAGATAGGGATCCACATACGCCTTGAGCACGGTTTCCACCTGCTGGGGTGCTGCCTCAACCATCGTATAAACCTCCGTCGTGCCGAACCGGCGCTGCCGGCCCTGCGGGAATGCGGGAAAAACTGACCGAGGATTGTACACAATTTGATCGCGCCCCGCCCGACCTGCCGGCTGAAACCGCACGAAAGGTGCTGGCACTATGGCATAATCGCGATCTTTCCCTGCTTAGGCCCTACGGAAAACACGGTTTTGACCTGAGGCAAGACAAGGCGACCACACCATGACAGAACCGCGAACGATCCTGGTTACCAGCGCCCTGCCCTATGCCAACGGGCCTATCCATCTGGGTCACCTCGTCGAGTACATCCAGACAGATATCTGGGTGCGTTTCCAGAAGCTGCGCGGCCACGATTGCCGTTACGTGTGCGCCGACGATGCCCACGGCACACCGATCATGCTGCGTGCCCAGGCGGAGGGCATAACACCCGAACAGCTCATCGAGCAGGTGGGCCGGGAGCACCGGGCAGACTTTGCCGATTTTCTCATCGATTTCGACAACTACCACAGCACGCACTCGGCCGAGAACCGGGAACTGTCGGAGATGATCTATCGGCGGCATCAGCAGGCCGGTCATATCAGCACCCGGACCATCACCCAGGCCTACGATCCGGAGCGGGAGATGTTCCTCCCCGACAGATTCATCAAGGGTGAATGCCCACGCTGTGGTGCCGCGGATCAGTACGGCGACAGCTGCGAAGTCTGTGGTGCAACCTACTCACCAACGGAACTCAGGAACGCGGTATCGGCCATCTCCGGTGCCACGCCCGTCGAGAAGGAATCCCTGCATTACTTCTTCAGGCTGGTCGACTTCGAACCCATGTTGCGCGCGTGGACCGCGGCCGGACATCTGCAGGAAGAGGTGACCAACAAGCTTGGCGAGTGGTTCGAGCAAGGGCTGCGGGAATGGGACATCTCACGCGATGCGCCCTATTTCGGCTTTGAGATTCCGGACGCACCCGGCAAGTATTTCTACGTCTGGCTGGATGCGCCCATCGGCTACATGGCCAGTTTCAAACAGCTCTGCGAGCGTGCCGGCATCGATTTCGACGCCTATTGGGGCCGGGACAGCCGGGCCGAGCTTTACCATTTCATCGGCAAGGATATTATCTATTTCCATGCCCTGTTCTGGCCGGCCATGCTCGCCGGCGCCGGTTTTCGCACACCCACGGCAGTCTGGGCGCATGGCTTTCTGACCGTCAACGGGGAGAAGATGTCAAAGTCGCGCGGGACCTTTATCAAGGCACGCACCTACCTGGATCATCTCAACCCGGAATACCTGCGTTACTATTTTGCCGCCAAGCTCGGCAGCGGCATCGATGATCTGGATCTCAATCTCGACGACTTCGTGGCGCGCGTCAACAGCGACCTGGTGGGCAAGGTTGTCAACATCGCGAGCCGTTGCGCGGGCTTCATCAGCAAACGTTTTGACGGCCGCCTGTCTGCCACATGCGCCGAACCGCAACTGTATGCAGCCTTCGTCAGTGAGGGTGACAGCATTGCCCGGCGTTTCGAGCAGCGCGAGTACGGTCATGCCATACGTGACATCATGGCACTGGCCGATCGTGCCAATCAGTATATCGATGAAAGAAAGCCGTGGCTTCTCGCCAGACAGGCAGACGCGGCACAGCAGGTACAGGACGTATGCAGCGTGGGAATCAACCTGTTCCGCGTCCTGATGACCTACCTCAAACCCGTGCTGCCCGGCATGGCCGCTCGGACCGAGGCCTTTCTGCGCATCCAAGCCCTGACCTGGCGTGACGCCGGAGAACCCCTCACCAGCCATACGATCGGTGAATTCCAGCCGCTGATGACGCGCGTGGAACCCGAGGCGATCGAGAAAATGACTGACGCATCCCGTGAGCACCTGCAAGCCAGGGCAACACCGCCCCGACAAGAGGCCCCGGCGGCACCGGTCGAACCACTCGCCGAGCAGATCGGCATCGAGGATTTCGCGAAACTGGATCTGCGGGTTGCGCGCATCACCCGGGCCGAACCCGTCGAGGGCGCGGACAAACTGCTGCGGCTGACACTCGATCTGGGATTTGCAACCCGCACCGTCTTCGCCGGCATCAAAGCCGCCTACACGCCCGGGGATCTCGAAGGCCGCCTGACGGTCATGGTCGCGAATCTGGCGCCGCGCAAGATGCGCTTTGGCGTGTCCGAAGGCATGGTGCTGGCCGCAGGTCCGGGCGGCAAGGATATCTTCATTCTCAGTCCTGACAGCGGAGCCGACGTTGGGATGCGGATAAAATAGGCCCTGGCCGGACTTACGCTGGTTCTACTGCGGCGGTGGGAGAGCGGCCAGATCCCATATCCAGGCTGCAGTAATCCCGAAGGCCTCTACCCTGCATTCTGTCTGCTGTCTCCTGTCTCCTGTCTCCTGTCTCCTGTCTCCTGTCTCCTGTCTCCTGTCTCCTGTCTCCTGTCTCCTGTCTCCTGTCTCCTGTCTCCTGTCTCCTGTCTCCTGTATTCTGTATTCTGTATTCTGTATTCTGTATTCCGGATTCCGGATTCCGGTTTTTACCCCCTTTTATCTTTCTTCTCTTATCTTGTATCTTCTTTCTGAGATGACCGAATACCTCCTCATCCTTGTCAGCACGGTGCTGGTCAACAACTTCGTGCTGGTGAAGTTCCTCGGCCTGTGTCCGTTCATGGGCGTCTCACGCAAACTGGAGACGGCAACCGGTATGGCCCTGGCCACCACCTTCGTGCTCACCCTGTCATCGGTTTGCAGTTACCTTGCCAACCATTACCTGCTGCAGCCACTGGGACTGGAGTACCTGCGGACCATCACCTTTATCCTGGTGATCGCCGTCGTCGTGCAGTTCACGGAGATGGTGGTTCACAAGACCAGCCCGCTGCTCTACCAGGTGCTGGGAATCTTTCTGCCCCTGATCACCACCAACTGCGCCGTGCTGGGTGTTGCTCTGCTGAACGTCCAGCAGGAACACGGCTTTCTGGAGTCCGCCCTCTATGGATTCGGGGCGGCAGTCGGTTTTTCACTGGTCCTGATCCTGTTTGCAGCCATGCGTGAGCGTGTCGCGGTCGCTGATGTCCCGGTTATGTTCCGCGGTTCCGCCATCGCCCTGATCACGGCGGGCCTGATGTCCCTCGCTTTCATGGGATTCTCGGGCCTCGTCAAAGGCTGACATGCCATGCTGCCCGCGGTACTGACGCTGGGAACACTTGCCGGCCTGTTCGGGCTCATCCTGGGGTACAGCGCCATCCGCTTCCGGGTCGAGAGCGACCCGGTGGTCGACCAGATCGATGCGCTGCTGCCGCAGACCCAGTGTGGGCAGTGTGGCTACCCGGGCTGTCGGCCCTATGCCGAAGCCATTGCTGCCGGAGAAGCGGATATCAATCAGTGTCCGCCCGGCGGCGACGCGGGCATCCAGGCACTCGCTGACCTGCTGGGACGCGATCCGAAACCACTGAACGCCGAGCATGGTGCTCACAAGGAGAAGGCAGTTGCCATCATCGATGAAGCCCTGTGCATCGGCTGCACCCTGTGCATCCAGGCGTGTCCCGTAGACGCGATCCTGGGTGCCGCCAAACAGATGCACACCGTCATCGAGGACGAGTGCACGGGCTGCGAGCTCTGTGTTGAACCCTGCCCTGTCGACTGCATTACGATGGTCACCATCAAGACGGATATCCATGACTGGAAGTGGCCTTCTCCGGATGATCTCCCGCCCGGCGTGGATCTGATTGCGGAACCTGGGACAGCGGGCATCCGCAGCATCGGATAGCATGCAGGCGGACCGGTCAAGCCAGCGTATAATCTCCCCCTCAATGACCGCTTCCGATATCCAGCTCCGGCACTTCCATGGCGGCCTGCACCTGCCTGCAAACAAGGACGTCTCGACGTCGCAGCCGGTGCGCCGCGTGCCCTTGCCGTCGCGTCTGGTCCTGCCCCTGCAACAGCACATCGGAGAGCCGGCCACGCCGCTGGTGAAGATTGGCGATCGGGTGCTCAAGGGCCAGCGAATCGCGCGGGCCGAGGGATTTGTCAGCGTACCCAGCCACGCACCCAGTTCCGGCACGGTGGTTGATATCGGCGAACGACCCGTACCGCATCCCTCCGGTCTCGGCATGACCTGTATCGTGATCGAGACCGACGGCAAGGATGAATGGATCGAAGCCGAAGGCGGGATTCCGGATTTTACGGCGCTCGATCCGAGCGAATTGCGCAACCGCGTGCGCGATGCCGGCATCGTGGGTCTGGGTGGTGCGGGATTTCCCAGCTTTATTAAGATGAACCCCGGGCCCGGCCGCAAGGTCGACCTGCTGATCATCAACGGGGCCGAGTGTGAACCCTACATCAGCTGTGACGATATGCTGATGCGCGAACGCCCGGATGAAATCCTGGGCGGCATCGCGATCCTGCTGCACGCCCTGCAGGCCGAGCGCTGCCTCATCGGCATCGAGGACAACAAGCCGGCGGCCATCGCGTCCCTGCATGCCGAGCTGCGGCGACAGGGCGACGCCCGTATCCAGCTTGTCGAGCTGCCGACACTGTATCCGACGGGCGGCGAACGGCAGCTGATCCAGCTGTTGACCGGCATGGAAGTGCCCGCGCAGGGCCTGCCCGCCGATATTGGTGTGGTTTGTCACAATCCCGGAACCGTCACTGCCATCTACCGGGCGATCTTCCGACGTGAGCCGCTGATTTCGCGCATCGTCACCGTCACGGGCCAGGGTGTTGCAGCGCCCTGCAACCTGGAGGCGCCGATCGGTACCCCGGTGAGCGCGCTGATCAAAGACTGCGGCGGTTATACCAGCGCCGTGGACCGGCTGATCATCGGCGGCCCCATGATGGGATTTTCCCTCACCACGGACGCGGTTCCGGTCATTAAGACGACCAACTGCCTGCTGGCCGCGACGCCGCATGAGCTGCCCCGTCCGAAGGCACCGCTGCCCTGCATTCGGTGCGGGGAGTGTACCGAGGTCTGCCCGGCCAATCTGCTGCCGCAGCAGCTTTACTGGTACGCCCACGCCAGAGACTTCGACAAGGCCCAGGATTACAGTCTCTTCGACTGCATCGAATGCGGCTGCTGTGCCTATGTCTGTCCGAGTCACATACCCCTGGTCCAGTACTACCGTTTCGCCAAGACCGAGATCTGGGCGCAGGAGCGCGAGCGTCAGCGGGCAGACCTGGCGCGCCAGCGCCACGAATTCCGCCTGGAACGGATCGAACGTGACAAGCGCGAGCGTGCGGAACGCCTGAGCAAGAAGAAAAAGGCCCTGAAGGAACCTGCGGCAGGCGGCACGGACCCCCGGGCGGCCGCGATTCAGGCGGCGCTCGAACGCGTCAAAGCCAGAAAAGCAGCGGCAGCGGTCGCGCCGAAAAATACCGATGAACTCAGCCCCGAACAGCAACGCATGATCGCGGAGGTCGATGAGCGGCGGCAGGCGGCGCGAAAACGGGCCGGGCCGGAAACCGGCGCCGAGTGATGGAATTTCACAGCTACAGCTCACCGCATCTGTCACCCGCATCCGACGTCTCGGTGGTGATGCGGCGCGTGCTTTACGCGCTCGGTCCCGGCCTGGTGTGCGCGTGGTGGTTCTTCGGCTGGGGCACCCTCTTCAACGTGTTGCTCACCAGCCTGACTGCCGTGGCCGCCGAAGGCATCATGCTGCGCCTGCGGCACCGCCCCGTCGGCCCGCAGCTGTCCGATAACAGCGCCCTGCTCACCGGGGTCCTTCTGGGGCTCGCGCTGCCGCCCCTGGCCCCGTGGTGGGTGGCGGTCATCGGCAGCCTGTTTGCCATCGTCGTCGCCAAGCAGCTCTATGGCGGGCTTGGCCACAACCCCTTCAACCCGGCGATGATCGGCTATGTGGTGGTGCTGATCTCCTTCCCGCGCGAGATGACCTACTGGCCGCACGCGGCCGGTACCGGCATGCGTGCGCTGTCGCTGATCGAGTCCCTGGACTGGTCACTGCTCGGGAATCTGCCGCAGGACGTCTCGCTCGATGCACTCACGCGCGCCACGCCCATGGATACCGCCAAGACCGAGCTCGGACTCGGCAACACACTGAGCGAGATCAGGACCGATCCACTGTTCGGCGGTTTTGGCGGCCACGGTTTTGAGTGGATCAACCTGTGGTTTCTGATCGGCGGGCTATGGCTGCTCTACACCCGCACCATACGCTGGCAGATCCCGGTCGGGATGCTGGCCGGCCTGTTTGGCATGTCGCTGATCTTTTTTGTGTCGGACCCGGATACCCACCTGTCTCCCTTGTTCCAGCTTTTCAGTGGCGCAACCATGCTGGGTGCCTTCTTCATCGCAACAGACCCCGTCTCCGCGAGTACCACACCGCGCGGCCGGATTATCTATGGCGCAGGCATCGGAATCATCACCTTCCTGATCCGTACCTGGGGGGGCTACCCTGAAGGTATCGCCTTCGGGGTGCTGCTCATGAACATGGCTGCGCCCACAATTGACTACTACACCCAGCCGAGAGTCTTCGGACACCAGCGTGACGAAGAATGAACTTCCGGCAGATACTGGTAACCGGCCTGTTCCTGTTTTTGTTCGCGATTGCGGGAACGGCGTTTGTCGCGTTCACCTACGAGGAAACCGCCGAGCGGATCGCCGAGAACGAGCGGGCGGCACTGTTGCGGCGCCTGCGCGAGATTATTCCGCCGGAGATGCATGACAATGACCTGTATCATGACACCATCGAGGTGCGTGATCCGGCTTTGCTCGGGACCGACAAACCGGTAACGGTCTACCGCGTACGCAAGCATGGCCGACCGATCGCCGTCGTGCTGACGGCCGTCGCCCCCGATGGCTACAGCGGCAGCATCAAACTCCTGATTGGCATCCTGTTCGACGGAACGGTGGTCGGCGTTCGGGTCGTTGCCCATCACGAAACGCCCGGACTGGGCGATGCCATCGAGGTGGAAAGATCCGACTGGATCATACGCCTGTCGGGGCGCTCCCTCGGCAACCCGGCCCCGGAACGCTGGAAGGTGAAACGCGACGGCGGCGTCTTCGACCAGTTCACCGGCGCCACCATTACGCCACGCGCGGTCGTGAATGCCGTGCGACTGGCTCTGGTATACTTTTCCCGCAACCAGGAGCAGCTGTTCGCAGAGGACCCGACAACGGCGCCCGGCGCAGGGGAGCCAGGCGAGAGCGAGATAAAACCCGGCTTATGAGCGAGCAGACCTACACCACAATCGCCAACAACGGGCTCTGGACGAACAATCCGGCGCTGGTTCAGGTGCTCGGCCTGTGTCCCCTGCTCGCCGTGACGGGAACCCTGATCAATGGGCTCGGTCTGGGTCTCGCCACGACGCTGACGCTGGTCGCCTCGAATGTCATGGTCTCACTGATTCGACGGCTGGTCCGCCCGGAGGTCAGGATTCCGGTCTTCGTGCTGGTCATTGCCTCGATCGTCACGGTGATCGAACTGTCCATGAGCGCGTTCTTCCACGATCTTTACAAGGTCCTGGGAATCTTCATCCCGCTCATCGTCACCAACTGTTCCATCATTGGCCGTGCCGAGGCCTTTGCGTCGAAGAACTCCGTCGGCCGCGCCTTCGTTGACGGCCTGGCAATGGGGCTGGGGTTTACCCTCGTGCTCATGGCTTTGGGCGCTATGCGCGAAATCATCGGCCAGGGGACGCTGCTCGATCATGCCCATCTCATGTTCGGAGAGGCCGCACGCGACTGGACGTTCACCCTGATCGAGGACTACCGGGGCTTCCTGCTGGCGATCCTGCCGCCCGGCGCGTTTCTCGGGCTGGGCCTGCTCATTGCGGCGAAAAATGTCATTGATGCCCGTCGCGAACGACGGGCGGCGGCGCGGGCCCTGGCGGTCCCGGCGGAAAGCCACGCCTGACACCCCTCGGACAGGGATGAATAACGCCAAACGCCGGGCAATCTTCGAGCGATTGCGGGCAGCCAACCCCTCACCCACCACCGAGCTGAACTACGCAAACCCCTTCCAGCTTCTGGTCGCGGTCATCCTCTCCGCGCAGGCAACAGACAAGGGAGTCAACAAGGCGACCAGCACGCTTTTCGAGATCATCGAGCGCCCAGCCGATGTCGTGGCCCTGGGTGAGGCCCGGCTGAAGACCTACATCAAGAGCATCGGATTGTTCAATACCAAGGCGAAGAATATCGTCCAGGCCTCGAAAATCCTTGTGGAAGAATATGACGGCAACGTCCCGGATGACCGGCAAAAACTGGAGGGCCTCCCGGGCGTCGGGCGCAAGACCGCGAATGTGATCCTGAACACCGCCTTCGGCAGACCCACGATAGCGGTCGACACCCACATCTTCCGGGTTGCCAACCGCACCGGCCTGGCGCCCGGTCGAAACGTCCGCGAAGTGGAGAACAAACTCGAAAAAACGCTGCCCCCGGAGTTCAAACAGGACGCTCACCACTGGCTGATTCTGCTCGGACGCTACACCTGCGTGGCCCGGACTCCCAAGTGCCCGCAGTGCGTGATTCATGACCTGTGCGAATTCCGTCACAAGACTGAAGAGTTCACCACGAGACAGGTGGGAGAGTGAGCATAAAGCCTCATGGTTTCGAGGCGCATAGTGGCCTCTACGAACTGTCAGGATGTTTTTTTATAGCCACGGAATCCACGGAAAAACACGGAATAATCCTGATTACCATGTGTTCTTTCCGTCTTTTTTCCGTGGATTCCGTGGATTCCGTGGATTCCGTGGCCGTATTATCGGTCACCATACAGATTGAAAAAGCACCCGCTTGCAATCGGCGCCCGAGTAGTCTTTACTTCGGCTTCGCGCGGCCTTGCAATTCGGGTCAATGCTTCAGAATCGTGACGAAATCCGCCGGACATTCTGTGCGGTCTGGGACAAGCATCGGGACGGATCGCCGTTGGACTCCCTCGAGACCCTGATCCGTGACGTCATAGTGGAACACCCCGAATATCACGGCGTACTCGACGACAGTGACAGCGCCCTTGGCCATGAATACCAACCGACGATGGGGCAGACAAATCCTTTTCTGCACATGGGGATGCATATCAGCCTCCGCGAACAGCTCGCCACGGACCGGCCAGCCGGTATCCGGCGCATTTACCAGACACAGCTGGCCCGCAGCGGCGATGCGCATGCGGTGGAGCATCAGATGATGGAGTGCCTGGGCCAAGCCCTCTGGGAGGCGCAGCGTGCCGGCACGCTGCCCGACGAGAAAACTTATTTGAACTGCCTGCGACACTTGCGGTCATAAGTGGCGTTAGAGGACTGTTTCAGGATGAAACGAAAACGGCGGAACCTTCGCAAGGGCGGAGTGTCCGATTGACGACAGCAGTCACTGACAAGACCAGGCGGTTAATTTTGTTCTTTCCCAAACGCAGCACAGCTGCATTACTTCAATATGGAACGGAGGCATCAACGATGACCCAAAAGAAATCCCTCAAGCCCGTAGCCCTGGCGATTGGCGCCACTTTCGCAGCGTCTCTGGCAGGCACCAGTGTCGCTAATGCCGCCGACAACCCCTTCGGAGCGAGCAAGCTTTCCAGCGGCTACATGGTTGCCGCTGCCGAAGGCAAGTGCGGCGAAGGCAAGTGCGGCGAAGGCATGATGAAGAAGAAGGAAGCCGAGGGCAAATGCGGCGAAGCCACGAAGGAAGGCGTAGAGAAGGCTGCCGAAGGCAAGTGCGGCGCAGGCATGAAGGAAGGCATGGAGAAGGCTACCGAAGGCAAGTGTGGCGCAGGCATGAAGGAAGGCATGGAGAAGGCCACCGAAGGCAAGTGCGGCGCAGGCATGAAGGAAGGCATGGAGAAGGCCACCGAAGGCAAGTGCGGCGGCAAGAAGTAAGCCAGGCGCCTGCCATGAACGACACGCGCTATCCGGTTCATGGTGCGGGACTCGGTCTGCGGCGGACCCTTCTGGGTCCGCTGGCGGACCAACCTTCCGATCAGGTGAGCTTCATGGAAGTCGCGCCGGAAAACTGGATCGGGGTCGGTGGGCACTTCGGCAAACAGTTTCGATCCTTCACAGAGCGCTATCCCTTCGTCACCCACGGGCTTTCCCTGTCGCTGGGCGGCCCGTCGCCGCTCGATGAGGCCTTCCTGTACCGGTTGAAGCACTTCCTGGATAGCCATCAGATCCGTTATTACTCGGAGCACCTCAGCTATTGCAGCGACGACGGTCATCTCTACGACCTGATGCCTATTCCCTTCACCAGCGAGGCGGTGCACTACGTCGCCGGGCGCATTCGCCGCACGCAGGACATACTGGAACGGCGCATCGCCGTGGAGAATGTCTCCTACTATGCGGCACCGGGCAAGGAAATGGAGGAGATTGATTTCCTCAATGCCGTACTCGAGGAGGCCGACTGCGAGCTGCTGCTGGATGTGAATAACATTTACGTCAACAGCATCAATCACCGCTACGACGCCGAGGCATTCCTGCAGCAGATCCCTGCGGAGCGGATCGGCTATATTCATGTCGCCGGACATTACAATGAGGCCGAAGACCTCCTGGTTGACACCCACGGAGCCACGGTCACCGACCCGGTCTGGGCACTGCTGGAAAAGACCTATGCGCGCTGCGGCGTGATCCCTACCCTGCTGGAACGGGATTTCAATATCCCGCCGCTGCCCGAGCTGCTCGGCGAAGTCGACCAGATCGCGCGCCTCCAGGCAACTTGGAGCCGGGGCAGCCAACGCAGCGTGGCAACCCATGGCTGACCCGTTGCCTCAGTTCCAGGCCCGGCAGTACGAGTTTGCGGCCCACATCCGCGATCCGGAGAAGAATCCCCGGCCGGCGGATGTCGAAGATCGCCGGATGAGAATCTACCGCGAACTCTTCTATAACAACGTTGAGGATTTTCTGGCCAGCACCTTCCCGGTGCTGCGCAAGATCACGCCGGACGACCGCTGGCATGCCCTGGTGCGGGATTACTTTTCGCATCACCAGGCCCACTCACCCTATTTTCTGGATATTCCCAAAGAGTTCCTCAACTATCTGGAAAACGAGCGCGGTGAGTACCCGGAGGATCCCCCTTTCCTGCAGGAACTGGCCCATTACGAGTGGGTGGAACTCGCACTCTCGGTCCTCGACGAGGACGTGGACAGCGGCAGGCTGGACAGGGACGGGGACCTGCTCGAAAACCACCCGATGGTCTCGCCGCTTGCCTGGCCGCTCAGCTATCAGTTTGCGGTCCACCGGATCGGACCGGATTTCCTGCCCGGTGCCCCTGACGACTCGCCGACGTATCTTCTCGTCTACCGGAATCGAGACGATGAGGTCGGCTTTCTCGAACTGAACCCGGTCAGTGCGCGGCTCATTGATCTTCTGCTCGACGCGTCCGATCTGACGGGACGCGCGGCGCTGGAGCAGATTGCCGCCGAACTGCAGCAACCGGATCCTCAACAGATCATCAGCTTCGGCCTGGAACTGATCCGGGACTGGCGCGGACTCGATATCATCCTCGGCACCCGGTAATACCCGGCGGGTGCAGCAGGCGCCAGGGCGCCGACCCGCCAACCCGCTTCTGGATTCCCGTGTGTCACAAACCTGTAATCAAACGATCATAATTTCCTATTATACTATGGGAAACTGGAGCTTGCCGTTCATCGCGAGGGCAAGATGCTGGGACAACCACAATCGCTCAATTTCCCCGCGTTATATGGCGACACGGTGCATCGCAGTCACCCAAGCTGGTTAGCCCGAGTGGGAGTTCACGCTAATGATCAGACACAAGAATTCGAAGGTCCTGGCCCGGTTCAACCCAAAGGCAGTGGACGACCTCATACCAGAGCTGGTAAAGGTGATCGACACGGAAGCGGTATTCACCTATGCCTGGCAGATGGATGACGATGATCCCCGCCCGGGTGACTGGGTGTTGACGACAGAGGACGACCGTTTCGGCGGTTACTGGATCCCGGAGAGTGATCTGGTCATCATCAAGGAATGCGCCCGCCGTGACTGTTAGCGCGGACGTTTCGCAAGCAAAAGCATAGACGGATACCGCGGAAACGCGTTCGGGAACGAATGGCCACGGAAACACACGGAAACAACCAACACCCAATAGCATCTTTTCCGTGTCCTTGCGTGGATTCCGTGGCTATAACTAACGATACTGGCACTCGGCCTCATCTGTCAGCATCCGTTTCTCTCGAGTTGCACGAGCACTAATCCAGGTAAGCGGACATCCCAATTCCATCGGCCTCGGCCGGAATCACGACAGCGCCTGAGGTGACGAGACCAGCGACGCGGGGACGCAGCAGTCTCCGCGGACCGGAACTGGTTTTCGCGTTCCCACACATGCGGTAAGCTTCCCTGACGCCCGGAGTCTGTTGCCTGACTCTGGCGCAGCATGCAGAATCCCGGGCAGACCATGATCGGGTTGTGACTGACCCACCTGCTCTGAACCAGGCCACGTGGCTTGCGGTACTTTGTGATGTATCGTTGTCTTGCTGCCTGCTCCCTGTAACGATAGCACTGGAGAAACACTATGAATCCGTTTGATATTCTGGGCTCACTGATGCAGGGCGGGATGGGCCCCTCGGCGAAACGGCTTGACCGCACGTTCGGCAATCAGGGATTTGGCGCGCCGGGCGCGATGCCTGGCGGTGCCCCCGGCGGGATGCAGGGAGGCGTTTTCGACATGCTCGGGAAAATGGCCGGCTCCATGCTCGGCGGCGGTGCACCCGGCGCGGCGGGCGGTGGCGGCTTTTCCGCAGACATCCTCAAGACCATCGCCAAATCGGTGCTCGGCGGCTCGAGCACCGCTGCCGGCCCGGGCGCGGCGGGTGTCGGCGCCACCACGGTGTTCGGTACCCTGGCTGCCCAGGCACTCGCGATGGCCAAGCGGATGATGAGCGGCGAACAGGCAGCCGGCAGATCGCAGCCGCCCGACATCGACGATGCGACCGCAGTCATTGCGGGCCTGCGCAAACCCGCCAATGCCAACGAGGAACAGCAGCTTCGCGACGTCGCCACCCTGACCGTCAAGGCGATGATCAATGCCGCCAAGGCCGACGGCCGTATTGACGAGCAGGAAGCCGAGCGTCTCGTCGGCAAGCTGCGCGAAGACGGGGTCACGGACGAGGAACAGCGCTTCGTCCTCGAGGAAATGCGCAAGCCGCTGGACACCGACGCCATCGTGCGCGCCGTGCCCAACCAGCAGGTTGCGGCGCAGATCTACACCGCGTCGCTGATGGCCATCGAGGTGGATACGGACGCCGAGAAACGTTACCTGCAGGAATTGGCCGGCAAGCTGGGTCTGAACCAGCAAGTCCTGGCCTACCTGCATCAGGCAGTGGGTCTCGCCTGAGCCCACCCCGTTGCGCTGCGACAGACTTTCCGCGGGCGTCTCCTCAGGGAGACGCCACACGCGAACCCACTATGGCGAGGTTTGAGATGGATACAAGCGCATTGCTGGATCAGATACTTCAGGCAGGCCGCGACCTGGTCAGCCAGGGCAAGGACATCGCGCAGCAGCGCCTGGACATCCCGGAGAAAGGTCCGGAACGGGACGCTGCGCTCTCCGCCATGGGCAAGGGTGCCCTGGCCGCGGGCGCCCTGGCCCTGCTGTTGGGGACGGGCACCGGTCGCAGGCTGAGCGGCAGCGCCCTGAAACTGGGCAGCCTCGCAGCGCTCGGCGGAGTGGCCTACAAGGCCTATCAGAACTGGCAGGTCGACCAGACAGGCGAATCAGGGGCCCACCCGGGCACACCGGTGGATCGCCTCAGCGGACTGGCCGCGGAACATCGCAGCCTGGCGCTGCTCAGGGCGATGGTGGTGGCCGCCAAGGCCGACGGGCACATTGACGAGGCGGAGCAGCAGAGGATCCACGACGGGATCGGTCGCCTGGGCATGGAAGGGAACATGGTGCAGTTGCTCGAGGCGGAGTTAAGCGCACCGGTGGATCCGGCGGCGGTGGCGCGCGGCGCCGACTCGGCCGAGGCAGCGGCCGAGATCTACCTCGCGTCGCTCATCGTGATCGACGCCGATCAGCCCGCGGAGCAACGTTACCTGGACGACCTCGCCCGGCACCTCAAACTGGATGCGGGCCTGGTAAGCGAGCTTGAAGCCCAGGCCAGACCCGGATGACCTGCGTCATTCCCCGAGCCGGCGCCCTCGCCCAGACCTGCGCACAGTCTTGTTGGGCCACGCCTGCCTTGGCCGGCGCATTGTGTTTGTGCAGAACCCACGTTTCGGCCGACCGTACCGCATGCCATCGGGATACGAGGCGACACAGAGGTTTTTAATAGCATTGAATACAGAGCGTTAGGAACGCATGGCCCGTCGTGACGAAAACTGGCATGCGCCCTGCGATTGCTCTGATCAAGGCGCGGACCCCGCCGGGCAAACCGCCGAGAAACCTCAACCCCAACGAAACCTGGAGAACTGACAATGGCAACTCTGACAATCAAAGATCTGACTGCAAGCAAGGAACTCGACGGCAAGGCCATGGCGGCCGTGGCCGGTGGCACCTCGGAACTCGCCGCGCTGGTACTGGGCTACACCTCCATCGCGACCAGCTTCCCGGTGTACAACGCCGGAGAGAATCTCTCGCTTCAGGCCAACGAGGTCGGCTCCTTCAACTTCGGCGTGGTCAACCAGTCGAACCAAAGCGGCCAGTACGTCGATCAGGCCGGCAACCTTCTGGGCGCTGTCTGAACCTGGCACAGCAACGCCCCATCAGCGGAGGTCTTCGGACCTCCGCTTTTTTTTGCGCCGCACGCCATGACGGCATGGCTGTCGACGTCGGCCAGGTGCCTGTAAAGGCACCGCGGATTTAGCCCCACTGCCAGCAGCGGGTGGCAACAGATCACCCCGCGTTGGCATCACCCGGCCGGCACGCGCGCTGCCGCGCTCGTCGTGCCGGCGGAGGATAGCCGACCTAAGGTGTTCGACTGCCGGTGGACGGGTTTACGTTCAGCTAGGCGACCGCTCCATCTGACTGTTGACCGTTGATGAACTGGTCACTCGCCAGGTAGGAGAACGCGAACATCATAGCCACGACCACCACATACAGGCCGAACAACTCGCTGTAGTGATAGCCCTGATTGAGAAACTTGGCAGCACCATAGAAGGTGGCGATCAGCCATCCCGCAATCGAGGCAGAGAAGGAAAGACGCAATCTGGCTGATTCCACTGCGCTGCGTATCAGCAACCCGCCCGCACTCACATCCGCCAGTCTGGGCAACAGACTGCGGTGGATATACATACCGTTGATGGAAACCAGAATAACGATCGAAACCTTGGCCCAGATCTTCTGATTCTCGATGTATGCCGGATCGTTCAAATATCCAAGCACCACGAAGCCGATGCCCGTCAGCCACAGCAGCAACAGCGACACGGTCACCGCACGCGAGGTGAACAGAACGATATCGTAGCTGTCGGACGTAAATTTCCTCTCGCGCGAAAACATCAGACGCTGGGAAATCAGGTGCTCGGCAATCAGCATCGAGCCAATGGCTACCGCCAGGGACAACAGGTGGACGTAGAGAAGTGCTGTTTTCATTGTAAGGTCTCCTACTCACGCTGACCGAGTTCCTGCAGGGGCCCCTTCCGGAGCCTGAGGACTCGGAATGTTTTATTTTATCTTTCAATATTCTAGGGATTGAAAGACATCTGCCTACTTATTAAGAGTACGCAGCCTGGAGGGGATTTATCAAGTGGCGCCCCGCCGCATGGAGGGTCCCTGTGTCGGAGCCGGGCGACGGTCTGTTGATGAAACCCAGACATTTACCCCTCATCCGGTGGGATTGTGCCAACTTCATAGACACCATCCCGCGCCGGAGCGGTGATCATGCGTCCCTCAAGGCTTTTCTAACAGTTTGAAATACCGCGTGTTGCCGACACAGGACCAGCCTCCCACGAAAACTGGCACGCGCCCTGCAATAACCCTGATCAAGGCGCAGGGCCCACCGGGCAAAACGCCGAGAAACCTCAACCTCAACGAAACCTGGAGAACGGACAATGGCAACTCTGACAATCAAAGATCTGACTGCAAGCAAGGAACTCGACGGCAAGGCCATGGCGGCCGTGGCCGGTGGTAGCTCGGAACTCGCCGCACTGGTGCTGGGCTACACCTCGATCGCGACCAGCTTCCCGGTGTACAACGCCGCAGAGAATTTTTCGCTCCAGTCCAACGAGGTCGGCTCCTTCAACTTCGGCGTGGTCAATCAGTCGAACCACGGCGACCAGTACATCGATCAGGCCGGCAACCTTCTGGGCGCTGTCTGAACCTGGCACAGCAACGCCCCATCAGCGGAGGTCTTCGGACCTCCGCTTTTTTTTGCGCCGCACGCCGTGACGGCAGACTGACTACATCCGCCCGATGATGGTAAAGGCACCGCGGATATCGCCGGCCTTGAAGTCACGCGCCTTGTCTTGCGGATAGAGTGCGTCCAGCTTTTCCACGAGCTCCGGTTGCAGGCTGCTGCCATGGCAGGTAAGACAGACCTCGCCGGTGGGAATCGCCTTCATGTAACGGAACTGCTGTTTGCCGGCCTGCTCCACGACGCTGTAATACTCGAGTGTCTGCGGATCTTCCCCGGCGGCCTTGCGTTTCTCGAAGTCCTCCAGTACCGCGCGTTCCCACGCATCGGGCGCATTCGCCGGGTTGCGGAGCTTGAGTGACGTGCGTCCGACCTGCCAGCCGGTACGCTCGGAAGCCTGGGCCGCGATCTGCGGCGCCCTGGTATTGCAGACCGCGATGGCGGCGATCGGTCCACCGCTCTGCAGGGCGGCAACCAGTTCACCTTTGAGCTCCTCGGCGAATTCCTTGACCACGGCGCGGCTGTCACTGGCCTGCTGTTCAAGGTCGGCACTACAGGCCGTAACGCTGCCGAGGATGATGATGGCTAATAAACCTGATACATATTGCATACTGGCACTCCTGTTGATTACCTGTTGCTGCTTATCCGAGAGGCCCTGAGGCCTGTTAACAACCAGCCTAGCGCGGCAAACTGACCACCGTAGCCGGGCCCTCATTGTATCCTTCCCGGCGCCGGGATGAAGGGCGAACGCAGCACATCCCAGCGATGCCCAGCACAGACTGACGCTAGGCGTCAATACGGGATCTGGCAAACGCCTGATCCAGTGATCCGCGTCGATCTGAATGGATCGAAATTGCGATTTCTCAAAGCCAAGACGACTTCCAGATGGTATTAATACACCTCGTTTGAATTCGCTCACTCTTGCAATGGAGAAATTATGATCAAACAAAACAGACTGTACGTATTCGCTGCACTGGTCGCTCTGGCACTCACTTCGGTTTCACAGAGTGCGCTCGCAGCACCGACGGAACAGATCGTCATCAACTACAAGCAAAACATCCGCATAGACGGCTCTGAAGCCATTGATTTGCTGGCAGGGGAAGCCGCCTGTGTCGCATTTCAGATCGGCATGGCGGTTCTGGGCGAACACAAAAGGACGGCTATGTTCGTAACCCTGAATGGTGTCTATCTCGCCGATCAGGCCACCTACGACATAGCAGATACGAGTGGCTTCATGTGTGCGACACCAAACGGGCCTCAAATGCTCTCAACAGTCCGAGACAACTATTTCAACGCCGGCGGCACGATGGTCATCTGCCCTCTGTGCTGGTTCAGCAGAGTCGCTCCGGGATTTATATTAGCGGAAAATAAACTCGAGCAGGCCGAGTTACCGACTGATGATCCGAAGAGAATTCCTCGCCTGTTCAGCAAGGCCAGAGAAATCAGCTTCTGATGGGAAACCCTGGCACCGGCGGCGGCCTTCGGGCCGCCGCTGTTGTTTTTTGTCAGACAAATAAAGTCGTTCCCGGGCTCAACCGGGAGTTAGCCCCTTGCGCTGCAAACCGCGCCAATGCGTTCGCTTAAAGTCTTTTTCCAATAAGTCTTCGATCACCTCGGCAATCCACTGCTCGTGAAATAGCGCTCTCCGCCGACGTAGTAACCGTCCTGAAACGGCGACTTCCTGGATTCGGGATGTTCCAACCTTGGCAATTGAAGGACCGGTGTTGACTCTTAGCCGGACAGTCGCTACGCAACGCCGCGCCCAAAGCCGATGCGGTTTGCACGTTGCGGATCGAATTTTTTACGATGCCAAACCGATTTGCTGAAGACAAAGCGTCGCAGGAAGTTATTACGCTCTTGTTAATGTGACAAATCGCGAGTCCCGGCGGATACGTCCCGCTAATGGTAAACAGCCATCGGTAGCATATTTTTCGTTTTGCCGCTGATTAGGGCGTATTCTACCGCCAATGCCACCCCCAATCGCACAATAGAAGGAGGAGCAATGGACTACACAGTGTTGCAGTGGATCGGTGACGAAGCGGTCCTGCAACAGTTTGTGTCCGAGCTTTCCACCCTCAGCCTGCTGGTGATTATCGTCGTCTGTATCGCTTTGCTGTCCACGGGCGCGGACCGGATGATCGACGGTGTGGTCGATCTCGCGGAACAAACAGGACTGCCCAAGATTGTGATCGGGGCGACCGTAGTCTCTCTCGGTACCACCCTGCCGGAGGCCTTTGTGTCCGTCATGGCCGCCTACATGGGCAACCCGGGGCTGGCGCTGGGAAACGGGGTCGGGTCGATTATCGCGGACACGGGCCTGATCTTTGGACTGATGTGCGTGCTCGCGACCGTGCCCGTTAACCCTTTCATCCTGAGCCGTACCGGGTGGGACCAGGTCGGCGCGGCGATGCTGCTCGTAGTTATCGCCATCGGGGTCCTGTTGAGCACCGATTCCGAACCGATGTTAAACCGCTGGGTCGGGTTCTTGTTCCTGACACTGTTGCTCGTCCACCTGTACGTCACCTACCTGTGGGCCAAACAGGGCGCTATAGCCCAGGTAGAAGAAGCCCCAGCCCACGAGTTGCTGGGCCTGGGACAATGCTGGCATCTGGTAATCGCCGGCCTGTTACTGGTCGTCGCCGGCGCGCGTGTACTGGTGCCTGCGGCGTCGGAAATTGCCATCCGTTTTGGCGTGCCGGACGATGTAATTGCCGCTACCATGGTTGCCTTTGGCACCTCCCCGCCTCCGAATTGATGACGGCGATTGCCGCCGTCCGCAAGGGCCATCCGGAGATAACGGTCGGCAACATCGTCGGTGCTGATGTACTCGACGTGCTTTTCGTGATTGGCGCGGCCGCGGCGGCTGCGCCCCTCGCCATACCGGAAAACTTTTACTACTTCCACTTTCCGGCCATGCTCGTCATACTCGTCTCGTTCCGGATTTTCATCTCCATGAATACAGCCGGCGTCTTTTACCGCTGGCAGCGCGTGTGGCTGCTGGGAATCTACTCTCTATATGTACTCCTCGGTTATGCCTTGAACGTCGGCACGGCGCACCCCGCATAAAGGAAGCCTTATGAAGATTCTACTCGCAACTGATGGTTCGGATAGCGCCAGGTCGGCGGTCGATTTCCTGATACGCTTTCTGTTTCCGCGAACAGCAGTGCGACAGTTCTCACGGTGATCGATACACAACTGTTGACTGAAGATAAACTGCGTGATCTCAATGAGGATCAGAGCAAGGTACTGCGACAAACCCGGCAGAAACTCCGGGAGGAAGGCGAGCAATTACTCGCCAGTGAGGAAACACGGCTGAGGGATGTGGGCTGGTCGGAGTCGACCGAGCTACGCATGGGGGACCCGGCAGAAGAGATTATCCACGCAGCCGAAGCACTGAAACCGGATCTGGTCGTTCTGGGCTCGCATGGAATCATGGGCATAGAACATTTTCTGCTCGGTAGCGTGTCTGACAGGGTTCTAGAACACGCCTGCTGTTCGGTGCTCGTCGTGAAGAAAGCATCGCCAAAATTGTCCATGCAACCGGGGCCCGACACACAGCCACAACCATAGCGTATTCTTGTCGCGTACGACGACTCCCAACCGGCACGGAAGGCGGCCGCCCTCTGCGCCTCCCTGCCGCTGGACGACATGGCGGAAGTCGCGGTGATCAGCGTGATGCCAATGGTGCACATGTACCGCCAGGATATTCGCCAGCATCTGGATGTGATCTGGCAACAAAAACAACACACGATGAAGACCGCGCTGAAGGATGCCGTGGGTGCCTTGCGCTGGTCTACACCCCACGTACCATCCGAGCTCAGAGAGAGTGCTGATGTCCAGCAGGAGATTCTCGATACTGCGACGAAAACCGGGAGTGACCTTATTGTGCTCGGCTACAAGGGCAAGACCGGGATCAAACGGTTTCTCCTCGGGTCGATCACCAGTCGCATAGCACACCATGCGCCGTGCTCGGTCCTGGCCGTTCGAGATTAGGAAACCGCTTTCCTTTACAGGCCACGGGAAGACGTACCCAGCTTCGGATCAGTGCGACAACCGGCGCCGCGAGCAGCGTCACCATCCCAGCCTCACCAGCAACCTGGGCAACCTTCGCCAGCCTTCTCCGCCAGATAAGACGAACGCTTCAACGCTGCGCAACTCGCCGCCATGATAGGCAGCCACCATGGCCATAGCCGTGAGCGGACCGAGCCCGGACATTGCGCGACCCCTTGGCGATTCAAAGTTTCGGGCGAAACACCAGGAATGTTCTGTCAGTCCCTACGCACGATTTTGGTGAATCCAAGTACGAACAGAGTAGTCAAACTCCAACCAAGCGCGATGTGAAGCCAGAAATAGAGTCTTAACCAGCTTGATCTATTGGCATTAGGAAGCCAATAGCTTTCCTGATGCAAATCTACTATTGGAAGAAAAGTGTCAACCGAGTAAAAGAACGCATCGAACCTGGGGTAGGACTCCGGCAGTGAATACGCCTGATAATGTTCACTCCAATGCGCTGTCGTCCTGCTGGGTGCTATGTGCCCGTCTTTATAACCGTGCCAGAAAAAGACGAATCCAAGCACAATAAAAGCCAGCGCCCAAGGAAGCGCACGCAGCGGTTTATAACCGTTTCCAATAATAATCTTCAGCAACCAGTTTCCAGCACGCATTGGTACGCTCAAGCCACCATGTTCACGCCTCATGTCTTCTTTCAGAATACCTGTTTTCTGCGCCTCCTTATCATGCCCGGTATTCCGATACACAGAAGCAAGTTGTATATAGGGTTGCGGATAAAAGCTCACATCTGATTCGGTATGGGTAAGCGGTCTGCTTGAGGCATTCCGAGATGCATATTGCCGCAAGAGCCAGTCTCTGCGTTTCGTGAAATCCGCAGGTGACCCGTTCGCGATCGCATCATAAACAAAACCATCCAATATGAGTTCGCCATTCGATGGCCAGCTGGTTTCCTCATCTGCAAGGATGCCTACTCTGGCATGACGTAAATCTAACTGTGTCTTGTCTGTTTTACTTATATGCTGCCAGTGAAGACTATCATTTATCGTAGTTCGGACCGCAGACAGCCCATTGATACGCTTTCCTAAGAATCTCGCGAAGGTAAAACTTAATTCGCCCCCAACCGTTGCGCCATTGAGCATGACAATGCCATTTGTCCTAAAGCCCATGTCAAAAAGCACAGATTGTTGGATATTCACGCCATCCGCCACAATAGAGCCGATATTTGAGCTGGAGCATAAACAGCAGGCATTACGGCAATAGAGATTTCCAGCGATGTTGGTATTAACTAGCCAGACTTGGCCATTAGCGCGGAAACCGCTGTCCACGCGCAGGTTGCGTCCGATTTCCCCGCCGTCGATCGTCAGCGCCTTAGCCTTCCGATTGTAAAATACACCCCCCTGGCAGTCCAAATCCCCGCCAATAATTGCACCGTTCAAGCGCACTTCGCCATATGCACGAAAGCCCTTATTAAAATTTACGGAACCATTTACCTCAATACCGTCGGCGTCAATCGCGGAACCACCTTGGTTATAGAATTTTCCACCGCTGCAAATCACCGTCCCACCAATTTTTGCGCCTCGAAGAGCTACTTGACCGCGCGCATGGAAGTCACCGCCGAGGTGTAAAACGCCTCCTACAGTCATTCCGTCAGCCGCCAGGGCTTCGATGTTGCGGCGGTCCAACGTCGCAAGCCCTTGAATCTTTTGCAAGGCTAAGGTGGCATTTCGACATGAAAACGTACCAGTAACTGTGGCGCCAAGGAGGTGTAATGCGCCATTTGAGTAAAACCCATCTCGAAGAACCAAATCGCCATCGACTTTAATTCCATCTGCGAAAACGGGCCCACAATAACTTCCGGTCAAGTTGAGTACAGGCATTGCAGCGTGCTGCGCCAGGATTGCACCGGAAACGTGACAGCGGGATAGCACGATCGGAAAGGGCACTACAGCGAAAGTCAGATCGAGCGTACCTTCGATATAGGCGCAAGTTAACCGTATACCGTGAGGATCGACATATCTGTTAGCGTCTTTATCGATGCACATCCAGCGCATCACCGATGCGCGTATGGTGTTGTCGGGATTAGGCGCCAAGTCTCTGCCAAGGCGGATTGGTTGACCTTTCCCGCTCATCGTATAGTCGGCCTCCCCTCCCCGTGCAGCTTGATTAAACATCTGCAGCTCAGCAGGGCTTAGGTCAGGACACTGACTTTTCGCCAGTGAGGTTAATGCCGAGGCGTAGGAAAGGCTCATTGTTGTCGCGGATCAGGGGTATCGATTCATGAAGCGAGTTTTTTCTTCGCCTGGATTATGTAACTCACAGGCGAGATTCAGTCGTCAACTATAGCAATTCCAGCCGGGGAGTTGGCGCGGAAACGCAGGCTATTTTCTATGATCCACGGTACAACGGTCCCAATCTGTCAATCATAGGGTAGTTGCCTGGCTGAATTCGAAGTTCTGCCTACGCTGGCCCCCATACATTCAATCTAAGACGTTGGATTTTCGTTTTGCCGTCGACGGCTGCCCTTCGCACCGGTTTCATCCGGAACAGTCGATGGAACGGCAAGCCTCGGCTAGCTCCCGCTGTATGTCATAAGCGAAGACTGTGGGGCGACTAAAAATGGCGCTCCGAAGGCCGCCGTGCCAGGGATCTGATCAAACGAAGACCGTCACATTAGACTTTCTGGTGCAAATAGAAATCACTGCAACCCGACCTCTTCCTTGTAAGACACGCCATGCTTGGCCCCATAGCTCACAATTCCCTGATACGGATATTGCGGAATTGCACAACTTCGGTATGACATTGGAGTCCAATATAGCCTTCGTCCCGTTTCGTTTTGCCCGCGCTGGGCACATTAGCAGCCAACAGGCTCCGAAACCGCCCTTTGGACACAAGCAGACCATTAAGCCTGACCTCAATATTCGCGCCTTGCACCTTTATATCGTAGCGGTTCCAGAAGGTGGATTGACCTGAACCCCGCGGCTGCATGACCTTTGCAGCCCACAATCGCGCCGGAAAACTCTCATAGACTGCGCCGGTTTTGTGCAGAGGAGATCCATAAATCCCGTTAGCGTGGTCATGGCCATGCTCATCTATTTGCACTTCGATGGTCGAGTCATAGAAGTCATCGTCGAGAACAACAGGTTCCGGCATGCGCAGGAAGATGCCTGAATTAGCCGCGTTTTCGTAGGCTTTCCAGTCGATCTTCAGGATGAAATCCTTGAACATCCTGGTCGCATACCAGATCACGCCCAGAGAGGGTGTCCTGTTATCCACGCCGGCGCCAAGGACAGGGTGAGCCTGATCGGAAACATCAAAGAAGTTCTGACTCCCCCCGGGGGCAATTTTCCAACCGTCAGTATCCAGGCTCCCGCTGTACAGGGATTCAAACCCGGGCTCATTCGCGAGAAACTCAACCGACGTGTAACGTTCGATTATTGATTCGGCGATCTTGCGTGAGAGCGCAATGCCGGTCAGCGCGGGATTGGCCGAACCCGCGGACGGAAAAATCGATTGATCGACACAATAGGCGTTGCTGACATGATGGAAGCGCCCATGGACATCGGTGACGGACTTGGCGAAGTCCGTGCCCATCCACATGCTTCCCACCTCATGATAGGTGGTGCCAATCCCATCTGAGCCACCCCCCACATATTCAACCGCAGACGTATCGTCTTGCGAACGTGTGATTTCCAGATTACCGTTCTGCACTCTGAACTCGGGACTGTGCAACGGCGCTGGCGGCGGTCCTGAGAGTTTCGACCCATCAGAACCGAAGCGAGCGGTATGACAAGGACAGCTGAACACACCTTCAGCCCCAACCCAATCGACGAAGCATCCCTCATGCGTACAGGTCGCATCGAGCACCCGGTATTGCCCGGCAAAGCGACCGACGAAAAAGCGTCCACTCGGCGTGTCTTCAATACGGAACGAATCATCCGGGATAACATTGACGGGAACCTGGGCGATCACCTCGATCGTCGCCGCGGGTGCAGAGCCGCTGGATGAGGCACCTCCGGTGTTACCTTGTGTCTGATTGGCTAATGCCGCGATGAAATCGAAGGCCGCTTTATCCTGCGCAGACCGCACTTCACTGTCATCGCCTGTTTCCACCAGGTTGACATAGGCTTTGGGGACTCGCAGCTCGTTGCCGTTTTCGATGTAGATATCATCGCCCGCCCCGCCAAAGGGATTGACATTCATCCAGCTGACATTCGGCTTACTGCCAATCGGGCTGTTGCGATCTCCGAAGGTCTCCCCGACCGTGCGAATTCCTATCACAATGCGGTCGTTGCCGAGACCGACTTGTGCCTCTCGAATAGACTCTATATCTTCGATATTGGGTGTCATCTGATAGAGAAAACGTTCTGGATCCTTGCTGGCACCCGGAAACATAGGCACATCCATGTTGGGTGCCGCATAAAATTGAAAGTGAAACTGCCCCACACCGCTTCCTGAGGTTGGTGTAGATCCAGTGATATGGAGTGCGGCGGTTTTAATTTTTGTCGGATCAGGCACCGGGAGATCGAGGGCGGTTCGCTTGACGCGCCAGGTAAAGTTACTGCGCACGTGATACATCAGATTACGCCCTATCAATTCTCCATTCTGATTCAAAGGCGCAGGGCGTGGAAACGAGTTCAGGGCCAGACGGGTTGAGTTAATCGTATTTCCAGCCAGCACGACCATAGCACTCGACTTGAGATTCAGGCGCACCACGCGCGCCTTGGTTCTGTCTTTCGGATCTCCTGGATCGGCTAATGCGACAACCACCTGGTTCACACGCCCATTCGCTGTTTTCAGTTTCAAAACCTCGGCATAAGGCACCAGGAAGAGCCTGCGTAAGGCATTATTGCCGCCGCTGATTTCGCTGTCTTCCCGTACCGAGTCCAGCAGCAAAGGAACACTGCTGTATTTATCGAAACTGAATAATCCAGACCCTGGGCCTTCCCCCTGAACCGCAATCGGTGGAGCCAGTGCCGCCTTCAGGGAAGGTACCTGGTTGCCGTTGACGACATCTTCGGCACGGCCTTTCAAGGCTTCATATAAGGGTCCGTTGATGAAATCCTGCACAGGATAAACGCCGATTTCCCGCTCACTGTACTCATACCCGCCCTTCCACCCCGGGCGGAAAAGATAGTCCTCGATCTCTTCCGGCCACAGTCTCTCGCCGTCTTCATCGACCTTGTCCATATCGTCCTTCTGGTAGCGCGGCGACCACCCACCCCAGAACAATGACTTGCCACCAACGCAGCGGGAATGTTTTACGAACGAAGCTTCGTTTGTCTGGCCTGGCTCGACCAGGTCCTCGCCGACTAATGAACCGAGCGCGGTGCTGCGGCGGGTCACGTTTTGTACGTGTTCGGTAATCAGGAAAGGGCCTGACTCCAGAACCAGAACTCGCGGAGCGTCCACATTGTCAGGCATTCTCCGGCCGCGCTCAAACAGTTTGGCTGCCGTATATGCCCCGTACATCCCTGAGCCAACGATGACGATATCGAATTGCCCACCGCTTTGTGCCGCAAGAATCTCATCCCAGGTATTACAGGTGAACCGTGCCATCCCATCGACAGAGAATGTCGTCCTCTGAGTGTCAGGCAGTGGTAATGGAACGCCAGAATCGACGAGTCTATTTAATGGCATAGCGATCCCTCATTTGAGATATGCTCCAAACCGGCGTACAGATGTGTGCGCCGCCGGCCTATCCTGTTAGTGACGAACGACCACGCTTATAACCAGCAAAGCAGTGCATACGCCGGGGCCAACGATACGATTGTTGAATTCGAAACGCCAGGCCCCTGGGACCGGGGATTGAGCAATTGATGCAGGCGGCGTGGAGGGCAGAGACCGGCCAAAGACCCCGTCAGTCAGCGAGTCTTGACTAACGGTGAGTTGCTACTGAGAACGGGCATTGAATTACACCAGTTGACACGCGGCCACCGCTCATCATCTGCCCCTGTTTGCTCGCCTCTCCCGCGCTATCTTTGTGAGGGTGCCACCGCCGCAGGAAACTCCCGGGAAACCTCAGCGGGCCGTCAGCTTATCGGTCGGCAGAATCATGTCGAAACCGTGCATATTGGCCGGTACCACGATGGTATTCGCACCTGTCTCCGCAAACTTCTGGAGCGTAAGATTTAACTCGTGCTGCAGGTACTCGGTGGTCAGTGTCTTATTGATGATGTTGTTGGCATTGGCGATACCCTGAGCACGGATGGCTTCGATCTCGGCGTTCCTGCGCTCGATCTCGACCATGACCTGCTTCGCCTCCAGCCGCTTCTGGTTGGCAACTGCCTCACGGATCGATTCCTCGATAGAGGGGTCAGTCAGGACCGAGCGGATCACAACGCGAGTCACCTCAAAGACACCAGGATCGTTGCCATCCAGGGTTTGCTGCAGACGGGCCTTGATGGAATCGGCGATCTGCTCGCGTTTCTTGTGCATGGTAAGTGAGTCGATCTCGGCAACAGTCTCGTAGGCGGCACGGCGTGCCTCGCGGTAAACCAGGCGGTAGGCTGGAAAATAGCTGTCGGACTCGTTGTCGTACTGGTGGGCGTTGGCATACTTGACGTACAGATCGGCGATCTGCCCGCTGGCCGCCTTGTAGAAGACCGTTACATCCATGTCACGCAGCGAGAGGTTATCGGCCGCTTTGGGTGTCAAGTCGGTAAGGTCGATCGCGATCTCCTTGCCGACAAACTCAGTGATCCGGATCACCCCGGGCACCCTGAAATTCAGTCCCGGTGCGACTTCTTCCGGGTCGATCTTGCCGAGGGTCTTCCTGACCCCGACATTGCCTGACTCAATCAGGACAATTGTGAAAAACAGAAACACAACGACCAGGACGCCGAAAAATACCGTAGCAGCGTAACGCATGACCCGGAGCTCCTTGACAATGCCAGACCTTTTCTTAAACGACGTCGAAACGGCCTCAGTGGTTGCCAGGACCGCGAGAGAAACGTCTATCAGGAAACCCTGATCGGCCTGTCACAGTATTTCTGTAACCGCGACCAACAGCCCTGGCAGGCCGTTGAAAGACCGCCATGCGGCACAACCCGGCGTTACGAATTGGCTCAAAATGCGGGAGCGCGAAGTGGCAAACTGCCTGTAGACTGCGCTGTCTCGCCGCTGTGGGCCTTAACCTGCACTCGCCTGAGACTTTTTTGACAGCCTGCCAGTTCTCGCCGGTTTTGCGCCAAGCGGCCTGGCAACATGCCAGATACTTCGTTCGACCTCTCTCAGCGTTGGAACGGAGTCCTAGTAGTGGTCAATCGATACACTGTTGCGTTCTTGCGATGTTTCGTGCGACCAGAATTGATAATTGCCGGGCCCGTATGCCTTTGCACGGTACATAGCCGCGTCCGCAGCTGTTATTAACGTACAACCGCTTGAGCCGTCTGCTGGACCAATAGCAATACCGATGCTCGCATGGACCGTTAATTCATGACCCTCCGTCTCTATTGGAAAGGATACTGCACGCATAATCTTTTTCACCACCTCTTCAACCCCCTCTCTGGATTCGTATGACTCCAGGAGGATTAGAAATTCGTCGCCGCCGAAGCGAGCGACTGTATCCTCTCTCCTCAACAATGCTACCAGCCGCTTAGCCAAAGCCTGTAACAGATGATCTCCGACCCCATGACCGTAGGTGTCGTTAATACTCTTGAAATCATCAAGGTCCATAAACAAAAGCGCCAACTCTGTACCCTCCCGAATACATCGTTGTAGCGCATGTGCAACCCGGTCATTAAACATAAGGCGGTTCGGCAGTCCGGTCAAAGGATCGTGGTGCGCCAGGAAATCCAGATCCTTTTGGTGTTCCTTGATTGGGGTTATATCCGAAAACACCGAGACGTAATGAGTAAGTTCATCGTTCCGGTTAAAGACTGCGCTGATTGACTGCCAGGACGGGTAAGCTTCTCCGTTCTTTCGTCGGTCCCATAGCTCCCCTTCCCAATATCCACTTCTCTCAATCTCTCCCCAGAGTCTGTGATAAAACGCTTCGTCGTGACGCCCGGATTTAATAGATGAAGGATTCTTTCCCAAGACTTCTTGCTGCGTATATCCCGTGATCGCCGTAAATGCAGGGTTAACGGATACGATACGGTTGTCCTTGTCAGTAACCACCACGCCTTGTTTGGTAGACTTAAAGACCACCCCCGCAAGGCGGAGCTGGTCTTCAGCGTGTTTGCGCCCTGTGATGTCCAGACCGGATGACAGAGTACCCACAATTTCTCCAGCCGGACCATGCTGCAAGGTGTTATGCCACAGCAGGTAACGGATATCCCCACCCGCCGTTACAATTTCGTTTTCATGATATTCAACCGGTGCAATCTCACCCGCTATCATCTGTTGAAATATGGCGTATACACTTTCTCTTTCAGGCTCCGGAATCGCGACATCGAACCAGCTTGCGCCAAGCAGGTCATCTTGCGATCGTCCAAGTATTTCGCAGCCGCGCTGATTTATCAGCGTAATGCAGCCCTTGGCGTCTAACCCGACGATCATGGTTTCCGAAATCTGCAGGTAGCGCTCAGCATTAGCCTTTTCCTGCAGCAGATCCAGTTGAGTCTGTTTCTGCGCGGTTATATCTTCTGAAATACCCAGAAGAAAGGCAGGGTTTCCCTGCTCATCGAGAATCGGCATTTTCTTGGTATGAAGAACTCGTTTGCCGCAGCCCTGTGTATCGATTTCTTCTTCCGGAATGTCCAGAGTTGCTCCGCTGTGTAAGACGTGTCTGTCCTTACTGGCGAAAAATTCCGCCTGCTCATGGGGGAAAAAGTCAAAGTCATTGTTTCCAAGCAGCACATCCCGACCATACCCCAATAATTTCTCACCTGCTTGATTGACGCGGATAAAGCGCAGATGCTCGGCATCTTTGATGAAAATCATGTTGGGAAGATTTTCGATGATTGAATCGAGGAATTTCTCTGCGGTGCGCGCTTGTTCGGTTGCAGCGTCGGCGCGGTGGAGCATGATTTGTGCAAAAACCCCAAACGCCAGTGACACCGCTATAACGCTAAACCGCATCCACAGGTCGATCGGATCAGGGTGCAGAAACTGATCAATGATGTCACCTTCCTGAAACAGGTAAACATCTACCAGCGTATCAGCAAGATAAAAGCCGACACCTAGAAGGCCGCTTAACCAAACCAGCTTCCGGTCCTTACTCCTAACAACTGGTACGTCCATGCGACTAAGCTTCGCGAACTATCAATAATATGCGGAGGGATTGGAACGATGCTAACCCTTATGACTCAAGAAATGAACCGGGTAAACTTCAGCCGTTCTATCAGTGTCTCGTTATAGCGACTGAACCAGACCCCACTTGATGTGCGAAAGGCACCTGGCCTGCGCTGGACGCAGGCGTAAAAAGCGCAGAGAATTTCGATTTCGAGCATTGGGACTTTCCGCCGCAACAGGTTAGAGCTCTGCGATCCTGCGACCGGGACATCAGCCGGCGTGTTGGCGGAACCGGTCAAGGCCTTGCCGATCGGATCCGTGGTGTGATCGTGCGGCGCGTCGGGCGTAACCAGTTCTACCTGCAGCGCTTTACTGGCACATAGTGCCCTTACCTTTCCCCTCCTCAAGAACACCCCCACCGGACCGCTACACCCGGAGAACAGAAAAACTGCAGGGCACAGACAAGGAAGCACGCAACATGGAACTGTCGGGAAACAACTTTCTTATCACCTCTCTGGAACTCCTGGCCGCCCTCTTCGTCGTCGCGATCGGCGCGCTGATACTCTGGGCACTGGGCGCCTATGTCATCGACACAACGCAGAGCAAGCACGCAATCCGTCGCAACTACCCGGTCATCGGGCGCTTCCGCTATTTCTTCGAACATCTGGGTGCTTTCTTCCGTCAGTACTTTTTTTCCCAGGACCGCGAAGAACTGCCCTTCAACCGCGCCGAACGCAGCTGGGTCTACCAGGCCGCCAAGAACCTCGACACCACCGTTCCCTTTGGTTCCACCCATGATATCCGCTCGAGCGGCTCGGTCTTCTTCGTCAACTGCCCGTTTCCGAAGCTGGGTGAAGACGCCACACCGACAGCGGCGGTTACCTTCGGCCCCTGTTGCGAGCACCCCTACACCACGGACGCGCTCATCAATGTGTCGGGCATGAGCTACGGTGCAATCTCCCGACCCGCGGTGCAGGCACTGTCCCACGGTGCCCGCATGGCCGGCTGCTGGATGAATACCGGCGAAGGCGGCCTGTCAGCCTATCATCTCGAAGGCGGCGCAGACCTTGTCTATCAGATTGGCACCGCCAAGTACGGCATACGCGATGGTGATGGCCAGCTCAGCGATGAAAAACTGCGCCAGGTCGCTCGACACGACAGCGTGCGCATGTTCGAGATCAAACTCAGCCAGGGCGCGAAGCCTGGCAAGGGCGGCATCCTGCCGGCGGCCAAGGTCACCGACGAGATTGCCCGCATTCGCGGCATACCCAGGCACCAGGACTCCATCAGTCCCAACCGGCATGCCGAGATCAACAGCGTCGATGACCTGCTGGATATGATCGACCACATCCGGCACATCACCGGCAAACCGGTCGGCTTCAAGGCCGTCATGGGTTCGCTCGAGTGGCTCGATCATCTGTGCGGCGAAATCCATCGGCGTGGCACTGAGTCCGCCCCCGACTTCATCACGGTTGACGGCGCGGAAGGTGGCACCGGCGCCGCCCCGATGAGTCTGATGGATCACATGGGCATACCGCTGAGGGAAAGCCTGCCCCTGGTTGTGAACAAACTGCTCGAATATGGTCTGCGCGATCGCGTCCGGGTCATCGCCTCTGGAAAACTGGTCACGCCCGCCGCTGTGGCCTGGGCACTCTGCATGGGCGCGGACTTTTGCGCGACGGCGCGTGGCTTCATGTTCGCACTGGGTTGCATACAGGCACTGCAGTGCAACAAGGATACCTGCCCGACAGGCATTACCAGCCACAACCCGCGCCTGCAGAGGGGCCTCGATCCACAGCTGAAGGCCGTGCGGGTAAGCAACTACGCGCATAACCTGGCGCACGAGGTTTGCGTAATTGCGCACGCCTGCGGCGTCTCATCGCCCCGCCATCTGCGTCGCCATCATGCACGCATGGTGACCGAACAGGGGGTCTCTGTGCCCATGAACGAACGCTACCCGGAGCCGGTCCCCACCGTCACCGATGTGGTCCCCTTAGAGCAGTCCCGGCGCGCGTAGCCAGCGCGGTTCCTCCCGGGAAGAAACCTGGGACTTGCGAGACGTCCCGCGATCGTCAACTCCCCGGCGATTGCGCGTCGACCGCTTTCGTGTAGACTCTGCCGACAGCGACGCCCCGCGTCTGGATGACAAACACGCATTACCGGCGGAGACTGATCATGCGACTGCTACTGAGCCTGCAACGTTTGCTGGATGCCACCCGGGTGTTCGATTTTCTCGGCCCGCTGGCGCTGCGCATCTACCTCGCACCCATATTCATCCTTGCCGGGAGCAACAAGCTCGCAAATGTGGAAAATGTGGCCTTCTGGTTTGAATCCCTGGGACTGCCGGCACCGCAGCTCATGGTCTATCTCGCCGGCCTGACCGAACTCATCGGCGGCATCTGCCTGGTCGCCGGACTCGCGGTACGCTGGTTCGCCATTCCCCTGATGGTCACCATGGCGGTAGCCGCAACCACGGCTCACTGGGAAAACGGCTGGCATGTACTGCCGGAGAGCGAGCTTACCGTTCCCTGGGAATGGCGAACGGATATGATCGAAGGTGCCGCGCTACGCAAGGAAAAGGCCGTCGAACTGCTCGAGGCGCATGGCAACATCGACTGGCTGACAGAATACGGCAATATCACCATCCTCAAAAACGGCGTCGAGTTTGCGGCAAGCTATTTCATGATGCTGCTGGTGTTGTTCTTTATCGGGGCGGGACGCTTCTTCAGCCTCGATTACTGGATCGCGCGGGCCGTGCAACGCTGATTGCCAGTGCGGCGAGAGCGGATGCTGCTGGCCCGTCGTTTAACACTAGCCCGCATTTCTCACCGGGATCCCGGATGCTGGCGCAGGGCTCGTGTGTCCGGACGCCGCGCTGGAGCGAAAGTGGTAGCCGTAGCTACCACTTGAGTGAAGCGCAAATCCGGGCGCGCGAGAACCAGCCAGGGCCGGGATAGGCATTGCCTGATTACACACTGCCTTTTTCCTGATCCGCACTCTGTTCTTTACCTCAGTGCATTATGTGACTCTATCGCCGCCCGGTGAGAAATGCGGGCTAGCCATAGAAGACCATGCAAAGAACACTGGTCAGCACTTGCGTGGCTTGCGTGACCCGCCCTGTCGCGGTCAGTGCTTCGCGCCTATTAGCTCGATCTGGTAGCCATCGGGGTCTTCGACGAAGGCGATGATGGTCGTGCCTGCATTCATGGGCCCGGCATCCCGGATAACCTTGCCACCGCGATTGCGAATCTCCTCGCAGGCCTCGTAGACATCGTTCACTTCCAGCGCGATATGACCAAAGCCCGCGCCGAGATCGTAATGATCCGTGTCCCAGTTGTATGTCAATTCGATCACCGTGTGATCGCCTTCCTCACCGTATCCCACGAACGCCAGCGTGAACTCGCCATCCGGGTAATCCTTCTGCCGCAGCAGCTTCATCCCGAGTACGTTGGTATAAAAGTCAATCGAGCGCTGCAGATCACCCACGCGCAACATCGTGTGCAGAATACGCATAGCCTCACATCCTCCTGAAGTCAGTTATCAAACTGCAGCGGGCGAATCGGATCAATGCCGTCGCCCTGGGCGTAGTCAATGCCAATCTCCCGCAGCCGAGCGAGAATCGCCGGAGTCTCGACAAACTCCGCAATCGTCTGAATCCCGACCACGTGGCTGAGCTGATTGATGGACTCGACCATGGCGCAGTCCACTGGATCATCGATGATATGCCTGATGAAGCGCCCGTCAATCTTGAGGAAGTCGACCGAGAGGCGTTTCAGATAGGCGAAGGAGCTCAGCCCGGTACCGAAATCGTCCAGGGCAAACCTGCAGCCCCGGGCCTTGAGTACCGTGATCAGGCGCTGCGCACTCCACAGGTTCGCAATTGCAGCAGTCTCGGTGATCTCGAAGCCAATATGTTCGGCGGCCACACCCGACCCATCAATGCCGGCACTGATGAACGCCAGGAAACCCTCATCGCCCAGTGACTGGCCGGAGAGATTGAAGGCATAGACCTCACCCTCGTACCAGTCCTGCTTGTGCGCCAGAATCGCCAGCCCCTTCCCGATGACCCAGCGGTCGATTGCCGGCATCAGATGATAACGCTCGGCCGCCGGAATGAAGTTCATGGGCGCGATGGACTTTCCCTCGGCGTCGAGCATGCGCACCAGAATCTCATGGTAGGGTCGTCGCCCCGCCGCGCCGCTTTCCTGCACCGGCGCCACGGACTGATAATGGAGGGAAAACCTGTTGTTCTCGAGGGCATCCTGAAGACGATACACCCATTGCATCTGGCTGTGACGCCGCGCCAGCGCCACATCATCAGACCGGAATATGTGCACGCGATTGCGGCCGCGGTCCTTGGCGACATAGCAGGCCGAATCTGCCGCGCTCAATATCTGCGTAATCGATTCAACTTCAGCATTGATCGCAACCAGCCCGATGCTGGCGGCAATATCGAACGTTCTGTCTTCCCAGACAAACCGGTAGGCCCGGATCGCCTCCCGCAGCCCCTCGGCGATCTGTTCTGCCCGCGCAAGCGGGCAGCCCTCGAGAAGAACACCGAACTCGTCCCCGCCCAGGCGCGCCAGCGTGTCGGTCTCCCGCAGGCGGGGCTGCAGATAGGTGGCGAGCTCCTTCAACAGCTCGTCCCCGACGATGTGCCCGCAGGTATCATTGATGACCCTGAACTGATCGAGGTCGAGATAACACATCGCATGTTCGAGACCCTGGCTGCGGGCCGTGGCAATCGCCTTGTCGAGCCGGATTTCAAACTCCCGGCGGTTTGCCAGCCCGGTCAGTGCATCGTGCGTGGCCTGAAAGGCCATGGCTTCTGCCAGAGCGCGCAGATCCGTGACATCGCGGAATACCACGGCCGTGCGGACGACCTCGGCACCTGCCAGCACCGGGGTCGCCGTTACCTCAACCGAGTGTTCGGTGTCGACCCCGTGTTGCAGAAGTATTGGATAGCCGGCGAGTGTCACTCGCTCGCGGGCACGGCCCGACACACGCACCGGATCATCAATGAGCTGGCGAGTCTCTTCATCGACAAGATGAAAGACCTCTGTCAGTAGTTTGCCCTTAGCCTGCGCCTGCGACCAGCCGGTCAGACGCTCCGCCACCGGATTCAGGTACTCGACGTTACCCGCTGCATCGGCAGTAATCACCCCATCGCCGATGGATTCCAGTGTCACGAGCAGACGTTCCCGCTCGCCCTGCAGTGCCGCCTCGCTGCGGCGGCGCTCGCTGATCTCCAGGGTCAGATCCGCATTGAGCCGTTTTGACTCCTTATTGGCGTCCTGCAGATCGGTAATGAGGTCCGCGTTCATCAGACCACAGCGCAGCCGATTGCGGGTTGTCACGTGCAGGTACTGCGCCGAGGCAAGCAGTACGCCGAGCGAGATGAGCACGACGATGCCCAGCAGCCGCTGCAGCGGCTCGCCGCTGACCACCAGCTGCAGCGCAAGGGGCGCCAGCGCCGGGATCAGGAATAACTCTGCGGTACCCCTGAGTGGCGCATAGGCGACGACGCTCGCCGCACCAATGCTGCTCAGCACCACCGCGACCAGGGCCACATGTGCAATGGAATTCTGCGGCAACAGCGCGAAGCCGAGCACGCCCCACAACAGACCGGATGTAAACGCACCCAGTCGAAAGCCGGTATCCCAGGCTGCGGCCTGCCGAACGGATTCGACCCCGGCGCGATAACGCCGCGCGAAAACGAAACGCACCAGGTAGAGCGCGACCGTAACGCCCGACCAGAGCATCAGCGTGGCCTGGGGAACCTGTTCGCGCAGCGCCAGGACCACACACAACACCACAAGCAGGCCCGCGGTGAAGGTGACCGTCGCATGCCGATAAACGAGCGCCACCTGCTCGGCATGCACCCGGGCCTGAGGCACCCCCGCGGGGGTGCCGGGCGGGTCCTGGGCCATCCCCCCCAGCGGATGGTTCAGTCTCAGCGGATGATCATGAAAGACACGCATCAGCTGCACGCGTCCAGCGCGACCGGCGCAAACAGCGTGCGCGAGGCGGCGGATCCGCCTCGCGCGCGGCGAGGCATTACCCTCAGGTGAGCATTCCAAGACATTGTTATTATTCTATTCGATTCGATTTCAGAACCATAACACGTGCGGCCCGCCAGACTCGCGGGCCGCTCCCTCAAGAATAGACGATTGGGACCCCCGGTGGAGGTCCCGGCAGGAAAAGATTACAAGGGCGTACAGGCGCCGAAGATAACAAACCCGACTGCGTCGCCGGAACCGGTCAACACCATCTTGCCGGTATCCTCGGCGATGGCCAGGCTCCAGCCCAGGCCATCGCGCACGCCTTCGACACCGTCTTCGGCGCCCTGCAGAATCAGTTTGCCATCAACCGTCTCGCTACGCTCTATGGGTGTGGTTTTCGTCGCCCCGGAGGCGCTGGCAGCGCTCATCTCGTTCGCCTGGAAATCAATCCGGATAAACTGGGGCGCATCCACGGCCTCCGGCGTCACCCGCAGGCAGTCCTCTGCAGGGATGCATTCGATGACCTCCACCGAGGCGCAGAGCAAAGGCGCAGAGCCGTCAAACCCAGCGGCGCCGGCCGCGCTCCAGGCAAGCGCAAGAGAGATAAAACCCGTTAGTTTGCTGTTTGTCATCACCGTCTCCACCGCCTTATCGTACCGTGTAACCACGCCCTTCCAGACAAGCGGAATAGGCGCGATTGTAGTTATTGCGATTCTGGGAATAGTTTGCGACCTCCTGCTGTTCCCATTGCTGCTGCGTGTGTGTCTCGCGCTGTTTCTGGTCGTGGCGACGCATGCCGCCAAGAACCGCACCGGAGCCGGCGCCGATCGCGGCACCTTTCTTGGCGCTGCCTGTCAGCGCCCCAACCGCGAGCCCGGCCAGTCCGCCCCCGATCGCTCCCTTGCCGACGCCGCCGGCCTGTTTTTCTTTTGTTGGCGGGGCCGTCTGCGCCGTGGGCGCAGCCATGGGATCGAAGCCGCTGCTGTTCTTCGCCCAGGCGTAACATTCATATTTATCCTTTTCCGTCTGCTCTGCGCTCTGGCCCTTTGCCGGATAGACAATGACCTCCTGAGCAAGCACAGGCGCGCTCAGCAGCGTCGCCAGACCTAGGACTGCGGCAAGGTTTCTCATTCTCATTACAACCTTCCTCCGGGTTTGCCTCATGGGTGAGCTCATCGGCTCAATCGTTCCAGACCACCGGACCGCGGCACTGGGCGGATACGTCAGTGGCTTTATGGAACCTTATCTTTATATAACAGGCCGTTTTCTGAATTGGAACCGCTGGCCGAGCCCGGCCACGACGGCCGGATCGCGCTGATAGATGTCCTGCTTGAACACCGGGTCGCCCTTGGCATCGATGCCCACCGTCCAGTACAGCAGGAGCACGGTGACCGGACGGGGAAGCGACACGGACATGGTTTTCATCGAATCAATGGCTTGTAATATATTCTGCTGATTCCACTTGACGTCGTCATTCAGCAACAAGGCGGCGAATTCATAGGGGTGCTCGACCCGGATACAGCCGGAACTGAAGGCCCGCTCGGTGCGATCGAACAGCGACTTGCTCGGCGTGTCGTGCAGATAGACAGCGTGCGCATTGGGAAACATGAACTTGATGCGGCCGAGGGCGTTCGTCGGTCCGGGGTCCTGGCGCAGCATATAGGGGAAACCTGCGCCCGGGTACTTCGACCAGTCAATCGTACCCGCATCGATGACTTTCCCGTCGCGGTCAATCACACGCAGGTTCTTCTTGTCCAGGTAGCCAGGATCCACTTTGACCTTGGGCAGGATATCCTGGCGCAGAATGGTCGGTGGGACAGTCCAGGTCGGATTCATGACCAGATAGGTGATGCGTGATTTGAACACAGGCGTCTTGCGATAGGGTTTACCCACCTGCGCCCGGCTCTCCCAGATCAGACTGCCGTCGCGGAAATACCTGACATTGAAGCCGGCGATATCGACCAGCACGTATTCATCCGGCAGGTCATGCAACACCCAGCGGGCACGTTCCAGATTGGCTCGAATCTGATCGATTCGCGCTGCTACCGGCACATTCAGCGCGGCGAGCGTTCCCGTGCCGACGACGCCGTCGGCCTCCAGCCCGTGGCGCTGCTGGAAATGTTTGACCCCCGCTTCCAGCGTCGCATCAAACAGGTCTGACTCCGGATCCCCAGCCTGCATATCGTCCGTGACCACCAGACGCCTGCGCAGCGCCTTCACACGGACATCCCGCATACCCGGCTTCAGTGCGGCGCCGGGGGGAACCGGCTGCCAGCCACCCTTGGCCGCGAGGCCCCGGTAGCGCGCCAGTGCCCGTTTCAAGTGCGGGTAAATCGCATCCTGGGGACGCAGTGACTCGATGAGGTCGTCCACCGTCCCGTTCTCAATGGCACTGGCGGTCTGCAGAACCGGATCGAGACCAGGCAGCGTTCTGTCCATGTTCCAGTTGTTATCGAGCTCAACCGGATCGACCTTGCCGATGAGCAGATGATAACCGAGACGCACCAGGCTGTCGGTCAGGAGCAGATCGAAATCGGCCTGGACCGCTGGGTCCGGCGTCTCGCTTGCGCTGAGTCGGCGCTGCAGCACCTCTAGAGCGGCCAAATGGTAGTCCGCCGGATCCAGCCCGTCCTGATCGATCGTCCGCAGCGCGTTCAGAAGCTGCGCAACCGAGTCCTGGTTCGTCCATGCCGGGGCAAAGCCACGCTGTTCGTAAAATGCCGGCAGCACGATCTCCGACGCGACGGACGTGCCCTCGATCTGCAGGCCCTCACCCGACTGGATATGTTCGACCCGCTCCCTGATCTGTTCGCGTACCGCATCGTCGGACAACGCTGCGAGCGCCCATAAAGGGATAAGAAAGAAAACCGCCAGGCTGCAGGCGCTAACCCTTCGATATCTCATGATTCCTGGCTCTACCTTTCGGCACTTCGGCCGGCTGTGCGGGTGTCATATCTCAGCGGGCTCACCGGGGACAGTCACACCACCGGCTACCGACATCTGCGTTCGGGACATGCCGGATGCCGACCCTGACTTTCCGGTTCATCGGGACCGTGTCCAAGCCAGGCTAGGGGACGCTTGCCGCATACCTTCACTGCGACCCAATGCGGCGACCGCCAACCTGACCCGCTCGCCCACCCGGACACGCCTTACCTGGCCCGCCTCGGCGAGGCTACCACTCCGGCTTGTTAAACAAGGGCTGCGCGGTCCCCGTGGGTGGCGGTTCGGGGAGATCGTCCGGCAAGGTCTCTGGGGGCAGCAGGTCACCCCAGTCTGTCCGCTCGCGCATCTGTTCCCGCCGCGCTTCCGGCACAAAATCCTTGCCGGCACGGATCTGCCAGCCACCACCGAGCGCCTTGTAGGTGGACACCAGACTGAGGACGATGTCCCCCCGCCTGGTCGTATACTGGTCCTGTTCCTGGAGTAAGGTCTGCTGGGTATCCAGCACCCGCTGGTAGTCAACCGCACCTTCGCGGTACTGGATCAGTGCGAGCTGCACCGACCGTTCGGCCGACTTGACGCTCTCACCCAGAAATTTCGCCGAGGCCTTGGCGCCGAGAAAACCGGCGAGCCCGTCCTCGACCTCACGAGCCGCCTCCAGCACGGTGTTCTGGTACGTGGCGATCAGCTGTTCGAACTGCGCATCCTGGACGCGCACATTATTCTTGATCCGACCATAGTTGAGAATGGACCAGGAAAAGGCCGGACCAAATGAATAACCGAAACTGTCACCGCTGAAGATATCCCCGAGATCACTCTGGTTGGTATCACTCGTGGTATAGCCGATCGAACCCACCAGGCTGAATCTGGGGTAGAGATCGGTCTCGGCAAAACCGATCCGGGCACTCTGCGATGCCGCCTGGAGCTCGGCCTGACGAATGTCGGGGCGGCGACGCAACAGATCCGCGGGCACACCTACCGCGACCTCGGCCGGCACATCCGGAATGCGGCCCCGTCCAAGCCTGGCGCTGAGGTCGCGGGGCGGCATACCCAGCAGCGTACTCAAGGCATTCATCGCCTGGCGAATACTGCTTTCCAGCGACGGAATCAGTGCCTGGGTATCGCGCAGCAGCGTCAGCGCCTGGGAAGGGTCGAGCTCGCTGACCGCGCCATTGCGGAACTTGACATCGGCGATCTGGTAACCGCGCCGCTGGGTTTCCACATTGCCACGCGCAACCGCCAGCTGCTCCTCCAGCGTGCGGAGCACAATATACACACGCGCGACTTCCGCGGTCAGCGAGACCAGGGACGTGTCGTAGGCGGCCACCTGCGACGCCAGGTCAGCGCTGGCAGATTCGACACCGCGCCGGAAGCGGCCCCAGAAGTCGAGTTCCCAGGCCGCATCAAAGCCGACATTGGCTGTCCAGAAGGTGTCGTCAGCAATCGGGTTGAAGTTCGGCTCATTCTCACTCAGATTGACGCGGGTCAGCGCACCGGCGGCCTGCTGCAGTTGCGGGTACTGGCTGCCGATCGCAACGCCCAACTGCGCGCGGGCCTGCATGATTCGGAGACCGGAAATCTGCAGGGGGAGGTTCTGCTGATACGCCGTCTCCACCAGTGCATTCAGAACCGGATCGTTGAATACGATCCACCAGTCGCCGTAATTCGGTGCCTCCGTCTGCAGGGTCGGCTCACCGGTCTCCAGCCATTTTTGTTCGACGTCCGCTTCGGGCTGCCTGAAATCCGGTCCCAGGGTCGTGCAACCGCCGGTCGCAAGTAACACCCCGATCAGACCAATCCCGGTCAGATGGCCGCTTGTTATTCTCATGTGCACTCCCAAGTCCACTGCGGCTTGCCGCCTGCTGTTGAGTTGGGCAGGAACCCGGACGATGAACCGAGCCGGCCTGCCCACGCGATGGCGCGTCAGTTGCCGCAGTCTAGCATGAGTGGAATCCTTTCAGAACCGTGCCCGACGCTGACGATGAGGTCTCTGAGACCCGCGGGCGATGGCCTGGCAACCGGTACTTCCACCCGGGCCAGGGCGGATTCACGCGCCAGTCAAGGCCGTGACGAAGGTCGGCGCACGGGCGCCTGACGCCATCACCATGCCGCTTCTCAGTACCCGCACTGCCCCGTTTTCAGGAAATTCTCCAGCACCTTGCGTGTCTCGCTGCGACCCGCCGCGGTAATATGACCGGCGCCCTCGAGCAGGACCAGGGTAAAATCGGGTACCTGGCCTCGCATCGCCTCGGCGCTGGCTCTCAGCGGATCCCGGCTCCCGACGATGCCGCAGACGGGAACCGACACAGACCGGAGAGCCTGCTCGGTCAGCGTGAGCGCAGGGAGGCTGCGGGTCAAGGCCGCCAGCGCCGCCTTGTCACTGAAGAACCCGGTCATGACCTTGTTCACCGCCGTATGCACTAAACCCGGCGAGGGCTGCCCTGGCCCCAGACCTGCGATCAAGGGCCCGATTGCCCTGCCCGCCTCGAGCGCGTCGGCGAACGCATCGAGCGCGTGCAGAAAGGCGCTGTTTTCGGGCCGTTCCCAGCCCGCCCCGATCAGCGTCAGATCGCGCAGGCGCCGCGGATACAGCGCCGCGGCCTTCAAGGCAACGAAGCCGCCCAGCGAGTAGCCGACCAGATGCACCTTTTCGAGTTGCAGGTGATCCAGCAGGCGCGGCACATCCCTGACCATCTCCAGACCGTACTGACCGGGCGCATGCGGCTTGCCACTCAGTCCATGGCCGCGCAGATCCAGGGCGATGACCCGAAACTGCCTTGCCAGCGCCGCGGTTATCCCGGGCAGCCGCCAGTTCAGGTCGCTGTTGACCGCAAACCCGTGCAGGAGCAGCACGGGCTCGCCCTGCCCCTCATCCGTGTAATGCAGACGCACACCCGCGGCGTCCAGGTCGTGACCTTCAACACGATGGGTAATGACGCCGACCGCAGCGAGGCCGGCGCCGAGCAGAACAATCAGTGCACCGGTGAAAACCCGGTAGCGGGTCCGCATAGAAAACTCCTGCCAGGGTGCGGATCGACGACCACCGCGGTCAACGCCGGCATGTGACAGGCCGTCTGTGCCATCGGTACCGATTTTGCCATTCGGATCCGGGCGCCGCGTGAGATCCCCACCCGCACCGGCGTCCCAGCCGTGCTGCACACATAGACAACAGCCTCCGGCTTGCGTAGCACCCCGCGCGTGCGCGTACCGGTTACAGGTGCGCGAGAAAGAACTTTATCAGGAAGGCATTCACGATATCGATGAAAAAGGCACAGACCAGCGGCACGATAATGAAGGCCAGGTGTGAAGGGCCATAGCGGTGGGTAACCGCCGTCATGTTCGCCATCGCCGTCGCCGTGGATCCCAGGCTGATGCCTCCGAAGCCCGAGCAGACCACTGCCGCATCATAGTTGCGACCCATCAAGCGAAACACCACGAAGAGTGTCAGCGAGGCGGCAATCACGAACTGGCACACCAGCATCGTCAGGATAGGTCCGGCAAGATCAATCAGGGTCCACAACTGCATGCTCATGAGCGACATCGCCAGAAAGATGCCCAGTGACACGTCGGCGATCAGCGCCAGTGAGGCGGTGCGGGACGGCCAGCTCACATGCTTCAACAGCCGCGGAATGCTGTTGGCGAGCAGGATACCGCCAAACAGGGCGGTTACGAACAACGGCAGCTTGAGCCCCGCCGCCTCCAGCGATTCATTGATCAACACCCCGAGGGTAACACTCACATGAATGGCAAAGATCGCCTGCAGGAAAGACAGGTAGTCAATCCCCGTGCGTTCCTGTTCGGCAGCCACCCCGACATCGAATGCCGCGGTCGGAGTGGGCTGCAGGTCGTGCTTGCGGATCAGGTAACGGGCGATCGGGCCGCCCATGGTGCTCGCCAGTACCAGCCCGAAGGTGGCACAGGCGATGCCGATCTCCATGGCGTTCTCGATGCCGTATTCTTCTGCGAAGACTGGCGACCACGCGATGGTGGTGCCGTGCCCCCCGATCAGCGATACGGTCCCGCCCAGCAAGCCGATCTGGGGCGGCAGGTCAAAAGCCGAGGCAACCGTGATGCCGGTGAGATTCTGCAGCACCATGTACCCCACAGTGACGCCGAGCAGGATCGCCAGCGGCTTGCCGCCTGCCACCAGATCGCTCAGCCTGGCGTTGAGGCCGATGGTGGTAAAGAAGTACACCAGCAGAAAATCCCGGGCACCGAGGTCGAAGTCCACGGTGATATCCAGACCGAAATACAAGCCGGCGGCCAACAGCGAGAACAGCAGCCCGCCGACAACGGGCTCGGGAATATTGTAATCGCGCAGGAAACGGGAATGCTGGATGAGCCAGCGACCGGCAAAAAGCACGAGGATACCCCATGTCACCGCCCGGAACGGACCGATTTTCAGGAGACCGTCGACATAGTCCATAGCGAGTCAGATTCTCTGTCCTGGAAGACGCCAGGCGCCACTCTAACCACAGCGGGCGGGCAACGCCAACGGCACAGCGCCGGCAAGGCCGCGTACAGCGCATCGCGTCGCCGGGGCGTGGCCGACACTGGCGCTGATTTTCCCGCTTGCGCGGCCTGGACCGGTTTGGCTAGGTCAGCGGCGTCAGGATAATCTCGACACGGCGGTTCAGGGCCCGGCCCTCCGGCGTGTCATTGGAGGCGATCGGCGCATCCGGCCCCACGCCACGTGTCACCAGGCGTTCGGGCAGCACCTCACGGCTTTCCAGATATCGGGAAACACTCGTCGCGCGTTGTTCTGACAGACGCTGATTGTAGTCCAGGGCGCCGGTACTGTCGGTATGGCCGACCACGTCGACATAAGTCTGCTGAAACTCCTTGAGGACCAGCACGACCGAGTCGAGCACGGGATAGAAGCTTGCGGATATATCCGCCGAGTTAGTGGCAAAGGTGACATTGCCAGGCATGTTGAGCGTGATCTGGTCACCGATGCGGGTCACGCTCACCCCGGTTCCCTCGAGCTGCGCCCGCAGTTTGGCCTCTTCCCTGTCCATGTAATTACCCACCAGACCGCCTGCCAGGGCACCGATACCGGCGCCGAGCAGCACCGCCTTGCGCTTGCCGCTGAAAATCGCGCCGGCAATGGCGCCGCCGACCGCACCGATACCGGCACCCGTGGTCGTCTTGCTGACCTCCTGTTCACCCGTGTAGGGGTTGGTCGTCTGGCAGCCGACGACAGCCACCGATAAGGCCGTCAGCAGGACAATCGCCGACTTGCTGCCTCTCAGACCCCATCGTGAGCGGCGCTGCATTGCTTGGTTCATCGCAGTTCCTCTGTTGTCATGTCGCTAGGTTCAAAAGCCGGCAGGTTGCACCAAGCGGGTAAAGTTGTAAAGGCGCTCGCCCGCATCGCCACGCGGACGGGAAAAACGCAGGAAGGGCCAGCACGCTTTCAACGTGATAATAACGAATGCGGACAAATCAAGCCGAGTGGCAGTATTTTATTGTTATTTATGGCCACGGAATCCACGGAAAAACACGGAATGAACGAATAGCCATTGGAATTTTTTCCGTGGATTCCGTGGCCATACTATTCGTTATTATCAGATTGAAAAAATACCAAGGCCTGTTAACACTCACCCAGGCGCGACGCCGGGTGTCTCACAGAGCATCATCCCCGTCGAGCAGGCCCCTGAGCTGTTCTGCAAGCCCCCTGCAGGCGGCGGCCTGAGTCCGTGCGATCAGCGGTAAGGGCACGATCAGTGCCGGCACATACGACATACCGGTCGCGTCGGCACTCACGGCACCGAGCGACTCGCCACCCTGCAGGTCCCAGATAACCGCCTCATAGTCGGATGCCGTATCCCACCACACAAAGCCGAGGCAGCCACCCCCCCCGGGACCGACGGCGCAGGACATACCGCCCCCGCCATCGACCCGTTCAGAGTTGCCGTCCACCCAGACCAGATAGCGCACGCCGATGTCCATGATCTTCTCGCCCACGCCGGGGCGGTTCAGCAGCGCGGGCAAGGCCTCAGGTGTCGTCGGTGCGATTCGCGGTTCAAACCAGGGAAACAGGGCGTCGACGAAATCCTGCTCCGGGTAGAGACTGATCGGCGCCTCACCGTCGGACAGCGCCCCCGTCACACAGTCCATGAAGCTTTCTTCCGTATCCTGGCCACCATCATGCTGTCTGGCCAGAATGACCACCCCCAGGTCCGCATCGATGCTGGCCGTACTGTGCCTGGCGACGTCGATGCGCGCCGTGGTGCAGGCGGTGAACGCCGACACCAGGATCAGCGCCGCAAGGCCTCGCATGACCCTGCGACCCTGTTCAGGAATCGACATCTTTGTGCAGCTTGCCGTCACGGGTCCGTTTGGCCTGAAGCAGACCCTTCACCTCAGGCTTGTCTCCCAGCTCAAGAATCAGCACGGTGGCCGCATCACGCATGGCCGCAATGGTGGCCTTCTCTACCGACTCATCATTACTGAAAAAACTGGAGCGCGTCCGACCGTGACCCTCGAACGACCAGCGTGCAATCGGTTCCCCGTCGGGTGAGTAAAGCGACAGACTGTAACGGATGGTCACTTCGTAGAAATCCGTCCCCGTTCCCCAGGGTGTGCGCAGACTGTATTCCTCGATAGCCGGTTCCAGCACCATGTCCATACGCGCCGGCTTGGATATCGCATGCAGGTCGTCGACTGGCGTCACCTTCCTGAACTGGGTCTCGAACAACTGATCGAACAGCCGAACTTGCGCTGGCCCGAGCTCAATGTTCCAGCGCGACTCATCGTCTGCCGCTTCGCCATCGAATCCATAGTCACGAAACGACGCCGTGTAGTGAACACCGACATCGAGCGGCAAGGCCTCGACAACGGGGCGGGGAACAGCCGCATCGATGTGCAGGGTCGTCGTACAGCCCAGGCCGAGCGAGGCTACCGCGCCGAACACGAGTAGCCGGTAACCATAGCCCTGTCGATCGGGACTGTGCATGTAACGAGAGCTCGTTTCCTGCCGGGATACCCTTTTTCTGAAATTCCAGACGAAGCGGTGGTCGCTATCCCGGACCATTTCCAATATAAGTTGTAGCCGCTGTTGGCCGCGGGCGATAGTAGCCCCCAGTGCAACAATCAGCGGTCTATAATGAGTATGCGCGCTCCGCAGCGCCCAGAACAGCTATGAACATTATCAGGAATACCTCTCATCGTCTTGTTATATGGAATTATTCTTGATTAGACATCGCGTCCGGACTCGCGAGATCGGCAGCGCCGGGCCGCCATTGCAGCACTTCTTCTTGGCGCATGATGCATAACCCGGCCTTCCCGTCCCTCCTGATCCCGCTGGGCTTCGTAGTCCTGCAGCTGTGGGGCTGCAGCACGCAAGAGGTAGTGCGGGCCAATGCGCTCCCCGTAACCCAGGCGCAACAGCCTGTTACCGAAAACCGGCTCCTCGACGTCGGCATCGTGATTTTCGACCCCGGGCTGCCGGAGGATCAGAAGGAACTCAGGGAGTCGAACATCTTTCCGGATGTCAGGAAGGCGGAGGCTCGCTGCATCCCCTACACGCTCAAACGAACCCTCGCGGCGACCCGCCAGTGGGGCGCCTTGTGGCTCGTTCCGGACAGCGAACGTACGGTCGACCTCATGGTAACGGGTCGGATAGTCAGCTCCGACGGCGAGCAATTCGGCCTGGACGTGGCAGTCACTGACGCAACCGGAACCACCTGGCTGAAAAAACACTACACCGGAACGGCGAGCAAGTACGCGTACAGCGACGAACATTTCCGTGCGGAAGATCCCTTCCAGAGTGTCTACAACAGCATCGCCAATGATCTGCTCACCGCCAGGGACCAGCTCACCGGCGAGGCGCTCGAGCGCATTCGCACGATCGCCGAACTGAGGTTCGCGCAGGACTTTTCCCCGGACGCCTTTGCAGGCTATCTGGTCCAGGACCCGCCAGGGCGGTATTCGCTGAACCGCCTGCCGGCCGACGGCGACCCCATGCTGAGTCGCGTCCGCACCATCCGTACGCGGGATGCCATGCTCCTGGACACCCTTGATGGACACTACGCCGCATTTTGCCGGGAGATGGAACCGTCCTACCGCGAATGGCGCAAGAACAACTTTGAAGAAACACTCGCCTTACAGAAGCTGCAGCGCTCTGCCCGCAATCGTATGGTCATGGGGGGTGCTGCGACCGTCGCCGGTGTCGCCGGCGGCCTGAAAAGCGGCAGCACCGCCGGCCAGGTGGTCAGCGCGGCGACTGCCGTCGGGGGCGTTGCCGTCTTTGCCAGTGGCGTGGAGAAATACGGCCAATCCCGGATACATGCCGACGCCTTGCGCGAGCTCGGCGATTCGCTGGACGCGGCCGTCGCCCCCATGGTCGTTGACGTAGAAGGCAGGACCGTCACGCTCGCCGGTTCGGCAGAAACCCAGTATCACGCATGGCGGCGCCTGCTAAGCGAGATCTACGCCCAGGAAACGGGACTTCCCCCGACACAGCCTGCGCCCGAGTCGGAGGCGACGGAGTAGAGACCAGGGACTATTCTCACGTATTGCGCAGCATCTGCCGGGTTACGGCCCGCTGCGGCAACACCAGCCCATCGCCTGGACGAGTCTTGCCCAGGGGGAACGCGGAAGTCAGAACCCAGAATCGCGCAGGCCTCACGCCTCACGCCTCACGCCTCACGCCTCACGCCTCACGCCTCACGCCTCACGCCTCACGCCTCACGCCTCACTCCTCACGCCTCACTCCTGTCTCCTGTCTCCTGTCTCCTGTATTCTGTATTCTGTATTCTGTATTCCGGCTTCTGTTTTCAATCAACTGCGCAGGATCTCCTCAATCCGCTGTGTCATACGCGCGATCTGCGCCCAGTCATGGGTGACGATGTCCTGGGCGTGGGCAAGATTGTTGCGGAGCGATTCGAGCTCCTTGACGACACGTTTCGCCGTACTCCTGGAATCGAAGCCAAGCCTTGCCAGCATTGCCGGATGGGCCATGAGGATTTGCCCCTTGTCGGAGAGCTGCAGGCAGTCGATCAGGGCACAGTGCTGGTTGCGGCGCTGGCGTTCCGCCTGAACCGCCTTGGCCTTTTCCAGCCGGCCCGCCGAGACCAGCGTCCGCCACGCATCCTCCCGAAACTGCTGCTGGATCAGCTGTACCAGGCCCATCTCGATCATAGTGATCACGCCGAACAGCCACATCCGCACCATGGGCTTGTTGATATCGTCGCGGCATATCAGACCCGTCACCTCACCCAGCAGGGCCACGAAACAGTAGTCGTGGCGGGTCAGTATGTGGATCACGTCGGCCAGCGTGGAACTGCCGCCTACCACCTGATCCACCGTAAAGTGGCGCAGATAATCGCCGCAATCACCCTCCGACAGCTCGGATCGGCGCACATAGCCCTGCACTGACCCACTGACCCGGACACTGGCGACGTCCTGACGGCGAACCTCCATCGCTTTGCACGCCTCGCGGCAAGGCTTGTCGGCATCAAAGGACAGCAGCGACTCGGCGATATCCCTCGCCGTGAAGATCTCCGTGAACATCCGCCGGAACGCCGCGCCCGCAAACCCCGGCAGTGCCCGCGCCATCGGATCCCACAGTTCAACGGCCTGCGAATCGGTCGCAGCCAGGCCGAGTTTGTCCAGGCTGCCCGCATGCAGCCCGCGGGCCTGACTCAGCAGCCGGGGGTCACCTTCCTTCAGGACGTCCAGCAGGGCGCCCATCTCGGCGAGGTAGACCCTGGCAAAGCGCGGGTCGTGGTGCACGATATCCTTGCAGTTATCGATGAGGTCCGCGAGCTTGACCGTTTTGGCACGCGCCGACGCCTGGGCCGTGTGGCGTCGATCGATCTGCTTGCGCACCACCCGGTTACCGTCACCGGGCCGGCTGACGTCTGTCAGCTCCTCGACCAGCTCCGCAACCCGGGTGCCGAATTCCGCCTCGATATCGTCGAGTGTCGCCGGCGTATCCTCCACGGTATCGTGCAGCCAGGCCGCAGCCAGCATTTCCGGATCGTCCGTCACCGAGGCAACCAGTCTTGCCACCGCATCCAGGTGCACCTGGTAGGGTTGCTTGCTGTATTTTCTCCGGTGGTGGATGCGCTGGTGGGCCTGCGTGGCGTAGGCCCGGGCGCGCTCGACGAGGTCAGACATGGCGATTGCAGGCGGTTGAATTCTGTGAAAACGGCTTCATAGAGGTGAGTGGTCGAGCATAGCCGAGTCCGAGGGGCCGTGCACACCGGGCACTCATGACTCGTCCGCTGCGGGCGGGGCACGACGCCCCCCTCACCACGGCCTGCAGCCCCGACGTGACTTTCCCGCTGCGCGGGTGCTGCTATGATACGCAGTCAACGCACAAATCATACCTGACGTCACGGATTCACGGCTCTGGCTCCCGCATACGCATGACTCGCCGCTCGACATTCAAGCTCCTCCTCGCCCTGGGTTTCTTTATCGGGCTGCTGTTCCTGCTCGCAACCATCATGAATGCGGCGCACGTGACAGTGGAGCTGTGGCGCGAACTCAGGCAGGCGCCGCTCTGGGTGTTTCCGCTGTTCGGCTCGGTCGCGCTGCTGCTGCTGGGCTTCGGCGGCTGGTTGATCTGGTCTATCCTGCGCCCCTCCGCGAAACGCCAGCAGCAACACGTCAGAGAGCCCGTCACCGAAGACGCCATCCACGCCAAGCTGCAGGATGCCGGCGAAGCAGGCGTCGACATCAGCGCCGCGCGACGTGAGCTGGCCGAACTCACGCAACGGCGCAGCGAAGGTATCCTGTATCTCGCGCTGTACGGTGAGATCAGCAGCGGCAAGAGTTCGCTGATCGAGGCCCTGCTGCCGGGCGCCAACCCGGAGACCGGTGTCGTGGGCGGCACAACCACCGCGGTGCAGCAATACCGCTGGCACCGGAAATCCGGCGACGAGGTCGTGCTGATCGACGTGCCCGGCCTCAACCAGGCTGGCCGTGACTACGACCGCATCGCGGCCGAGGAGGCGCAGCGGGCCCATGTGGTGATTTTCGTCCTGGATGGCGACATGACCCGTGATCAGCACGCCGCCCTGGCGCCCCTGCTGGATCTGAACAAGCCGGTGATCATTGCCCTCAACAAACTCGACCGCTATTCAGAGAGCGACCAGACACTGATACGGGAGCGCCTGCAGGCAACCTTTGCGGACCGGCCCGGCGTGCGTATCGCCAGTATCGCCACGCGGCCGACACAGCTCGTTACCCGTCTGGGACCGGACGGCAAGGAATACGAAGCGGTTCGCGTGCTGCCCCCGCAGCTCGACACGCTGCGCGATGCCCTGCAACGCATCTTTGACGGCAACCTCGAATTACTGGAATCGCTGCGCGATACGGCGGTCTTCGAACTGGCTTCGCGCAAGCTCGAAAAGGCCAGGGCGCTGCATCGCGCGGAGGAATCCGAGGAGCTGGTCAGGAAATACACCCGGCGTGCCGTTGTAGGGGGCATGGCCGCCGTGGGGCCGGGTACCGACATCATCATCCAGGGCTATCTCGGCACCCAGCTGGTAAAATCTCTGTGCAAACTTTATGACGCGCCGGTACGGGATGTCGAGCTGGAGAAACTGCTGTCAATGACCCAGAAGCAGATTCGCAAGACCCTGCCGCTGATCCTGGCCATTGTCGGCAATGCGGCCAAGGCGTTTCCCGGTGTCGGGACCCTGGCAGGCGGCCTGATGCATGCAGTTGCCTATGGTCTGATTTTCGACACCCTGGGCCATGCCGTGGTACAAACACTGGAGACCCGGGGCGAGCTGCGCCCGGCTCCGGCGAGCTTACTCTTCAGGGAGAAACTTGGTGAAGATCTGGAAGCGCGCGCGAGAAGCCTTGCCAGACTGGCTCTCCAGGCCCGCGACGACGAGCAAGACAAGCGCTGATTCATCCCTGCCCGGCACCGATCGGCACCTGGCACAGGCCCGCGACAGCCTGAATCAGCTGCTGTCCAATGACCGGCTGCCGCCCGAGGTGCGTGAACAGCTGGGCGAGGATTTTCACCAGGTCCAGGCGATGCTCGACAGGCTGGAGCATGGTCATATCCACATTGCCGTATTCGGGCGTGTCAGTGTCGGCAAGTCCTCGCTTCTGAACGCACTGATCGGCGAACACCGGTTCTCAACCAGCGCACTGCACGGCGAAACCAAACGCACGGCCATGGCGCAATGGGAGGAACAGCAGAGTGGCTCACTGTTTCTGATCGACACGCCCGGTATTAACGAGATCGAAGGCGAACTTCGCGAACGCATGGCGCACGAGGTGGCGGAACGGGCGGATCTCGTGCTGTTCGTCATCGATGGTGACATGACGGACGCCGAATACCGGGCGCTGCGCCTGCTGGCCGCACAGCAGCGGCCACTGTTGCTGGTCATGAACAAGAGTGACCGCTACACCGCCGAACAACGCCAGGAACTTCGCACCAGCCTGCTCGGCCGGCTGCACGGCATCGTCAGCCCCGCCAGTCTGGTCGAGGTCGTGGCGGATCCTGCCCCACGGATCTATATCACCGTCGACGCCGAGGGCAAGGAGATCGAAACCGAACGCCGGCCCGCGCCCCAGCTGGATGCACTCAAGGAACGCTTATGGGAGGTTCTCGAGGCAGAGGGCAAGACACTGGCGGCCCTGAATGCCAGCCTCTTCGCCAGTGATTTGAGTGACAAGGTCGGCCAGCGTGTGCTCGCGGCGCGACGGCTGGTTGGCGAGATCGTTATCGACAACTACTGTCTCGCCAAGGGACTGGCGGTTGCAATCAACCCGGTCCCGATTACCGATCTGGTGGCCGCGATCGTCGTCGATATCTCCATGGTCGTGCACCTGTCTCATGTCTATGGCCTGCCCATGACGCGAGGCCAGTCCGGCGCGCTGATCAAGACCATCATGGGGCAGCTGATGGTCCTCATGGGCGCCACCTGGGCCATCAATCTCGCCTCCTCGCTCCTGAAGGCGGGCAGTGGCGGATTTTCCACGCTGCTAACGGCAGGCGCCCAGGGCGCGGTGGCCTATTACGCGACCTACATCGTCGGGCACGCCGCCGAGCGCTATCTGGCGGCGGGCGGCTCCTGGGGCGACGCCGGGCCCAAGCAGGTGGTGCGCAATATCCTCGATACTCTGGACCGTGATTCCCTGCTTGCACACGCGAGGCAGGATATTCTCGCGCGTATCAAATCGGCCTGACCAGTATTCCTTCAGGGTGATAATGACGGATGCTGGCAAATCAGGCTGGCCGCCAGTCTTTGATTATTTATAGCCACGGAATCCACGGAAAAACACGGAAAACATTCTAATGAGTGTTCGCTCTGCCCGTGTTCTTCCGTGGCCAACAATCAGGTCTGGATCCAAACGAAGCTATCGGAGCGCGAGGCACACCCTCATCGGCTTTTCTGTATTCTGTATTCTGTATTCTGTATTCTGTATTCTGTATTCTGTATTCTGGGTTCCGGGTTCCGGGTTCCGGGTTCCGGGTTCCGGGTTCCGGGTTCCGGGTTCTGACAGGCGGATTCCCCCGTCGGTGGAACACTGACACCTGGCACCCACACAGTCTGCGCAAGAGCCATTATTCATAGCCACGGAATCCATGCAAAGACACGGAAACAATTCTAAGATGGGTGTTGGTTCCTTCCGTGTTTTTCCGTGGATTCCGTGGCCATAACATGCGTCAGTATCAGCACTAGGGCGCCGCTTCAACACGCCGGCGTACCGCCTGGATCACCTGGAAGACATAACCCTCGGCGACACGCTGGAACAGCCAGGCGGGCAGCCTGCCACCCGGATCCACGTGAATTTCATAGACCGCACGCGTCATCCCGGCCTTCTGGTCAGGCGCCAGCCGCCAGCGGCCGCTGAAATCGCCTGGCACGATGGCCCCTCGTGGCTGCAGCGCCGCGGATTCGGAGCTGTCCAGGTTCCATTCGATCCGGAATATGCCCGGCTCTGATTCGCCGGGGTCGTTGTGGATCCGAATGACATAATGACGGTCCGCCACCGGCGCCGGGAAGCCCAGCCGTTGGTAGACCGAGAGGTCCTGACCCTGACGTTTCAGCACCCGGCTCACCTCAACGCCAGGAATGAAACCTGAAAACATTTCGTAATCTGATAGCCTTACAAATACTTCTTCAGGTTCTGCACGAAATTTTCCCCGCGCCAGCAGCGCAGCGAACTTCGAGCCCGCCAGAGGTCGTCGGTAGATCGCCACGCCCGCTTCCTGCCGGGCCAGCGTCCAGCCCTCGCGCGCGAGGTCCCGCGTTGTCTCCCCGGCGAGCGCCGCGCTACACCCGCCTGCGAGATGAACCAACAGGCAGATGATGACGGCAGCGCCAACTCGCATGCCACAACGCTTCCGCCGGCCCGCGGTAACATGAAGGCTGATTGCAAACTGGCATTTGTCTGCCATGCTTAGGCTATGACTTCTCGACCGGGGTCTTCTGCAACCCCAAAGGCCGTGTTCCATGTTCGCGACCATCCGAATGATGCCCGGCTTGCCGGCGTTCAAAGGCCTGTGCATCGGGCTGTTGCTTGCGGGGAACGTCGTCGCCCTGGAAGCGGACGGCCCGCAGACCATTCCCATGCAACTGGGCGATTATCACTTCACCCCGCACGAACTCGCGGTTCGCGCCGGCCGTTCGGTGCAGCTGGAACTGACGAACACGGACGGCATCACCCCCCACAATTTCACGCTCAAGGACCCGGCGGGTGGGCTGGACATTGACATAAATGTCCCACCAGGCGCAACGCGCGCCGTAGAACTCACACCGAAGGTGCCCGGCAGCTACACCTTTTACTGCAACAAAAAGCTGCCCTTCATGAAAAGTCATCGCGAACGCGGCATGGAAGGCACCCTGACGGTGCTGCCAGAATAGCAACCTGCGATGCGCGTACTGCTCATATCCGCCAACCGGGAACGCCTGCCGGACCCGATCTTTCCTCTGGGGCTGGCCTATGTGGCAGCGGGAACAATTAATGCCGGACATGAGGTTTCTGTTCTAGATATATGTTTTTCTATGTTTTATAAGAGACTTCTGCGGCGACGCGTCGCCGAGTTCAAACCCGACGTCATCGGCCTGTCTTTGCGCAACATCGATAATGCGGCCTACCCCGGCACGGTGGATTATCTCCCGTCACACCGTCAGATTGTGGACGTCCTGCACGCCTGTACCGACGCGCCGGTCGTGCTGGGTGGCTCCGGGTTTTCCATCCTGCCCGAGGCCTATATGCAGGCCCTGAACGGGGACTGGGGCGTGCGCGGCGAAGGAGAACAGGCCTTTGTCGAACTGCTAGCCGCGCTGGAGAACGGCTGGGAGCCCGGCGGCATCCCCGGTGTCATATCACCGGCTGAGACGCCGGCCGGGGCCTCGGTGCGAGCGCTGCACCCCTACCGGTCACCCACCTGGGCCGCGGGCTTGCGACCGGCGCGTCATCTTTTTGCGCTATGCACGCTATGTGCGCCGGGGTGGCATGGGCAACGTGCAGACGAAACGCGGCTGTGTCTTCCGCTGCAGTTACTGCACCTATCCCTTGCTGGAAGGTAATCGTTTTCGCGCCCGCGACGCCAGGGATGTCGTGGATGAGATCGAGGCGCTGATGCGCGATTATGGCGAGCACCCGATTTTCTTCGTCGATTCGATCCTGAACTTCCCGCGCGGGCATGTCGAGTCCATCTGTGAAGAGCTGCTGGGACGCAGGCTGCGGGTCCGCTGGAGCTGTTATGCGACACCGGTCAAGCTCGACCGTCAACAGGCGGAACTCATGGCGCGCGCCGGATGTGAAGGCATCGAACTGGGAACCGACGCGGTTGATGACGGCCAACTGAAGCGGCTGGGCAAGTCCTTTGATGCCGACGCCGCGGAAAGGGCCAATCGCTATTGTCTGGCAGCGGGTCTGAAGGTCTGTCAGACAGTGATCTTCGGTGCACCGGGCGAGACAGAACTCAGCATACGCACCACCTGCCGGGCGTTGCGGCGGATGAATCCAACGGCGGTCGTCGCGATGACAGGGGTGCGACTGTATCCCGGGACACCCCTGGCGCATTCCCTCATCGAGGACGGCCGCATCGCGTCCGACGACATTGGCCTGTTGCCCACCTTCTATATCGAACCGGGGGTGGCCGATTTCCTTCCCCGCCACCTCCGGGAACAGGCGCATGCAGCGGGCAACTGGGTATTGCCAGGCCTTGCCGCGCCCCTTCTGCCCAGCAGCCAGCGCATCCTGCGCGGACTGGGTGTATCGGGCCCCTTGTGGCGTCTGCTGCACAAGCCCTGGATGCACCGCCTCAATCGAACCCGTTTCCGACGCCCGAATACCAGCTGGGGCGTCCCCCACCCAAGGAGAAGAGTCATATGAATACCCAGAACCTTCCCGTCGACCCGACGTATCGCGATGCCATGGGTCAGCTACTGGTGCTGTATACGCAGGTGGATCGGCTGATCATGGAGATCTGCGCGGAACGCATTGCGACGGCGCCGGACGAGGCGGCCAAACTGGCGCTCGCCAAACAGGTCGGCGATGAAAGCCGCCATGTCGCTATCCAGCGTGAGTGGATGGAGACGTTCGGTACGGATACCACAGCCGTGATCAACCCGGCGCAGGAGGATGCCATCCGGGCCCACTTCCGCGCGCTGCCCTGGCTGGAATTTCTGGCTGACATGTATCTGTGTGTTGAAGCCCTGGGCAGTGAAGCCGTGGAGAAGGTTGTTCCGCTGGCAGACCCGGGTACGCGTGAGTCACTGCATGTACCCTTGAGCGACGAGCTGGACCACATCGCCTTCGGCATTTCGCGCCTGCAGCACGAGCTGGCCGGGCTTCCCGCCCCGCAACGCGCCGCCTTCCTGGCGAAGATTCCGCGGCGGATTGAAGAACTGGCGGATGCCTTTGATGGCATGGGCCTCGACGTATCAAAGATGTTCGAGGCAGTCGGGGCTGATTATGCCGAGCTCTGCACTGCGGTGCTGAAGCGCCGGGATGAAGTGCTGGAACAAGTGGCGGCCTGAGCGGATCGCCGGCCCGGGCATACCGGTCCCGGCCACGTCCACGCAGCCTACTGGCCGCGTGCTGCGAAAGATTAATGGCCACGGAATCCACGGAAAAACACGGAAAAATGGCTTTCACATCCGACCGTCGATTCCACAGGTTCCGTGGCCAGATCGGCTTCTAGTACTCTTTCCACGTGATAATAGACGGATGCTGACAAATCAAGCTGAGTGCCAGTATTTTTATCTATAGCCACGGAATCCACGGAAAGAACCAACACGCATTAGAAATTTTTCCGTGTTTTTCCGTGGATTCCGTGGCCATCATATCCTTCATCATAACGTTGAAAAAGCACTAGGGCCTATCGCGTTGCGCGGCAATCCTCAGCCGCAGGGCATTCAACTTGATGAATCCCTCGGCATCCTTCTGATCATAGGCGCCGGCATCTTCCTCGAAGGTGGCGATACGCTCATCGAACAGGGAATCCGTCTCTGACGCGCGTCCGACCACAACCACGTTGCCTTTGTAGAGCTTGAGGCGAACCCTGCCATTAACGGTCGCCTGCGAGGTATCGATCAGCGCCTGCAGCATCCTGCGCTCGGGGCTCCACCAGTAGCCGTTATACACGAGACTCGCATAACGCGGCATCAGTTCGTCCTTCAGGTGCGCCGCCTCACGGTCCAGGGTCAGTGACTCCATCGCCCGATGCGCCTTGAGAAGAATCGTCCCGGCCGGCGTTTCATAACAGCCGCGGGATTTCATGCCGACGTAGCGATTCTCGACGATATCGTCGCGGCCGACGCCGTTCTCACCGCCGATCCTGTTCAGGCGTTCCATCACCCGGGCCGGGCTCAGGGATTCCCCGTTGACGGCGATGACATCACCCTGGTGGAAATCCAGTTCGACATAGGTGGCGTCGTCCGGCGCCTTCTCGGGGGAAACCGTCCAGCGCCACATGTCTTCTTCCGGCTCGGCCCAGGGATCTTCCAGAATACCGCCCTCGTAAGAGATGTGCAGGAGGTTGGCGTCCATGGAATAGGGTGATTTCTTGCCTGCCTTGGCAAAATCCACGGGTATACCATGCTGCTGCGCATAGGCCATGAGCTTTTCGCGCGAGAGCAGATCCCATTCCCGCCAGGGTGCGATGATCTTGACATCCGGCATCAGCGCGTAGGCCCCCAACTCAAACCGCACCTGATCATTGCCCTTGCCGGTGGCGCCGTGCGAAATGGCATCGGCACCGGTCTCCTGGGCGATCTCCACCAGGCGCTTGGCGATCAGCGGCCGCGCAATGGAAGTACCGAGAAGATACTCGCCTTCATAAAGGGCATTGGCGCGGAACATGGGAAAGACAAAGTCACGCGCGAATTCCTCGCGCAGATCCTCGACATAGATCTCCCGAACCCCCATGGCCTTGGCCTTGGCCCGTGCCGGGTCCACCTCTTCCCCCTGGCCGATATCGGCAGTGAAGGTCACCACCTCGCAGCCATAGGTATCCTCGAGCCATTTGAGGATCACCGAGGTATCGAGACCCCCGGAATATGCGAGAACGACTTTTTTTACCTTGGTCATGTTGGATAAATCCGTTGAGGTAACAGTTAGGAGTCAGGAGTTAGGGGTGAGAAGAGTCCGGTGCGCGTTTGCACGGCTGGCGGTATGGTCGGAGCCCGAACATAGAGTGGCAAGCGGATCTGTGTCGACGCGTCGCGTCTTCCACTCCTCACTCCTCACTCCTCACTCCTCACTCCTCACTCCTCACTCCTCACTCCTCACTCCTCACTCCTCACTCCTCACTCCTCACTCCTCACTCCTCACTCCTCACTCCTCACTCCTCACTCCTGTCTTCTATATTCTGTCTTCTGTATTCTGGATTCTGGATTCTGGATTCTGGATTCCTACCCCCTGCTCTTCACCTTTGCCGAGCGCCGCAGCCGCGAGAGCAGACGCCTGGCGAGATCGCCGAACAGCTCCGTCTGGGTCGGGTGCGGGTGAATGGCATGCGCGACCTGTTCCAGCGTCATGTTACCGGAGACCATCATCACGGCCTCGCCAATCAGCGTATCTGCATGGTCGGCAAGGAAGTGGACACCGACTATGCGGTGCGTCGCCTTGTCCACGACCAGCTTGATCATGCCATGCTGTTCGTTGTTGATCATGGCCTTGGCATCGATATTCATGGGGACCTTGACCTCGACGGCATCCATGCCTTTCGCCTTCGCCTGCTCGGCCGACAGACCGACGAACGCCGCCTGCGGCCGTGTGAAAATCACGCCGCAATCCTTGTCCTGATCATATTGCAGGTCTTCACCGACGATGGTCGCCGCCGCAACACGGCCCTGCTGCGCCGCGGTGTGCGCGAGCATCAGCCCGCCGATCACGTCGCCAACCGCAAAGATGTGCGGGACACTGGTGCGACAGCGACTGTTGGTCCGGACGATGCTGTGTTCACTGGCAACCCCCGCCTTGTCGAGATCCAGCCCGGCAAGCACCGGCCGCTTGCCGGTCGCCATGAGGATGTAATCCGCCTTGAGATTATGCTTCTTGCCGTCGGCATCCCGGTAACCCGCCTGCATCGCTCCCGGCTTACCCGAAATCTTTTCCAGCACGACACGCGTGTGGACGCTCAGCCGCGGGTCGGCGTTGAGAAGCACCGCGGTCTGACCTGCGATCTCGGGTTCGACCTCGGCGAGAATGCGCTCCTGGGCCTCGAGCAGCGTCACCCTGGCGCCGAAGTCCTGGAAGATCTGCGCCATCTCGACGCCAATTGCGCCACCGCCGACGACGATCAACCGTTTTGGTGGCGTCTCCAGGCCCCAGACCGTATCGGAGGTCAGCACACCCCCGCTCTTGAGGCCTTCCTCTGCGCCGGGAATGGGCGGTACGAAAGGCGGCGCGCCCGTTGCGATGACCGCACATCCGAAGCTGACGGTTTCTCCCTTCGGCCTGTCGCCTGTCGTCGCGCGGACATGGGGATCCTTCTGATTGCCCGAGGTATCGATGAAGACATGATGATCGTCGACGAAACGTCCAAATCCCTGGATGTAGCTGATGCGGACACCCTTGTCTGTCTTCAGTGCCATGTCACCGCGCGTCTCGAGCACCTGGCGACGGGTTGCCTCGAGTTTGCCCCACTCGAGGCGGGGCCGTGTCGTGCCGGTCACGCCCAGATGCCCGTCTTCGGCGCGATCACGCATACGGTCGGCCGCGGCGCGCCAGGCCTTGGAAGGTATACAGCCACGCCACAGGCATTCGCCCCCGGGGAAAGGCGCATCGTTGATCATTGCCACCTTGAGGCCATGCCCGGCGAGATCCCGTGCACAATCCTCACCACCGGGGCCGCCACCGACCACGACGACATCGTAATCCCACTCCCCTGCCGGAATTGCAGGGCCCGTCGGACCGATCCAGTTGTCAGGCTGCTCGATCAGCTCCCGGAGTGCCTTGAGATACAGGGCGACGTCGGCACCATTCACGACGCGATGATCCGCCGTGATGGTGAACGGGCTGCCCTGCTCGGAGTCCGCCGAAATCGCCAGGATCGCTGCAAGACCCGGGGTCGGGATCGCATCAAACTGGGTGACACCGAACATGCCCATGTTCGAAATCTGGAACGTCGAGCCGGTGTATTCCTCGGGTTTCAGCCGCCGCTTGCGGGCACGGGCGACAAGATCCTGCCAGGCCTCATTCAGCTCCTCGAGGTCGCGCGATTCACAGCCACGCAATACCGGAACCACGAGCCCGCCCCCGTCAGCGGCCACCGCCATGCCGATATCAACGCTCTTGCGCTCCACCAGCCTGTCGGTCGGCTGGTAACACCAGTTCATCTTGGGGTGCTCGGCCATCGCCAGCGCGCAGGCGCGTGCAATCGCAACGGTTACCGAGACGCCCTTGGCCTTCGCGGCACGGATCAGCCCACCCAGCCGAACGGGGCTGCTCATATGGAAGGTGGGCATGGTAATCGAGCCGCTCATGGCCTGGCTGATCGCCTTTTCCAGAGCGTTCATCGCGCGCCCGTCACCGGCCACGGGCACCTCGGCGAAGAGCGCCCCCCCCGGCGCCGCCGCCGGAGGCGCCGTTGCAACATCCGCGGCAACTATGACCCCACCCATGCCGGTTCCCGTGACGGCATTCAGGTCAAGGCCGCCGAAGCCGGCGAGTTTCCGCGCCAGCGGCGTCGCTGCGCGCCCCCGCGGACGCGGCGCGGGTCCGGCACCCGGACGGACCGCGGGTTCCCGCGCAACCGGCTCGGGCGTCTCGCCTTCGCTTACCTCGGCGGCAACCCTGGCAGGTGTCGCAGCGGCTGCTGCTTCCCGGATAACCTCATCCTCGTTCTCGATCAGATAGGCCAGTGGGCCACCGACGGGTACCACGGCATCCACCGGCGCGAAGGGTCCAGAGAGGAAGCCTTCCCTGAAGACCTCAACGTCCATGATGGCCTTGTCCGTTTCGACCTGGGCCACCACGGTGCCACGTTTGATCCACTCACCAGGCTGCTTTTCCCAGCTCACGACGACACCTTCCGTCATGGTGTCGGAGAGCTGGGGCATTTTAATTGTGTAAGGCTCAGACATGATCCTTTCCAGATTCCGTTATCGCTGCGCCGGGACGCGTCGCGCCCGGCAACGGGTCGCGAACAGCCGGTCGCCGATCACCACGGAAGCGACTGACGCCCGCCGTCGCCGCACGGCCGGCGGCCTACTTCCCGAACATCTTCCTCACGGCCGCTACCACATCGCCTGCATTCGGAATTGCCGCCTTTTCGAGCGTATGATTGTAGGGAATCGGTACCGTGACCGCTGACACCCGCACCGGAGCCGCATCGAGCTCGAAGAAACACTCTTCATTGATGATCGCCATCACCTCGGCACCGACGCCGACTGCAGGTTCGGCCTCTTCGACGATGACTGCCCGGTGCGTCTTGGCTACCGACACACGGATCCCATCCCGGTCGAGCGGGCTCAAGGCGTAGAGATCGACCACTTCGGCCTCGATGCCGTGATTCCTGGAAAGCGTCTCCGCCGCCTGCAAAGCCCAGTGCACGGAAATGTTATAGCCGAACAGGGTGACATCCCGGCCTTCACGCACCACCTCCGAACCCTCCAGGGGATGGAAGTATTCTTCGTCCGGCACCTCGCCTTTCATGTTGTACATGAGTTCGTGTTCGTTGATGAACACCGGGTCACCGCAACGTACGGCTGACTTGATGAGGCCATAGGCCTGGCGGGGACTGGACGGGGTCACCACCCGCAGGCCCGCGATACCCATGAAGATCTTTTCCATGCGCGCCGAATGCTGGGCCCCGAGCTGATGCGCGGTACCGCCCGGGGAACGTACCACCACGGGTGCGCTGAGCTGCCCACCGGACATGTAACGCACCTTGGCGGCACTGTTGAAAAGCTGATCCAGCGCCAGCCAGGAAAAATTCACGGACATCAACTCAACAATGGGGCGCACACCGAGGTACGATGCGCCGATCGCAAGCCCCGTGAATCCGTTTTCGGAAATCGGCGTATCCATGACACGCTCGGGTCCGTACTTTTCATACAGACCTTGGGTTGCCTTGTAGGTGCCGCCCGCGACACCGATGTCCTCACCCATGGCAATGACCAGGGGATTGTTGGCCATCTCTTCGTCATGGGCACGGCGGATCGCCTCCCAGTACATCATCTCAGCCATCAGCCTCTGCCTCCACGGACCCAGACATCATCTTCCGCCAGCGCATACTTCTCCAGCTCCTCGACGCGCGGCTCGGGTGATGATTCCGCGAAGCGGATTATGCCCTGCTCAATTTCATCCAGCACCGCCGTATCCATCGCCTTGTACTCGTCCTTGCCTATCTCACCGGCCTCGATGAGCCGGTCGCGCAGCATAATGATGGGATCACGCGCGCTCCACATGCGCTCTTCCGCCTTGGGCCGATAGGCATTGGAATCCGACATCGAGTGGCCGCGGTAACGGTAGGTCATGAGCTCCAGGAAGTAAGGTCCGTTGCCGGAACGTACGTGGTCCACCGCCTTGCGCGCCGCCTCGAACACTTTTTCTATGTCCTGACCGTCTTCCTGCGCCGAGGGAATATTGTAGCCGGATACCCGCTTGTACTGATCGACCACAGCCGTCGAGCGGTCGATGCGCGTGCCGATGCCGTAGAGATTATTTTCGCAGACGTAGAGCACCGGCAGGTTCCACAGCTTGGCCATGTTCAGCGCCTCGTGGAAGGTGCCCTGGTTATTGGCCGCATCGCCCAGGAAACAGATCGCGATCTGATCGCTCTTCTGCATCTGCAGGGCCTTGGCAATACCGGCCGCCAGCGGGAACGGCCCACCGACCAGCGCGTAACCGCCCATGAAATGATGCTCGACATCGAAAATATGCATGGAGCCGCCACGGCCCTTGCTGCAACCGGTTTCCTTGGCATACAGCTCCGCCATCACCTTGCGCGGATCCGTACCGCACTTGATTGCGTGGATATGATCGCGATAGCCCGTGATGACATAATCGTGGCCGGGCCTGGCGGCCTCCATGACGCCGTGCACACAGGCCTCCTGTCCGGGATACAGATGCAGGAACCCGCCAATCTTGCGTTCGACGTAGGCCTCGTAACAACGTTCTTCAAAGCGGCGCGCGAACAGCATCTCGCGCAACAGCCGTTTCTTGTCTGCAGCGTCCATGAAGCTCCTTAAATCGTGTGATGCAGCCGGTCCCTCGTTACGGGCAGAACCGGGGTTTTTCCTGAGCCGTTTGCGCCTCCCCGTGACAACAGCGGGAACTGGCCGCAGCTGACTGATCAAAGGCCTCCTGTCTTTCCGGCTAAGCTGTCCGAAACACAGCAAGCGCGATATCATCGGGGTTTTGGCCCAGCAGGTCAAGGCAAACGCCATGGAAATCCCGTACCAGCACGCGGCAAATATTTCTATAAATCAGCACCTAAAAGCCCCTTCCTCAACACAGCTTGAGGCAAGTTCCGCGGCGATCCTGTTGCTGCCGCCGTCGCCCGCGCGCATCCCCTGGGACGCAATCCCCTACGGCGATCTGTTGCGACGACGCTGGTCCGGACGCGCCAAATCAGCAGCCGATGAAGACCCCTGGGTTACCGAACTCCCCAATCCGGGCGGCACTCGCCTGGTCGTTGCGCGCACCAGGAGCGGGGGTGAGGGCTTCGGGCAATTGACCCAGGCGCGCAAACTGGCGACGGAGGCACTTGGCCGTGATCCGTCACGCATCCTTGTCTGCAGCCTCGGGCTGGACAGCGCAGCCGCGTCGCAGGCCCACGAGGCACTGATCACGGCGCTGCTGGCGGGCGTCTGCGCGCTCCCTGCCCTGAAGAGCAGGCCGTCACCCGGCCATCCCCTCAAGCGGATCGATTGTTACGGCCTCGACGTGAAGCTCGACATCCGCAGAACACGGGCCGAGGCCCAGGGTAACCATCTGGCACGCTGGCTCACGCACCTGCCGCCGAATTTCCTGGCCCCCGCACAGTATCGCGCCTTCGTTGGCAAACTGGTAAAGCGCCATGGCTGGACACTGGAGGTGCTGGACAGGCAAACACTCAAGCGAAAAAAGGCCGGGGCATTTCTGGCGGTCGCCCAGGCGAGTAGCCGCGACGACGCTGCCATTGTCCATCTCGGCTACCGCCCCCCCGGGGCATCCCGCCGGCCCGCCGTGGCACTGGTGGGCAAGGGCATCTGCTTTGATACCGGTGGTGTCAATCTCAAGACTGCACGCTTCATGCACGGCATGCATGAAGACATGGAAGGCAGCGCGGTCGCGCTGGGAACGTTGCTGGCACTTACCTTGCTCAAGGTCGATTTCAATGTCGACTGCTGGCTGGCACTGGCGGAAAATCATGTCGGGCCGGCGGCCTACAAGCCAAACGATGTGGTAACGGCAAGCAACGGGACGAGCATCGAGATCGTTCATACCGACGCGGAGGGCCGGATGGTACTCGCCGACACACTGGCCCTTGCCGGCAAGACGCGACCCCGGCTGATTGTTGACTATGCCACGCTGACGGGGGCCTGCGTGACGGCCCTTTCGACCCGCCTGAGCGGTGTGTTCTCCAATCGTGTGGCACTGCTGCCGACACTCATCGAGGCGGGCCGCACCAGTGGCGAACGGGTGTGGCCGTTCCCCATGAGCGAGGATTTTGATGAGGCACTGGAAAGCAAGGTCGCCGATATCAAGCAATGCACACTCGACAGCGAGGCGGATCACATCCTGGCGGCGCGTTTTCTCAGCCGCTTTGTCCCGGAGGAGACTGCCTGGATCCACATGGATCTCTCGGCAGGCAATCACAAGTCCGGGCTCGCCCACATCCCGACAGATGTCACCGGCTTCGGGGTCCGGTTTACGCTGAATCTCCTGTTACAGCAACAGGTGCTGTCACAGGAGACGCTCGACCGGGCTGGTACGCTTTCAACTTGAGGATAACGGATGCTGACAATTCAGCTAACTGCCAGTATTTTAATAGCCACGAAATCCATGGAAAAACGCGGACAGAACCAACACCCATTAGAATTTTTCCGTGTCCTTCCATGGATTCCGTGGCCATAATAGCGGTCATCATCAGCTTGAACAAACAACCGGGTCTGTTGACACTCACCCACGCGCGACGATGCGACCCGGCCAGCCGCCACCCTTGTCTCCGAGGACGGAGTTTTCTTGACACGACACGTGCGATGCCATGCAGCTGACTATTACACGACCCGATGACTGGCACCTGCATGTGCGCGACGGCGCCGTGCTCGCAGATGTCGTTCCACACACGGCCCGGCAGTTTGCGCGCGCCATCATCATGCCCAACCTCAGACCGCCGGTGACGACGACGTCGCAGGCGCTGACCTATCGGGAACGCATTCTCGCCGCGGTGCCCGAGGACCGGGAATTCATGCCGCTGATGACCCTCTACCTCACGGACAACACGTCGCCGCAGGAAATCAGGCGTGCGAAAGAGAGCGGGCATGTGCATGCCGTCAAACTCTATCCGGCCGGCGCCACCACCCACTCCGATGCCGGCGTCACGGACATCAGCAAGACCTACCCCGTACTCGAGGCACTGCAGGAGAGCGGCCTGCCCTTGCTTGTGCACGGTGAGGCAACCGACCCCGATATCGATGTCTTCGATCGCGAGGAAGTGTTCATTGAGGACGCGCTGGTACCGGTCGTGCAGCACTTCCCCGAACTCAGGATCGTCCTCGAGCATATCACCACCGCCGGCGGCGTCGCCTTCGTGCAGGAGGCAGGCACGCAGGTGGCAGGCACCCTGACCGCACACCACCTGCTGATGAACCGTAATGCGATGTTTGCCGGCGGCATACGCCCACACCATTATTGCCTGCCGGTGCTGAAGCGAGAGTCACACCGGCTGGCACTGATCGATGCGGCGACCAGCGGCGACCCCGCCTTCTTCCTCGGCACAGACAGCGCACCGCACCCGCGCACGGCCAAGGAATCGCGGTGCGGCTGTGCCGGCATCTACACCGCGCACGCGGCACTGGAACTCTATGCCACCGCGTTCGAGGACGCCGGCGCACTGGACCGCCTTGAGGCCTTCGCGAGCTTCCATGGCCCGGACTTCTACGGCCTGCCACGCAACACGGATCAGATTACCTTGACGCGGGAGGAATGGACCGTTCCCGAAAGCTATCGTCTGGGCGAAAATGCCGTCGTCCCGCTCTGCGCGGGGGAAAGGCTCCGCTGGCGTTTCACCCCCCACGCGTAAAGCGATGAGTCCCTGCAAAGGTTACCGCGCCCTCACTCCTCACTCCTCACTCCTCACTCCTCACTCCTCACTCCTCACTCCTCACTCCTCACTCCTCACTCCTCACTCCTCACTCCTCACTCCTCACTCCTCACTCCTGACTCCTGACTCCTGACTCCTGGATTCTGGATTCTGGATTCTGGATTCCTCCCACAAGAAACCACCTCAACCGCATACCCGCGCTCACTCAACACGGTCTGAATGATGTATGCTGTCGGCATGTCCGATTCAGAAGCTGTTCCCCTGATCGCCAGGCGTTTTCGCGGTTTTCTGCCAGTCGTGGTCGACGTCGAGACCGGGGGTTTCCATGCGCGGAAAGACGCCCTGCTCGAGATTGCCGCCGTGACACTGCAGATGGATGCTGCGGGCAGGCTGTCACGCCTGGCGACCCACGCCTGTCATGTCGAACCCTTCGAAGGCGCCAATCTCGACCCCCAGGCCCTGGCATTTACCGGAATCGATCCTTACCACCCCTTCCGCATGGCAAAGCCGGAACGTGAGGCGCTGGATATAGTCTTTCGAGCCGTGCGCAAACTCGTCATGCAGACACGCTGCTCGCGGGCCATCCTGGTTGGACACAACCCCTCCTTCGACCTCGGTTTTCTCCAGGCCGCAGTACAGCGCACCGGCATCAAACGCAACCCGTTTCACATGTTCAGCACCTTCGACACCGCCACACTGGCCGGGCTGGCCTACGGGCAGACGGTGCTTGCGCGGGCAACCCAGGCCGCCGGTATTGGCTGGGATGAGTCCCTGGCACACTCGGCGATCTATGACGCCGAACGAACGGCGGACCTGTTCTGCATGATAGTCAATCAGTGGCAGGCACTGGGAGGATTCCAGATGCCGGAGCCGGAATCGGTAGAGGAGGAAAGCGGATGAACCGGGCATTCCAGCGACTTTAGCGCGAGTCACGTCATGACTCAGCTACCTGAAAAAACCGAACAGATACTCCAGGCCCATGCCGGCCTCATTCACCGCGTTGCCATCGCCGTCCAGAACCCGCAACTGGTCCCGGACCTCGATGAAATCCTGAGACAGGCGCAGGAAAACGGCTGGACAGATCTGGTCGCCGCGGTCCGCAGGATTCTCAAGGGTGAAAGGGAGCTGGCGGCCTTTGGCAACCTGGATGAAGAAGACCTCACGATTGTGCAGTCGATCCTGCGCGGTATTCAGAACCCCGAGACATTGCCGGCCCTCAATACCCAGATCGATCCCACTCTCGCCGCGCCTGGCATCGCATCCCTGGTACACGCAGCGCGCACGGGTAATACCGAGGCCCTGCAGCTGATCGCCAACATGGCCACCCAGATGCTGAAGGCCGGTGGCGACATGGCCCGGATGGCATCCATCATACGTCCGCTGGTAACCGGGGAACGCGACGCCGACAGACTCTGTAACGGGATGAGTGACAAGGGCGAAAAGCTGGTCCAGCAGATTCTGCAAGAGCTGAGCAAACTGGAGGGGCACCCGCATTAGGAGGATAAACGCACACCCCGGCCCCCACTCCTGTCTCCTGTCTCCTGTCTCCTGTCTCCTGTCTCCTGTCTCCTGTCTTCTGGATTCTGGATTCTGGATTCTGTCTCCTGACTCCTCACTCCTCACTCCTCACTCCTCACTCCTCACTCCTCACTCCTCACTCCTCACTCCTCACTCCTCACTCCTGTCTCCTGTACTCCTGTCTTCTGTCTCCTGTCTTCTGTCTTCTGTCTTCTGTCTTCTGTCTTCTGTCTTCTGTCTTCTGTCTTCTGTCTTCTGTCTTCTGGATTCTGAATTCTCAACTCCGCTAACCGCCCGCCCGTTCAACCCGGTCGCTGCAGCGGCAAGCGCACTTCGACCATAAAGCCTCCCAGCGCGTCGGAGCGGCCGAGGGTCATTGTGCCCGCGTAATGCTGAACCACGTCCTGGGCGATCGCCAGACCCAGGCCATAGCCCGGCACCTTGCCTTCGTCGACGCGTATGCCGCGGCGGCGCAGTTGATCCAGTTCCGTGCCACTGGCGCCCGGACCGTCATCTTCGATTCTCACCCACAGCTGGTCGGAACGCGCACCGCTTATACGCACCATCGATGTGGCCCATTTACAGGCGTTATCGAGGAGATTGCCGAACAGCTCCAGCATGTCCTCCCTGTCAGCGGAATACTCGAGCTCCGCCGGAATCTGCAGGTCAATCTTCAGCGCCTTGTCCCGGTAAAGTTGTGCGACGACCTCCACCAGCGAGTTCAGTTCATGCGCGAGGCGCAGCCGCCCGAAGGACCCGCGGGCGCCGGACAGGCGGGCGCGCCGCAATTCACGATCGATCAGGGTCTGAATGGTGCGTACCTGGCCCTGCACGTCGGATCGCACGCCGGCATCGGGTATGTTTTCCGGCTTGTCGGTCAGCTGATTCATCAGTGTCAGAGGCATCTTGAGTGCATGCGCGAGATTGCCCAGCGCATTGCGCGAGCGTTCCATACGCTGCCGCAGAACCGAGAGAAGCTGGTTGATCTGCTGCACCAGGGGGCGCAGCTCCAGCGGCACGTCTTCACTCAGACGCTCGAGCTCCCCGCGTTCAAGGGCTTCGATCTGGCGGCCGGTGTGGTCCAGCGGCCCAAGACCCTGGCGCAGGACCTGCCTTTGCAGAAACACCAGCAGCGCGAGCACGACAATAACCGTCAGGCCATAACGAATCTGCAGGCGCTGGACATAGGCATCGATCGGTGTCAGGTCCTCCGCCACGGTAATCACAAGATCCTTGTCATCCTTGCGGTAGCCGGCCACCCTGACCAGCAGGTTCTGGTTTTCCGGACCCTGCATATGCCGGGCTGACACCTTGCCGGGCAGGACCCGCGGCACCGGCAGGTCCTGGTCCCAGAGGGAACGCGAGCGGATCCGTTTGTGATCCGACGCGATCACGAAATAGTGGCCTGAGAAGACACGGTCATAGACCCGGTTGATGCGGTCCGTGAGAAGCTCGATGGTGGCGGGATCCCCTGAGGGATCGATGCTGACGGCGGCCAGCAGACTCTCGGCATCGTGTTCCAGACGCACCGTGATATGGTTTTCCATCAGCAGCCGGATGGATATTGAAACGCCTATGCCAAGAAGCGTAAAGACCACAATGAGACTCAGGCCGAGGCCTGTGTTGAGTTTTGACTCGATGGATTTCATGCATCCGGGCTGCTGAAGACGTAGCCCTGCCCGCGGCGCGTTTCAATCACCGATTCACCCAGCTTCCTGCGCAGACGCCGTACATAGACCTCGATGACATTGCTGTCCTTGTCTGAGTCGTAGTCGTAGACATGCTCCGCGAGCCGCGTCTTGGAGAGAATATGGTTCGGGTGCAGCATAAAGTAGCGCAGCAGGCGATACTCCGTACCCGTGAGCTCAATCTCGGCGCCGTCCGGTGATGTCACCACCTGGCGTTCACTGTCCAGCCGCAGGCCATTCACCTCCACCTGTGCCCTGGCCTGACCACTTGCCCGGCGGATCAGCGCATTGAGTCGCGCGACCAGCTCCTCCAGATGAAACGGTTTGCCCAGGTAATCATCCGCACCCGCCTGGAAACCCTCCACCTTTTCGTGCCAGGCGTCGCGCGCGGTCAGTATCAGCACCGGCATGCGATTATCCTGTGCCCGCCAGTTGCGCAGCACGTCCAGGCCGGCCCGCCCCGGCAGACCCAGGTCCAATACGACGGCATCATAGGGTTCCTGCTCACCCATGAACTGGCCGTCGACGCCATTGTCGACCCAGTCGACGGCATAGCCGTGGCGTTCCAGCTCGGCCTTCAGGCGGGAACCCAGATCCGGGTCATCTTCAACGGCCAGCACGCGCATCGGTCAGTCGTCGGCTGTGGGGGGCACGCGGGAACGCCGGCAGTCAGCGGCGCAGTCGCTCCCCGCTCCGGGCGTCATATTCGAGCTGGTGGACCACGCCCTGCCCGTCCAGCAGCTCGATCTGGTAGACATAGCGCCCGCCTCGCTCCTGGAGGTCCGCTTCGAGCACGCGTCCCCCGTACTGGCGCCGTGCCCTCTCAGTGATGCGCGACAGCGGCACGATCTGCCCCGAGTCTTTCAGACCGCGCGCGAACTCATGCCGCTGGGCGAATGCGTCCGTGCCGGCAAGCCCCACGGCCAGCAGGCAGATCCCGGCCAGTACGCTGATTATGCTATGTCGCTTCAAAGGCGATCCCACCGGTGACTGAAACTGTCAGTGCTTTGTGAACGCATTCAGCATATCAGTGCCGCCGGCCCGCCGCCAATCCCGCGGCGGTGCCGCCCTGCCCCCCATCGGCTGTGTTCACACGCCGTCGCCGGCCGCTCGGCTCGACGGGGTCGGCTGACGACCTGATCAAAGCATAGCGGTGAAAACTGAAACCAGGCTGAACCGGAAACCGCGGTGAATCCTGCGCAGGCTTGCCTGTACGGCGGCAGAGCCCGCAAGCGTGCCGCGCCAGCCGGTGACTCGGCCAACGACCGGCTCGGGGGCATTTGGACCCTCGCGCCGCCAGTGGGGTAAGATCGCGTCACTAACAAAAGACCCCTGGGACAGGAGACATTAAGAATGGAATGGCTGTACAGCCCCGAGGCCTGGCTGGCACTCTTGACGCTGACCGCGCTGGAAATCGTACTGGGGATCGACAACATTATCTTCATCTCGATCCTGGTTGGCCGCCTCCCGGAACATCAGCGCCAGCGTGCCCGCATTCAGGGTCTTGGGCTTGCCATGTTCACCCGTATCGCCCTGCTGTTGTCTCTGGCCTGGGTCATGCGCCTGACCAGCCCGCTGTTCAGTGTGCTCGAACAGGCGATCTCCGGCCGTGATCTGATACTGATTGGCGGCGGCCTGTTCCTGCTCTACAAAAGCAGCCAGGAAATCTGGGAGAACCTGGAGGGGCCCGGGGAGAAGCCGGCCGGTCAGCCGGCCGCAGCCCACAGCTACGCGGCCGTACTCGGACAGATCGCCGTTATCGATATCATCTTTTCACTGGACTCGGTCATCACCGCAATCGGGATGGCAAAACACGTTGAGGTCATGGTGCTGGCCATCGTCGTCGCGGTGGGTGTGATGATGTTCGCCGCCAAGTCAATCGGTGAGTTCGTTGACCGCCATCCGAGCATCAAGATGCTCGCCCTGAGTTTTCTCACGCTCGTCGGTGTGGCGCTGATCGGTGAAGGGCTGGATATGCACATCCCGAAGGGCTACATCTATTTTGCCATGGCGTTTTCGGTGATTGTGGAAATGATCAATATCCGCGTGCGCAAGCGACTGCCGGAACCCGTTCACCTGCACAAGCCCGCGCACCTGGAGGAATCAAACGACTGAGGTTCGCGCGGCGCGCGGCCACCAGCGCAACGCCATGCGGCTTGTGTCTCGGCCAGCGCGGCCGTCTTTTGTCTTCCGGCCCGTAACAGGATACTTTAGCGCTCATTGAATCCCCTAGGAGCCTGTCGGACTTAGGTGTTCGTGACGAGGCAGGTGGGAGAGTGAGCACAAAGCCTCACGATTTCGAGGCGCATAGTGGGCCCTACGCAACGAGAAAGCGGGAGGCTTTGGGCCGCTCTCCCACCGCCGCAGTAGAATCAGCCTAAGTCCGACAGGCTCCTAGTCACGGCCGGCGCGCACCGCACGCGAAGAGACGGACACATGGAGCATACCTTGCTGGAGTGGATCGGCGATGGAGCGCTTCTGCAGGAGCTCCTGGGTGCGCTCTCGACGAGCACGCTGTTACTGATCATCGCCGTCTGCATTGCGCTGTTATCCAAAGGTGCAGACTGGATGATCGACGGCGTGGTCGCCCTCGCCGAGCGCACGGGCCTGCCAAAGATCGTTATCGGTGCCACAGTCGTTTCGCTGGGCACGACATTGCCGGAGGCATTCGTGTCGGTGATGGCCGCCTATATGGGCAACCCCGGTCTGGCGCTGGGCAACGGTGTCGGCTCGATCATCGCCGACACCGGTCTCATCTTTGGATTGACCTGTGTGCTGGTCGCGGTCCCGGTAAACCGGTTCATCCTCAACCGAACCGGCTGGGTTCAGGTGGGTGCGGCTACCCTGCTGGTGGCCATCGCCCTCGGGTCTCGCCTGACCACCCCTGACGGGGCCGAACCCATGCTCAACCGCTGGGTCGGCTTTTTCCTGCTCATCCTGCTCGGTGCCTATCTCTACATCACCTACGTGTGGGCCAGACAGGGCGGCGAAATCGCGTCGGAAGCGGAGGAACCGGCAGCCGAGGAACTCATGGGTCTGGCGACGTGCTGGCTCATGGTCGTCGGCGGCCTGCTGCTGGTCGTCGCGGGAGCCCGTGTGCTGGTGCCGGGCGCCTCCGAGATCGCTTACCGCTTCGGTGTGCCGGACGATGTCATCGCAGCCACCCTGGTGGCCTTCGGCACCTCCCTGCCGGAACTGATGACGGCCATCGCAGCGGTACGCAAGGGTCATCCGGAGATTACGGTCGGCAATATCGTCGGGGCCGATGTGCTCAACTGCCTGTTCGTGATCGGTGCCGCGGCAGCCGCTGCCCCCCTCGCGATCCCGGCCAACTTCTATTACTTTCACTTTCCGGCCATGCTCGTCATTCTTTACTCATTCCGGGTGTTCATCTCCATGAACCAGACCGTGTTTCATCGGTGGCAGGGCGTCTGGCTGCTGCTGGTCTACGGCGTCTATGTAGTCCTGCAGTATGCCCTGAATCTGGGCTCTGCCCACGGATGAGCGCGATCACCGGTGTATCACAGTCCGAGCGCATTCCCGGCAACACCCGAAAAACGGCGGCCCAACACCGTTTGCCGTATGATGTAACTCGATGGGGCCTACCAGGATGAAGATTCTACTCGCGACCGACGGATCAGAGAGCGCTCAGGCAGCGGTTGATCTGCTCGAAGCCTTTCCCTTCCCCAGAGACAGCGAAGTCATCGTCCTCACGGTGATCGACCACAGCGTTTTCCGCGACAAGCACATAGCGGCGTCCAGTGACGAGCATCGCCAGGCGCTCGAGGAAGCGGAGAAACTCGCCCGCGAAGAAGCCGGAATGTTGCTCGCCGATGAGGCTGCTCGGCTCCGCAACACGGGCTGGACGGTTATAACGCAAGTCCGGACAGGTCACCCGGCAGAAGAAATCATTCGTGCCGCCGGGGAGCCTGGTGTCGATCTCGTCATGGTCGGTTCTCACGGTCTCGCAGGGGTAAAGCGTTTTCTTCTCGGCAGCGTCTCTGAGCACGTCCTCAAGTACGCCCCGTGCTCCGTGCTGATTGTGAGAAAACCCGAAACCGAGGCGGGGACGACGCGCGGCGCGGAGACAACGCCACGTCGCTTAGGTGTATTGTTGGCCTTTGATGACTCAGCGCCCGCCAGGCGAGCCGTCGAACTGTGTGCTTCACTGCCACTTGACGAGCGCGTCGAGGTAACAGCCCTCACGGTGCTTCCATTGGTAACCGTCTTCCGGCAGGATATTCGACAGCGGCTAAGCTACGTCTGGCAGGAAAAGAAAAAGGCCGCGCATGCGGCGCTTGATCGGGTGACAAGCGAAGTACGCCGGGCGACACCCCATGTCACGGCGCAGCTCAGAGAGCGCCCTGACGAAAGCCAGGCGATTCTCGATGCGGCGACCGAACTGAACAGCGATCTGATCATACTCGGCTACAAAGGCAAGAGCGCCATCAAAAAATTCCTGCTCGGCTCGGTAACCACCCGGGTCGCGCGGCACGCGCCCTGTTCGGTCCTGGCGGTGCGGAGCTAGGAGCCTGTCGACTTTGCCTTGCCCGCGGCATCCTTGACCATCCTGGGCAGGTCGCCTTTCTGAAAGAGTTCCAGCGTGATGTCACAGCCGCCGACGAGCTCACCGTTGATATAGATCTGCGGAAATGTCGGCCAATTGGCAAACTTGGGCAGATTCTCGAAAATCTCGGGATCCGCCAGCACATTGACATAGGCGAACTCCTCCCCGCAGGCTTGCAGGGCCTGCACGGCGCGGCTCGAAAACCCGCACTGTGGGAACTGGGGTGTGCCTTTCATAAATATCACGACGGCATTGTCCTCCACCGCCTGCTTGATGCGATCCATAACGTCCATCGTCAAATACCTCCTCGGTAAATCAATCCACCCCGCCACGCAGGGCCGGCCCGCACGCGGAGCACCGACCCCGCTCTGCACCGGAGTCTACCCACTCTTGTGGGTGCGAAAAAGCCAAAATTCAAGGGGGTATAGAAACCGCGCGGCCGCTCGGGCGACTCAGGTGTTGCGCTGTAACCAGAACTCGAGCAGCGTCAAGTGCCAGAGCTTGCTACCCATAATACGCGTCAGCCGCCCCTCCGGATCGGCGAGTAACTGCTCAACGTACTCGCGCTGGTACAGGCCGCGCTGACGGCACTGAGCCGAATCTAGGATGTCGCGCATGAAGTCGAGAAAGCGACCGCGCACGAATTTCAGGGCCGGAACCGGGAAGTATCCCTTCGGCCTGTCGATCACCGCATCGGGCACCAGCCCGCGGGCAATCAGGCGCAATGGATGCTTGCCCTCCCCCTTGAGCTTGAACTCCGGGGGCATCTGGGCGGCGAGTTCGACCAGCTTCTGATCCAGAAACGGGACACGCGCCTCGAGGCCCCACGCCATGGTCATGTTATCCACACGCTTTACCGGATCGTCGACGATCAGGGTCGTCACATCCAGTCTCAGCACCTTATCGATGAAGGTATCGGCGCCCGGCTGCGCCAGTCGTGCGGCAAGCGCCGCGTGAACGTAATCCGGGCCCCGATAGCCTGGCCCGACCATCTCCAGGAATTCATCATGATCACGATCGAAGTAATGCATGCGAAAACGGTCGATATCCGCGCCCAGCTCCGCGTCCATGCGCGGATACCAGAAATAGCCGCCGAAGACCTCGTCTGCCCCCTGGCCGCACTGGACAACCTTGACTTCCCGCGAGACGCGTTCGGCAAGCAGATAAAAGGCGACGGCGTCCTGACCGACCATCGGCTCGGCCATATTGTCGACGGCCTCCGGCAGCCGCGTGAGGACCTCGTCATTGGGGATGTTGAGCTTTCTGTGCCGGGTGCCAAACTGCGCGGCAATCAGATCGGAGTATTCGAACTCACTGCCCCGCTCTTCGGGCTGATCCTCGAAGCCCACTGAAAACGTGCGCAGATCCGTGACGCCCGCCTCATGCAGGAGTGCCACCAGCAGGCTGGAATCCAGCCCCCCGGAGAGCAGCACGCCCACGGTAACGTCCGCAATCTGCAAACGACGATGCACGGCCTCGCGCAGCGCTTCATGGAGGGCCTCGGCCCATTCCCATTCGCTGAGCGGCCTGTCGGGCCGCTGCGCTCTCAGCGCCCAGTAGCGGTGCAGCTTCCTGCGTCCGACCTTGTCGATGGTAAGCGTGCAGGCCGGTTCGAGCTTTCGCACCCCACGCAGCACCGTGCGCGGTGCCGGAACCACGGCATGCAATGTAAAGTGAAACTGCAGCGCCACCGGATCGATATCGGTGTTCACGCCACCGGCGGCCAGCAAGGCCTGACTGGTTGAGGCAAAACGCAGGCAGCGGCTGTTGACACTGTAATAAAGGGGTTTTATGCCGAACCGGTCACGCGCCAGAAACAGCTCCTGGCGAACCACATCCCAGATGGCGAAGGCGAACATGCCGTTCAGGTGCCGGACACAGTCCTCGCCCCAGGCCGCGTAGGCCTTCAGAATGACTTCGGAATCACCCTTGGAAAAGAACTGATAGCCGAGCTGCATGAGTTCGGCACGCAGTTCGCGGTAGTTATAGATCGTGCCGTTGAAAACCAGCGCGAGCCCGAGGTCCTTGTCGACCAGCGGCTGATCCGAACGCGGCGAAAGATCAATGATGGCCAGACGCCGGTGCCCCAGGGCGATCGGCCCGTCCGAATAGCTGCCCTCGTGATCCGGACCCCGGCGCGCGAGCACCGACATCATCTTGCCAATCGTCGTCAGATCGGGCACCCGGCCGTCGAAATGCAGTTCACCGCAGATGCCGCACATCTCAGGGCCCCTCGCCGCCGGGCCTGCCCCAGCCGCCACCGCCGGGTGTTGCTACCGTCAGACGGTCGCCTGATTTCACCTGCAATGAGACCTTTCCCGGGAGCAGCCTGCCGTTGAGTCGGTTCTCTCCGTGACAACCCGGCGCCCCGCCCTGCAGACCCCAGGGCGCGTATTCCCGGCGCTCGGTCAGCAAGGTGACCTGGGCATCCGCAAGAAACTCAAATTCGCGCAGCAGACCGTCGCCACCGCGATGCCAGCCGCTGCCCCCCGTGTTCCGGCGAATGGCATAGCGCCGCACACGCACCGGATAAGCCGCCTCCAGCACCTCGACGGGGGTATTTAGGGTATTGGTCATATGGGTCTGCACGGCGCTCAGGCCCGGCGTGACGGGCCCCGCACCCATCCCACCGCCGAGTGTCTCGTAGTAGTCCCATTCACCGGCTGCGCCGCGCGCGCCCATCGCAATATTATTCATCGAACCCTGACTGGCAGCGGGGATACGCTCGGGCAGTGCCCCGGCAAGCGCACCGAGCACGACATCCACCACGCGGCTACTCGTCTCGACGTTGCCTGCCGCGACTGCAGCCGGTCGCCGCGCATTGAGCAATGAGCCTTCCGGCGCATGCAGCTGAATACTGCGGAAGGCGCCGGCACAGGCCGGAATATGCTCCGGCATCAGGCAGCGAAACACATAGTAGACGGCGGCGGCCGCTACTGCCAGCGGACAGTTGATATTGCCCGGCACCTGCGCCGCTGTCCCGCTGAAGTCGAGCCGGATCTGATGCCCGCTGACCCGCATCGCCAGCTGTATTCGCAAGGCATGCTGGCCCTGGCCATCATCATCCATGACATCCTCGAACGCATAGGCGCCATCGGGAATGGCGGCCAGGGATGAGGCTGCCAGGCGTTGCGCATAATCATTCAGCAGATTCACGTTATCCAGATAGGAACTGACCCCGAACCCGGCCGCCAGTTCGGACAACCGTAACACACCGGTCTGGTTGGCACTGATCTGGGCAGCAAAATCGCCACGCGCCTGGGCCGGTTTGGTGGTGCCTGTTGTTATCCGGCTCAGCATGTGCTCGACGATCCGGCCCCCGATCAGTAGAAAGCCCGGTGCGATCACCATCCCCTCCTCGTCAAGCGAGCGCGAGAGCGGCATGGACCCGGGGCTATGTGCCCCGATGTCTGCGTGATGCGCCCGATTGGCCACGAAACCGATCAGCCTGTCCGCGACGAAGACCGGTGCGATGAGGGTAACGTCCGGCAGATGCGTACCCCCCAGAAACGGATCGTTCAGGATAAGCATGTTACCCGGCAACCAGTCAAAGCCTTCGACAAGATCGCGCATCGCGTAGGCCATGCTGCCCAGATGCACGGGGATATGCGCCGCCTGGGCACAGAGTTCACCCTGCGGATCAAACACGGCGCAGGAATAGTCGAGGCGGTCCTTGATGTTCGGCGAAAAGGCGGCGCGCCGCAGCACCGCGCCCATCTCGTCGCAGATGGCGGCAATGCGGCTGGAGAATATGCTCAGCTCGATCGGATCCAAAGTCTACCCTCTGTGGCAGTGGACGGTGTCAGGTAACGTACAGCGCCATACTAAATCGCAAGCGGACTGCCCGACGGGGCCGGACCCTCATATTGCATTATGCAGTAGCCTGCCTTATGCTCCGTTTCCCGACTAATTTGGTCATATTTAAGGCCAGACAGAAACAGTTTAACAAAGCAGCCAGACTGCTGGTTACAGGGAGATCCACATGAATCCATTAAATTCCATCCTTGGTACGATCATCTCCGGTTTTGTACTGGCGGCCATCATCGTCTTTGCACTCGGCGCCGCCGGGGCTGTAAACCTCCTGGGACTCGAAGTCTGGTTCCATGTGCTGGCCGGGGTCGTCTGGATCGGACTGCTGTACTACTTCAATTTCGTGCAGACGCCGGCTGTCGCACAGGCACTCTCCGAGGCGAACAGCGGTGGTCCGGGTCCCGCGGCGATAAACAAGTATGTTGCCCCGCGTGCCCTGGTGTGGTTTCGCTGGGGCGCCGTGGTGACCTGGCTCACCGGCGTGGCGGCCCTGGAGAGCCTCCGCGAAGGCGGTGCGCTTGCGGCATTCACCCTGCAGGAAGGCTCGCGAACCATTGGTATTGGCGCCTGGCTCGGAACCATCATGCTGTTCAACGTGTGGGTACTGATCTGGCCGAACCAGAAAAAGATCCTCGGCATGGTCGAAGCGACGCCGGAGCAGATCGCCAAGGGCAAGAAGGTCGCCCTCATGGCCTCGCGTACCAACACGCTGCTGTCTATTCCGATGCTGCTGTGTATGACGGGACACATGCACGGTCTGGGCTCTTAGCACGGATTCGATCCCCGCTAGGGGACAAGCCGAACCCGATCAGACCAGCATGCCCGGCCTCTGGCCGGGCATTTTTGTTGGTGAGGCAGCAGGGCGAGGCAAACACCCGTGTCCATGCCTTGCGTCATGCCGGTCAGATCTATAGAATCGAGAGTTTTTCCGGGGCGGCTCCCAATGGGCTGCCTTTTGTTTTTCAGGTGCTTACTGAAGAATGACTAGCACAGCACTCATGTCGACCTACAGCCGTTTGCCCGTCCGGTTCGAACGCGGCGAGGGTGCGCGCCTGTGGGATACGCACGGCAGGGAGTACCTCGATGCCCTGGGCGGCATCGCGGTCTGCGGCCTCGGTCATGCACACCCGCGGGTCACCGAAGCGGTCTGCGAGCAGGCGAGGCGCGTGGTACACACCTCCAATCTCTACGAAATCCCGCTGCAGGAGGAACTCGCCGCGGAACTCGCCAGCATTTCCGGTATGGATCGCGCGTTTTTCTGCAACTCCGGCGCCGAGGCGAACGAAGCGGCGATCAAGATCGCCCGTCTGCTGGCCCATCACCGCAACGTCTCTGACCCGGCGATTATTGTCATGGAAGGCAGCTTTCACGGCCGGACGCTTGCGACTCTCACCGCCACCGGCAACCGCCGTGTGCAGGCCGGCTTCGAACCGCTGGTCAAGGGCTTCGTGCGCGTGCCCTACGACGATCTCGATGCGCTGCGCAAGGTCGCTGAAAACAGCGATAACGTGGTTGCTGTCCTGGTCGAACCGATTCAGGGCGAAGGCGGCATCCGGATTCCGGATGCCGGTTATCTGGCCGGGATACGCAGCCTGTGCGACAGCCACAACTGGCTGTTGATGCTCGATGAGGTGCAGACCGGCATGGGAAGAACCGGCCGCTGGTTTGCCTTCCAGCATACGGACATACAGCCTGATGTCATGACGCTCGCGAAGGGTCTCGGCAACGGCTTGCCCATCGGCGCCTGTCTCGCCCGAGGCGAGGCCGCCGAGGTCCTGCAGGCCGGCAATCATGGCTCCACGTTCGGCGGCAACCCCCTGGTGTGCAGCGCGGCACTGGCGGTACTTCAGACCATCGAGACAGAAAAGCTGCTGGATCGGGCCAGCACGCTTGGCGCCAGAATGCTCGACGGTTTCGCGGAAAAACTCGCTGGAACGCCGGGCATCGCAGCCATTCGCGGCAACGGCCTGATGCTGGCCGTGGAACTGAACCGCCCCTGCGGGCAACTGGTGACGCAGGCGCTGGAGCGCGGGCTGTTGATCAATGTGACCGCCGACAACGTCGTCCGACTGTTACCGCCGCTGATTATCAGTGATGATGAGGCAACCCGCATCGTCGACGAGGTCAGTGCACTGGTTCTCGCGTTTCTGGAAACGGATGCATGAACCCGCGCCCCCGACATTTCCTGACCCTGCTTGACCTCTCTCCGGATGAACTGCGCGGACTCATCCGGCGCGCCAGTCATCTGAGGGAGGGCCATCGCAGCGACACGCTTCAGCAGCCCCTGAAGGGCAAGGTGCTGGCCATGGTGTTCGAGAAGTCATCGACCCGCACGCGCGTGTCCTTCGAAGCCGGCATGGCACAGCTTGGCGGTCATGCGATATTTCTGGCGCCGCGGGACACGCAGTTCGGCCGCGGCGAACCGGTGGAAGACACCGCGCGGGTCCTGTCCAGAATGGTGGACGCCATCATGATCCGCACCTTCGAACACGAAAAGGTGGAACGCTTCGCCGCGCATTCCAGGGTCCCCGTCATCAACGCCCTGACCGACACCTATCATCCCTGCCAGCTGCTGGCCGACATGCAGACCTTCATGGAGCACCGGGGTGATATCAGGGGACGCACCGTCGCGTGGATTGGCGATGGCAACAATATGTGCCATTCCTATATCAACGCCGCGCGGCAGTTCGACTTCACCTTGCGTATTGCCTGCCCGGACGACTACCGGCCCGAGGCCGATATCGTTGCGGCGGCCGGCGAGCGGGTGATACTGGAGCCGGATCCCATGCGCGCGGCACAGGGTGCCGATCTGGTGGTTACCGATGTCTGGGCCAGTATGGGCCAGGAAGAGGAACGGGCCGAGCGTATTCAGGCCTTCGCCGGTTACCAGATCAACGACGCACTGATGGCGCAGGCCGCCAGGAACGCGCTGTTCATGCACTGCCTGCCCGCCCATCGCGGCGAAGAGGTCACGGCCTCCGTCATCGAAGGACCCCAAAGTGTCGTCTGGGACGAAGCCGAAAACCGCCTCCACGCCCAAAAGGCGCTGCTGGAATTCCTGCTGGTATAGCCTCACGCCTCACGCCTCACGCCTCACCCTCACTCCTGTCTCCCGTATTCTGTATTCTGTATTCTGTATTCTGTATTCTGTATCTGTTAACCAAACCGCAGCTGGTAACCAATCGCCTCGAGGTAGCCTTGCTCCAGTTCCAGATCGCCGCGCGTCAGAGGATGCTCATCCAGCCAGCCCTCCGGAAACATCAGCTTAACTCCCTGCTCCTGAAACATCGTCGGCACCTCCGCAATCGCAGCAGGTGACCGGGAACGGTGCAGCAGAACCGCCAGCCGCATCAGCACCACCAGTCGGGTCACCGGCCCAATCAGCCCCTTGGGCAGGGATTCAATGATGCCGGTCACCAGCCGACGCCGATGGCAGCCCACCAGGACCGCCAGCACCATCTGGTCGCGGTAGGAAAAGCCGGACAGGTCACCGTGCTGCAGCACATAGGCGCCATGTCGATGGTGCTGACTGTGGGCAATGGCAACACCCAGTTCATGCAGGCGCGCGGCCCACTCCAGCCAGTGCCGGCCCGGCGCGTCCAGCCCCCAGGTGCGAGCCGCCTGATCGAACAGAGACAGCGCCGTCACGGAGATCCTTTGCGCATGCTCGGTATCGATCTGATAGCGTTGCTCCAGCACCGCAACCGTTGCCTCACGTGTGTCCTCGTGCCGGATACGGCCGATCAGATCGTAGAGCAGACCTTCGCGCAAGGCCCCCTGCGAGACCTGCATCCGTTCAATCTCCAGCGCCTCGAAGACTGCCGACAGCACCGCAACACCACCGGGAAACACCGGTTGGCGGCCTTCCTGCAGTCCTTTCAACTCCATGGAATTCACATCGCCCGCTGTGACCAGCGCCTTGCGCAATCTGCGCAGTGAGTCCGGTGTGATCCCGTAGTCAGACCAGCCGTTGGCGGCAACGACCTCCCGCACCGCCTTGATGGTACCCGAGGCACCTGCAACCGAATCCCACCCGCGACGGCGAAACTCAACCTCGACAGGCTGCAACTCCAGTCGCGCGGCGAGTACCGCATCACGCATGCGCGGCTTGCTGATCTTCCCGTCGGCAAAGAACGCGCGGCTCATCTGCACACAGCCCATGTACAGGCTCTCGAGATAGCGCGGCTGGAACTCCTCGCCGATGATCAGCTCGGTGCTGCCACCGCCGATATCGATGACCAGGCGACGCTTGCCTGCCTGTACCAGGCTGTGCGAAACTCCCAGGTATATCAGACGGGCCTCTTCAATGCCGGAGATAATTTCGATAGGATGCCCAAGCGCCTGCTGAGCCGCATCGAGAAAGTCACTAGTTTCATGGGCACGCCGCAAGGTGTTCGTGCCTACCACCCGCACCGCCCCTGCCGGCATCTCCCGCAGCCTTTGCCCGAACCGCTGCAGGCAGTCCAGCGCGCGCGCATTTGCCTCTGCATCGAGCCGGTCCCGTTCGTCGAGTCCCGCCGCCAGGCGCACCGGTTCACGCAGCCGGTCGATCACCTGCAGCTGCTCGTCCTGCAGGCGGGCCACGATCATGTGAAAGCTGTTGGAACCGAGATCGACAGCCGCAATGGTTTCGTAGGCGTTGGTTTCAGACACAATGTTTCACTTTCAAGCGCTGGCAGGCTGCCGCGGAAATCGTCGGGTACTATAACAGCACCCTACCCGTGGCAACATGGAAACCACGCGTGATGCGGCCTGCCCGCCTGCATCGCGCGTTTCAACTCGTACACCCTGCCGACCCTCATTACCCTGCCAGCCTCGCCTGGCATCAATATTGCTCTTCTTAAAGATGGCAACAGGGAGTAACCACCCAGGAGATACACCATGTCAATAGAGCATCGATGGAGTGAGCGCAAACCGATCGCGATGGAGGTACATCTCTACCATCCTTCTGCCGGCGAGGTCATGGCGAGGACACGGGACATCAGTCTCGAAGGCATGTTCGTGGAGACGGACGCGACTGACCTGCCGGTCAACACCGAGCTCGAGGTTTCCTTCATCACGTTTGGCGAAAACGGACCCGAGCAACACCGGGTGTCGGCCTATGTCGTACATCGCAACGAGGCAGGCGTGGGGCTCATGCTTCGCCACGTCGAGTACAGCAATTTCCATGCACTGCGTTACATGCTGAACGCCGCCTGAGGCCCTCGGCGCCGGACCCATCCGAAAGGGCTCTGCACAGGCCTGCAAACGACCTGGGCTGCGGCTGCCAAACTGAAAGATCTTTGCAAAGCGCCGGCTGCCTGACTGCAGTCGGGACAAACGCCGTCATCACTCCAGTTTTGCCAGTTCTTCTCTGACCATCTCTGCCGGCAACGGAATATAGCCATCTTTCACCACAACCTGCTGGCCGGTCTTCGACAGCACCAGGGTCAGGAATTCTTTCTCCAGCGGCGGCAACGGCCCGTTGGGGTGTTTGTTGAAATACACGTAAAGGAATCTCGCCAGTGGATAACTGCCTGTGATTGCGTTGTCGGGTGTCACCTCGACAAACTTGTCACCCGCCTTATCTGCAAGCGGGATAGCCCTGACAGCGGACGTCACGTAACCGATACTCGCGTAACCAATGCCACTGAGCGATCGGGTAACGGCCTGAACCACCAATGCAGAGCCGGGCTGCTCGTTCACCGTCGTCCTGTAATCGCCCTTGCATAGGGCCTCCTCTTTGAAATAGCCGTGGATTCCGGACATAGAGTTGCGACCGTAGAGCTGTATCGAACGATCCTTCCAGGGGCCGGTCAGACCGAGCTGGCCCCACTTCATGACAGCCGCCGGGTAACCACACTTGCGTGTCGATGAGAACACCGCGTCCACCTGCGCAATGGTCATACCGGTAACCGGGTTGTCCCTGTTCACAAACACGGCGAGGACATCGGCCGCGACCCGGACAGCGCCTGGCTTGTAGCCATACCTCGCCTCGAAGGCGGCCTCCTCGCCGGCCGTCATCTTGCGGCTCATCGGGCCAATGCTGGACGTGCCCTCGGTCAGCGCAGGCGGGGCGGTGGACGAACCGGCCGCCTGGATCTGTATCGTGACATTCGGATACTCGCGCTTGAACGCTTCTGCCCACAGTGTCATGAGATTCGCAAGCGTATCTGAGCCGACACTGGAGAGATTGCCCGCTACGCCATCTACCCGCCGGTAATCCGGCATTGTTGCGTCGAGCTCGGCGCCGATCGCCAGGACCGGACCTGACATCACCCAGGCAGCGGCGAAACCCATCGCTGCAACGCTTCCGAACACGTTCATGGTAATCCTCCTTGACAGTTGGCATCCCGGACTACCCTGCCCCGGACCCGCGCAAACCGAAACAACCGATGCCGCCGGCATTCAATGGCAGTGTTGTGACGACACTGTAACACCCTGGCAGAAAATCCGCCTGTGTGTGTCCTGATGATGCCAGCACGCGCTGGGCGTAAACCCTGCGTGACAACGGCTCGCAGCTGTCAGGCTTCGACCTTGACTTGTTCACGCAGTACCCGGGAAGCAGGATAATCGCAGCGGAAGACTGTTCCGCGCCCCGGCACACTCTCGACGTGTAAGGTACCACCATGGCGCAGGAGCACATGCTTTACGATTGCCAGTCCAAGACCCGTGCCACCCCGCTGCCGGGAGCGGCTGGTATCCACCCGATAAAACCTTTCGGTCACCCGTGGCAGGTGGCGCGCGGGAATACCCATGCCCGTATCGCGAATCTCGAAGTGTGCGCCGCTGTCATCGGCGTACCAGCGCATGTCTATCTTGCCGCCCGCCGGCGTATAGCGTACGGCATTGAAGGCAAGATTGGAGAACAGGCTGCGCAGCTCTTCGCTGTTGCCATCAAGCCAGAGATCCGCATCGGCAGCGAGGGTGATCCGGTGTCCTTCTTCACCACTCAGGCGCTCGGCGTCCTCCCGGACCGACTCCAGCATGGCGGCGACACAGACCGGCTGACTGCTCTCGATCTCATTCCTGGATTCCAGACGCGCCAGGGTCAGCAGATCATCGATGATCCGATGCATACGTTCCGCCTGTTCCCGCATGACACCGATCTGGGCTCGCCATGACTCGTGCACGCTGGCTGCATCGTCTGCCATGGGCTCGAGGTAGCCCAGCAACACCGTCAGCGGGGTGCGCAACTCGTGCGAAACATTCGCCACGAAATCACGCCGCATCTGTTCGAGTGAGCGGAACCGGGTAACGTCTCTGGCAACCAGCAGGCGCTGATTCTTGCCGTAGGGGACAATCTGCACCGACAGCGACGCCCGGTGGTCGCGCGGTGAGATCAGATCAAACGGGCTGGCATAATCGTCCCGGGCGAGACGCGACACGAAGTCCAGATTCCTGATCAGATTCCCGATACGCTGGCCGGCGTCCCGGGGATAGCGGAGTCCGAGCAGCTGGGTCGCCGCATCGTTCCACCACTCAATTTCGTCGCTGGATTTGAGAACGACCATGGCATAGGGAATAGCCGCCGTTGCGTTCTGAAACCGGCGCAACATGCTGCCGAGCTTCTTCTTGCGTTTTCGGTCGCGCTGTTGCAGCCGGTATATGTCGTGAAATATGTCCGCCCAGATGCCGTATGAATGCGGCGGCGCGGACTCGTTGCCTTCACCCAGCCAGCGCGCAAGACGCCCTATGTTAAGCAGATGCCAGGCCGCATAGCCCGCCAGGCCGAGGCACAAGAACACCAGCACCCGATCGAATACCAGCCCGACCAGGATGCCTGCGAGACTCACGCCAGCAAGATGCCGGGATTCTTCCAGCCACGCCTTGCGCACTGCCTACTCCCGCATTGAAAACCGGTAACCCGTTCCCCGCACGGTCTGAATCAATCGATCATGGCCCTGAGGCGCAAGCGCCTTGCGCAGACGCCGGATGTGCACGTCGACTGTCCGTTCCTCAACGTAGACATTACGTCCCCAGACACGATCCAGCAACTGACTTCGGCTGAAAACCCGTTCCGGATGCGTCATGAAGAAGTGCAGCAGCTTGAATTCGGTCGGGCCCATTTTCAGCGTGAGCCCCGCGGCTCGAACACGGTGGCTGGAAGGGTCCAGTGTCAGCCCGTCTATCGACAAGACCTCCGTCTGTTCGGGCCCGCGACCACGACGCAGTACGGCATTGATCCGCGCCACCAGTTCTCTCGGCGAAAACGGCTTGGTGACATAGTCGTCAGCGCCGATGTTCAGACCCTTTATCTTGTCTTCTTCCTCGCTGCGGGCCGTCAGCATGATAATGGGGATACTCCAGGTGAGCTCATCGGCCTTGAGCCGCCGCGCCAGATCGATCCCGCTCTGATCCGGCAACATCCAGTCGAGCAAAACCAGATCAGCACCGTGGTCCGCGATTGCCACCTCGGCAGTGGCGGCATCTTCCGCCTCGACAACACGGAAACCGGCCCGCTCCAGGGTAAACCTGACAAGCTGGCGTATGGACCGCTCGTCTTCAACGATGAGAATGCGTTCCACAGTCAAGACTCGTTTACCGGGATTGCCTGGAATTACACATGAGAATTGTTACAAAACCGTTACATGGACAGGCGCAAGTCAAGGTGGCAGGATCATGCGCCGGGTGGGCCGATCGCATCGGATCCCCAGGCTATGCTGCCAAGGCTTCACCGGCTGCCGCCCCACTCGAGTCGGCTGCCGGATTTCGCTCAGTCCAGCCGCCGGCAATATGAAGCCGGCTTGCGCCCTGATCAACACCCGAACCCGCTGACGCGGCAACCCCGGGTAGGCGGAAGGCATGGTCAGTCGCTTGCTTCAGAGTCGGCAGAGTTCGATCGGAAATGATTCGAAAGCGGGCCAGATCGTAGTCCAGCGTCGGGTGTTACCACACCGTCATTCGGCGTCTGGAAAGCGGCCTCCCTGGAAGGCAACACGAGAGGACCTGACCGCGCGGCGCGCTCCAGCGTATCTTGCCTCCGCGCCGGTGCTCATATCGAGTTGAGCTGCGGCACATCACCCGTCAGACGAGTGGGGGCGGCTGAGACGCCACATCGGAAAGGAATCTCTACAGCCCCTGAGCGTACGAACCCGGATGGTTTGCCCCATTCGTCATAGCTCACGCAGCTGTCACCCGCGAACTGGAAATCCCCGATGTAGCGGTGCGAGATTCTCTGTTTCAGCTGCTCGCTGTAGTCCAGACCAAGGAAATGGCTGACCAACCCTCTGATGACACCGGCATGCACGACAACCAGGACGGTGCGTTCCGGAAACAATCCAGTCAGGGAAACGAGGAAGCGAACACTGCGCTCCTGCATCTGACGAAAGCTTTCGCCTTCGGGGTAGACAAAATCCGGATCCTTCTTGTGTTCGGGGATATTCCTCGTCACCCACTTCTTAGTTTTCTTGTACAGGAGTCCGTAGTTGACCTCATTCAACGCGGGCGAGTCATGCACGATAGGTATGCGATGTCGTCGCGCATAATACATTGCCGTCTGCCGTGCTCTCTCGAGGGCACTTGAATAGATCGCATCCAGGCTGATAGCCCGCTCGCGCAGGGTGTCATCAACAAAGGCAAGGTCGGCTTGCCAATCCGCCGCGCGGGGCGCATCGCCCCAGCCCAGAATCTGGCCAGAGGCGTTGAGCAGGGTCTTGTAGTGCCTGACGACAATCGCACGCATAAATTAAGACAATAGCAGCTCGCGAGGACAGATTGTAAAAGTTGCCGACCCGCCGGCTGTCGCCGACCCGATAGCCCGCCCCGGCAGGTCAAAGATTCACACCCTTGACGCAGTGGTTCCAGGCTCTCCCGCGCAGCAGGGCAATTCCCGTCTTATCCGGGCTCCACCCGCAACTTCACAATCGCGCGGTCCGTCGCCTCGGCCACGGTGAAGCGGAAACCCGATTCAACAATTGACTCACCCTGCTGAGGGATGTGCCGCAGCCTCGCCATGACCATCCCTCCGATGGTGTGGGATTCACCCGCCGGCAGGTTGGTCCCGAGCACATCGTTGGCCTCGGAGATGGGCAGACGGGCGTCCATCAGATAGGTCTCCTCGTCCAGCATCTCGAAGATACGCTTGCGCCGCGGCAGATACTCTTCGAAGTCATAACCCACGTCGATTTCACCGACCACTTCCTCGAGGATATCCTCCATGGTGATCATGCCGATGGCAGATCCGAATTCATCCACCACGATCGCCATGTGGTCCTCGCGGGTACGCAAGACGGGCAGTAGCTGGTCTATGGTCTGGTAGGGCGAAACATAGTATACGGGCTTGATGAGATCATCGAGGGGCCGCGCCGCCAGTTCCAGGTCCATCAGGTCCCAGGTCGTAAGCGTGACGATGCCGACAATGTTGCTGATGTTCCCACTATAAACAGGCAGCCGGTTGTAGCCACGCCTCCGAACGAGGGTGATCGCATCGAGGGTACCCCGGTTGTCATTCAGGGCTGTCATCTCGGCGACAGGGATCATCGCTTCCCCGACAGTCGTCTCGGCGAAACGAATGGCGCGCCTGATCCGGGCGCGATCGAACACGTCCACATTGGCCCCGCGGTCCGCCATCTCGACAACCATGCGGATCTGTTCGCGGGTAATGAAGACATTCTGTTCGGTCTTGCCGCCGCCCACCAGCCGCGCCGCCAGGCGGGCAACGCGGGAAAAGACGAAGACGATGGGATAGAACAGCGCAGAAAATACCCGCAAGGGATAGACGACGATCGGCGCGATCTCATCGGACTTCTGCTGGTAGACACTTTTCGGGACAATTTCGCCAAAGATCAGGAACAGCGGCGTAAACAGCACGACGGCATAAAAGTCACCCGCCGCGCCAAAGAAGCGGATCATCAGCATGGTGCCAATCGTCGTCAACGCAACCGTCGACACATTGGTGCCCACCAGCGTGGTGCCCAGCAGTACGTCCGGTGTCTGAAACAGTTTCAGCACCAGTTTGGCGCCCCGGTTGCCCTGGTTTGCCTTGTGGTGCAACTTGAGCTTGTCCGAGTTCACCAGCGCCATCTCCGAACCCGAGAAAAACCCCTTCAGGAGCAGGAGCAGCACCACACCGAAGAAAATCAGCAGAAATTCCATCCTCCAGGCTCCTCTTCAGTCAGCCATCTTTCGCTTCCACGCCTCGGATTCGGACTCGCCGGAAGCCGCCTCATCGGTCGTAGTAAGAACCTCGGCATCGCCGGTTCGCAGCGTCTCAGCCTTATCGGCCGGGGACGCACCCCCGGCGGCCATGTCCGCCCCGCTGTCATCCACCGCTCTTTCCGTCCCGCCGGTGGGAGGCGCTTGCTCATCAGGCCTGGCTTCGTCCAGCCGGTTTGCTTGCGCATCCCCCTCCCCCGTACCGGTTGCTTCTGCCGCGACGTCTTCCTCCACGGCCTCTTCGGCGGCTGCCTCTTCGACCGCCAGGCCGCGACTGATACGCACGCGCGCGATGCGATGTTCATCCATTTCCAGAATTGTGATCACGAGACCTTCCACGGCGACGCTGTCACCGACTTTCGGCAACCGGTCCAGATGGCGGAAGGCGACGCCACCAATCGTGGTCATCCGCGGATCCTCGATCCCGAAGTTAGTCAGATTGTTGAAGTCAGTCAGTTTCATGGCACCTTCGACTTCGTAGAAATTCTCGTCGCGCTCCCGGTACAGCTCCTGTCCCTCCACCTCCCCGGAGATCTGGCCAAATATGAAGGTAAGCACGTCTTTCATGGTGACGAAGCCTTCGACGCCACCAAACTCGTTGAGTACGGCAGCCGCCCGCGCATCATTGTTCTGGAAAAAATCGAACATCTCGTCGACCTTCTTGGTCAGCGGAACCACCACCGGCGGGTGCATGATGTCTGCCAGATCAATCGCCGAGAGATCCGCCCGGTCCAGTACCAGCCGGAGCACATCCTCCGCGTGAACAAAGCCCACCAGATTGTCCCGATGCCCGCGAAACACCGGCACGCGCGGATGGCGGTAGACCTGAAATTGTTCCACCATCTCGGGCACGGTCATATCCGCGCTGAAAAATGAGGTGCGGGTGCGCGGGGTCATGATCTCCACAACCTCGGTATCCCCCGCCTCCAGCAGGTTATAGATCAGTGCCCGTTCGGTCGCGTTGAGCTCCCCACCTTTGGCGACCTCCTCCACCAGTGTCCGGAACTCGTCAAGTTGCAGGATATTCTCCGCCCCGGTCTCCTCACCGACGATCAGCGTCGTAACGCGGTCGGCAACGCTCCGAATGAGCCAGACCAGTGGTGCGATGAGCCTGACCCACAGGCTCATGGGCGATGCGACGACCCCGGTGCTGATGCGCACGGGGTCGGAAACCGAAATGGTCTTTGGTGTAACTTCTCCGAACAGCAGCAGCAGGGGCACCATGACCAGGATACTGATCCAGCCGGCGCGTTCGAGCCCGTAAAGGCTGACGAGGATTCCCGTCATGTTGGCGGCGGCGGCGATGTTTACCAGCTCATTGCCGCACAGAATGGAGATGATCAGGCGCCGCGGCTGGTCAAGGAGGGCATGCAGGGTCTCGGAATGGCGGTGGCGTTCCCGGCGCAATTTCTGAAGATCCAGCCGGGAGAGTGAAAACAAGGCGGTTTCGGAACCCGAAAAGAAGGCCGACCCACAGAGCAGCAGGCCCTGCAGGGTCAGGCGGACAATCATCCCCGGCTCTTTCAGCTGCGACGTATCGAAGGCAAAGAAGGTCTTCACCGCCGCCCAATGTTGAACCAGTTCCTGAAACAACCCGTCCATCGCCACTTTCCTCGATGGGACCCGTAGTCCGACCTCGCGCCCGGCAGCACACCGGCCGGAAGACCAGATCCAGCTCACGGCCATATGACAGATCGGGATTCAATCGCTTCGAGCACTCCGGCCACCCTGCCCTTCCCGGGATAGCGCGGACCTGCCTCCTCCTGATCACCTTAGAGTGCTACACTAAAGCCTAACCGTAACCGGAGGGTTTGACAATGCAAGAAACCGGTCGAAACACGCGAAACAGGCCGTCCCTGTCGGAGCCGGCCGCAGCCCGGCCTCAGACTGCCCAGCAGGCACCCGCGGCACGCAAGCGCAAAGCCGGCGCCGTGTCGGCCCGGACGCAGCCGAAGCCGACGTCGGCGCCCGCCATGCCGGATCTCGAATCGCCGGATCTTTACCTGAACCGCGAAGTCACCTGGCTGGCCTTCAACCGGCGGGTACTGCAGATGGCGGCTGAGGAGTCTACGCCACTGCTCGAGCGCGTGAAATTCCTGGCGATTGTCAGCAATAACCTGGACGAGTTCTTCATGAAGCGGATCGGGGGACTCAAGCAGCAGATCGCCGCCGGGATCCGCACACCGACGGTGGACGGTCTCACGCCGTTGGAACAGGTCAGGGAATGCCAGGCTGTGGTACTCGACATGCACGGACAGCAGCACGAGATCTTCACTAGGCTGCTCGGCCTGCTGGATGCCCAGGGCATTCGCCTGGTCAAGTATCGCGACCTGGATGAAGGGCAGCGCAACACCTTACGCGAGGATTTCATTGCCAATGTCTTTCCGCTTCTCACACCGCTGGCCATGGACCCCGCACACCCCTTCCCGTTCATCTCCAACCTGGCGCTGAACCTGCTGGTCTCTCTGCGTCACCCGGGAGGCAGCGCAACGCACATCGCCCGCGTCAAGGTTCCTGTCGCCAAGGACATCGCACCGCGTTTTCTGCGCGTCGGCGAGGAGAATACCTTCGTCACCCAGGACGATGTGATCGCCAACAACCTGGAGCTGTTGTTCCCCGGCATGAAGATCGTCTCCTGCGAATTGTTCCGGGTCACCCGCAACGCCATTGTGGAAGTCGAGGAAGAAGAGGCCGACGACCTGCTGGCAATGATCGAAAGCGAGCTGCGGGGCCGGCACTTTGCCCCGATCGTGCGGCTGCAGATCATGAAGGGCATGAATCCCACCCATCGTGGAATGCTGGCGGCCGAGCTGGGCCTCGACGCAGAGGCCGATGTATTCGAGGTGACAGACCTGATGGGGCAGCGGGATCTCTTCGAGATCGCCAGTCTGGATATCCCGGAGTTACAGGATCCACCCCACAAGCCCATCGACAACACGCACCTGGCGCACGATTCACGCAATATCTTTCACATCATCCGCGAGCGCGACGCCCTGCTCCTGCAGCATCCCTACGAATCGTTCACAACCAGCGTCGAGCGTTTTCTGCGCACGGCCAGCGAAGACCCCAAAGTACTCGCCATCAAGATGACCCTGTATCGGACCTCTGCCGAGGGCAACATTATCCAGTCGCTGATCCGGGCCTCGAGCAATGGCAAACAGGTTGCGGTGCTGGTGGAGCTCAAGGCCCGTTTCGATGAGGCGGCAAACATCGGCTGGGCGCGGCGCCTGGAAAGTGCGGGCATCCACGTTACTTACGGGGTCGTTGGCCTGAAAACGCACAGCAAGATCATCCTGGTCGTGCGCAAGGACTACAACGGGCTGCGCCGCTATGCCCATGTCGGGACGGGGAATTATCACTCCGGCACGGCGCGTCTTTATTCCGACCTGGGGATGCTGACCTGCAATGAGGCCATCGGTCAGGATCTGACCGAACTGTTCAATTACCTTACCGGGTATTCGCCGCCACCCCAGTACCGCAAGATACTGGCTGCGCCCTATACGCTGAAAAAATCGCTGCTGGACAAGATCAACCGCGAAATCAAGGCCCATTCCGAGGAATCCCCGGGGCATATCCAGTTCAAGATGAACGCCCTGGAGGATGCGGATATCACCCAGGCCCTTTATCGCGCCACTCAGGCGGGCGTCAAGGTGGACCTGATTGTGCGAGACACCTGTCGCCTGCGTCCGGGCATCCCCGGTCTCAGCGAGAGTGCGCGGGTGATCAGCGTGCTGGGACGCTTCCTGGAACATTCGCGCATCTATTATTTCAGGAACGGCGGTGAGGAAGAGTACTACATCGGCTCAGCCGACCTGATGATGCGCAATCTGGAGGGGCGCGTCGAGGTCGTAGCACCCGTCGAAAACCCCAAGCTTCGCGAGGAGCTACGCTTGATCCTGGATGTGCAGCTCTCGAGCCGGAAGCATTCCTGGGAAATGCAGCAGGACGGCACCTACGTTCCGCGGCAGACAGTCGCCGAACAGGACACGCGCAGCGCACAGGAAACCTTCATTGAACTGGCGACCAAACGCAGGGTCGCGGCTGCCAAACACAAGCAGACGAAACTCCGCGAGAAGCTGCTGACGCACTTCCGCAAACGGTTGCAGAATAGCACGTAGTCTGACCCGCCCCCTTGACCCCAGGGGGCGGAAAGCGGTTTACTGCCCGCTCAGGCACGCCTTGTTGCGACCGCAGTCAAGGCGAAGCGGCCAAGGCAAGCATCGATAGAGTGCGCCGTTCGCAGCTGCCGACACGTCACAGCTGTGATCCACCAGGGAGAAATCAGGAATGTCAGCAAAAAAAACAGAGCAGCCCATCCTTGTACCAATAGACTTTTCCCCCCATTCCGAAACCGCCCTTATCTATGCGAGCGAGCTTGCGGAGGCTCTCCAGTGCCCACTCGTGGCACTGCACGTGGTACACGATCCCGGCGAGGCGCCTGGGTACTACGCAGCAGTCAGCGGAAAAAAAAAGAAGCAGCTGCGCATGATACAGGACGTCGCGGCTGACATGATGAGTCAGTTCATGCACGAGATGGAAAAGAAATATCCCAAACAACCAGCGCTGCGCAAGGCGCGAACCGAACTCGTGGTCGGTATCCCGGTTACGCGAATCCTTCAAATGGCAGACAAGACCGATGCCCGCATGATCGTGATGGGCAGTCAGGGAAGAACGGGGCTTGCTCACGTTCTGCTTGGTTCCAAGGCAGAGCAGGTGGTGAGGCTGTCGCCAAAACCCGTAACCATCGTCAAGGCACCCCGGGAATAAACGTAGGCGGAGGAATCGGTATGCAGGCATCTAAACAGATTGGCCGTCTGGGCGAGAACCCGCGCATACTTCTGCTCGTCGCAGCCGGACTGCTCGGCTTCCTGGCAACAACGCTTGCCTTGGCCGCCTCCCCTGACAACCCGGAGATGGAGTGGGGGAATATGGGCATGCAGCTGTTTGGTGGCCTGGCCCTGTTCCTCTTTGGCATGGAACAGATGGCGGATGCGCTGAAAGCGGTTGCGGGTGAGCGCATGAAGGTTATCCTGGCCAAGCTCACGACAAACCGTTTCATGGGTGCCCTGACGGGTGCATTTGTCACCGCGGTTATACAATCCTCATCGGTGACCACCGTGCTGGTAGTCGGTTTTATCACCGCCGGCCTGATGTCCATGGCTCAGTCTATCGGCGTTATCATGGGTGCCAATATCGGCACGACAATCACCGCCCAGATCGTAGCCTTCAAGGTCACCAAGGCCGCACTGCTGATGGTAGCCGTGGGGTTCGGCATGCTGTTCTTCTCCAAACAGGAAAAGATCAAGCAATACGGCGGCATGCTGATGGGGCTTGGCATGATCTTTTTCGGCATGAGCGTGATGAGCGATGCCATGAGCCCGCTGCGCAGCTATCAGCCATTCCTCGACCTGATGGCGAGGATGGACAACCCGCTCATCGGTATCCTGATCGCGGCAGCGTTTACCGGGCTCATCCAGTCATCCTCGGCCACGACAGGCATTGTCATCGTGATGGCTAGCCAGGGTTTCATCACGCTTCAGGCCGGTATCGCGCTGGCCTTCGGCGCCAATATCGGCACCTGCGTCACCGCGCTACTGGCCGCCATCGGCAAACCCCGGGAGGCCATTCGGGCCGCGATGGTACACGTACTGTTCAATGTCTTTGGCGTGTTGCTCTGGTTTGGTTTTATTGCTCAGCTCGCCGAGTTCGTCACCTGGTTTTCGCCATCACACCCCGGATTGTCGGGGATGGAGCGTCTCGCCGCCGACACACCGCGCCAGATTGCCAATGCCCATACCGTCTTCAACCTGGCAAACACACTGATCTTCATCGGCTTCACGAGCCAGTTCGCGCGAGTCGTCGAGTGGCTGGTCCCGGACAGGCCACTCGAAGAAATGCTCATTGCAAGACCCAAGTATCTTGATGACGCCCTGCTGGACACGCCTTCCTTGGCACTGGAACGGGTTCGCCTTGAAACCGGCCACATGGGTGATCGTGTCAAAGAGATGCTGCGGCAGATAATGCCGGCGATCCTCGCCGGCGACCGGACGCAACTGAGGGCGGTCGCAAAAATTGATGACGAGGTGGATGTTTTGCACAGGCACATCATAGCCTATCTTGCCAATATCAGCCGAAAGACCCTGACGGACGAACAGACCCGCGAATTCGTCAACCTGATGGCTGCCGTCAATGATCTCGAGAATATCGGTGACATCATCGAGACCGATCTCGTGCATCTGGGCCATCAACGAATCGATGAAGGTGTCTCCGTCAGCAAGTCGACCCGGGAAGTCCTCACGAAACTGCACGACGTTGTCTCAGCGACAGCGGAACTCGCTACCCATGCCGTGACGGAAAAGGATGAACACGCGGCCCAGGATGTCATTGCCCTGAAGGCGGATATCAATCACTTGACCGATTCAGCGGCGAGGCACGAGTCCCAACGGCTCGTCGCAGAAGAACCTAATCGGCTTGCTTCGTACACAGTGGAGATGGATATCATCGAGAAATTGAAGCGGATCTACTACTTTTCGAAGCGTATGGCAAAATCTGTCATGCCCGAGGGAACGCTGGAGCGGGCCGCATAAGCTGCTGACAGACGAATGCTACGGCACTAAGGGCCCTTACCGCGAGAGGCGCGAAGACATGACTACCGAAAGGATCATGACATCGCGCGTCATTACGCTGCGGCCCAGCGACACGGTTGCGCACGCCTTGTCCCTGATGCACACACATCACGTGCGCAATCTGCCCGTCATCGACGATAAGGGCGCGTTCATCGGGCTGTTCGGCGTGCGCCGCCTGGGCCGGCTGCTGCTGCCGCGAGCGGCCTCCGATCTGAGTCGGTACAGTGTCGCTGACCTCAGTTTTATGCCCGATGAAGTCCCGCAGATGACGCAACGCTGGCAGCAGGTCGCCCAGGAGCCGGTTGCGCGGTTCCTCGAGAAAGAAAAGAAGCTGTTGTTTTGTACGCGCGACACAAGTTTTCCTCAACTGCTGGAGCTGCTTGAGCAAAGCAAGGATTCGAGTCTGCCCGTCATCGTCCTCGAAGGCGGAACCCGAAAGCTGGTGGGGATGGTCTCGGCCTGGGATGTCCTGGAGGGAGTCATCATGAAACTGCTCCTTGGGGAGGCAAATACCGAGGCACATCCGGAGTAACACCAGGCAGGGAAAACGGCCAGCGATCCGTAATGCGGACATTGGAAATGCACGAAGGCGATCCTGTCACGAACGAGGTGATCTTCGGCTGGGACCCACTGCTGGTCTCGTCGATCCTGTTCGTCGCCACCTATGCGGTCATCGTCTCGGAGAAGGTTAACCGGGCGATTGTGTCACTGCTTGGTGCGGGCCTGATGATTGCGTTGGGGGTGCTCAACCAGGACACCGCGGTAAGTGGTATCGACTTCAACACCCTGGGTCTGTTGGCCGGCATGATGGTGATCGTCGCGATCACCCGGCGCAGCGGCATCTTCCAGTACGTTGCTGTCTGGTCGGCCAAGAAGGTCCAGGCCAGCCCCTGGGGCATCCTGCTCATGCTCTCGCTGGTCACGGCGGTGTTCTCGGCGCTGCTCGACAATGTCACTACCGTGCTGCTCGTCGCGCCGGTCACCCTTCTCATCAGCCATGAGTTGAACATCAGTCCCTACCCCTTCCTGTTTGCCGAGATCTTCGCCTCGAATATTGGCGGCACCGCCACTCTGATCGGGGACCCTCCGAATATCATGATCGGTTCGGCGGTACACCTTTCCTTCAACGACTTCATCCTGAACCTGGCGCCCATCGTTCCGGTCATCATGCTGGCGACACTGGGTGTGATCTACCTGGTATGGGGACGTAGTCTGCGGGCCAGTGCCGAGGCGCGTGCACGGGTGCTGGGTTTCCGGGAGGGGGAGGCTATCCGGGACGTGACACTGCTGAAGCAATCACTGTTTGTGCTTGCCCTGGTGATTGCAGGCTTCGTTCTGGCGCACCCTTTCGGCCTTGAACCTGCCACCATCGCCATGCTGGGTGCCGCCCTGCTGCTGCTCTTGTCCAATATCAAGAACAGCGCCGAGGAGCAGGCGGAAGACGTACACCAGACGTTTGGTGAGATCGAGTGGGTCACCATTGCTTTCTTCATCGGCCTGTTCATTGCGGTCAAGGGCATTGAGGAGGCCGGTGTGTTGAGGATTCTTGCCGACCGAACGCTCGAATTTACCGGTGCAGACCTTACCGCGACGGCCATGGTGATCCTGTGGGTGTCGGCCCTCGCGTCCGCGATCGTGGACAATATCCCCTTCGTGGCCACCATGATTCCGCTGATAAAATCCATGGCGCCAACGTTCGGCGGCGCCGAACACCTCATGCCGCTGTGGTGGTCACTGGCACTCGGTGCCTGCCTGGGCGGCAATGGCTCCCTCGTCGGGGCGAGCGCCAACCTGATCGTTGCCGGCTTCGCTGAACGCGCGGGTCACCGGATCCGGTTCCTGCCGTTCATGGCGATGGCCTTCCCACTGATGATACTGAGTGTTCTTATCGCCAGTGCTTACGTCTATCTCCGCTATCTCTAATGCTTTTTCAATCTGATGACGGATTGTATGGCCACGGAATCCACGGAGAAACACGGAAAGAACGAACACCCATTAGAATTTTTTTCCGTGTCCTTCCGTGGATTCCGTGGCTATAAATAAAAATGCCAGCACTCGGCTTGACTTGTCAGCCTCCGTCACTATCAAGTTGAAAGCGTACTAACAGGCAAAAACTGCTGGCATATCACCATGAATCTGGAAGAAATTCTCATTCCCACCAAGGCCGCGAAGGCCGGCATGTTGGTAAGAGAGGTATTTGCAGAATGCATTCAGGCTAACATCCCGGGCATTCCATTTTGCGATGCACAGGGCCGCATCTCCGGGCGGGTGACCCTGAAGAACATTCTCAAGACATCCTGCCTGCCAGAGTACATGGTGGAACTGGCCAGGGTTCTGGGTGATCAGCTTTCCTGCATGGATGACGTACAGGGCAAGGCGAAACAACTACTTAGCAATCCCGTCGACCCATATGTTCTGGAACCACACGTATCACTCACCTCTGAGTCCTCCCCGATCAAGGCACTGGCTATCATGGAGCATACCGATACCAGTTATATCTTCGTTGTTGATGCGGGCCAGTACAAGGGGGTTGTCACCATCCAGGGCCTCGCCAGAATGCTCGCGCAGCTGGATGAACAACAGTGACCCGCCAGCCGGGGCACAGAGATCAACCGGTCACCTGAGTCGCGGCTTAACCCACCTTCGCTCCCTGCCCGGATTCAGGCATCGTATCGGCTACCGGCCCTTCGGGCGGGCGCCGTATGTGTACCCGATCGATACGGCGTGGCGAGGCCTTTACAACCCTGACCTCCAGGTCATCGATGGTGAAGGTTGTATTTTCCTTCGGGATACCTTCCGTATGGGTCAGAACCCACAGGCTTACGGTATCGGTTGGCTTGCCCGGCAGGTTCAGGCCGAAAAACTCCTCGACGATCCGCAGTTCTGCAGTTCCATCCACGGCTAGCTCATTTTCCGCGACGCGGGTTACCTCGCTTGGCATGAGGTCGCTTTCGTCATAAATCTCGCCGACCAGTTCTTCGAGCAGGTCCTCGAGGGTAACGATACCCCGCACAATACCGTATTCATCCACGACAACCGCAAGATGCCGTTTCATGCGCAGAAGCCGGGCGAACAATTCATCGATGGGCTGGTATTGGGGAACGAAGACGGGATCATGGGCAATCTCGTCCAGTCGCGCATCGCCCCGGCCGGTTGCCACCGCGGCGAGCAGATCCCGCAGGTAGACCACCTTGTAGAGGTTGTCCCGATGTCTGTCATACAGCGGTATACGCGAATAGGAAGCCTCCATGATTCCCGGCAGGGCATCGGCAATCGACCCGCTTCCCTCGACGGCGAATATCGCGCTGCGCGGTCTCATCACATCCCTGACCTTCAGGTCATGGAAGGTAAAGACACGCTCGATGATCTCCCGCTCGCCGTGCTCTATGGTGCCTTCCCTCTCGCCATACCCGAGCATGCTGATCAGCTCCAGCTCGGTCACGGTGGGATCGCCGCGCTGGCCGGTCCGCTGATGCACCCAGGTGGTAAAGCGTCCAAAAATCCACACCAGCGGAAAGATCAGGCGCATGAACGCGAGCAGGCTCGGCGCGATAAACAGTGAAATGCGCTCGGAATAACGCGTTGCCAGGCTCTTCGGGGTTATCTCGCCGAACACCAGGATGAGAACCGTCAAGGCTCCCACCGCGATACCGGGCCCCGCGCTGCCAAACCAGCGCGTCGCAATGACGGTTGCCATCACCGAAGCCGCGATATTGACGATGTTGTTGCCGATCAGTATCGCCGTGAGCATTCGCGACGGGTCCTTTTTCAGCTGATACAAGGCCCGCGCACCGTGACGACCTTCCTCGACGAGGCCCTCCACCCGGGCGATCGACAGGGTCACCAGCGCAGTCTCGGACCCCGAGAACACGCCGGAAAGGACCAGCAGCACGACTAAGCCGAGAAATTCCGCCACGGAGGGCTATTATGAGGCGGATCTACGCCATCAGGGAAGGGCTTTGACCATCTTCGGACAAATGATGACGCGAATCCCCTGGACGCCGGTCGGCCTGCTCGTGCATCAATGTACTCAAGGCTCCTTGACGAGCCCTTGCCAAGCCGCGTTACAGCGACGAAGCCCTACCGCGCGAGGCCCCCATCCAGTATGGCAGCGGGGCGTAGGCCAATCGTTGCAGACGCAGTATAATCATGACAAAATTTCAGCCCACCAATCGTATAACCAGCGGTCTCGGGCAGGAGCTCAGGGGGAGTTTCCAGTCTAATGGTGGGCGGCCGGCAGAACAATGGATATAGCGAAGAATGTCGCGATCCGAGGAGGCCCAGGCAATACCGCACATGCAGCTCGAGTTCCTCATTCCGGGGCAGTTGGGTGTTGGTGGCTTGCAGTCACGACTAAAGGAATGCCTGCGGCTCAGGACCGGAGCGGCCCATACCCGGCAGCGCATTTATTACGACAGCTTCGACTGGCGGCTTCACACACATGGCTCCGTGCTTGAAGAAGATCGGGAAGACAGCGACGGCCGCCACGCACTGGTGTGGCGCCGGTTGAACTCCGGCAACTCCCAGCTTCACCTTCCGGTAAGCGAGGCGCCGCGCTTCGTCTGGGATCTTCCGGCAGGCCACTTTCGCGACCGCCTTCAGCCCGTGCTCGAGATGCGCGAGCTCATTCCGCTGATCAGGACGGATTCACACATTCGCACCCTGCGGGTACTGAACAAGGAAGACAAGACGGTCCTGCGTCTCGCCATCGAAGAGAACACCGTACGCGACCTTCAGGGGAATACACGCTATCCGCTCGATAGCCGCGTGGTCGTGTTACCGGTAAAGGGCTATCGCAAGGCCCTGAAGCAGGCGCTAAAGGCACTCGAGAACCTCGGTCTGGTACCTGCGCAGGATGACCTCATGCTGACGGCCCTGGCCAAAGTCGGGTGCACACCAGGGAGCTATTCATCCAAGCTGGACCTGCATCTGGACCCGGCCATGCGAGCGGACCAGGCCACCCGGCAGATTCTGCACCGGCTGCTCGATATCATGATTGCGAACGAGGCCGGGACCCGTGTCGGGGACGACAGCGAATTCCTGCATGACTTTCGGGTAGCGATTCGCCGGACCCGCTCCGCCCTCACCCAGATAAAGGGCGTCATTCCCGCGCGCCCGCTCAGCCGTTTCACGGCTGAATTCGCCTGGCTTGGGCAGCTGACAACCCCCAGCCGCGACCTGGATGTCTATCTGCTCAATTTCGATGAGTACCGCGCCAGCCTGCCCGAATCTGCACAGAATGATCTCGGGCCATTATGGGAATTTTTGCGCAGACATCAGCACAAGGAACACGAGGCCCTGGTGAAGGGACTGGATTCCGCCCGCTACCGCAAGCTGGTTCAGGATTGGCGCGCATTCCTGGAAGCGCCGTTGCCGAAACGATCGACACTGCCGAACGCAACCCGCCCCGTCTACGAGGTAGCCTGTAAACGCATCTGGCGTGTCTATCGGCGCGCGCTCGCCGAGGGACGGGCAATCGCCCCCGAGACACCGGCCGAGGCCCTGCACGAACTGCGCAAGACCTGCAAGAAGCTGCGTTATCTCATCGAATTTTTCCAGAGTCTCTACCCCGAAGCGGACATCAAGCGGCTCATCAAGGTCCTCAAGACACTGCAGGACAACCTGGGCACTTTCCAGGACCTTGAAGTGCAGGTGGGAACCCTCAGACAGTACAGCCATCAGATGATGGCCGAAGGTGAAGTGCCGCCGGAAACCCTGATGGCAATGGGTATGCTTGTCGAGAACCTGGAACGGCGTCAGCATCAGGAGCGCGAGGCGTTCGCTGCCCGGTTTGCCGATTTCGCGTTGCCGAAAAATCGCAAACAGTTTCGGCAACTGTTTGCCGCACGGCATCCCGAACCGCAATGAAGCGGCTGAATCCGGCACTGGCCGAACAGAAGTCCCCAGTTATTCGTTTCTTGTTTTTCCTGCATGGGCCTTCAGGGACAGTCCGCCGCAGTATGACACCTACCCACGGGGTCTTTGGATGATGCCCCACTCGTTCAGCTATTAAGGAGACTGCGCAACAGTGAAGATTCTGGCAACCTATAACATCAAGGGCGGTGTCGGCAAGACGGCCACCGCTGTCAACCTTGCTTACCTCGCTGCCCGTGATGGTGCCCCGACGCTGGTCTGGGATCTGGATCCTCAGGGCGCTGCCAGCTACTACTTCCGAATCAAGCCCAAGGTCAAGGGTGGCGGCAAGGGCCTGCTGCAAGGCAAGCGCGAGCTGGATGACATGATCCGCGGCACCGACTTTCAGCATCTGGATCTGGTGCCGGCAGACTTTTCGTATCGCAACATGGACCTGTTCCTCGATCAGGCCAAGAAGCCCACACGCCGGCTTCGCAAGCTGCTCAAGCCGCTCGCGGATGAATACGAGTATGTGTTTCTGGACTGCCCGCCAAGTATCTCACTGGTTTCGGAGAACGTGTTCGAGGCGGCGGACGCCCTGCTGGTGCCAACCATTCCCACCACGCTGTCGCTGCGAACCTACCAGCAGCTCAGCAAATTCTGCCGCCAGAACGAAGACGGCTCGACCACGTTGTTGCCCTTCTTTTCAATGGTCGACCGCCGCAAGCAGCTGCACCGATCCATTGTCGAACAGCCACCGGAATTTCTGTCCAATCCCCTGAAGACAAACATCCCCTACACCAGCGAGGTGGAACGCATGGGCGTGCAACGCGCGCCCCTGGGCAGCTTCGCCGGCAGAAGCTGGGCGGCACAGTGCTACGAGGCCTTGTGGCAGGAAGTCAAGGAGCGGCTCTTTCCCGAGTGGGTAGCGCCGCCGGCCTATCAGACGTCATGGGCAAGCTGAGCCAGCGAGCCTCTGCTGGAGAAAGCGTGCGGCCTGATATGCCCTGCGCTTGTCTATACTTTGTCTGATATCCAGTTACAGCAATACCGCAGCCAGCTTTCACGATGACATCACAGCGAGCACCGGAAACTGGCGCATCAGTTTTCCGATCAACAAAAACACGGGGGATGGCGAATGAATCCAACTATGACTGACGTGCCTGGCATCGGGCCCGCCGCAGCAGAAGCACTGGCAGAGCACCGGATAAAGACCCTCAGGGCCCTGGCCAGCGCCTCTCTGGAAAAGATTGCAGCGGTACCGGGTTTCAGCGAGGCACGCGCGGCAAAAGTCAAAGCCGCCGCGCTTGCATTGCTGGCCGGCCAGGAGATCGGCGCACCCGCACCGGAAGAAGCTCCTGCCGAGCCAGCTCCGGAGAAAGGCGAGGAAAAGGCTGGAAAGCAGGAAAAGAAGGACAAGAAACGCAAGAAGGATAAGAAAGAGAAGAAGGACAAAAAGCGCAAGAAAGGCAAGAAAAACAAGGGCAAGTAAGGCACGGCGGGGCGCTGCCGGGAACGCCAGTGAATCGGTTACCCTTGTTTAATGTTTATAGCCACGGAATCCACGGAAGAACACGAAAAACATTCTAATGGGTGTTCTTTTTTCCGTGTTCTTCCGTGGATTCCGTGGCCATATTAGTCGTCATAATCAGATTGAAAAGCACTAGCCCGAGGCGCGAATCTTATCGAACACCACTGGCTGCTCGTCAAGGAAATGGGGCAGCTTGCGCAGGAGGCGCTTCAGCCCCCGATGATGAAGCCGCGCGACGGCCTCATCCAGTGACACCCATTCACGGCTGCGGTTATCCTCCTCCCAGACCTTGAGCACCTTCTTGACCGCCATCAGATAGACCTCGACGGTACAGATCCGGTCCCACTTGCCGTACTGGAACTTCCCCAGGGGATGCTCTGCAACCTCACCCTTTATACCGGCCTCTTCGAGGGCTTCTTTCGCAGCCGAACCCTGGGGGGAAAGATGGGGTTCCTTGGTGCCCTTGGGAATCGTCCAGTGCCCTTTCCTTCGCGACGTGATCACAAGAATCTGGAGTTGTCCTTTCCGTTGCCGGAAAGGGATTACCGCCGACTGGATGTGTCGACAATCGGGTTTCCTTGCCACAGCACCTCGTCCCTAGTTTTGCCCAACAACCACCCGCGACAGCGGGGCGATCTTGCTTCGATCCCGCCCGGAGGATCCTCTTGCCGGGGCGCATTATCAGGGCATAGCTCGGTGAAGATCAATACCGGCTAATACCTACTTCGTCAGCCCTATTACCGAATCCCTCCAGCAGGCTGCCCACGTGCCTGCCAGGTCATTCAGTCAACACGGTTGATATGTCATAATGCCCCGCCATGGACATTCAGAAAGCGAAACACAGCGGCGTTACCGGGAAGAGCCGTCGCCGCAGCCAGAAAAAGCAACAACTGGCCCGGCATGCGGATCGACATGTACTCTACGAACGTGCGGTGCAGGCCGTCGACGTTGACTTCGAGTTTATCGACAGGGTTTTCAGAAAACGGCGCGGGCGAAAGGCAACCTACTTGCGCGAGGATTTCTGCGGAACGGCCAATATGTGTTGCGAGTGGGTTCGCCATCGCAAGCAGAACCATGCCGTCGGCGTCGATCTGGACCCGGAAGTCTTGCGTTGGGGCCGGGAAAACAATGTTGCCAGACTCAAGGCCAATGCCGCCGAGCGCATAACGCTGATCCAGGATGATGTGCTTGCCGTGCACACGGACCCGCCCGATATCGTGCTTGCCTTCAACTTCAGCTACCAGCTTTTCAAGGATCGCAAGACGCTGCGCCAGTACTTCATGCGCATAAGAGACGGGCTGGCCGATGACGGCATATTCTTTCTCGATGCCTACGGCGGCTATGATGCCTATCGCGAGATCCGGGAAAAGCGCAAGTACAAAGGCTTCACCTACATCTGGGACCAGGCGCATTACGATCCCGTCACCGGGCTCATGCGCTGCCACATCCATTTCAAGTTCCCCGATGGCTCCCGCCTGAAACGCGCCTTCAGCTATGAATGGCGCCTGTGGACCCTGCCCGAGCTCCGGGACCTGCTCGACGAGGTGGGCTTTTCGAAGACCACGGTGTACTGGGAGGGAACCGACGAAGCAACGGGTGAAGGTAACGGCATCTACGAACCGGCCGAGTCCGGCGCGGCCGACGCCGGGTGGATCTGTTACCTGGCGGCGGAAAAGTGACCAGCACGCCTGTCAGTTCAACAAAAAAAATAATGTAACGAAACTGTCACAAACTGAGGGTAGATTACGGGTAGATCAAAGGCCCCGTCGTTGCGGGCCTGTTGCTCAGTCAATCACACCCCAGGAGAAAAAATAATGACCAGCAAGATGATCCTTACGGCCACCCTGATGGTCAGTACCGCCTTACTCGCGACAGTCGCCACGGCGCGCACCGAGATCCAGAACAAAGGTTCCGATACCCTCGTCAATGTCGCCCAGGCCTGGGCGGAAGCCTATCAGAAGGTCGATCCGGAGGTTGCCGTGGCGGTATCCGGCGGCGGCTCGGGCACCGGCATCGCGGCCCTCATCAACGGCACGGTGGACATCGCCAACGCCAGCCGCAAAATGAAAGACAAGGAAATACAACTCGCCGAAAAGCACGGCCAGCACCCGGTAGAACATATCGTCGGCTATGACGCCCTCGCCGTCTTCATCAACAGCGCAAACCCGGCCACGACCCTGACCATATCCCAGCTGCGGGAAATCTTCGGCCGCGGCGGCAAGTCCACCAAATGGACGGACCTGGGCATGGAGGTGCCCGGATGCCAGGGGCAGAAGATCGTGGTGGTAAGCCGGCAAAACAACTCCGGCACCTATGCCTACTTCAAGGAGGCAGTGCTGGGCGAAGGCGGCAAATACCGCCAGGGCACCCTGGACATGCACGGTTCCAAGGATGTCGTCGATCTGGTGGAAAAGACCCCCTGCGCTATCGGCTACAGCGGCCTGGCCTATGCGACCGACCACCTCAAGATGGCCTGTATCTCCAAGGCTGACGAGGCCTGCGTGATGCCGTCCGTGGAGACAGCCTCGGATCGCAGCTATCCGATCGCGCGCCCGCTGTTCATGTATACCAATGGCGAGCCGCAGGGCGAAGTGAAGAAGTATCTCGACTGGGCGCTCAGCGATGCCGGCCAGTGCATTCTCAAGGAGAAGGGTTATGCACCGGTCCGCGACGTAAGCTGCAACTGAGTCGCGGGCGGTCAGGCCGTATGCCGCGGCGCCGGGCCGAGACCCTGCGCTCGCGGGTGCAGCCGCGCCCGCCAAGACAAACGGAGCGATTCTGATGAGCCATTACGAGGAACGACTGGAAGAGGATCTGCGCCGAATCCGCGAGCGCATCGCCGCCATGGCAGGCCGGGTGGCGGGAGCGGTCAAGGATTCCGTGCATGCGCTGCAGACGGGCAACCACAAGCTCGCCGCGGCAACCATTCTGGCCGACCACCCGATCAATCGCACCATGCGCGAGATCGACCGCCTCTGTCATGGCTTCATCGCCGTGCATCTGCCCAGCGCCGGCCACCTGCGCCTGCTGTCGTCGGCGATCCGCGCCAACATCGGCCTCGAACGCATCGGTGACTACGCGGTCACCATCGCGCGCCTCTCGGAACAGTTGTCTGCCCCTCCGCAGGGCGCAATGGCCCGAGAACTGGAACGCGTAGCCAATGCGGCGCAGCTCATGCTGAGGCAGGCCATCGGCGCCTTCGACAACCTGAATCCGGAAATGGCCAGGGCCACCATGATCCTGGAACAGGAGATGGAATCCGATCTGGATACCGTCTATTCAGAACTCATGGACAACCCCGACCGCGAGAGTGTCAAGGAGCTGCTGGCGGTATACGCCGTGCTCACGCATCTGAAACGCGTGGCGGATCAGGCCAAGAACCTGTGCGAGGAGACGGTGTTCGCCGTCACCGGTGAGACCAAGGCACCCAAGGTCTATAACATCCTGTTCGTGGATGAGGACAACAGTGGCCTGAGCCAGATGGCCGAGGCCGTCGCCCGCAAGACCTTTCCGGGAAGTGGCAGCTACAGCAGCGGCGGGCCACAAGCCGGCCAGCGCGCTCAACACGCCCATGATGCGCTTCCTGGAGGAACGCGGCTTCGATCTCTCCGCGGCCAGACCGAAGTCACTCGATCTGACCCACCAGGAACTGGTCGACAAGCATGTCATCGTCAGTCTGCAGGGCCCCGTCAAGAGCTACATCCCGCAGATCCCGTTTCACACCACGGCGGTGGAGTGGGAGGTAGGCTCGATACCGGATGCGAGGGAGAATGCCGAAACGACTGAGCGCATCGAGGCGTCTACCGTGAGATCGCCGTCCAGGTACGCGATCTCATAGAAACCCTGCGCGGCGAAAACGCACCCTGATCAGGACGATTGAGCCATCATGGATCCCAACACCGTCCGCGACTTCGACCGCCGCAATCTGGACTGGTATATCGATAAACTGGTCCAGGTCCTGGTGTTTCTCGGCGGCATCTCCGCCATTATCTTCATCATTGGCATCTTCGTCTTCATCACTAAGGAGGGCATCGGATTCATCCTTCACACCATGGATGTGAAGGAGTTCTTCCTGTCGCCCTACTGGGAACCCAGCGATGAAGATGCCCCCGAGTATGGCATCCTGGCCCTGGTGGCAGGCACCGCCAGTGTCACGGGTCTGGCCCTGGTCGTCGCCATACCCTTCTCGCTGGGGGCGGCCATCTTCGTTGGGGAATTCGCCACCGGCAAGACCCGCGAGTTCCTGAAGGTACTGGTCGAGCTGCTCGCCGCGATCCCCTCGGTGGTCTGGGGCTTCATCGGACTCACCATCATGAACCCGCTGATCATTGAGATCTTCAATGTGCCCGTGGGACTGACGGTGCTCAACGCCGGGATTATCCTCGGTCTGATGACCGCGCCCATCATGACATCTATCGCGGAAGACGCCCTGAAGGCGGTGCCGGACCGTTACCGGGAAGCCGCCGAGGCCATGGGCGCAACCCGCTGGCAGGTGATCTTCAAGGTCGTCCTGCCGGCCGCAAAGAACGGCCTGCTGGGTGCGGTCCTGCTCGGCGTGGGACGCGGCTTCGGCGAGACCATGGCCGTCCTCATGGCCACGGGCCATGCGGTTAACATCCCCACCAGCGTCTTTGATTCGGTTCGGGCGCTCACCGCGACCATCGCCGCGGAGCTCGGTGAGACCGCGGTTGGCTCCGATCACTACCAGGCGCTGTTCACCATCGGCATCTTCCTGTTCATTATCACCTTCATCATCAATCTGACCGCCGATCTGGTGGTGCGCGGCGTACGCAAGGGGTAATCAGCATGTTTGCCGAAACGCAACTGAATGCGCGTAACAAGAAGGTCCAGGGCCTGTTTCGCATGCTGTTCATGCTGATGACCGGCATGCTGATCCTGCCGGTACTCATCATCCTCGGCACCCTCATCGTCAAGGGTGGCTCGGCGGTTTCCATCGATTTCCTGTTCACGGCACCCACCAACGGCATGACGGCGGGCGGTATCTTCCCCGCCCTGCTCGGCACGGTATGGCTGGTCGCCGTCGCGTTGCTGATCTCGGTGCCCATCGGGATCGCCGCCGCCATCTATCTGAACGAGTATGCAGGGGAGAACTGGTTCACTCGGGTCATCAACCTGGCCATTATCAACCTCGCCGGTGTCCCTTCCATCGTCCACGCGCTGTTCGGCGTCGGCGCCTTCGTCATCTTTTTCCGTTTTGGGACCAGCATCCTGGCCGCCAGCCTGACGCTGGCCATCATGACCCTGCCGGTGGTGATCGTGGCGACCCGCGAATCCCTGCGGGCGGTACCGATGGCCTTTCGCGAGGCGTGCTGGAATATGGGCGCAACACGCTGGCAGACCATACGCCGAGTGGTGCTGCCCAACGCGGTCAGCGGCATCCTGACCGGTGTCATCCTGGAGGTGTCGCGTACCACGGGTGAGACCGCACCGATCATGTTCACGGGGGCCGTGTTCTTTACGCCCTTTCTGCCCCAGGGAGTCTTCGACCAGACCATGGCCCTTTCGCTGCACCTGTTCGTGGTCTCGACACAGGTCCCGGGTGTCCCGGAAAACCTGCCTTACGGCGTGGCCCTGGTGCTGATCGCCATGGTTCTGATCATGAACAGCGTTTCGATCGCCTTCCGCATGTATCTGCGAGGCAAGAAAAAATGGTAGACGGTCCGGCACCCGCCGTGGCACTGCAGGGGAGCAGCGAGTATCCCCGTGCGCCCGGGGATACTCCCCTTACCCTGGAGGTCCGGGACCTCAGCATCCACTATGGCAGCGAGGCCGCGCTCAGCGGTGTCAGCCTGGAGGTGCGCCAACACGAGATATTCGGGATCATCGGACCCGCGAATGCCGGCAAGACCTCGTTCCTCAAGGCCCTGAACCGGATGGACCTGTTTAATTCGGCGATGCACGTGACGGGCGATATCCGCTTCAACGGACACGAGGTTCGCCAGCTGAAAAATATCTATGCCCTGCGTTCGCGCATCGGGGTGGTATTTCCCTTGCCGGTCGGACTGCCCATGACGGTGTATGAGAACGTCGCGCTCGCCCCGCGCCTGCGGGGCATCCGCAATAAATCCGAGCTGGACATCATCGTTGAACGCTGCCTGGCGCGCGCCGCACTCTGGGACGAGGTCAAGGACCGGCTGAATTCCCTCGGCAGCCTGCTCTCCGGTGGCCAGCAGCAACGCCTCACCATCGCGCGCGCGCTGTCACAGGACCCGGAACTGCTGATGCTGGATGAATTCTCGATTGCCGTGGACCCGGTGACGACCATGCGCATCGAGGATGTGCTCAAGGAACTGCGCAAAGAGATGACCATCCTGCTGGTGACCAATCTGGTCCAGCAGGCGCGGCGGCTCGCGGATCGCACCGCCTTCTTTCTGGACGGGCGTTGCGTGGAAGTGGGCGAGACCGAAGATCTGTTTACCGGCACCGTGCAGGACCCGCGCACCCGGGACTACATCGAAGGCAGGTTTGGCTGATGGGCCAGGAAGCAGAAAAATTCGCCATCCGTACCCGGAAACTGAATCTCTGGTACGGCACCTTCCAGGCCCTGTTCGATGTCGACCTGTCGATCAAGGAGGGGATTATAACCTCTCTCATCGGGCCATCCGGCTGTGGCAAATCCACGTTTCTGCGCAGTGTCAATCGCATCAACGAACGCCTCGGTTATGCCCGCATCGAGGGCGCCATCGAAGTCCTGAACAAGAACATCTATGATCCCGACGTCGAGCTCGTCCAGGTACGCAAGCAGGTCGGCATGGTGTTCCAGCGCCCCAACCCCCTGCCCATCTCGATTCGGGACAATGTGCTCTTCGGTCACAATCTCCACGCCGAAGGCCGGCGGGTGTCGCGCAGCGACAAGGACCACATCGTCGAAGAGGCGCTGCGCCAGGTACTGCTGTGGGATGAAGTCAAAGACCACCTCGACCGAAAGGCCACGGAACTCTCGCTGGAAGAACAACAGAAGCTGTGCATCGCACGCCTGATACCGGTGAAACCGAGCGTTCTGTTAATGGATGAGCCCTGCTCCGCGCTGGACCCCAAGGGGACCGAGGCCGTGGAAGAATTGATCTGGGAGCTGCGCGGCAAGTACACCATCCTGATTGTCACCCACAACATGGCTCAGGCACGGCGTGCCAGCGAAGAATGTATCTTCATGCTGATGGGGAAGGTCATCGAACATACCGCCACCGAGGAAATGTTTGTCACCCCGGCGAAACGCGAAACCGCAGACTATATCGAGGGCCGCTACGGGTAGGATCCTGGCCGAGTCTTTCACCAGGATCCCGGCAGCTGGCGGAGTTCGCAGCCGTCCCGGGCTGAAAGCAAAGGGCTCACGTTGCCTGCAGCAGGGTCACCAGCGTATCCAGCATGGGTTTGAGTTCATCCTGTTTAAGCCGTTTTGCGGCCTGTTTCGGTGATACCCACTCACGGCCGCGATGGCGTTCCTCCCACTCCTCCTCCGGAAGGACCCGGGTCACCTCCATGGGGTAGACATCCACCGTGCAGGTGCCGCCCCACTTTTCGTACGTATAGGTTCCGATGCTCGCGTCGGCGACCCTGCCTTCGACGCCGGCCTCTTCGCGAGCCTCCCGGGCGGCCGATTCCTGCGGGCTCATCCCCGGCTCCTTGATGCCCTTGGGAAAGATCCAGTGCTTTCGCCTGATGGATGAAATGACCAGTATTTCCAGTTTGCCTTCGCGAATCCGGTAAGGGATAACAGACGACTGGCTGTAGTAGTACGCGGGTCGATCCCGCGGCTCGCTGTGCCCCTGTGCGGGCAAAGAAGAGGTGTCGGGGAGTACGCCAGGTCGGGTAATGGATTCGAGTCGGGCACAGCCCTGCGGCAGTTTTTTCCAGTCGTCCGGCATCCGCAGCCTGGCAAGGGTCGCTGTCGGCAGCAGCTTGCCGTCTTCCGGCAGCGGTATCGGTTTGTCCGCCAGGTAGGTGAGCAGATCCTCGAGTCCGGGGTTATGTCCCACCAGCATCACCCGCTTTGCGGTACCGGGGCAGTCCGCGAGCACCCTCAGCAGTTCCTCGAGTGCTGCGGCGTACACCCGCGGGTCCTTATGAATTTCCTGCCGCCTCACGCCCATGGTCTTGCAGGCCTTCTGGGCGGTAGCCAGCGCACGTTCAGCCGGTGAGGCGACGACATAATCCGGCATCAATTTCTGCTCGAGCATCCAGATCGCCATACGCTGGGCGCTGCGTCGGCCCCGCTCAGTCAGGGGACGATGAAAATCATCATCCCCGGTTTCCCAGTCCGATTTTCCATGGCGCAGTATCAGCAGTTCACGAGTCATAGTTGATATCCTTACTTTATGAAACCCGAATACAGTATCCAGAAGTCAGAATCCAGAATCTACCGAAACTGCAAGCCCGTCCTCACTCCTCACTCCTCACTCCTCACTCCTCACTCCCGCCCTGTCTTCTGTCTCCTGTCTCCTGTCTCCTGTCTCCTGTCTCCTGTCTCCTGTCTCCTGTCTCCTGTCTCCTGTCTCCTGTCTCCTGTCTCCTGTCTCCTGTCTCCTGTCTCCTGTCTCCTGTCTTCTGTCTTCTGGATTCTGGATTCTGAATACTGGATACTGGATTCTGCCCCCCTTTCCAGCAGCCATGATGGTGTCTCACCCATAACAGTCACATCCCCACCCCCTATGCCCGCCATCCGAGTCACCCGCAGCGTAACACTGCCCGATCTGGTACGACTCAGCCGTTACCAGAGAACCCCCGAACTCGGACCCCGCGTGCTGTTTTTCAGCGGGGGTTCGGCGTTGAATGGTGTGTGCCGTGTCCTCAAGAACTATACCCATAACTCGCTGCACATGGTCACCCCCTTTGACTCGGGCGGCAGCTCCGCCAGGCTGCGCCAGGCCTTCGCCATGCCGTCGATTGGTGACCTGCGCAGTCGCATGATGGCACTTGCCGACGAGAACATTACCGGACACCCGGAGGTCTACGAGCTTTTCACCTACCGCTTTTCCCAGGACCGACCGAACAGCGATTTACTGGTCCAGCTCGACGCAATGATTGGGGGTGATGAGCCATTGGTCGCGGCCATCTCCAATCCCATGCGCCGGCTCATACGCAATCAGCTGGGATACTTTCGTGACGCAATGCCGGAGGGTTTCGATCTGCGCGGTGCCAGTACCGGCAATCTGATTCTGGCGGGCGGTTACCTGAACAACCACCAGCAGCTGGACCCGATTATTTTCCTGTTCTCGAAGCTGGTAAGCGTCCTGGGCACGGTACGCGCCGTGGTCAATGATAATCTGCACCTGGGCGCGACGCTGGAAGACGGGAGCTGCGTCATCGGTCAGCACCGGCTGACCGGCAAGGAAGTGGCGCCGTTGAGCTCTCCCGTCCGGCAGCTGTTCCTGTCCAGCCATGAGGATAAGTGCGTGCCCGCCAGATCGGAGATCCGCAGCAAGAACCGGGAACTGATCGAGCAGGCCGAGCTCATCTGTTACCCACCCGGCAGTTTCTATACAAGCCTGGTGGCGAATCTGCTGCCGACAGGTGTCGGCTCCTCGATCGCCGCCAATGATTGCCCCAAGGTTTACTGTCCGAACCTCGGGCATGACCCGGAACAGATCGGCATGACGTTGGACCGCTCGGTACTGACCTTGCTCGACTATTTACGCGCCGATGTGCCGGACGACACCCGCAACGAAGAAGCTCCTGAATTTCATTCTCATCGACAGCCGGCATGGCCACTACCCGTCCGCCTTGTCTGCCGGGATCATGCAGGAGCTGGGGATCCAGATCATCGATACCAGACTCGTCAGCAGGGAAAGTGCACCCTATTACGACGCGAAACGGCTTGTCTCCACATTGCTTTCCCTGACGTAAGACATCGGGTGCTGGCCGAAATGTCATTTGGCTCGCATGTCGGGCCGCATTGTGGCGGCTGGCTGAGACAGGATTAACGCACCCGGGCGATTCAGGGTTAAAGTTAACACCATGGCGAAGCCGCTTTCATTCTGGGAAAACCTTCGGGCCCGACTGGGTACAGACGCCGACACGGTGATACTCGCGCCATCCCAAAAGCTGCGTCTTTCGGGCAAGCGTACCCGGGTTCCACTTTCCGGATTCCCGGTCTTTCAGGTGGAGATGGGAAAACAGCGGCTGGGCCTCTATCCCGACCGGCGTATTGATCCGGGAGCGCAGGACACACCCTGCGATTTTATCCTCTTCGATCCGCAGCGCTACTTCACTGGTATCAGCCACTTCCTGCGGCTTTCTCCGGGGAGTACGCTCGCCATTGACCGGAACGTCGAGGATCAGAAATACGTCTTCAGCTCACCCCGCGATGCCTTCCGCCGCCATTTCTCGGTCGTTCACGCCGGCGATGCCCTGGTCTTCAAGGACCCGATCTCGGAACTGGGGACCTATATTTCGCTGGGGGAAGAAGACGGTCTGGACATCTTCAATCGCCGAATGGCTGCGCTCAGGCGGGTCCGCGAAATTTTTGGCGGCGCGCTGCATCCCCTGCCGGCCGATGAGGCCCTCGACACCCTGAAAAAGGTCAACCGCTGCCTCAGAGAAGAACCCTATCGCCCGAACGATTCTTTTGGCAACCCCGGCGGATTACTGGAACTGCCACCCCGGCTCATTCCGATCGTGGTCGGTGACCTGCACGCGCAGATTGATAACCTGCTCAAGATTCTGAGTGAGAATAGCTTTCTGGCGAGCCTCGAGAAGGGAGAAGCGGCCCTCATCATTATTGGCGACGCCGTCCACCCCGAGGAGGGGGACTTGGAGGCCATGGACGGCTCGCTGCTCATGATGGACCTCATCTTCAAGCTGAAACTGCAATATCCGGAACAGGTCTTTTATGTCGTTGGCAACCATGACAGTTTCTCACATGACCTGATGAAACAGGGTGTGCCCCAAGGCTTGCTGTGGGAAAAGCATGTGGCTGCAACGCGGGGTGAAGAGTACAAGACAGAACTGGAACTGTTTTATCGGCAATCGCCCCTGGTGATCGTATCGGACGACTTTATTGCCTGTCACGCCGGGCCTCCCCGCAGCAAAATTTCCCTGCAGACGCTGGTCAATATCCGCCAGTTCCCTGACCTCGTCCACAACGTCACCTGGAGCCGAATCAGAACCCACGGCTTCCCCGCTGGATACACGCGCGCTGATGTGCGCCGGTTTCGCAAAGGGCTGGAGGTTGAAAGCACGACGCCTTTCATCGTCGGCCACCATCCCTATACAGCGGAGGGAACGCTCTGGCTGAACGCCGGCCACATTGCCCACTACCACATCGTCCTCAGCTGCCGGCCTGATCAGATCGCGTTGTTCACCCGCATCGATGGCGACATGGTACCCCAACTCTATCCAACCGAGTCCCTCGCGGCATGGTTGAACGACCAGACCGCTTCCACGTGAGCGCTCACCTGGACACCGCATCCCCCGGCTCACGGTACGTCCGGCGGTAGCACAGCGCCAGCACCGGTCTATCACCCGCCGGCCATTTCAGGATCGAGAATCCGGCGCGGCATACCGTCAAAGGTGTGTCGCACGATGACCCGCAGACCACACCGGTGAAAATGCAGTGCCAGGGTTTCATATACCGCCACCTGCTGCGCTACCTCATCCATGCTAAGCCGCGCGTCCACCGGGTGCGTACCGGCCCGGGCCCTGGCCTTGCGAATGGCAAAGATGCGGTCTACCGAAAGCAGCTGAAAATCGAAGACATACCGTGTCCGCCAGTCGACATTCCAGAACCTGCGCTTTGCGGGCGGTATCTGCACGCGCTTCAGGTCAATCGGTGTCGGTGCGTCGAGCCATTCCCGGTCGAAGACCGTATAGCTCTCCCGAAAGCCCTCGAAGGGGAGACCGAAATGCACCTCCCGAGGCCGAAACGTAAGGATCGGGCTGCGCCACCAGTCTTTCTGGGTCAGGTCGACGTAGCCCTCCTCTGGCCACCCGTGCAGCTTCTGGATCAGGGTCGTCTTGCCACTGCTGGGGGGGCCCGTGACAATGATCTGGCGAAAATGCACGCCGCGCGGATACGGGACAGCCTTGATCCAGACGACGTCCTCGACCGCCACACTCTTCAGGTGCATCGAATCGCCCCGGCGACCGACGACCCGATCAGGCAGCTCTGCGGCGGTCCGCGCTTCCCGTGGCCAGGTGAAAGCGTCGGGCGCTTATCGCGGTGATCCGGTTTCGGGAACACGCCAGGTGCGTCATCTCATCGCTGCTCACAGCGTGACTCAGGTAAATATCCCCTTCAGGGTGAAGAAAATCAGTGCCGCGAGCACGCCTCCGACCGGCAGGGTCACCAACCAGGAGACCACAATACCCCCGATAACCCGGAAATCGATGGCGCCGATGCCCCGCGCGAGGCCCACCCCGATGACAGCACCGACCGCGATGTGGGTCGTGGATACCGGCAAACCCGTACGTGATGCCAGCACCACCGTTGCCGCTGCCGCCAGGGTCGCACAGTAACCTCGGCTGGGCGTCAATTCGGTAATTCGCGTACCGATGGTCCTCATCACCCGGTAACCCATGGTGGCGAGCCCGACAACGATACCACCGCCACCGAGGACCAATATCCACAGCGGCAGACCCGCTTTCTGTGCGACTGCACCGCCCGACTGCACGATACTGACCACCGCTGCCAGCGGGCCGATGCCGTTGGCAACGTCGTTCGAGCCGTGTGCAAAGGCCATCGCGCAGGCGGTAAAGATCATCATGGGCGCAAACACCTTTTCCACACTCGCGAAGTGAAAATCGCGGTCAGCGCCCGGATCCACCTTCACCCGGCTAATCATAATCCACCCCAGACCTGCCACCACGACCCCGAACACCGTGGCCGCCAGGAAACTCATGCCGCCTGACAGCTCGAGATTGAGGTGTTTCAGGCCTTTGAACAAGGTGACCAGCGAAATGATAAAGCCGACCAGAAAGACATAGGCCGGCGCCCAGCGTCTGGCGCTCTGAAACGGATGTTCGGTGTTAAGGATCAGAGCGCGGATACTCATCATCAACAGGAACGCAATCGCGCCGCCCATTACCGGGGACACCACCCAGCTCGCCGCGATCTGGCCAATCTTGCCCCACTGCACCGCATCGACTCCGATGCCCACCATCGCAAATCCGACGATGGCACCGACGATCGAATGGGTGGTCGAGACCGGCCACCCCCGTGCGGACGCGATCATCAGCCAGATCGCCGCCGCCAACAGGGCAGCCAGCATACCGAAGACCAGAATCTCCGGGCTGTTGACAACGGGTGTCGGATCGATAATGCCCTTGCGAATAGTCTCGGTGACATGCCCCCCCGCAATAAACGCACCGGCAAATTCAAAAACCGCGGCGATGAGTATCGCCTGCTTGACGGTAATTGCACCGGAGCCCACCGACGTGCCCATCGCGTTTGCCACATCGTTGGCGCCGATTCCCCAGGTCATATAAAGACCGAAAACGACCGCCAGGACCATAAAGATGAAGCCGTATTCGCTTATGATTTCCATTTGCGCTATCCCACCTTGAATTATTGGTTATTGGAATCGCCCAGCGTGTCTCGACTCGCTACCCAAGGGGTTGTGGACACTGCACATCACGATGCCGAACATTCGAAACCGGGCCTGCCAGATATCGTTTCCTGCACCCAGACACACGGGTAGCCTGCTACTCCGGGAGACCTGCTTGCGAGAGCAAACCCTGATCACCGGGCTAACGCGCGATGAGAAGCCGCAGTCGATCCCCGACCTTCTCCGCGAAATCCGCCAGATCTCCGACCCATTGGATGAGCTGGTACCACATCATGACGGAGACCGGCTTGAGCTCGTCTTCGTGCTCGAACAGCCGGTGCGTCAGTTCCAGGCCGAGCTGATCCGTTTCATCCTCGATCCGGTTCAGTTCCTCCACCATTTCCTCGACCCGGGTCGCCTCGCGCCCACGAAACCCCATTGCCAGCAGCTCGTCCAGTTCTTCGATGATCTTTCCCGATTGTTCACAGGCATCCACACAACGGCGCGCCAGTGCCAGAAACGGATCCTTCAGAAAGTCCGGAAGCTCCATCGGGCGTTCCACCAGCAGTCCGGCGATATCCTGGGCCGTGTCGGCAATCGAATCCTGCATCTGCAGCACCTCGAGGAGATCCCGGCGGTCCACCGGCATGAACAGACTTTTCGGCAGGTGACTGCGCAGCTCGTTCTTGATGGTGTCCGCTTCGGCTTCCACCTCAAAGATCCTGTCCTTCAGGGCCCGCACGCGGTCTTGTTCCCCGGCAGCCAGGGCCTCGAACAAGGGTGGAATCTCGCGCATACACTCGAGTACCACACGCATGTGACGTTGCAGGGCCTTGAAGGGTGATTGGCCAAACAAATTGGCGAACGGAGTAGTGGTCGGCATGGTTATTATCCTCTGCAATCCTGTCGTGACAGCCCGCTGATATCGTGTGTCAATATCCCGGCAACCCTTTGCAGCCTCCTGCCATCCGCAAGCGGATGGCACAGTGTAAAATCCACTGCGTTACCCGCCATCTGGCAACCGGTTGCGTGTGTGTAACAATAATACCATCTAATCGGACTTAAGCGCCTCCCCCAACTGTTTGCAGAGTGTCTTTATCACCTTGACCCGAGCAAAGCGCTTGTCGTTGCCTTCCACCAGGGTCCAGGGGGAATGGAGGGTGCTGGTATGCTGCACAATATCGTGTACTGCCAGTGCATAATCGTCCCATTTTTCCCGGTTCCGCCAGTCCTCATCGGTGAGCTTCCAGCGCTTGTAGGGCACCAGTTCCCGGGCCTTGAAGCGGGCCAGCTGTTCGTCGTTGGTGATATGAATCCAGTACTTGAGCAACACAATGCCATGGTCAATGAGCTGTTCCTCGAAATCGTTGATCTCCGAATACGCCCTCTTCCATTCCTCCTCGCTGGCCAGGCCCTCCACCCGCTCCACCAGAACCCGGCCATACCAGCTGCGGTCATAGATCGTCAGGCGCCCTGCACGTGAAAGGTGCCGCCAGAAACGCCACAGATAGTGCTGTGCCCGTTCCTCATCGGTCGGCGCCGCAATCGGAATCACCTGAAAATTGCGCGCATCCAGGGCCGCCGTAACCCGGCGGATCGCCCCGCCCTTGCCCGCAGCGTCCGGTCCCTCGAATACCAGAATCGTGGAGACCTTTTTCTTCAGTGCCTCGCGGTGCAGCAGGTTGAGCTTCGCCTGGTACTCTTTCAGCTGCCGCTGGTAGTCCGCCTTGTTCAGGTGCTTCGACATATCCAGTGTACTGAGCACGGTCGGCAGAGGCTCAACCTTGCTCTCCGCGCCCGCCTCACTCGCAGGGCTTTCCGTGCTCTCGGCGCCCGCGCCTGTCGCACCGGCCTGCTGGCCCGCCGCGGCGGCCTGGAGTCTGGCCTTGATCTCCCGCTGCAGCCGGAGATTTTCCAGCTGCTTCCTGATTGCATCTCGAACCAGGGTACCGACGGTCAGACTGCGGTAGTTTTGGTCTGCACCCTCCACGACGGTCCACACCGCCTTGCCGGTACTGGTGCGCATAATCGCACGTTCCGCCGCCTCCACAAACTGGTCGTACATCTCCCAGTGTTTCCAGTCGCGCTCGGTGACGCGCCAGCGTGTCAAGGGGTCTTTCTCGAGGCTTTTCAGGCGCCGCTTCTGAGCATCCCGGCTGAGATGCATCCAGAACTTGAGAACCACAGCGCCGTCCTCTGTCAGGGCATTCTCGAAGGCAACAATGTGATCCAGGCAATGATCGAGCTGGGCGATATCAATCTTCCCGTAGGCCCGCTCGAGCACGGGGCGCGAGTACCACGAACTGAGAAACAGGCCGATACGCCCTTTCGGCGGCAAGTGACGCCAGAACCGCCAGTACTCGGGGCGCTCACGCTCTTCATCGGAGGCTTCGTCGTAGGCGTGTGTCACCAGCCAGCGTGGATCCATCCATTCATTGAGCAGGTTAACCGTCTGACCTTTACCCGCACCGTCCACGCCAGCGAAGAGAATGATCACCGGGAACTCGCCAGATTCGCGGAGCTCCGTCTGGACTTCTAACAGTTCCTGGCGTAGAAGCGGCACACGCTCGTTGTATTCGGCTTTGGCAATCTTGGAACCGAGTTCGGCTGTTTCGAACATTCACTTCTCCCCCTACACCAGAGCACGTATTTCGTGCTGTATATTTTGACCGGCTCGCACGGAACGCAATTCGCGCTGACCATCCATGCCCCGCTATTCGGATATAATAGGTTACAACAGCTCTGACTGCTGCGCGAGGTCATTCAGTGGCAAAGATTTTCGTCCAGGACCCTGACGGACAGACACAGGCCCCCTTCCTGCGGGGCATTCTCACGCGCTCGCTGCAAAACGCCGGGCTCGCGTTCGAAGAGGCCTACCAGCTGGCGACAGCGATACGCGAGGCGCTGGGCGACACCGCGTTGATTACCACCGATGAATTGCGCGCGAAGGTGCTTGCACACCTGAAAGACGCCTATGGCGCAAAGGTGCTGGGGCGCTATGAAAACCAGGGCGTTACCGCAGCAACGATCCAGGTCGAACACCCGGATGGCCGCATCACACCCTTTTCCGGCGATCAGCATCGCCGGTGTCTGGAGACTGTCGGTCTCACCTACAGGGAATCCGCCGCGGTGATAGCCAAACTGCGCCAGCATTTTATCGACAAACAGACTGCCGCAGTGACCTCACAGCATATCGCCGAGCTGACCTACCACTGCCTGTATCAGACCCAGAAACTCGGACCCGCGGTAGCACGGCGCTGGCTGGTGTGGATCGATTTCCTGCGCAGCGGTCGTCCGCTGATTCTGCTGATTGGCGGTACCTCTGGCTGCGGCAAGAGCACGGTCGCCACGGCCCTGGCGAACCAGCTCGATATCGTGCGCATGCAGTCGACTGATATGCTGCGCGAGGTGATGCGGACGATGATCTCCGAGCGCCTGCTGCCCACGCTGCACAGGTCTTCGTTCAACGCCTGGCGCGCGCTGCCCTCCCACGAAGGCACCCGGGCAGAGGATCAGGATACGCTGCTGGCGGAGGGTTTCCGTGCCCAGGTGGATCTCCTCTCGGTCGCCAGCGAAGCCGTGATTGCGCGTGCCCTGCGCGAGCGCGTCTCGCTGATTCTCGAAGGCGTGCATATTCACCCCTCGATGGTGGAGAGGATTCCGCAGGACGGCGATGCCGTCATAGCCCCCATCATGCTGGCGCTGCTCAAGCGAAGCGATCTGAAGGAACGCATCCGGGGCCGGGGCACCAAGGTTCCCCAGCGCCGCTCCGAGCGCTATCTGGAACACTTCGATGAGATATGGCGGCTACAGTCATTCCTGCTCTCCGAAGCGGACCGGACAAAAATCCCCATCATCGTCAACGGCGATCGCGATAAGGTTGTCCGCGAGATAATGGGGACTGTCATTGATACGCTTTCGAAAGATTTTTCCTCGACCCCTGCGGAGGTATTTCGATAGAGTGTCAGTATCCCTTGTTCCCCTGGGAGCCGAACCATGTGTCGCATTGCCGCCTACCTGGGCCCACCGGTATCACTGAAACAGTTCCTGGTGGACCCGCCCCACAGCCTGGTCCACCAGGCCTGGGCACCCGAGGAATTGCGCTATGCCAGGCTGAATGCGGACGGCTACGGCTTCGCATGGTTTGGCGCCGATGCGGATCCGGCGCTCTACGTCAATCCTTTTCCCATCTGGTCCGACCCGAACCTTTTGCCGCTTGCGCGCAACCTGGCAAGTGACCTGTGGATTGCAAGCGTACGCAGCGCCACCGAGGGCAGCGCCGTCAGCCATGCCAATACCCAGCCCTTTTGTGACAAGGAACTGATCTTCACGCATAACGGCTTTATCCGTGAATTTCAGCTGGGGGTGCGTAAACAGCTGACCGACAGGCTGAGTTCGGAAATCAACGCCGCTGTGAGGGGTCACACCGACTCGGAATATCTCTTCGCGCTGTTGCGGCAGATTCTCAAAGAGGACAGCGAGCTGTCGATCGAGTCGGCCCTGATTGAACTGTCGAGACAGGTCGATGCCACCATTGAAGGGAACGCCACCCTCCTGAACTTTATTGTCAGTGAGGGGACACGCCTGTATGCCATGCGCCATGCCCTGAACGACCCCTGTCCCTCGCTGTACTACACCACCGACGATGAGGCCTTTCCCGGCGGCCAGCTGATTGCGTCAGAACGGCTCGACCCGAGCGAGTTCTGGCAGCCCGTGCCTGAGCATCACTTGCTGATTCTTGATCCCGATGAGCCACCGGAACTCATTGCCCTATGAGCCAGGCGCAGATACTCGACCAGCTGGCGCTGTCCCAGAACCTTGTCACCGCGCTGGTTGAGGATGTCGACGATGCCGTCTGCCGAACGCAATACTCGACTGAGCTGAGCCCGCTGGGCTGGCACCTCGGCCACTGCGTCTACGTCGAATGCCACTGGCTGCACGAGGTTGTGCGCGGTGACGCCTCGGTCACCGCGCCGCTGCGCAGTTTCTATCAGCCGCCCTGCACACCCAAAGCGGAACGCGGGCGGCAACTCCCGCAGCACGCAGCGCTGCTGCACTGGGCGCAAGACCTGCAGACCTACAATCTTCACTATCTTGCCAACCTGAACCCGGCTCTTGCCAGCCATGCGCTGTTTCGCGATGCCTACCTGCAGCACTTCCTGATCCAGCACTACAGCCAGCACTATGAAACCATGCTGATGGTGCTGGCCCAGAAGGCATTACAGGAAACAGTCGCGGATTTTGCCGTCAACCCGCCGATCAAACCGGATGTCCTCAGACAGGAGAGACTGAAGGTGCCGGGAGGCCACTACCGCATTGGTGGCAAGAAACCCGAGGCGTATGATAACGAGCTGCCGCAACAGCGGGCCGAACTGGGCGGCTTTGCCATCGCGCGTTTTCCTGTCAATAATCGCGAATACCTTGCCTTCATGGAAGACGGGGGGTACGAGAATACAGGATTCTGGTCCGAGGCGGGCCGGGACTGGCGGCGGCGGCATCCCGACATCGAAGCGCCCAATTACTGGCGCCGGAATACGGACGGTCACTGGTTCGGGATCGGTATCCGTGGCGCCTACCAACTGGCAGCCACTGAACCGGTGTACGGCATCAATCAGTACGAGGCCGAGGCTTTCGCCAACTGGGCCGGCGGGCAACTGCCGCATGAGTACCAGTGGGAGGCGGCCCGCCGACTCGGCTTACTGGAAGACACAGGGCGCGTCTGGGAATGGTGCCGTAACGCGTTTCACGCCTACGACGGCTACCGCGCATTCCCCTATGACGACTATTCCACGCCCTGGTTTGATGCCGCCCACTTTACCCTCAAGGGCGGCAGCCTCTATACTCGCCCCGCGATCAAACGCCCGAGCTTCCGGAACTTCCATCAAGCAGATAAACGGCATATCTTTGCCGGCCTGCGACTTGTCTGGTAGCGCAAATGGTGGCAGTCTGGTTTTTTGGCGCGCAACTGCCGGAACATCAAGAAAAAGCAAACTCGATAAGCACACTGACACGGTTTTCCCTATAATCATCTCCATGTCTGATTCACATGAGTCCACGTCCACCCGCCGGATCGGCAAGGGGATGATTGTCGCAGCCTGGGTCCTCGGCCTGACGCTGCTGACATTCCTGTTCAGCGGCTTCCTGGACCGCCAGCGAAACCCGAACCAGCAGCTGGTGAGCCGCATCAGTGAGGACGGAATCCCCGAGGTTGCCCTCAAACGCAACCGCTACGGGCACTATCTCGCAAGCGGTCACATCAATGGCCAGCCGGTACGTTTTCTGCTGGACACCGGTGCCAGCGATGTCGTAATCCCCGGCCCCCTCGCCGAGCACCTTCAACTCAGGAAGGGTCTGCCCGTGACATACCAGACAGCCAACGGCACCATCACCGGCTACCGGACACTTCTCGACTCGGTCGCACTTGGACCATTGCACCTGAGACAGGTCCCTGCCAGTATCAACCCGTATTTTCAGTCGGACGACATTCTCCTGGGCATGAGCGTTTTGAAACACCTCGAGTTCACCCAGCGTGGCGATACACTCACGTTGCGACCGCTCAACTAACAGTCCCGGCAACATCCCGCTTGGCCAGGAGCCGCAATGGGTGATCTCGTTACGGAGCTGACCGACTGGACGGGGCAGCTCGCGGGCGTTCTGTGGGGGAATCCGCTGACGCTCGTCACCCTGCTGGGCACAGGGCTCTATCTGACCCTGCGCATGCGCTTCATCCAGATCCGCGGTTTCCGGCATTCCATGGCACTGATCAGCGGCCGCTACAGCGACCCGCGACATCAGGGCGAGGTCTCTCACTTTCAGGCCCTGTCGACGGCGCTGTCTGCCACCGTGGGTACCGGCAACATCGCCGGTGTGGCGACTGCGATCTCGCTGGGCGGCCCCGGCGCACTGTTCTGGATGTGGGTGACGGCGGTCATCGGCATGGCCACCAAGTTCACAGAATGCACCCTGGCACTGCGATTCCGGGAGGTCACCGGGAAAGGAGAGATTGCCGGCGGACCGATGTACACCCTGCTGCACGGCCTCGACATGCGACGCACCGCTATGCTCTTCGCGGCCTTTGCGCTGGTCGCATCCTTCGGGATCGGCAACATGGTGCAGGCCAACTCCGTGGTCGATGGCCTGGCGTACATCTATCCCCAGCTCAGAGAACTTGGCTGGCTGGTCGGCGTCATGCTTGGCATTCTGGTTGCCCTGGTCATCATCGGCGGCGTCAAGCGCATTGCCCGCGTTGCCAGCATACTGGTCCCTTTCATGGCCGCGCTGTACGTGGCAGCCGCGCTGTTTGTACTGGCAAATCATGCCAGCGTCATACCCGCGGCCTTGCTGACGGTGTTCAAACATGCCCTCAATCCCTGGGCCGTCGGGGGCGCCGCGGTCGGTGAAGCCATCCGCTGGGGAGTCGCGCGTGGTCTGTTTTCCAACGAGGCAGGACTGGGTTCATCACCGATGGCCCATGCCGCAGCCAGAACCAACGAACCGGTACGCGAAGGCCTGGTGGCGAT
>CAVPOO010000022.1:0-65049 GCA_963707015.1 uncultured Gammaproteobacteria bacterium
GACAGCTACGACCGTTACCTGGTGCGCATCGAGGAGATGCGGCAGGCCAACCGCCTCATCCGCCAATGTGTCGACTGGCTGCGCCAGCACCCGGGGCCGGTCATCATCGAGGACCGCAAGATCGCCCCGCCGCCGCGCGAGGAGATGAAGGCGGACATGGAAGCGCTCATCCACCATTTCAAGCTCTTCACCGAGGGTTACTGCGTGCCGGCCGGCGAGGCCTATGCGGCGGTCGAGCACCCGAAGGGCGAATTCGGTGTCTATCTGATCTCGGATGGCGCGAACAAGCCGTATCGCGTCAAGGTGCGTGCGCCGGGCTTTGCCCACCTTGCCGGTCTCGACGAAATGGTCCGCGGTCACATGCTCGCCGATGTGGTCGCGGTGATCGGGACCCAGGACATTGTCTTCGGGGAGATTGACCGCTGATGAGCTCCGGCACGCAACCGACACCGGCCCGCAAGGCGGATCTGCTTCCCGCGCAGCTGCGCGCCGAGATCGACCGCTGGCTGGTGAAGTATCCGCCGGACCAGAAACAGTCGGCGGTGCTGTCCGCCCTGCACGCCGTGCAGGCGCACAAGGGCTGGCTGACGACGGAGTGGCTGGATGCGGTCGCGGACTACCTGGATATGCCGCCGGTATCGGTCTACGAAGTGGCGACCTTCTACTCGATGCTGGAGCTCAAGCCGGTCGGGCGGCACATGGTGGCGATCTGCAAGAACATCTCCTGCATGTTGTGCGGCGCCGACGATATCGTCACGCATGTCGAGAACAAGCTGGGCATCCGCCTGGGTGAGACGACGCCGGACAACCGCATCACGTTGAAGCAGGAGGAGGAGTGCCTCGCGGCCTGCGCGGGTGGGCCGATGATGACCGTCGATGGTCACTATCACGAGAATCTCACACCGGAAAAGGTGGACGAGATTCTGGACAGCCTGAAATGAGGGCGGGGTGCAGCGATGGTGAATGAAGTCTGTTTCGCGACACTGCAGTTTGAGGAACCCTGGACGCTCGACAACTATCTCAAGGTCGGGGGTTACCAGGCGTGGCAGAAGATCCTGGACGACAAGACACCGCCGGAGACCATTATCGATGAGGTCAAGAAGTCCGGTCTGCGCGGACGCGGCGGCGCGGGCTTCCCGACCGGCCTGAAGTGGAGCTTCATGCCGCGCAATGCGCCGGTCCAGAAGTATCTGGTATGCAATTCCGACGAATCAGAGCCGGGTACCTGCAAGGACCGGGACATCCTGCGCTACAACCCGCACGCGCTGATCGAGGGCATGGCCATCGGCGCCTATGCCATGGGCGCGACGGTCGGTTACAACTACATGCGCGGTGAATTCCACCATGAACCCTTCGAGCGCTTCGAGCACGCGCTGAAGGAGGCCTACGAGGCCGGTTACCTCGGCACGAATCTGCGCGGATCCGGGGTCGATTTCGATCTCTACAGTCACCTCGGAGCCGGCGCGTATATCTGCGGTGAGGAAACGGCGCTGCTGAATTCTCTCGAGGGCAAAAAGGGGCAGCCGCGTTTCAAGCCGCCCTTTCCCGCCAATTTCGGGCTCTACGGGCGGCCGACGACCATCAACAACACGGAGAGTCTGGCCTCGGTGCCGTCCATCATGCGCAACGGCGGCGAGTGGTTCCTCAAGCTCGGCAAACCGAATAACGGCGGATGCAAGCTGTTTTCCATCTCCGGGCATGTCAACAAACCGGGTAACTATGAGGTGCCGATGGGCATCCCCTTCCGGGAACTGCTGGAGATGGCGGGCGGCGTACGCGACGGTCATGCCCTGAAGGCCGTCATCCCGGGTGGCTCGTCCATGCCGGTATTGCCCGCCGACATCATCATGGAATGCGACATGGACTACGACTCGCTGTCCAAGGTCGGTTCCGCGCTTGGCTCGGGCGGCATGATCGTGATGGACGACTCGACCTGTATGGTGCGGGCGCTGCTGCGGATTGCCCGCTTCTACTATGCCGAGTCCTGCGGCCAGTGCACACCCTGCCGTGAGGGTACCGGCTGGATGTACCGGGTCATCAAACGCATCGAGGAAGGGCAGGGCAGACCGGAAGACCTCGACCTGCTGGAGAGCGCGGCGGGCCAGATCGAGGGTCACACGATCTGCGCCTTCGGTGACGCCGCGGCATGGCCGGTACAGAGTTTCCTCAAACATTTCCGCGACGAGTTCGAGTATCACGTCCGGCACAGGCGCTGCCTGGTCGGCAGCGGGACGACCGCGGGTGCGGCGGCATGAGTGCCCGGCCGGACATTCCCGCCGAGGATCTGGTCACCGTCGAGATCGACGGCAAGCCCTATCAGGCGGCCCGGGGCACGATGATCATCGAGGTGACGGACGCCGCCGGCATCGAGGTGCCGCGCTTCTGCTATCACAAGAAGCTGCCGATCGCGGCCAACTGCCGCATGTGTCTGGTCCAGGTCGAGAAGGCGCCCAAGCCCCTGCCGGCCTGCGCCACACCGGTCGCCGACGGCATGAAGATCTCTACCCGCAGCGAATTCGCGCGCAATGCGCAGAAGGCGGTGATGGAGTTCCTGCTCATCAATCATCCGCTGGATTGCCCTATTTGCGATCAGGGCGGGGAGTGCGAACTGCAGGACCTGGCGCTGGGCTATGGGCGCGGTGTCTCGCGCTTCGCGGAAGGCAAGCGGGTCGTCAAGGACAAGAATATCGGCCCGCTGATCGCGACGGACATGACGCGCTGCATTCTGTGCACGCGCTGCGTGCGTTTCCTGGAAGTGATCGCCGGTCACAAGGAGCTGGGCGGCACCGGTCGCGGCGAGAATGTGGAGATCGGCACCTATATCGAACGGGCGATCGAATCCGAGCTGTCGGGCAATGTCATCGATGTCTGCCCGGTGGGCGCCCTGACCTCGAAGCCGTTCCGCTTCCGCGCCCGTGCCTGGGAGCTGAGCGAGCACGCGGGAATCGCAGCGCACGACGCCATGGGCTCGAATTTGCTCCTGCACACCCTCCGCGGCAAGGTGATGCGCGTGGTTCCCCGGGAGAATGAGGCGATCAATGAGGTCTGGCTTGCGGATCGCGACCGCTTCAGCTACGCGGGGCTGTACAGTGCCGACCGCGTCGCGGCGCCCATGGTCAGGCAGGATGGCGTGTGGCGTGAGACCGGTTGGGATGCCGCACTGGCGGCTGCCGTCGCCGGCCTGCGCAAGATCATCGACAACCACGATCAGGGCGCGCTCGGCGTGCTGGTCTCACCGACGGCGACGCTCGAGGAGATGTATCTGCTGCGCCGGCTGGCCGATGGGCTCGGTTGCAGCAACATCGATCACCGGCTGCGCCAGGCGGATTTTTCGGATCAGGACTCGGCGCCGCTGTTCCCCTGGCTGGGGCAGACGATCGAGGCGCTGGAATCGCGCGATGCCGTGCTGCTGATCGGCTCCAATGTGCGCAAGGAGCAGCCGATCGCGGCTCACCGTCTGCGCAAGGCGAGCCTGGCCGGGGCCGGGATCATGGTGATCAATCCGGTCGACTTCGATTTTCACTTCGCCGTCGCGCACAAGGCGATCGTCCGGCCCTCGGCCATGGTCGGCGAGCTTGCGGCGGTTGCCGCGGCGCTGCTGGCAGGCACGGGCAAGACCGCCCCGGCCGCGCTCCAGGCGCTGGTCGGCGCGGCGCAACCCGCGGACCCGCATCGCGCCATGGCCGACGCCCTGCGCGAGGCCCGCGGGGCCAGCGTCCTGCTGGGCAGCCTGGCGACGGCCCATCCGGACTTTGCGACGCTGCGCTCGCTGGCGGCGCTGATCGCCGCGCTTGGCGGCGCGACCCTCGGTTATCTGCCCGAGGCGGCGAACAGCGCGGGCGGCTGGCTTGCCGGTGTGCTGCCGCACCGGGGAGCGGCGCACGAGCCGCGCGATGTGGCGGGGCTGCATGCCAGGGCCATGCTGGAGGCGCCGCGGCGCGGCTATCTGCTGTTCGGCGTCGAGCCCGAGTTCGATACCCTGAATGCCTCGCTCGCGCACCATGCCATGCAGCAGGCCGAGTCTGTGGTGGTCATGGCGCCCTTCGCGAGTGACGCGACCCGGGCCTATGCCAACGTGATTCTGCCCATCGCACCCTTCTCGGAGACCTCCGGGACCTTCGTGAACGCGGAAGGACGCTGGCAGAGTTTCGCCGGGGCGGCGAGCCCGGTGGGCGAGTCGCGGCCCGGGTGGAAGGCACTCCGGGTGCTGGGCAATCTGCTGGAGCTGGACGGCTTCGATTACCTCTCATCCGAGGCGGTGCGCGATGAGTTGCGCGGGCGCCTCGGCGACACGCGGCCCGACAACAGCCTGTCCACCTTCCATGGCGCGCGCGCCGCGTGGGGATCCGGCGGTCTGGAACGGGTCGGTGAGGTGCCGGGCTACGCCCTCGACCCCCTGGTTCGGCGTGCGGCACCCCTGCAGCAGACCGCGGATGCGGCGGCGGGCTGGATCGCGCTGTCGCCGGCGGACGCACAACGCCTGAATCTTCGGGACGCAGACCAGGCCGAGGTCGGCCAGGAGACCGGCCGGGTGGTGCTGCAGGTGCGCGTGGATGCGCGTGTTCCGGCGGGCGCGGCCTGGTTGCCCGCCGCCAGCCGCGAGACCGCGGAGCTGGGTATGAATTTTGGCACGCTAACCGTGAAGCCGGTCTGAAACGATGCTCGAGGATCTGATCGAAACCGTCATCATCGTCGCCAAGATCGTGGCGATTCTGATCCCGCTGATGCTGGGCGTGGCGTACCTGACCTTTGCCGAACGCAAGCTCATCGGCTACATGCAGGTGCGCATCGGCCCCAACCGGGTGGGTCCGCGCGGCTGGCTGCAGCCGATCGCCGATGCGGTCAAGCTGCTGATGAAGGAAGTCATCATTCCGACCAATGCGAACCGCTTTCTGTTCGTGATTGCCCCCATCCTGTCCATCATGCCGGCGCTGGCGGCCTGGGCGGTGATTCCCTTCGATAACGGGGTGATGCTGGCCGACATCGATGCCGGGCTGCTGTATGTGCTGGCGCTGACGTCCATGGGGGTGTACGGCGTGATCATCGCCGGCTGGGGATCGAACTCGAAATATGCCCTGCTGGGCGCCATGCGTTCGGCCGCCCAGGTCGTTGCCTACGAAATCGCCATGGGCTTTGCCCTGGTCGGCGTGTTGATCGCCGGAGGCAGCCTGAATCTCAACGATATCGTGCTGGCCCAGCAAGGCAGTATTCTGCACTGGTTCTGGCTGCCGCTGCTGCCGCTGTTCCTGATCTACTTCATCTCGGGTGTTGCGGAGACGAACCGGGCGCCCTTTGACGTCGCGGAAGGCGAGTCGGAGATCGTGGCCGGATTCCATGTCGAGTACTCGGGCATGACGTTCGCCATCTTCTTCCTGGCCGAATACGCCAACATGATCCTGATCGCGACGCTGACCGCGGTGCTGTTCCTGGGCGGCTGGCTGTCGCCCTTCGAGGGCATCCCGGTGATCGGCGCGCCCAGTATCTTCTGGCTGCTGATCAAGATTGCCTTCTTCCTGTTCTTCTTCCTGTGGTTTCGCGCAACCTTTCCCCGCTACCGTTACGACCAGATCATGCGCCTGGGCTGGAAGGTCTTCATCCCCATCACCATCGTCTGGCTGCTGGTCGAGGGTGCGGCGGTCGTGGCCGGCGTCGGGCCGTGGTTTGATTAGCCCGGGTGATACTCAAGGACAGCCGCATGATCACGACCATCCGCAACTACGTAAAGAGCCTGCTGCTGTGGGAGTTGATCCTCGGCCTGCGCCTGACGGGCCGCTACCTTTTTTCGCGCAAGATCACGATCCAGTATCCCGAGGAGAAGACGCCCCAGTCCCCGCGCTTTCGCGGCCTGCATGCCCTGCGCCGCTACCCGAATGGCGAAGAGCGCTGTATTGCCTGCAAGCTGTGCGAGGCGGTGTGTCCGGCGCTCGCCATCACCATCGAGGCGCAACCGCGCGACGACGGAACGCGCCGCACCACGCGCTACGATATCGATCTTTTCAAATGCATTTTCTGCGGCTTCTGTGAAGAGTCCTGCCCGGTGGATTCCATCGTCGAGACGCGTGTCTACGAATATCACTTCGAGAACCGCGGCGAACAGATCATGACCAAGGACAAGCTGCTGGCGATTGGGGACAAATTCGAGGCCGAGATCGCCGCCGACCGGGCCGCGGATGCGGCATTCCGCTAGCCAGGGACACCCGAAACCATGACCTTTGAGAAGTTCGTCTTTTACGTGTTTGCGCTCATCCTGGTCTATGCGGCCGTGCGGGTGATCACCGTGCGCAACCCCGTGCACGCGGTGCTGCACCTGGTGCTGGCATTCTTCAGCTGCGCCGCCATCTGGCTGCTCCTGGAAGCCGAGTTTCTGGCCATTACCCTGGTGCTGGTCTACGTCGGTGCGGTAATGGTGCTGTTCCTGTTCGTGGTCATGATGCTGGACATCAATGTCGCGCCGCTGCGCGAGGGCTTCATCCGCTATCTCCCCGTCGGTGCAGCCGTTGCGGCCCTGATGATCTTCGAGATGTTTCTCGTGGTCGGCGCCAGGTATTTCGGCGCGCAGGTCGTGCCGGTGCCGCCGGGACATGGTCCGGACTACAGCAATACCCGCGAGCTCGGCAGTGTGCTGTATACCGATTACGTCTATCCGTTCGAGATCGCCGCGGTGATTCTGCTGGTCGCGATCATCGCCGCGATCGCCCTGACCATGCGGCGCCGGCCGCAAACCAAATACCAGAATCCCTCGCAGCAGGTGATCGTGCGGCGGGACGAGCGGGTACGACTGGTGCGTATGAACGCGGAGAAAAAGCGCTAAGAGACGCACCTCGTGCAGACGGGGACCGGGACTGACTTGCGAGCATGATTGCACTTTCTGACTATCTGATACTGGGCGCCATCCTGTTTGGCCTGAGCGTGGCGGGGATATTTCTCAACCGCAAGAATGTCATCATTCTGCTGATGTCGATCGAGCTCATGCTGCTCGCCGTCAACACCAACTTCGTGGCGTTCTCGTATTTTCTCGGGGATACCGCGGGCCAGGTGTTCGTGTTTTTCATCCTCACGGTGGCGGCCGCAGAATCGGCGATCGGGCTCGCCATCCTGATTGTGCTGTTCCGCAACCGCCACACCATCAATGTGGACGACCTGAACAGCATGAAGGGATAATGGATATGGAGCTCGTCTACCTTGCCATCCCGCTCGCACCGCTGTTCGGCGCCATTGTCGCGGGCGTGTTCGGCCGCCAGATCAGCCGCGCCGGCGCGCACTGGGTCGCTATCCTCGGCGTCGCGGTGTCCTTTGCCCTGTCGCTGGTGGTCTTCAAGCACATCGTCATCGACAAAGCCGGCCCCTTCAACGGCGCGGTCTACACCTGGATGGTCTCGGACGGCATCCGCTTCGAGGTGGGCTTTCTGATCGATAATCTGTCGGCCCTGATGATGACCGTCGTCACCTTCGTCTCGCTGATGGTGCACATCTACACCATCGGCTATATGCACGACGATCCGGGCTACAAGCGTTTTTTCAGTTACATCGCGCTGTTCACCTTCTCCATGCTCATGCTGGTGATGTCGAACAACTTCCTGCAGCTGTTTTTCGGCTGGGAGGCGGTCGGCGTGGTGTCGTACCTGCTGATCGGGTTCTGGTACAACCGGCCGACGGCGATCTTCGCCAATCTCAAGGCCTTCCTGGTCAACCGCGTGGGCGACTTCGGCTTCCTGCTCGGGATTGCCGCGGTGCTGATGTATTTCCACTCGCTGGATTACTACGATGTCTTCGCCGCGGCGCCGTCGATGGCGGACTTCAGCATCGAGGTGTTCCCCGGGCAGGCCTGGTCACTGATGTCGCTGATCTGCATCCTGCTGTTCGTCGGCGCCATGGGCAAATCGGCGCAGGTCCCGCTGCATGTGTGGCTGCCCGACTCCATGGAAGGCCCGACCCCGATCTCGGCCCTGATCCACGCCGCCACCATGGTCACCGCCGGTATCTTCATGGTCGCCCGCATGTCGCCGCTGTTCGAGCTCTCGGAGACCGCGCTCAGCGTGGTGCTCGTCATCGGCGCAATCACGGCCCTGTTCATGGGGCTCGTCGGTATCGTGCAGAACGATATCAAGCGGGTGATTGCCTATTCGACCATCTCCCAGCTCGGTTACATGGCCGTGGCGCTGGGCGCCTCGGCCTATGCCGCGGGCATCTTCCATCTGATGACCCACGCCTTCTTCAAGGCGCTGCTGTTTCTGGCGGCGGGTTCGGTCATCATGGCCATGCACCACGAGCAGGATATCCGCAAGATGGGCGGCCTGCGAAAATACATGCCCATCACCTACGGGACGGCACTGATAGGCTCACTGGCGCTCAGCGGCATACCGGGCTTTGCCGGCTTTTTCTCCAAGGACGCCATCATCGAGGCGGTGCATGCCTCACACACCCCCGGCGCCGGCTTCGCCTACCTCTGTGTCCTGGCGGGTGTCTTCGTCACCGCCTTCTATACTTTCCGCCTGCTGTTTCTGGTCTTCCACGGCAAGGAGCGCATGGACGCCCACACCCGCGAGCATCTGCACGAGACCCCGGCGGTCGTGACCGTGCCGCTGGTGATGCTCGCCATCCCCTCGGTAGTCTCGGGCTATCTGATCGGTGAGATTCTGTTCGGCGGCTACTTTGCCGGATCGATCCATGTGCTGCCCGAACACAATGTGCTGGGACACCTGGCTGAGCACTATCACGGTGTCGGCAGCTTCATGCTGCACGGCATGCAGTCGCTGCCCTTCCTGCTGGCGGTCGCCGGCATAGTGAGCGCCTGGTACATCTACATGAAGAATCCCGGCATTGCCGACGCGGCGGCACGGCGCTTCGCCTTCCTCTACCGGATGCTGGTCAACAAGTACGGCCTGGACGAATTCAATCAGGCGGTATTCGCCGGCGGCACACGCGGCATCGGCCGGGCGCTGTGGCGTATCGGGGACGCCGCGATTATCGACGGGCTGCTGGTCAACGGCAGCGCCCGGGTGGTTGGCTGGTTCGCCGCGGTGCTGCGGCAGGTCCAGACCGGCTATCTCTATCACTATGCCTTCGTCATGATCATTGGCCTGCTGGCTTTTCTGTCGTGGGCGGTATTCGGCCAATGAACCGGCACGGCAATCCGCAAAGGACCTTTCGATGCAGTTAGATCTGCCCCTGCTGAGCATACTGATCTGGTTGCCGATTCTCGGCGGCCTGGCCGCGCTGGCGGTGGGCGACCGCGAGCCCTGGGGCGGACGCAGCGTGGCATTGATCGTCTCGGTGCTGACGTTCCTGCTGAGTATCCCGCTCTACACCTGGTTCGACACGGCCACGGCCGACATGCAGTTCGTCGAGCTCAGCCCCTGGATCGCCGCCTTCAACGCCAATTACCATCTGGGTGTCGACGGCATCTCGATGCCGCTGATTCTGCTGACTACCTTTACCACACCGCTGGTGGTGCTGGCCGGATGGGAGGTGATCAAGTACAAGACCGCCCAGTACATGGCGGCCTTTCTGATCATGGAAGGACTGATGATCGGGGTGTTCGCGGCCCTGGATGCGGTGCTCTTTTACGTGTTCTGGGAGGCCATGCTGGTGCCGATGTTTCTGATCATCGGCATCTGGGGCGGGCCGCGCCGGGTGTATGCGACCATCAAGTTCTTCCTGTACACCTTCATGGGATCGGTGTTCATGCTGGTGGCACTGATCTACATGTACTACCAGTCGGGCAGCTTCGGCATCCTCGACTTCCACGGCCTCAAGCTGGGACTGACTGAGCAGATCCTGATCTTCCTGGCCTTCCTGCTGGCGTTCGCCGTCAAGGTCCCCATGTGGCCGGTCCACACCTGGCTGCCGGATGCGCATGTCGAGGCGCCGACCGGCGGGTCGGTTATTCTGGCGGCCATCATGCTGAAGATCGGCGGCTACGGCTTCCTGCGCTTCAGCCTGCCGATCACCCCGGACGCCAGTCACGAACTGGACTGGCTGGTGATCGCGCTGTCGCTGATCGCCATCGTCTATATCGGCTTCGTGGCAATCGTGCAGGAAGACATGAAAAAGCTGATTGCCTACTCGTCGATTGCGCACATGGGCTTCGCCACCCTCGGCTTCTTCATCATATTCGCGATGCTCAACCGCGCCGATGGGGCCCAGGGGGCGATACTCGGGATGGAGGGCGGCATGGTGCAGATGATCTCGCATGGCTTCATCTCGGCGGCCCTGTTCCTCTGCGTGGGGGTGCTCTATGACCGCGTCCACAGCCGCGAGATCGCCGCCTACGGTGGCGTGGTGAACACCATGCCGGTTTTCGCAAGCTTCATGGTCCTGTTTGCGCTGGCCAACTGCGGCCTGCCGGGCACCTCCGGCTTCGTCGGCGAGCTGATGGTGATCCTGGCGAGTTTCAAGGCCAATGTCTGGTACGCGTTTCTCGCCGCCACCACCCTGATCCTGGCGGCGGCCTTCAGCCTGTGGCTGGTCAAGCGCGTCATCTTCGGGGAAGTCGCCAACGAGAATGTGGCAAAGCTCGAGGACCTGAACCGTCGCGAGTTCGTAATCCTTGGCACCCTGGCCGCGGTGGTGCTGCTGTTCGGGATCTGGCCTGCGCCGATCGTGGACGTGATGCACGCGACCCTGGAAAACCTGCTGGCGCACGTGGCCGTATCCAAGCTCTGAGCCCTTGGCGGAAAGGAAACCCTGTCAGTCATGACTCTAACGCCCTCTGAATTCATGCCCGCCGCGCCCGAGATGGTTCTGCTCAGCATGGCCTGCGTCGTCCTGGTCGCGGACCTTTTCGTGCGTGAGTCGAATCGCATCCTGACCTTCCTGCTGGCGCAGGTGTCGCTGCTCATGACCTTCATCGCGGTGCTGGCCGTCGGTCACGAGGGTCGCCTGGTGGCGTTCTACGGGACCTTTGTCTCCGACCCCATGGCCCAGGTCCTCAAGCTGTTCATGCTGGCCGTGGTGTTCGGTGCCTTCGTGTATTCGCGCGACTACCTGCGGGAGCGTTCGCTGTTCAAGGGTGAATTCTATGTGCTCGGCCTGTTCGCGGTGCTGGGCATGATGGTGATGATATCGGCGCACAGCCTGTTGACGGTCTATCTGGGGCTGGAACTGCTGTCGCTTTCGCTGTATGCCCTGGTCGCCTTCGACCGCGATTCCGCGGATGCCTCCGAGGCGGCGATGAAGTACTTCGTGCTCGGAGCCCTGGCCTCCGGCATGCTGCTATACGGCATGTCCATCCTCTACGGTCTGTCCGGCACGCTGGACATTGCCGGCATCGGCCAGTTCATTGCCGGGCAGGGGGGCGGCAACCAGGTGCCGCTGGGTTTTGCGCTCTCGTTTATCGTGCTCGGGCTGGCCTTCAAGTTCGGTGCGGTACCTTTCCATATGTGGATCCCGGATGTGTATCAGGGTGCGCCGACGCCCGTCACCCTGTTTATCGGTACTGCGCCCAAGCTCGCCGCCTTTGCCATCGCCATCCGGCTCCTGCAGGAGTCTCTCGGTGGGCTGCAGGTCGACTGGGGCGCGATGCTGGCCATCCTCGCCATGCTGTCGATCGCAATCGGGAATGTCGTGGCGATCGCGCAGACCAATATCAAGCGCATGCTGGCCTACTCGACCATCTCGCATGTCGGCTTCCTGCTGCTCGGGGTGCTGGCCGGGACACCACAGGGCTATTCGTCCGGCATGTTCTACACCCTGACCTACGCGCTGATGGCGCTGGGTGGCTTCGGCATGATCATCCTGCTCAGCCGCGCCGGTTTCGAGGCGGACCAGATCGATGATTTCAAGGGCCTCAACGACCGCAATCCCTGGTTTGCGGCGATGATGATGATCATCATGTTTTCCATGGCGGGTGTGCCGCCGACCGTCGGTTTCTACGCCAAGCTGGCGGTGCTGCAGGCGGTCATCGAGGTGGATATGCTGTGGCTGGCGCTGCTGGCGGTGTTCTTCTCCATCATCGGCGCCTTCTACTACCTGCGCGTGGTCAAGCTGATGTATTTCGACAAACCCACGGAGGAGGTGTCGCTGGCCTGTGGCGCCGACATGCGGATCACACTCAGCATCAACGCCCTGGCCGTACTGATGCTGGGGGTTTTCCCCGGCGGCCTGATGGCGCTCTGCACGGCCGCCTTCACCTGAGGGCAGGCGGATACGGCAACCGGGCGGGGCAGGGGATCGCGCCGCCGTTTGCCGGCCTGAGTCAGACCCCGGCAATCCATACACCCTGCGCAACGGGCAGGGGGTTGCGCTCGCCCGCGAGTCCCGTTAGAATCCCTCGCTCTCCAATTGCGGGGTGGAGCAGTCTGGCAGCTCGTCGGGCTCATAACCCGAAGGTCGCAGGTTCAAATCCTGCCCCCGCTACCACTTGTTAAGAAAAGCCCAAGTGACTCCCTCACTTGGGCTTTTTGCTTTTCTGGACCCGCTGCCCTTTCATTGGCTGGCGTTTTTCAATTCAGGCCGGGAAGGGGGTACTTGCGTATCTTGTCGGAGCGGCTCCAACACCGCGCCGGGCTATCACTAAATCGCGGGGAAGGGCGCCGCTACGCCGCTGTTTGTGTGTAGGTCCTGAGTTGGCCGCACCAAGCCGTTACCTTGAGCAAATCCCGAGTGATGTGCTCGGATGAGTACTCTCGACCCAAGCCCGAAGTTCGGCGTCTTGGATTGAGTGTCTGGACCGCAGTGGATAGCCGACATTCGCGGGCGGGCATCATTTCGCGCTTCAGGCGGCCGCATTTGAGGTAATCCCCGAATTCCCGCCGGACGTAATCCGGCAATACCTTGCCCTCGGCGGCGCACTGCGCCCGCATGGCTTTGTTAGCGCCCACGCCCGGGCAGGGCCTCGACACGTGTGTTTGTCGAAAACTAATGCGGGTTGATCTACGTCATCCTCCGGTCACACGCCCTGTGTTATACACGTGGCTGCCGGGGCTGGCTTGCAGGTCTCATGCCTCGGCGCAAGAACTTTCCAGTAGCAGATTCATATCAATAGGAGTTTGACAATGCGTAGGACCATCAGTTTAGCGGCTGTAGTACTTCTTGTCCTGTTCGGGGCCAGCGCCCTGGCCGGAAGCGGTAAGGGGGGTGGCACTGCCGGCGGAGCGGGAGCAGCGGGCCCGGTTGGCAGTGGGCAGACCGGCAGTACGTCAAGCAAAACGGGGACGGATGTAACGGATATCCTCGGAGACCAGGATCGAGACCGACTCCAAGACCAGGACCGGCTGCACCAGGATCCGGATCAGCTCCAAGACCGGGATCAGGACCGCGATCAGTTGAAAGACCAGGATCAAGATCAGGATCAGATCCGAGATCAGGATCGCCTGCACCAGGACGCGCAGTAAGTCCGCACGCAGGGCGGCCGGGCCACGCTTTGAAGGAATAGAAACCCTGAGTTTCTTATCGAAGAGTTCAGATGCCTCGAGCTTGGTCCTTCTGCAGGCCACGGGGGCAAACCACATTTTCGCCTGATAGGCGCGGCCATTTGTTGTAGTGGCCCAATGTGCCCTGACCCGGGCGCCGGAATGCTCTCGATAGACGAACTTCGACGATGCGCGACACGGGCAACAGCTACCTCGCCGAGCCACGAGATGAGGCCGGCTTAGAGTGCGAAATGTGCACGGCCTAGGGCAGCCAAGAATACAATGCAGAACAATCTAAAATCTAATTGGTAATTGGCTTCCCGGCTACATTAACAATGCGTTTGGCGATTCAATGCTGAACAGCCCGTGTGGGCTGTTTGGGGGCGACAACACCAGTTGTTGAACAACGGCGCGGCCTGGCTCAACTATTCACAGGCACTTGATAAGGAGGAGGATCATGATGCTTTGTATGAAGTACCGAATCTATACTGTCGCGGTTGTTTTCCTGTTGTTACAGCTAGCGCTGCCGCCAGCCTCTGAGGCGATGCCTGTATTTGCGCGAAAATACAGCATGAGTTGCGTGGCCTGTCACTCGGCCTATCCTCGACTCAACCAGTTTGGCGAATACTTTCGCGATAACAATATGAGGTTGCCAAACTGGCGGGATAACACCGTACAGACAGGTGACGACCGTCTGGCATTGCCGTCTTCTGCTCCTCTTGCCATCCGGGCGCAGGCCTATGCACAAGCAAGAAAGGGGAAGTCGATTGACCCGGTTACCGGTGATACCGAGCAGTCGAGCTCTGATTTTCAGTCACCTTACCTTGTCAAGCTATTGTCCAGCGCGCCTCTTAGCGAACACATAACTTATTACTTTTATGGCATCTTTGCCGAGAAAGGCAATAATGGTGAGACCACCATTGAAGATGCCTGGTTCAGGCACGATGATTTGTTTGGCAGCGGCGTGGGCATGCAACTCGGCCAGTTCCAGATATCCGATCTCATGTTCGCTCGGGAACTACGGCTGCCCTTTCAGGATTATATGGTCTATCGCATGGCAGGCATCACCTATGACCGAGGGGCATTATTCGATCGCAGTTTCGGCAATTTCGATCTTGGTCTTGGCTTGGTTAACGGCAACGGCATCGACGAGAACTTCGATATCAATAGTCCGGGATACAGACGCCCCGACAAGATGTTCGACAACAACAGCGGCAAGAGCATCTTCGGACGCATTGGCACAGATATAGGACCTGCATCAGTCGGTCTGTTTGGGCTTTCGGGAGAACAGGCCAATGCAACCGGTGCCGCGGGTCTCGATAGTGGAGGTAGAAACACCAACAAACGAATCGTGGGAGTGGATATTTCCGGCGACTTGCAAGGCAAGACCTATTGGTATGCCCAGCTTCTGTGGAATTCGTGGGATGGTTTTCTGGATAAAAACAAGGATTACAACTGGTGGGGTGGGTTCCTGGGAGTGGATTATATCCCGAATGACTTCTGGGCATTTTCGGCACTGTATAATTATGCGGACGCCGATGACCTGAGTAACACAGATACGATTTACGAAGGCATCGATATCAACAGTTTATCATTGACCGCCTCCTACTATTTCATGCGCAACGTCAAAGGCATTGCCGAAGTCAATGTCGATTTCCTCGGCAAGGATTCCCAGAAAGGAAGCTATTACACCGGACACCTGACAAAGGAGCATTATATTCTGTTCGGATTCGATGCCGCTTATTAGCGCAGAATATGAGCATGCGTACCCAACATTCCCGCCGAATTCCGGCTGGTCGTGTGTTGAGCATTCTGCTCGCACTGATAAGTGCCATGTTCAATGTAACGACTGGCCATACAGAAGAAGCAAAGATTCAGCGCATTCGTATTGAGTCTACACCAGCCGGAGCGGCAGTAAGCACTATTGTTGGCAGGCTTGGGGTTACGCCGCTCAGTATTACAGAGAGAGATATCTATCCCAACACCTATCCTGATGCGAAAGTAGACTTGTACGGTAAAGTTATTATCAGTAAGTCAGGCTGCAAGACAATCACTCGACGCGTAACGATAGATGATATTAAGCGCGGTCTCGACATTCAGCTGGACTGTACGCAATCAACCCCCGTTGTAAATGTGGAAGCCGTTGGGAAACCACAAGCGATCCGAAAATCTAAACAATCTGCCACATCGATACCGGAACCTTTTTCCGAACGCCGTTTGCGACAACTTAAGGTATTGAACGAGCTTCTTGATGACAAGCTAATTTCCGCAGAAGAAGAACGGGCGATCCGAAAGCGCATATTTGAACGCCTTAATCAGTAATGTGTTGCTATGCTTGACTTACACTGCTGCCCTGGAAGACACGGTCGCTACAGATTAAATCTACTATCCAGGTTAGCTTTTACAGGCAACGACAGACATGCCAAGATGATTAGTGCAGTTAAGAATGTGGATGTCCGGCATATGCGCTTTTCATTAAATACGCGACACATAATCAGGCGCGGCACCAGCAGGGGTACGGGCAATCTGTTGCAAACCCATGTCAAAATCAAAACATGACTTCCGTCGCAGTAAGCTACCTTTTCGTGCCTGTAAAAAGTGCGTCTGACAACGTCTAAAGCATGCAAGCTGAACGGCAAGTATTGGCCGCTTCTTGCCCTTGAAACCGTCTTTATCATGCAGACGCCTCCATTGCGATTTGCTTGGCCCGGCTGAAATCATTCTTGCCACTCCCGAGTTTCGGGATGGCGTCGACAGGGATGAGTTGCGACGGTTTCATCAGCGGATTCAGCTCGGACTGGTCGATGAGTCTCTGTATCTCGTCTCCATCGATCGGGCCGGCAATCAGCAGAACCACCTTTTCTCCCTTTTTGCCATCGGGCAGCGCCGTGGTGAGTATCTCCACGTCTTCGGGAAGTGATTTCCCAATCGCCGCCTCGATGGCGCCGAGACTGATCATCTCACCCCCGATTTTCGCAAAGCGGGAATAGCGATCGACAAGGGTGAGAAAACCATCTTCGTCGAGATGCCCTTTGTCACCGGTCTTGTACCAGCGTTTGCCGTCCAGTTCGACGATCACCTCGGCGGTCTTCTCCGGGTCGTTGAGGTAACCGAGCATGACCTGGGTACCACCAAAGAGGATCAGGCCATCCTCGCCAACAGGCAGTGTCTCCAGCGTCTGCGGGTCGACGATGCGGAAACTCCCGCCCGGCAGCGGCATGCCGACGGTGCCCGGTTTGTCGCCGCGCTGAACTTTCCAGTCCCTCGGGTCGATCCGGTCCGGGAGGTTGACGCTGGCGACGGGCGTGGTCTCTGTGGTGCCATAGCCTTCGTAGATCGCCTTGTTGAACTTGAGTTTAAAGGCATCGCGTACCTCAGGGTTGAGCTTCTCGGCGCCGGCTACCACGACCCGCAGGGATTCCAGCATCAGCGGATGAATGCGCTGGTTCCGGTTGAACAGTCGCAGGAAGGTGGAGGTGCCGCAGAAGACAGTGGCCCGGTGTTTGGCGATGGCCTTGGCAATGGTCAGGGCATCGGTGGGATCCGGATGAAAGATGGCCGGGATGCCCTCAACCAGGGGCATGAGTCCCGTCACCGTGAGGCCGAAGGCGTGAAACAGGGGGAGGGTCGCCATGACGGTATCGTCGGCCCGCACGTCGAGCACGTCCGAGACCTGGCGGATATTGGCCATGATGTTACGGTGGCTGAGAACCACACCCTTGGGTTCGCCTTCGCTGCCGCTCGAGAAGAGGATGGCGGCCGGCTGATCAATGTCGGCCCGGCGACCGAACAGCGCGTAGAGCACGCGCGCGGGAAGCAGTACCCCTGTGGCCAGGAGGGCGAGTTTGATGAACGCGCCCAACTCGTCCTTGAAGTCCTCGAGATAATGCACCTGAACGCGGGCCAGCAGTTCACTCAGGTCGACCCCGCGCTGCTCCAGTTTTTTAATAAATCGCCTCGAGGTATAGAGGCTGCGGATCTCGGCCTTGTCCAGCGCAGAGCTCAGTGCCTGCAGACTGGCGGTGTAGTTCAGGTTGATTACCGTCTTGCCCAACAGCAGGGTTGCCAGGTTGGTGATGAGGCCGGCACTGCTGGTCGGCAGGAGTAAACCGATATTCTGTTCCGGACTGCGTTTGCGGATCAGGCGGGAGAAGGCGAGAACCGCGGTCAACAGCTTGTACCCGGAAAGGCTTGCGCCCGCCCCGGCGTCGGCCAGGCAGAACGCCGCGCCGCGCCGCCTGGCGGTCCGCAGCCACGCCAGCGGAATGGGATCAAGCGTCTGCGTGTGGTGTTCCCAGGCATCGATCGAGAGATCAAAGACTCGCCGCTTCAATTCATGGGCCGGTGTATCCATGGGCAGGGGTTCACCGAAGGCGACGATCACGTCCCGGCGCAGGCGGTTGTCCCGCAGTTCCTGCAACTTGTCGCTGGAACGCGAGAAGCGACTACCCCAAAGGCCGCGCAGATAAAATGGCAGTATGATGCCGTCGACCCCTTCGACCGTCCGTTCATAGCCGTGCTTGAACTCGCCGAGTTGTCCATTGCGGCTGATCGCCCCTTCCGGAAACAGGCACACCACTTCGCCGGCCCGCAGCAGCTCATTGATGTCTTGCAGTGCCTCTTTACTCTGACCGGCGGCAATCGGAATCACCCCGAAAAAATCCAGGAACCACTTCAGGTACCAGCGCTGATAGATCGCCCGGTGCATGACAAACCGCACCGGCCGGGGGCAGGCGATCTGAATCATCGCCCAGTCGAGCCAGCTGATGTGGTTGCCGAGCATCAGCACGCCACCGGTCCCGGGCAGGTTTTCGAAACCCAACACCTCAATGCGGTTGGTGCTGGCAAACAGCCGCGCGGTGACATAGCGCACCAGCGACTGGGGCAGCTGGTAGACGGTATAGAGGGCGCCTGCCAGCGCCGTGAGGGTCAGCAGATGGAACAGACCGACACTGCTGATGCCGCGGATAGCAAAAGCGACGGTCAACCCCAGGAATCCGAGCATGACCACGTTTTGGACCCAGTTGTTGCCCGCCAGCACGGTACCGAGCTGCGCGTCTTTGGCATGGAACTGGATCAGCGCGTTCAGCGGCACGATGAACATTCCGCCGAAGGTCCCCAGCAGCAGGAAGTCGAGAATGAGCAGACCCCGTGAACTCAGTTGCGGCAGGAAAAAGAGCGTGGCGACGATACCCAGTGCGCCCAGCGGGACCAGGCCCGTTTCGATGTGATGTTTCGAGGCCTGCCCGGCAAGCAGCGAGCCCACGATGATGCCGATGCCGGAACAAGCCAGCGTCCCCTGAATGACGACGGTGTTGCTCTCAGCCAGGGTCTCTTTGGCAAAGGCCGGGAAGGCGGCGAGCACGACCTGGGAGATCCCCCAGAACACGGACAGTCCGACAATCGAAAGCCAGATGGTTCGACTTGCGAGGATCGTGTTGAGATTATCCCGCAGGTAGCGGCCTTTCGCGTAGCGTGTCCAGTCGAAGCCGAGATCGACTGCTTCGGCCTTGCGGGCCGGCAGTCGCAGGGCCAGCATGAACTCGAGCGTGGCGCATGCGACCAGTACCCATCCGACTGGCGCAATCGTCTTCAGCAGTTGCGCCGCATTGTTGTAGCTCACGCCAGCCAGCGCCTGTTCAAAAAACAGCGAAAAGGCGAAGATGCCGAAGAGAATCGCCACGATGGTGACCGCCTGCACAATCCCGTTGACCGTGGCCAGTCGCTCCTTTCCGGTGAGTTCCTTGATATAGCCGTATTTAGCCGGCGAGTAGAAGGCGCTCTGCACGGCCAGCAGAAAGGTCATGGCAAAGGAGAAGCGGAACCAGCCCAGGTAGTAGGAGAGGGTGATCAGCAGCGTCAGAGCCACCGCAACGGCGGCGCTGACCTTCATGATCAGGGGCTTGGGGTGTCTGTCCGAGAGATAACCGGCGGGTGTAAAGAGCAGTACGAACGGCACCAGTATCAGGCCGTTGACGATCGCCGTGAGGATGATCTGGGTCTGCCCATCGTAGATCTTGAACACGGTGTTCTGGATCAGGATCTTGTGGCCCAGATCGACAAAGGCGTTGAAGAAAATGATCAGGATGAACGGGATGAACCCCGTCAGTCTGAAAAGCTTATCCATTGCAAAAGCCCCTCTTGTTGTTGGCAACGACGGACTGGGGGACGAAGCCGATGTCCTTGAACTCCACACAATCAACGTTCATCAGGTCGCGGCCATGCTATGCTTCTTCGTCTTCGGCGACAACGTGGTTCGTTGGATTGGGGGTAACGAGACATCTCACTGGTTCTGGCTTCTCTCGGGCAAGGGTGAAGCGCTCGCCGTTTTCGGGGCTCGTAGCGGGCTCGCTCTGTTCTCGTACTGGTCAAGGCATGGGCGGGCATTGAAAGCATCGGGTTGACCCCGTGACACTTAGACCAATCGAGCGAGTGACATGTGTGTTTTGGCCGTACGAGGTTTCCTTGAATTCTGTAACGCCTTACTATTGAAATAAAAATAAAATAGCTACGGAAGGATTCTGCTGAATTGCATCAGCGTGCAATACGCTGATTTCCAGATAAAAAACACAGGGGTTCGCGTACCCCTCCCGACGCCACACTACTCCACGGTGTCAGCTACAGCGGACGAAATACTTTCGCTTATAGGAAAGGTTGCGCTCAGGAACAAGACTGTCTAAGTGATCGTTTTCCCTTGATACTCACTAATTCGCCATACAAGAATTACGTGTAGGAATATTGCGGCTTATTGAATAGATATCACAGAGGTCCGCAATCTCTATCAAACAGCCTTTAAGTCGGAGCTACCTGAACGGCAGCTTGTGGCCGGTTTTCCGACCTTCCTGGGGCAAGCGGCAGGAATTTCGGTTAAAGAACTGGAATCGACCCATGTCGGTCAATTAACGCATCTGCATCGAACGACCGCTACACCGCGGTAAGCAGACATTCTCCCTACGCGGTTTACTCCTATCGCTGTTGGTGAAAAACCTGACCATAACCGCCAAGTCAAAAAAGGCCACAAGGTTGCGTCCGCCTTTTTATGCCCTAACAATCGCAAAGGCAATTCCAAATCATAAGGTTAAGTCGTGGTGAGCCCCGTCTCTACATTAAAGGCTCTTTACCTGCTTACGTGGGTCTACCCTGGGCAGTTACGAAAACAAGCCACCGCGCCTTAACGCGGTGGCCCTGGAAGGTAGAACAAGCGTGGCTAACTCACACTGACTTTGCGCTTAGGGCTGTACGATCTTCTTCGCGTCGCCCGTAAGCTTAACGATGTGCACGCCGGTGCTGTACGATCTTCTTCGCATCGCCCGTAAGTTTAACGATATGCAAGCCGGTGTCGGCCCGATCCGCGAGGTAGATATACCCGCGGTTATCGATCTCGACGTTGTTGGTTTGGATGGCGAACTTGCCATCTCGCTCATCGGTATTTGCCGTAATTCTCGGAATGAAGTAGCCCACCTCCTTGGGACGATAGGGGTCACGGATATCGATCGCCCGTACCCCGGCATTGAACCAGGAAGCGACGATCAGCTTATTGTAGAAGTCCGGGTTGTAGGACCAGTTGCTCGAATGCGCGCCGAAACGACCGCCGCGTGAGCAAAAATCGCCTCTGGACTCATCCACCTGATAGTTGGCCACCGGCATTGGGTGGGCTTCATCGGTCATGTCCACCATGAACACCGGGTGCTGCGTGGGCTCCGTGCATTCGTTGGATGTCGACTCCGAGACCACGGCAAGAAAATTTCGTGGGGTTCCTTCCTCGAAACCGGCCAGCTCGGGCACATCCATCCCGATGAGGGGGAATGCCGTATGCCCGCCCCAGAACGACGGCATATCGAACCGGCCGACCTGCGGGTAGAGCAAGTCTTCGGGAGTCGGCTCGGGCATCGACATCGGGAAGTCATCACCACCACCCGGGCAACCACCCATGCTGGTGTCACATTCGAGGAGTTTTTGCACGTCCACAATCTGGACGACGCCGTCGCTACCGGTGCCGTAGGCAGGATACAAACGTGTCCCATCCGGCGACAGGGCGGCTTCGTGTTGGCCGGGAGGCACTTCGTCGACTGGAACCGCTGAGCCGGGCTCCTGGCCAACGAGCCCGAACGTCCGGATAACTCGGGGGCTTTCTGGGTCACTTAAATCCACGACAAACAGTACCCGGTTGTTCCGCCAAAGCCGCTGCCGACCGTCGTAGGTAAGGTAGGCAATGCCGGTCTCGCAGTCCCACCAGTTCTTGTGCGTGGCGTCCGCGCCGGCTTCGCCTAACGCTTCAACCACAAACTCAGGGTTGCTGGGATCGGTGACGTCCCAGACCTCGTGGCTGATGTTGCCGTTGGACCGCAGCATATAGACTTTGCGATCATGGACGGGAAGATCGGCGCCCAGACAGGTCTGTATCATTTGCGCACCCGAGTTGGCATTAGGTGGTGGGTCACCGGGCTCGGCGACGGCCCCATACGGTCTGAACCCGGTGGCCGGTAAGTGCTTGAGGTATACCGGATGCTTGGGATCGGTCACGTCAACAATCGACACGCCGTTTTGCTCCATTTCGTTGTTCTGGGGGTTGAGCCTGACGCCCCCGTGATGCCCGACATAGGCGATCCAGCGATGGCCCTGTTGCTGAATAGCGGGCCAGTAGGCCGACCGCGCCTGGAGGTCATCGTGACCCACCAGCCGCATGTTATGCGACTCGGCCTTGCCTGCCATGCCATGTCTCTCGTGTCGTGGCCCATCTGCCATCACAGCTGACCCCGCCAAGCCGGCCACGACCGTGATGATAATGCCTCTTGCGATTACCCGTTTTCTTTCCATTGGTGTTCTCATGTCCATGTCCTCCTTTCCATAACCTTCCGCTTATTGTGTGAAGACTCGAGGTGTCCATCGACGCAGGACGCCCATGGGAAGCAATCTTACACAAGCCAGCAAGGCTCAATCGGAATGGGTTCTCGAACAGAAAGCAGAACCAAGAACACGCTGCGTCCGTGCGAAAACGAAAGCGCGAAAGGGTCTAAATGGCTTTACTCACCTCAGCCTTCCCCGAGTCGCCTCCCGGTAAAGGGTGTTCTCCCGATAGCACCCAGCGCAGACTTGAAGATAGGACGGGAACGGCTTGGCGACAGTCAATAGTTTAGTTCTGGTCATTCCGTTTAGCCAATTAGAGTTGTTTATGTTTCTCATTCCGTTTAGCTAATCAGTCTTGCTTATGCCTCGTCAGCGACATCTCTGGGTGAACTCTGGTTCGGGTAAAGCACAGAGCGCATGATATAAAACGATTTCCATACCGTGAGGACGTCAGCTGAAGGAGCTGGAACTCGATGAAAGTAGTCTTCATGTGCCTCCGAACTGTATTGATCCAACAAGGCTGCGATCAAAATCATTGAGTGACGTACTGTGCAACGAATCAGGAACGAAAATGCCCACCCTTGCGAAGGAACGAGGTGACCGAAGCAACCTCTGAACAAGCGGGTTGATCATAAACATTGCCACGTCAACGCGACGACAGACATGCGCGAGATCTTAAGCGGGTCTTACAATTCTCAGCCTGAGCATTCGCACGCGTCCGGCATGACAGTCGTCCGCACCTTGACTGTGCCAGCGAACGCACCGACTCTGCTTCAATCTGTGCTTTGAAAAGTCCATCGTCTGACGCATGCCTCGGTATCAGCTCTTGCAGCCACACATCAATACACAGACGTGGTAAAGCAAGCCCCCCTTTTCCAAGAATACTCAATTCCCTTCACGCCATTAATCGGTTGGACGTGACTGAATGACCCTGCCGCATGCGCGCGTCCTGGCCATGAGGTTTTCCACCGTGAAGACTGATGCGGGTTTGAGGGGACATCCTGTGGTTTGCAGTGCCCTGTCAGTCCATGCATTGCAGTTATTGAACAGATGGTAGGTTTCGTGGGATTGATAAAATCGGCTGTTGCCATACAGGCCGGGACCCAACGCAACGCTATTGCCTGCCGGGTCCTTGAAATAGCTGGCGGAAATGTAATGGCATAGCTCCACAAAACCGGGGTTGCTCAGTCGGATTTCGATGATCTCGCTGTAAGGGAAACAGGCTGGAACGGAACTGCTGAAACCGACGATGTGCAACACGCTCGCCGTCGGTAACAAACCTGCCTTGAAGGTGATACCCCAATGCGGATCGGGCGTTCGGTAGTAATCACGGTCGCCCCAGCCGACCTCCAGGTATACGGAATCGGGAAGATCCCTGTGCTCAGGCCAGACGCCGTCCGGAATGTCGGCGCGCCTGATGACGATACCCGCATGCCAGCCGTGGCTGGCCAGGTAGACCGTTTTGCCGGGTTCATCCGGCCTGGGCGGCGATGCTGTTTTTGATTCCGGTCCAGCACAGCCAAGACCGACGGCGCAGAAAACCAGCAGCAGAAAGCATTTTAGTACCGTGCTCATCGCTTGATAGACCTATTATTGCGTTCTACCGAGATGACACGCTGCGCATGGTCGAGGAACATCGGCCGCCCGCCCCCATGCTGCGTGCCTATCTCCGGGTCAGGTCCTTCAACCACAGATCGGCAATTGCATGTGGCAACGCGGGACCAGCCCCCTTTTGCGTCCTCTTTCTCGATACATCGAAGGCGTGGCCACCAAAGCCGATGAATGGGACAAGGTGCAACGCTTCTGCCGTTATAACGCCAGGCCAACCGTATTCGAGCAACGCCTGTCGCTGACCGCGCAGGGGCTGTTGCGTTGACCGGCTTAAGACCCCGTAGCGGGATGGCACCACCCGTGTACTGTTGAAGTCGCTGGATTTCATCGCGCGTGTCGCGGACCTGGCCTTCAAACCAAGGATGAACCTGACCCGCTATCACGGCCTGTTTTCCCCCACGTATTTTGATCCGAGTTGCTGCGGATTAATAGCTGTCATTGAATGACCGCTTACCGCATGAACCTGCCGTTCGCTGATTCTTCGCGAAGGACAAGAGTTGGCCGGTTACCGACCGTTTAGAAGAATCGAAAAGTCAGGCGGCAGCCCCTGTTCACGCTGCCGCCTGTCTGGGATTACAGTTCTACCTGCTCGGCAATCCGCAAGGCATCATCCAACTCGACCCCAAGATACCGTAAATGTGCGGCTGCACATTTGCGGTACCTCGCCATAGAAGTAGAAGACGCCCCGCAAATCTCCGAGCAGGTTGAATTATAAGTAGCGCCCGGTGGCAGTACGCCTGCGTGCTGCCGCTGCCTGTGAGTGAGATACAAAAACCCCGCACTATCTCGAATTGATTTTCCATAGCGAGTCTTCCCCCGATCGTCGATCCTGCGCCTCATGCACTACACGGGGAGGACATCGATGCGAATTACCCAGCTACTGGCCTTAGGTCTGCTTGCTATTTTGTTGCCGGTTCAGTTTGCCGTCGCCGATGCGGACGGTGAGCGGGAATCATTGGCAAGGATCACCCATGAACTCGAGACGATCGAGCCACTGATCACCGAGGCAGCCTCGCCAGCCAATCCGGATGCCCATATCCGATTTCAATATGACTGGTTACGTCAGGATCTGATCAAGATTCAGCAGGGACTCCAGGCGCACATCGATGCGCCCCGTTCAGAACCCCGAACCTTCCCGCCATTGCGTGGCGCCTACCGTCGGTGATGACGGGCAATGACCGCAGCACAGAACACGGCATTTCAGGCGGGCTCCGGTTTTACCCCCGCGACCTTGTTGGCGGGCATCGCGTCAGTCGTCCTGGTGCTCGCCTTTATCTGGGTCATCTGGGTGGTGCTGGGTACTTTCCGCGCCTGGCAGAACGGTCAGGCCGTCGCGAGAGGGTCTTGCTTGGGGTACAATCGATACGGCGCTAAATTACCACGCCGCACGCACGACGGGTCCGAAGTGCCATACCCTTACCATTACGCATCTTGTCAGGACGGCGCTTATTCAAGGTCGCCAAAATGAGAGGGCTTGATCATGCTGGTAACTTTTTCCTGTCCGGTCTACGCGGATATAACGATGTTCGGCGACATAGCTGTGCGCATGATCAGGGCAATGGGGCACAGCGGAACGATACCCGGCGCGCTCAGCGCGGAAGATGTCCCGGCGGCGCTGAAACGACTGAAAACCGCGACTCAGGCAGACGAGCAGTCGCCGGCACCAGCAGAAGACTCGGAGGAGGGAAAAGACGACGAACCTCCCGTGAGTTTCTCGCTCCGGGCCTGGCCATTGATCGAGTTACTCAAGGCTGCGGAAAAGGCGAAGTCCCACGTGATGTGGGACAGCAACAACTGATCCAGCACTGGAGCAACCAAACGCGTGGGTAGGGGTCAAGGTAGGGGTCAGGTCTTGCATTGCAGCATCCTATCGGGACAGGCTGTTGTTGCCGTACAAGACGGATGGCTGGAAAGAAGTTCGTTATCCGTTTACTGCAATAGGACTTGCATGATGGCCAGACCATTACGCAACTCATGCTGACTCGCGACAGGCGGCGATGGAGCAGGCCTACGGCACCGGGCCAATACGTTCAGGCAGATCGCAGATTACTTTGGCGGACACTGCAGTACGGTGGGCAGGGCCGTCGAGCACGGGAAGAGAAGATAATGTTTCGTTGCGAGACCTGCCCCCCGTCCTGTGAACTTGTGATGTTGACTACAGATAAAGACTTAGACAGATCGCCACCAGGGTGTCGTTGTCTTTGTGGAGACCATGACAACGGAACCAGGAGCGCGGATCAAGGGGCAGAACACGTCAAAGGGTGATTTTGCCTCCTTGATCTTTGTTATCGACCTCCGATAATATAAGACGTCATGATTGAATCGTTCGGGAATCGCGTGGCAGAGGATCTTTTCTACGACCGGCGTTCCCGGGCAACCCGTTCTTTTTCGCCCGAGTTGAGAAGGGCGGCGAGACGTAAATTGCTATATATACATGATGCTTCTGGACTCAAAGACTTGCGGGTACCGCCAGGAAACCGGCTTGAGTTGCTTCGAGGTGACCGAAAGGGTTACCACTCGATTCGTATAAATGACCAATGGCGAGTTGTGTTTCGGTGGCAGGGTGGTAACGCCTATGACGTTGAGGTCGTTGATTATCACTGAACGGAGGTTTTTGAAATGAAACAGCCAGCAAATCCGTTTCATCCGGGAGAAATCCTGCTGGAAGAATTTCTTCAACCTGCGGGCATTACGCAAACAGCATTCGCCAAGAAGCTCGGTTGGACCCGTGCGCGTTTGAATGAACTTGTCCGTGGTAAACGGGGTGTAACAGCCGATGCGGCGCTGGATCTGGCCGAAGCGTTGGGGACTTCGCCAAAGCTTTGGCTGAACCTGCAAGGAACTTATGATATTGCGCAGGCAATGAAGAGGCGGGATGTAGCGTAGGCTTCCAGTATCTTATTTCCAGTGTTCTGATCACTGAATCACGTCTCCTCACAGCATCGATAGGGGCAGGGGTCAGGTCTTGCGTTGCAGCATCGTTTCGTCGGGCTGTGCACCTATCTGATGGGCGGGACCAAGCGCCAGTACGTCTGGAACGTCGCGGGCTTCGTCAGCGTGATCATCTGCATGGAATCTGCTCAGGCGACCGAGCACGCCTTCGATATTGCCGTGTTACGTGCCCTGGAGACAGGCCTGGGCATTCTTTCCTATACCCTGGTTACGGTCCTGCTGTGGCCGGCCAGTGCGGCGGACGACCTGGATACGCCAGGTCACCGCCTCGTCTCTACCCAGCACCAGCTGTACCTGCGCTATCTCAAGCTGCTCGCCGGCGACGAGGCCGCCGAAGATACCCGCGCCCTGCGAATGCAGGGGCTGCAGCAGCTCAACCAGTTCAGTCAGGCGCTGGCCGGAGCGCGAACGTCCAGCTACGCGGTCTGGGAGGCGCGTCGGCAATGGGGTCGGTTCCATGCCGGTTCCCAGCAGGTGACGGAGACGCTGGAGCGCTGGCGGGAGAGTTTCAGCGAGGTCCAGGACCTCGATCTGAAGCTGTTGATGCCCGATCTCCCTGATCTCGCCGAGGAGCTGGACGGGCGCTTCGCGCAGATCGAACGCATGCTGGATGGGCAGGCACCGGAGCGATTTCCGAAACCTTCCGAACTGTCCCTGAACATGGACGCAGTGCGCGCACTGTCGCACTTCCAGAAGGCGGCGCTGGCGATTTCACGGGCGCAGCTTCGGCACCTCGAATCCCTGACACGCCTACTGTTCGAGACGCTTGCCGATATCAAGGGCTTGGTGCCTTCACGCCGGCATGAGGCCGAACCGGTCACCCCCGCAACGGGTGCGGTGCTGGATGTGGACCGGCTCGTGGCCTCTGTCAGGGTGATGGCGGGGCTGTGGATAGCCTATCTGCTGTGGCTCTACGTCGAAGTGCCCGGAGGCGTCGGCGTCGTTGTCCTGTCGGGGTCCCTGGGCATGGCGCTGGCCACGCACGCCCAGATCCCCATGCACCTGTTGTTCAAACCGCTAGCCGTCTCCTTCGTGTTTGCCAGTATGCTCTATCTGTTCCTGATGCCGCAGCTGTCGAGCTTCGCCGAGCTCGGGTTTCTGATCTTCGCTCTGACCTTCGCCATCTGCTTCCTGTTCTACGCACCGCAGCACATGCTTGGACGGGTGGCTGGGCTAGTCATGTTCCTGATGATTGCGGGTATCACGAACCAGCAGAGCTACAGCTTTCTGTCTCTCGCCAATACCGCTCTCATGTTTCCGGTGGTCTTCGCGGTCCTGGCGTGCGCTGCTCACATTCCCGTGTCGTCCAAACCGGAGCAGGCCTTTGTGCGGCTGCTGCGCCGTTTTTTCCGCCGTTGTGAATATCTGACAGCCACTCCGCTCTGGGATCCGGGCCGGGCGCCCACGCGACTTGACCGGTGGCGCAAGGCCTTCCATGCCAGGCAGGTCGCGACGCTGCCGCAAGAGTTCGCCCTGTGGGCAAGAGCGATTGACCGCAGACTGCTGCCCGGTACCACGACCGATCAGGTGCAGGTCCTGACCCCGGATATCCAGGCCCTCAGCTACCGGATGCAGGAAATACTCGAAGCGAGAGCTGCCGTGCGGGCTGCGGCGCTGGCGAAAGAAGTGCGCAGCGAAATCGATGCCTGGCGCGCCGGTTTGCAGCAGGTGTTCGGAAGTCTCGCGCTCGATCCCGGGACCGCCGATCATGCGGGCTCCCGGGCGCGGCTGGATGCAAAGCTCCAACGCCTCGAGGAGCGGCTCGAAAACGAACTCGGCAAGGCGGACCGGGGCAGTGTTTCGGTAGAGGAGGCTGAAAACAGCTATCGCCTGCTGGGTGCCCATCGGGGGCTCTCCGAGGCCCTGATCAATTTTTCGCAGCGGGTGGGTGTTATTGATTGGCCGCGTCGGGGTGAGGCTCGCTTTTAGCGAGGTAGCGTTAAAGCGAGGGAGCGTTAACATGAATTCGCCTGGCTCGTGCCAGACTCGCGCGGGCAGGATCATGCCGAACAGCCGCGAGCCGTTCGCGTAGCCCTCGATATTCGGGTTGTATCTCAAAGCGATCTCCGGCGTGCGGGATGAGCGCAGCGCAGAGCGACTCCGCGCCGAGCTCACGGGGCACATGACCGGCCTGGGTGAGCGACTGGAAGGCGCGGTGTACGACAGTGACGAGATCTGGGAGGTACGCCATCCCTGGCGCCGCTGCCTCGATGAGCTGGAGACCCGCTTTGCCGCGATCGAAGCTATGCTGGCACGGCAGTCGCCGCGACAGGAACCCGGCGTTGTCGACTTGCGGCTGGACCGCGAACAGCTACGCGCGCGCTCTCATTTCCAGCGGGCAGCGGTCCGGCTGGCGTTCTGCTCTTGCCTATCATACTGGGTTCGCTCTTTGCGGGCAGCCTGTACCTGTTCGTGATGCCACATCTGTCCGGTTTCGGGCAACTGGGCGTAATGATCTTTGTGGCGACTTTCCTTATCGGCTATGTGTTTCACCGGCCACAAGCCGTCCTGGCGAAGAGCATGGGGCTGTGTATGCTGGTCATCGTCGTTGGCGTCGAGAATCAGCAGAGCTACAACTTTCTTTACTTCGCCAACTGGTTTATCGCTGGAATACTCTTCGTGCTGGCGCTCATGGTGGCCTGGCGATTTCCAATCTCCTTCCGGCCCGAGGACCGCTTTATCCCATCATGAAAAAGCTAACTGAGCTGATGAAATATCTGCTGACTGCCGCCGTCGTTGCGACCGCCGTGGCGGCGGCCGCCTGGAAGTACTGGGATTACATCGTCAACCCCTGGACACGCGACGGCCAGGTGCGCGCGCAGGTCATTCAGATCACACCGAGTGTCGGGGCCAATCGTCGACTTGCCGATCAAGGACAACCAGTTGGTCAAGACCGGGGAACTCCTCTTCAAGATCGATCCCCGCACCTTTCAGGCTGCGGTCGCTCAAGCCCAGGCAGAGCTGCAACAAGCCCAGGTTGAGGCAGACAATGCAAAGGAAGAGGCAGACCGTGACCGGACTATCATGAAAAAGGATCCGGGCGCGGTGTCACAACAGGCGCTGGAACGAAAGGAAAATGCACAGCGCCGCGCGGAAGCCGCGGTGGAGGGTGCCAAGGCGAAGCTGACGCAGGGAGAATTGGACCTCGAATTCACCCAGGTCATGGCTCCGGTGGACGGCTATGTCACTAACCTGAACCTGCGATTAGGCAGCCAGGCGGTTACGAATCAGCCCGCGCTGGCACTGGTTGATGTCAACAGTTTCTGGGTGCACGGCTACTTCAGGGAGAATCATATCGAGGGCATTGGCCGAGGCGATCGGGCGGTCGTCACGCTCATGAGTTACCCGGATCGTCCCCTGGAAGGGCGGGTTGACAGCCTGGGGTGGGGCATTGCGCAGCAGGATGGCAGCACCGGCGAAAACCTGTTGCCCAACATCAGTCCGACCTTTCAGTGGATCCGTCTCGCCCAGCGTGTGCCGGTGCGTATCCATCTGCTTGACCTGCCAGAGGATATTGAATTGCGCGTGGGCACAACCGCGTCCGTGATGGTCATGACCGGCGAGACTGGCGACAGTGCCGTAAAGCCGGTACCGGCGCTGGCCAGCCCGCTGCAATAAGAGTAGAGCGTGACCGTGGGCCTGTTCAGGGCGTCTATGCGTAACGGTGGAGGTAATGGCTCGTGACTCAGCATTTGTGTGACTCGGAGTTCCCCTGGTGCCCGACAGATGCGCGCGCCGGCGACTTCTACAAGCTTCGGGTGAAAGACCTCTCGCCCACCCAGTTCGCGGTGGGTAAGGCGGAAGTGGCGGTTCGCACCGGGCGCATGCGCAAGAAGTTCACGAAAGACCCGGGGCTGCTGCACGATTATCTTCGCGTGAGACCGGTGCCTGTGGTGGTGCGGGGTGAGAAGTTCTACCTGGTCGATCACCACCATCTGGTGCGCGCCCTGTACGACGCCCTGCACGAGGCGCGCGGCAAAGACATCTGCGTGTACGTCAAGGTGATGGGAAACGCCAGTACCCTGGAGGAAGTCTACTTCTGGAAGAGCATGCACCAGCGGAACTGGGTGTATGTGTTCGATCGCGCCGGTGGCGGGCCGCAGCAGCCGCAAACACTTCCCGGGCACATCAAGGATCTGGACTTTGATCCGTACCGGAGCCTGGCCTGGATTGTCCGCGAGCAGCACGGCTACATCAAAAACGATGCCCCGTTCTCGGAATTCAAATGGGCGAACTTCTTCCGGACCCGCATCCTGCTGGACCACGACATACTCGCGGGCAGGCACACCTTCGATGATTTCGCCTTTGAGGTAGACGAGCACGGTGGGTTGGAACTGACCGACGACGGCAAAGAAGTGATAGACGAAGCCCTGTTCCTCGCCGCCAGCGAGGAGGCGCGGGGACTGCCCGGCTTTAGAGGGCCGATGTCTTGAGGGGGAAGCCATGACAACACAAGGCGCCAGATCCGGGAGTTTCCGCCTGCCGATATTGCAGGGGGTGCTACCGATAAGCGTCGGACAGATCCCGGCCGAGCTTATCGCCGGCATCACCCTGGCTGCGCTCGCCGTTCCTGAGGTGATGGGCTACACCAAGATCTCCGGTACTCCGGTGATCACGGGTCTGTATACGATTCTGATCCCGATGGCTCTGTTCGCGCTGTTCGGTTCCTCTCGACACCTGGTGGTGGGTGCCGATTCAGCGACCGCGGCGATTCTCGCCGCCGGGCTGTTGGGGCTGGCGGCCACCGGCTCGGACGAGTATGTGGCGCTGGCCGCAGTGCTTGCCTTCATGGCTGCGGGCTTTCTCATTTTGGCGAGGCTTATTGGCCTGGGATTCATGGCCGACTTCCTCTCGCGCACAGTGCTGATCGGCTTCCTGACCGGGGTTGGTATCCAGGTCGCGCTGGGGGAGATCTCCGGCATGCTGGGTCTTAAACGGGGAGGGCACGGTACCTTACAGAAAATCTGGAGTGACATCCAGCAGATCGAGCAGGTCAACTTCTACGCGCTGGCGACTCGCGCGCCATGGCCCTCACCGCCACGACTTAGGCAGAGCCATCTCGGTCTCGCTGTTCACGGCCTGGATGTTTATCGGCGTCGTTTCCGAGGTGCTGCTCTGGGCGCTGTTCTACCTGCACAATCCCGAGATAACCACGCTTCCGGATCTGGAGACGGCGCTGTACTTCTCGATGGTAACCTTCACCAGCGTCGGCTATGGTGACGTGGTGCTCACCGGGCCCTGGCGCATCCTGGCCTCGATTCAGGCCGCCAATGGGGTGATCATCTTTGGCTGGACCACTGCGCTCATCTTCTATCACATACAAACTGTGTACACGCGAAAGTGACGTGGCCTACCATTCATCCCCCTGCCTGGTCAGGCCTTGCGAGGTATCAAGCGGTCAGAGCACTTGACCACGTTCAAACCAACCGCCGCGATGGCGAACCCGCTCGTTCTGCTTTCGAGCCGATCTCGATACGGCGCATGCACAGAGTCTGATTGACATACCCAGAAATGTGACGTTACGGTTTATGCCGTCGATGACAGAATGCCTGCCAGTCTGTTTCGCGACCAACCTCCAAAGGCCCAAGTGAGTTAGGTGTCGGGGCTCTCGCTTTAGATTGACCCGTTCACGCTGAGTGCTCGACCGTCTCGAACTTGTCGAGTTTGGCCAAGAAGGTGCGGTGGTCGATGTAATGGGTCCCATCGCACGAAAACGACATGTTGATCATGCCGTTGATCAGATTGACCGCGGCATTGCGCAGATAGATGGTCTCGTCGGTAAGCCGCAGCCGCTTGAACTCCTTGAGGATGCGCTCGATTTGCGGCCCATCGATCAGCGGGGTGCGTCCGGCGTAGTCTGAACTCGGGAAGCGGTCAAGAAAACCCTCCTCGAGTACCTCTTCGCGCACGAACTTCTCATAACAGAACGGATCGCGCGCAAACCAGCAGGTCAGCTGACTGGACGAGTAATGGATCTTGCTGTGGAAGACGCCTTTGCGCTCAAGTAAGGTGCGTACGATGTCGTGCACCCGATCGATAGAGGTGTCGAAAAGGCTCTCTATGCGCCGCTGCTCGAACAGAAACGCGCGCACCGACGGGTCACCCTTGATCTGCAACCATCTTTGCGGCATACCATTACTCCCTCTAGTGGTTCCTGGATAAGGTTCGCGCTGTCACCAGCCCGCCGCAGTGGCTTGACCAAGCCGCTGCGCAGCACAGCGTCGGCAGTGCCGACGCTGTGCGACCATCGGGCGCAAGGCGCCTGGTGGCTTCGAGCCGCATCGGCGCGCTACTCCTGGTTGGTGAACACGCCGAGCAGATGCAACAGGCTGGCGAACAGGTTGTATATTGCCACATACAGCGTCACGGTTGCCATGACGTAGTTGGTCTCGCCGCCGTGGATGATGTTGCTGGTCTCGTAAAGGATGAGCCCAGCCATCAGCAGCACGAACATGGCCGATACCGCGAGCGCCAGCCCGGACAGTTCGAAGAAATAGGCACCCAGCCCACCGAAAAATGCCACCAAGATACCCACCATGAGGAAGCTTCCCATGAAGCTGAAGTCCTTGCGGCTGACCAGGGCATAGCCCGACAGGGCAAGGAACGTCACGCCCGTACCGGCGAGCGCCATCATCACGAGCTGTGGACCGTTCGGCAGGCTGAGATAGGCGTTGAGCAAGGGGCCGAGGGTATAGCCCATGAAGCCAGTCAGGGCGAACACCATGGCCAGGCCGAGGCCGCTGTTGCGGAATCGGGCCGTCAGGAACAACAGGCCGAAGTAGCCCAGCAGCGTCAGCCACACCCCCGGATGGGGCAACTGCAGCGCCATCGAAACACCAGCGGTAACCGCGCTGAACAGCAGAGTCAAGGCCAGCAGGAAATAGGTGTTCGCGCAATATCCGGTTGCTGGCAATGACGCCAGTCTGAGTGCGGACGACATCGCTTGGATAGGTGTTCATCTTATGCGTACCTCCAGGTTCCTCAATAGATCTATGGATTCGTTACGCGACCATGTGGTCACAGCTCGGCCAGCCGGCGATGCGCCTGCATAGCCGCGCGTTCCACTCCGGCGAGTACCGTCTTGCGCGAGGCGGCGATTGACGGTGCGTCCCGCGCGCCCGGCGGCGCGATCGATGGCGGCATACAGGTCCGGCTGAACGTCCTCGACGACGACGGCGGGGAGTCCACCGAGCCTGATCTCGATGAGACAGCGTTTGTCGATGCCACCGCGCGGTCCGTTGAGGTCCGAAAGCCTCACCACGACACGTCCGATCCGGTTACCACCGCGCGCAAGCGTGAAGCCGAGACGCTTGTGGACATGGTCCTCGATCGCGTCAGTCATCGGAAAGCCTCGAGAGTGAATTGCAATCAGCATCGGTTCGTCCTCCTTCTGCAATCATTGACTGAGAGCTATATTTTAGACGCCCGGTCGCAGCGGATATATTCGAAATGTAATTATAAAATGTTCGGAAAACTCGAACTGACGGACCACATGGCAAACCCCTCGTGGGAACACTATCCACAAACAGTAGCCGCAGCTTCGATTGAGAAATCTTCCCGTTTCTCACAGCGGCATAGAAGTTGCCCTGTAGATTGGCGGCCGGTTGGTGCTGACTGTCACCCGATGAGCTCAGCGATATCTTGACGTCAAGCTCTCCATCCTCTGCCTTGCAGGCGCCAGCGAATCAGAATCGAAGATGTTGAGTGCCCGCCAGGGGCCGAGCTTTTCACCGTCGAATGTGAAACGCATGTTCAATGCGTGCTTGGCATCAAGCTGCAGATCGAGATTGGCCTCGCCTTTGTGATAAACCAGTGTGGCCAGGTGTAGCGAAAGATGCCCGGAGTTTGGACTGATCTTCGCGTGGGCCGATTCGGCCGCGGACTGTGTGCGATCGAAGGATTGAATATCAACAGCGACTTCGAGATCTACGGCTTTTAACCGCTCAACGTCGATGGGCGTGCGGGAAAGGCAATGTGCATGGTACGTATCGTACCATGCACAGTTTGAGGGGGGGCTCGGGAGGCAAGACCCCGTGCCAAGGCGGTACACTGTCGCCATGCCAGCCTACCGAACCGCGCCGTTTGCCGCTCGCCGTCTGCCGCCCGGTACTCCCTATATCATCGCCAACGAAGGCGCCGAGCGCTTCAGCTTCTACGGCATGCGGGCAGTCCTGGTGGTCTTCATGACCCGGCACCTGCTCGACGCGAGCGGCGCGCCGGACCTCATGAACGATGAACAGGCCAAGGGCTGGTATCACCTTTTCGTGTCGCCGGCAGGCATGGGCTTCGTTCGCGAGGCGCTCAGCCGCACCGGTGCCGCGGTGATCGGCCGTCTGGCACTGATATACCTGTTCGTTGCGGTGTTCTGGGCGCTGTTCGACCAGACCGGCTCGGCGTGGGTGTTGCAGGCGCAGCAGATGGACCGCGTGCTGTTCGGCATGGAGGTACTGCCGGCGCAGATCCAGGCGGCCAACCCCTTGCTGGTCATGCTGCTGATCCCGCTGTTCGCCTACGTCATTTATCCCGCGCTAGACCGTATCTGGCGTCTGACTGAATTGCGCAAGATCGGTGTCGGTCTGTTCCTCACGGTGCTGGCCTTTGCGATTCCCACCTGGGTCCAGCAGCAAATCGACCTGGGCGCCACGCCCTCCATCGCCTGGCAGCTGCTGGCGTACCTGGTGCTGACCTCAGCCGAGGTGATGGTATCGATCACCTGCCTGGAGTTTTCCTACACCCAGGCGCCGCGCACCATGAAGTCCTTCGTCATGGCGTTTTTCATGCTGTCGATTGCGGCGGGCAACCTGTTCACCAGCGCGGTGAATTTTTTCATTCACAACGCGGATGGCAGCAGCAGCCTGGGAGGCGCAGATTACTACCTGTTCTTCACGCTCACCATGCTGATCACCGCGGCGTTGTTCGTACTCGTTGCGCGGTTCTACAAGGGCGATACCTATCTGCACGAGGAAATCCCCGAAGCCGCCGCAGGCAGCGAATCCTCGCCTCCACGGCGTTTTTTTTCCTCAGCCCGTTTCTGGATCCAGGATCAAGCCGACTGTTCGATCGTCTCGAACTTGTCGAGTTTGGCGAAGAATGTACCGTGCTCGATGTAAAGGGTCCCGTCGCACGAGAATGACATGTTAATCATCCCGTTGACAGAGTAAATTGCAATCGACATCGTTACATCCTCCTGGTGCGGCTATTAACTATGACGTTTAGTTTAGACACGCGGTCGCAGCGAATAAATTCGAAATGTGCTGGAGAAAGATTCGGAAAAGTCGACCTGACAAGCCGGCAACCCCACCCTCGGGGTAACAAGCTCCGCCAGGCGGACCCTTTTGCCGACTCAATGCATTGTTTCTGACAGCCGCAGGCGCGAGCCTGGCAGGTCAGCCTGAGGTGAACAACTCGCTGCGGGCCGCCTCGGTGATCACCGAGACCGCCGGATGCTTGATACGACGTTCGGCAGATATCGCATAAAAGCGTTCCTTGATATCTTCGCTGCGCCCGATCACACGGACGCCGTACTTTGCGACAACATCGTTCTCCACCGTAGTGGGTGATGTAAATATACCGGCACCCGCTTCTCCAAACGCCTTCATGAGTGCACGATCCTCAAACTCGGCGACAACCATCGGCTTTATCTCGTGCCGCTCAAACCACTGGTCAAGCATACGCCTTAATGCACTGCTGGTGGTGGGCATCAGCATGGGGGCGCCACTCAGGGAGTGCGGAAACCTGGCTGTGTACTTCCGCGCGGTCTTCTGACTGGCGAAAAAGCTGATTCCGGATTCACCCAGCAGGTGATTATAGGCACGAATATTCAGCGCCGGACTGATCGGGCTGTCGGCCAGCACAAGATCGAGCTTGTGCACCGACAGGTCTGCCAGCAAATCGGCCAGCGGGGCTTCGTGGCAAACGAGTCGCACAGGTTCCTCCATCGCCAGTACCGGATCCAGCACGCGATAGGCGAGCAATTTGGGCACCACCATCGCAACACCAACGGTGAGCGTCATCGCCGCACCGGGTATACGGCCTGCCAGGACGTCCTGCAATTCTTCACCCAGGCGAAACATCTCGTCGGCATAGGAAAACACCGCCCGGCCGGTATCGGTAAGTACCAGATTCCGGCCACTCTTCTGAAACAGCTTGGCATTCAGCTGTTCCTCGAGCTCGCGAAGCTGGCCGCTGATGGTCTGAGGTGTGAGATGCAGTATCTCTGAGGCGCGGACGATGGAACCGTTCGCGGCCACCGCCCAGAAATAACGCAGGTGTTTGAAATTCAAACTGGACATAACGGCTTGTGCGACTGGGCCTGATGCATGCCCGACACTATAGGCCAAAACGGCCGTGAGGCATAGGCGGGGCGACGCGCACCGATTGTAAACCCGCGGCAGCTTCCGTAAGGCGTGAAGTTCCGCCGGTTATCTCACCGGGGAAACGAAGGCGCTCGGCTTTAGCGCTAACACTGCAGTCTGCGTTTCACGAAGGACGTCTTCCGCCGTATTGCCTATGAACAGGCCGGGTATGCCGACTCTACCGAGCGTGCCCATTACAATGAGATCGGTCGGCTGTTCCCTGGCACGTGCAGACACGATCTGCGCGGGCCGGCCTTTGAGCAGATGAACATTGGGCGCCTCGCTGCTCAGACGATAGGGTAAGAGGAGCGTGTCCAGCGCCTCGCGGTGACGCTTTTCCGTGTCCTCAAGCAACCGATCCAGTTCGCTGCGCGGGATGCGCCCGCGCCCGCTAGCGAGGATGGACTCACCGGGCAACTCCCAGGCATGCACCACCTCGAGCGCCGCATGCTCACGCTCGGCGAGTGAGGTCGCCAGGTCCAGTATCAATCGCTGAAGGTCACCGGACTCATCGTCGAACGGATCCACCGCGGCGAGCAGCCGCCGGTAGACAGGTGCGCCTCCCGATTGATCGATCCAGACCGGACATGGACATTTGCGCAACAGGTGCATATCGGTGCTGCCAAAAAGCGACGGTGCCAGCCCGGTCTCGTGTTGTGCAACCTTCATGACCAGGTCGTGGGCATTGCGTTGTACGGCGCGCACGACCTCAATGAAGGGTGTACCGGTAGCCACCTTGGTGTAGATGGGTATGCCGGCATCTGTATACGGTTGCGTGAGCGCCTCCAGGGACTGAAGACACTGTTCTCTTAACTGTGCGTTGAGGTCCACGGCGTAAACCTGCTTGATATAGTCGGCCAGGCCCGCCTCAGGGCTGACATCCATGACCGTCAGGCGCGCGCCGCTGGTCTGCGACAGCGCGACAGCTCTGTCCAGCGCAGCGTTGAGCCCGTGCTGGCAATCCGCAATAAAGAGTATGTTCTTGAAACGCTTCATCAGTCGCCTCCTGGCTAGCCCCTATGCCGTCGAAATAAATGCGGTTAGCAGCAGGCCGCCGACGCCCAGCCAGAGACTGCCTGCCAATGGCCAGCGGTCCTCGCCGTCGCCCGATTGCCACAGCGGAATCAATCGACGCCTCAGGGCCTCAAGAACCCCCCGGTATGGGTTGTGCCACGCTGACCGCAACCTCGCGGGGATAGACCGTGCTGCGTGCGCCAACTGGCGAATTCCGCGTGCAGAGCGGTAAGCAGGACGTCTTCCCGCTGCGTGCCGGCTGCGGCGTGTGGCACGTCCAGGCAAACGCCCTGCCACCAGCAGCGCCAGTGCGGCCAGGACTGCACCCAGAGACACCGGTACAAGGTTAGCCGAGAGCTGTCCGGCATCGGCAAGCGCAAAGGGAAACACGGCAATCACTGCCAGGAGAATCAGCCACGCTGTTATCGAGGCAATAGAGTGCGGCGAAGCAACGCTACCGCGCTGCCTCCAGATCAGAAACAGCAAGCGCGCCATCAACAGGGTAGTGGCAAGCGCGGATGCGGCGAGCAGAAAGGTAAGGGACTGCGCGGGTTCCGGAAGACCTGCCGTAAGGGCGGACTTGGCGAGGGCACCGCTGGTCAGAGGCGCACCTGCAAGCGCGAGCGCCAGAAAACCGAGCCCCGCCAGTATCCAGGGGCGCAGGCCGCCGCCTTCAGCCAGGCCCAGCCCGATAAACAGCGCACCCTTAACCAGTGCGTGGTGCGCCGCATAAAGTGCCAGTGCTCCAATCAGGGTGGGCGCGGCTACCGGCCAGGTCAGCGCAGCTCCCATCCCGGCAGTCAGCACACCCATCTTGCTGATGCTGGAGTAGCCCAGGAGCAATCGCGGTCGGTGCTGGCGCAAGCCGACAATCGCGCCGAAGAATATGCCGGTGACGCCAGCGACCATCAGCGCCTGTCCCCAGCCCGGCAGTGCCGCATCACCGGGAGCCAGGAAGCGCAACCAGCCGAGCAGGCCCGCCTTTATCATCGCACCGCTCAGCACCGCAACGGCGGGCGTCGGGGTGACTGCGTAGGCCGGCGGCAACCAGAGATGAAGACCGGGCAGCGCAAGCTTGATGCCAAATCCGATGACGAGTAACAGCACCACGAACCCGGCAGGCGGGTTAGACTTGAGGACGCTGAAAGCCGTTGCCCCACCGTTTTGTGCCACCAGCAGGACGACGGCGACGAACAGCAACAGCTCCCCGGCGATGGTCCAGACGAGGTAGCGTCCAGCGGCCTGTCTGGCGCACTGCGATGCACGATGTGCGATGAGCCCATAGACGGCCAGACCCATCAGCGTGAAACCAAGGTAGAAGGTCACCACGTCCTGGGCCACGATCAGGCCCAGATTGCCCGACATGGCCAGCAGGAAGAAGATACGGAATCGCGTGGCGTTGCGCTCGCCCGCCATGCTGCCCGCGGCATACAGGCTTGCGACCAGCCATAGCAGAGCGCTGAAAAACAGAAACACGCGGCTGGTGTCGTCGAGTCCGAGCTCGGCACCGAGCAGCAGCCAGGGCAGCGAGACGCTGGTGCCGACTGGCAAGGCAGCGGCCCCGACCAGCGCAGGAAGCGGTGCGATAACCGTGATCCACCTGACGTAACGCTGGCCGGCAAAGACCGCTAACACCAGGGGCAGTGACCCGATGAGTAACAGGATAAAGGCGCTCACAAGCCATACTCCCTTTGCGCGATCAGGCTTGCCCACTCAAGCGGACTGTAAGGGGCGGCGGCAAACAGACCGGCAGCCAGGGCCAGCGTCGCGGTCACGACCGGTGGCCACAGCAGCGCCCCGCTGGTTTCGAGGCGCGCAGCCGGAATGTGCTCCGCCGGCCAGGCGGGGCCCGGACTGCGGAACCAGGCCCGGTACAGCACCGGAAGGAAATACGCCGCATTGAGCACACTGCTGGTTATCAGAACCGGCATGACCCACGCGGCCATGCCGGCCTCCACGGCGCCGAGACCGAGATACCATTTACTCACGAAACCCGCCACCGGCGGGACGCCGATCATACCCAGCGCCGCGACGCTGAAGGCCAGTGTCGTCGCGGGCATGCGACGGCCGACACCGTTCATCTCGCTGACCTTGTGAATACCCAGTGTTTCGGCGTAGTTGCCAGCGGTAAAGAACAGGGTGATCTTCATGATGCCCTGGTGAACCAGGTGGACAATGCCGCCAATGGTACCGACGGGTCCGAGGATGGCGGTGCCCAGCGCGATGTAGGAAACCTGGCTGACGGTGGAGTAGGCGAGGCGCTTTTTCAGGTTGTCCTGAAACAGCGCTTTGACGGATCCGTACACGATGGTGATGGCGGCAGCGGTACCGAGCAGGGTAAGCAACCCGAGCTGGTCGGCGAAATGCACGCCGTACACATCGTAGACCACGCGCACGATGCCGAAAGCGCCTGCCTTGACCACGGCGACAGCGTGCAGCAGGGCGCTCACCGGCGCGGGGGCAACCATCGCCTGGGGCAGCCAGCCGTGCAACGGCACCAGCGCCGCCTTGACACCGAGACCGATGAGCAACAGCAGGAATATCACCCTGAGCTGCTGATGGTATTCAGCGGGCAAACGGCTCAATATGCCGCCTTCGACGAAGGCCGTCGGTCCCACAAGGACATGTAACCACACGGTACCGATCAACAGCAGGGCACCTCCGCCGAGGGTATAAGCCAGATAGATACGCGCGCCGCGCAGTGCCTCGGGTGTGCCACGGTGGGCGACCAGCGGATAGGTCGCCAGCGTCAACAGCTCGTAGAAGATGACAAACGTAAACAGATTGCCCGCCAGCGCCAATCCGACGGTGGCCGAAACGCACAGACTGAAGAAGCCGAAAAAGCGACTGCGGTGCGGTGAGGTTTCCAGGTAGCCGACGGCATAGACCGTGGTCACCAGCCACAGCACGGTGGACAGGCTGACGAACAGCAGCGACAGCGTATCCGCATGCAGCACCAGGTCCAGACCGGGTGCGAGGGTCCAGCGCGTCTCGTAGACATGCTGATGGAACACGCCCCAAATCAGGACAACGACCAGAGCGAGCTTCACGCCGGCACCGGCAAAGTTGAGAGCTGTGCGCAGCCGGTGACTGTCTTCGCGCAGGAAAAAAATAAAGAGCCCCGGCAGCAGAGAGCTCGCCACCACCAGCAACGGCAACCAGGCGTCCCAGTTCATAGACCGATCCCCAGCAGGCTCCACACCGGAGCACCGGCGAGACCCAGACCTACCGCAGCCACGCCAGTGAGAATCAGCGCCGGCCATTCCTCACGCGGCACCGTAACCGCGATGTTCGGGTATGAGCCGGGGCCGAAGGCATGGCCCAGCACCCGGAAGACGTACGCGGCGGCCAGCAGCGAACCGATGGCAGTCACCACGAGCCACACCCACTGACCGGTAACAACAGATCCGGCGAGTAACTGCCACTTGCCGAGAAAGGCGCCACTGGGCGGCAGGCCGATCAGGGCAACCCCCGCCAGTGCGATCGCAAAGGTGGTCGCGGGCAGGCGCTGGGCCGTGCCGTCCAATTCACGGATGGTATCGTGACCGGAACGCTGCTGGACGATGCCGATTGCCAGAAACAGACCGGCCTTGGCAAATCCGTGGGTCAAGGCCAGGATGACCAGTCCGCCCGCCGCGAGATCGCGGGCCGGGCCAGGGGGCAAGGCCTGCAGCACTGGAAAGAACATAAACAGGTAGCCCAGCTGGGCGACGGTCGAGTAGGCCGCCAGCAACTTGAGCCGTTCGGCGTGCAGGGCGCGCCAGGATCCCCACAGAACCGCGCCGGCACCCAAAACACCGAGCAGATTGGCGGCCGGCTGTGTCACAACGTCCGCGAACACGTCCAGCCACAGACGCAACACGAGGTAGAAGGCCGCCTTGACCACCAGCGCGGACAGCACGGCGCTGACTGGCGCCGGCGCACTGACGTGTGCCGGTGGCAGCCAGAAATGCAGCGGGAACAGCGCGGTCTTGAGCAGCAGGCCGGCAGTCATCAGTGCCAGTGCCGCCCACACAATCGGCCCGGCCGCAACGACACGCCCCAGAGCTGCCAGGTCCAGTGTCCCGTAACCCGCATAGATCAGGCTCACCCCGGCCAGGAACATCATCGAACCGAGCAGTCCGACCAGCAGGTAACGCAGGGCCGCCTGCACGGCTGCCGTCTTGCCCCCGAGCGATGCCAGTGCGACTGCGCTCAGGCCCAGAAGCTCCAGCGTGACATAGAGGTTGAACAGGTCGCCGGACAGCAGCAGGGCATTCAGTGATGTCCACAACAGCAGCCACAAGGGCCAGAAGCGGGCGCGCTCCGAGGCCTTGGCGAAGTAAGCGCTGGCGTAGACGCTCGCCGCCAGCACCACCAGGGCGTTCATCATCAGCAGCAGGGCGGACAGACCATCGGCGCGCAGCGCGATGCCGAGCCCGGCTGTCCAGCCGCCGACCTCGTAATCCATCGCGCCCTGCGTACCCACAATATAGAGCAGCGTGCCGGCGGCAACCGTGGTTGCCACTGCAGTGACAATCACAACCGCCGTCGCAGCGCGCGGCAGCAGCAGTGTCGCCAGCGCACCGGCCAAGGGCATGGCGACCAGCCAGATCAGAACCTCAGTCATCGGCTTGCTCCGCATTCAGGCGTCGCGCGAGGGCCAGTGCGAGTGCGGTTGCGCTCACCGCGACGACGATCCCTGTCAACACCAGGGCATGCGGGACAGGATCCGGGGGCGTTTCAGGGCCGCGGTAGGCGACAGCGATCAGCGCCAGGAAAACGCCGGCCCCCATGACATTGACGGCCACCAGCCGCTGCAACAGCGAAGCGTGGAGCAGTGCCGTGCGCAGCCCGAGCGCCACGATCAGGCAGCCGGTCAGGCCATACAGCCATTGCGCGGTCAGCATCGGTTCTCCTCCTTAGTAAAACGGTCACGGGCTTCAGGAGTCTCGAACTCAGCGCGAGACATGGCCTCAGGCGCTTCCGATCGAGGCACAACGACTGGCGGCGCCGCAGGTCCTTCGTGGACCGATTGCAACCCGAATGATTCCGGTCGACCGCCGAGGAAAGCCAGCACCAGGGTCGCAGCGATCGCCAGCATGGCGGCACTCTCGATCACCAGGATCAGGACACCCGCCCAGGCGGGCGGGTAACCCAGAAACGGCCGTCCAAGGGCGAGCAGGGCGAGACCGACCAGTAAGAACACGCCGACACCGGCAGCCATAAGGATGCGCAGCCAGATCCCATGCGGTAAACCGACGCGGTGTCGACCCGCCAGCCGCAACACGACACCGGCGGCCGCGAGCGTGGCACCGGCCTGAAAGGCTCCGCCCGGCGCATGGGCGCCGACCCACAGCAGGTAGCCTGCAGTGAGTATCAGCACCGGTACCAGCCAGCGCGCGAGACCGTCGAAGACTGGACCCGCTGCCAGGTAGCCCGGTCTTGCCCGGCCCAGGGCGAAGATGCCGAGCAGGGCAGTCACGAGCACCGCCAGTTCCAGCAGCGTGTCGTAGGCACGGAAGTTCAGCAGCACCGCGGTCACCGGGTTGCTCACCCCGCTGGCTGCAAGATTCGCGGAGACCGCTTGAGCAAGCGCGTCCTGCGGCCCGCGGCTGAAGGCATGTGCCAACGCCCAGGCCAATGTCACGCCCAGCGCCGCACACAAGATCGTTACCAGCCATTGAAGCGTCAAGCCGAGGCGTGCGTCACGCCGGTTGTGAACACTGGCGCTGGGAGCCATCAGCGCCGATTGCGGTTGCTCGCGCTCGGCAGCCAGCAGCAAGGCGCCGGACAGGCCAGCGCCAATGGCCGCCTCGGCGAGGGCGACATCCGGGGCCAAAAGCCGTGCCCAGGCCACGGCCAGAACCAGGCCGAACGCCATGAACAGAATGACGCTGCGGCGTTCATCGGCGCTTGCCAGTGCCGCCCAGGCCAGACTCACGATCGAGATCAGCAGCAGCCCATCGAAGACCAGCAAACTTGCGGTGCTCAAGGTCTTGCCTCCTGACGCCGCGCATGTCGGGCGATCAGGTGTGCACTGGCGGCGCTGGCAGCCAGTACCGCAAGCCAGATCAGCAGCAGCTTCAGCGCGGTGAGCAGGTCCTGCGAGTGGAGCGCCAGCCCCGCTGTCAGCAGACCCAGGCCGAGGTTGTCCGCCTTGGTCAGCGCGTGCAGCCGCGAATAGAGGTCTGGAAGGCGCAGCAAGCCAATGCTGCCGGCCAGGTAAAAGAACACGCCTCCGACTACCAGCAGGGAGGACAACAGATCAATCATGGCGGGTCTCCTGTACCTCGCCCGTGAAAGCCGCTGCAGCAACCCCGGCGAGCAGCGCGAGTACCAGTGCGACGTCGATCAGAGCCCGCTGATCGAGTAACAGGCTCAGCAGCAACAGCATGCCCACACCGGCCGTGCCGATCAGCTGTATGGCCAGCATACGGTCGCCGGCGTTCGGGCCAAGCAGCGCACGCAGCAGCCCGAGCAACAGACTGAGCATCAGGCCCAGTGCAGACGCAGAGAGCAGCTCAGACATCAGCCGTCTCCAGTGTTAATCCAAACAGTCTGGCGATCGCCTGTTCGAGCCGGTGTAATTGCGGGTCCGGATTTTCGCCGGCGTCGAGCAGGTGGAGCTCGGCATGGTCGCCATCCAGGTCCGCGGCCAGCGTGCCCGGTAACAGGCCGACGCAGTTGATGAGCAGTACGCGTGCCAGAGGATCCTGGATATGCAGGCGATACCGCCTGAAGCCCGGCTGGACACGCAGCCTCGGTCCCAGTGTACGGCGCGCGACATCAACGCCGCCGGCCAGGGACTCACGCAGGAACAGACCCAGAAAGCCCAACAGTCCCCCGAGTGAAAGTCGTGGCAGCGTATGACCACCCAGGCGAAGACTTGCCAAGGCAGCAAGAACGACTGCGGGCAGTCCGACCAGCCAGGCATCCGTCTGGCCCAGGACGATGATGCACCACAGGCCCGCCAGTATCCCCATCCGGATCAGCATGCCGACAACCCTGGATGTCGAGAGCTGAATCATTCGATTCGTTCCGATCAATCTGTGGCGGCACTTAGGAGCGCGCGGCTAGACGTCGGTGCCTGGCGGAACTCGCCACCCGCACGAGCCTCTGCTCACGGGTCTTCTCCGACAGGCCGTGCACCGCCCAGTAGACTGTGGCGGCAAGCAATACCAGGTTCAGAGCGATGAGCACCGCCGTGAGGCCAAAGAATAATGCGTTGATAACTGTCATGTGATTTTTCTCCTGTAACCTATCTGCCCAGTTGTAATCTATCTGCCCAGTCGTAACTGACCCACTCGCCCCAGCCGAACCGCCTGGATCAGGCTGCATCCAGAATTCCGCGGGCTCGGAGCATGCAGCAGTTCGCCGCTGAGGGTCGATGTCTGTGCTGGCGTGGTTCGCTCCTTAGCAACCAGGACGGCCTTGCTGAAACGTGCACTTATCCTAGCGCCTCGGCGCAACATACAAAATACGAATTTTAGACGCTTACCCATCGGACATTTCGATGTGTCCGCAAGGAGACAGGGGTCAGGTCTTGCCTCGCAGCAGGAGGCGGGGAGTCAGGTCTTGCCTCGCAGCAGGAGGCAGGGGATCAGCTATTACATTGCCGGATGGTATCCGGGCATGTTGCTGGTGCCGCAACAGACGGCTAGCGAGAAAGAAATTGTTGATCTATCTGATGCAGAGGGAGTCGCCGGATGGCCAGAGCAAAATGTTTCGTTGCAAGACCTGACCCCCTCGCCACATTCGGCAGTTGTGAGGTTGCGCGTCATCGGAGGATAAGGTCGACTCCTTTTATTTTTGTTCTTCCCGTGCATGCCAAATACGCAATATACGTATCTGCTTCTGCAGTACCTGATAGCGAAGGACGTAACCGCTTGAACCAAATGTCAGCGGCAACTCGCGGATGTCGTTGCGTGTTTCTCCAGTCGGAGTGCTTACTGACCGGCCAATCAATGGCTGAGCAGTCAGTAGTCGCGCTACAGTCTTGATACGCTTGGCAGCACGGGCTGCCGCGCCAGGGTCATGTTCCGCAATGAACTGACGTAAACGCACCAGGTCCTGATGGGCAAGTCGCGTGAAGACCAGTTTCAATCAGCATCCTTGATCTTTTCTCCGGGTTTTCCCCAGGTGTCGAGCCATGCGAACACTTCGTCAGCGGCTACAACTTCTCCTTGATCGGCTGCTTCGATAGCCTCAAGCGTTTCGTCCCAGCGCTTCTGATCTTCGGCGCTTCGTTCCAGATACGCCCTGACCGCTTCTTTCACGACCCATGCGCGAGAGCGGTCGAGGCGCTTGGAGACGGAGTCGATTTCTTTGATCAATTCATCAGTTACGTGTGCAGTTAGTGTCGGCATCGAACACCTCGACTCGGTATGACTCACTATGATTGATACTAACTCATTTTGCCTGTCTCTGCATCGTTGAATGATGTAATGGCCGCAGCCTGGCCCCCGTGTGGTACAAATAAAAAATGGTTGGTGCGGGGGAGAGGGAACAATTTTGTGGAAGGGACGAGTACCGTTCTTACTGGCAAAAGCCACCGCCCAAATGGATTTAATTATTCCGGATCGCCATTTTCCAGATGCCGTGCCGGGTCCATTCGACGGTGGAGAATACGAAGAATCTCGATGCCGATGCGGCACCGGCGAAAGACGATAACATGGCTCTGGTGTGGATAACTGAAAATGCCGACATCGAGTTCCGGTCGTTCGTGCCACAGAGGCTCGTTACGACATAGCCATTTCAGACGCGCCGTGATCGCACTTCCATAGTCGCGCGCTTGCTCTTTGCCCCACTGTTCCCGAGTGTACCGGCCGATCTCGGCCAGATCGCGAAGCGCCGGCCGCGTCAGTCGGAACTTCATTACGCGCCGGCTGCAGGATGACCGGCGCCAGCCATCAGGCCGTCGATGAACGCATCGAGATCATTTTCATCGATGTCAATGACATCGCCCCGGGCGCTTGATTCAAGCCCCTTTTGGACTTCGGTACGCAGACGTTCCAGTTTCATCGCCTCGATGTCGTCGAATTCTTCCTTGGATAGAACCACCACGACGGCGCGGCCGTGGCGTTCGATTGTGACTGGTTCGCGGCGCGCCGTATCGATCAGGTTGCCGAAGTGTGCCTTGGCGTCATGGGCGGTAAATTTTCGCATCTAAAGCTCCTGGCTGACTTAGCCTCATTTGTCCAAATTAGACCAATTGGACCGATCCGGCAAGGCGACAGCTTAACTGGATGAGAATCAGAGGATTACGATCACTTCCGAGGCCACAAAAAGCTGGGGGATAAGGTGGCCTCCCCTTGGGGACGCCATATGGCCTTGTAATTCATTGAACTGGAAGTAAATTAATAAGCCTCGTGTTCTTAAAAGCACGGGGCTTTTTAATGGTCTGATTTTGCCCGTAATATTTTGGGGGTTCGAATTGCCCTCCCGATGCCACGCTATCCCCTGCAATTGGCCGACCTTGCCCATGCAGAAGTTAATCAAAATCTAGAGAAACTGGGATAGAAATGTTTGTGCGGGCACGACAACTGGGGGGCCTGCTCTGGCAAAACAATCGGCATCCAGATAGTTCGCATCAAGAACGACCTGGAATGCAAACGGTGCGGCGAGTTGTTGCTGAAAATACTTCAGTGAAGGGCTTATTGATTCGTCGTGCAGTTTTACTTCTGCCAGAAACCAAGGCTTCCCATCACGAGCGACCAGGAAATCAACTTCGCGTTTCTCCTTGTCTCGCAGGTAGCCAAGTTCAAACTTTCCCAAGCCCATATCATTCCAGCCTTCGACGGCCTTGAGCAGGTGACAGGCGACAAACGTTTCCGCTTTGTCTCCCTGGTCTTTAATCGAGGCCCAATCGCGCAGAAACCATTTAGGTTCCTTGCGTAGTGATCGAGAGACATTTTTGAACCACGGTCTGATCAGAAAGCCAAGATGAAGGCTGACAAGAATATCAATCCACCGGCGGGCAGTGTCTATGGAGACGCGTACGTCATTTGCCAGGTTGCCATAGATGAGTTGGTGAGCCGAGCGTTCGGCCAACAGTTTGACCAACAGTTCAAGCTGATCGAGTTGCTGTATTTGAGTGAGATCACGGATATCTTCCCGGACCAGTTGTTCGAGACGCAGAGATTGCCAGCGACGACTGAAGCGCATGTCACGCTTCAGGAAGGGTTCCGGATAACCACCATGATTCCAGAGTGCACCAAAATTCGTGGGATTAATCTTTATTGGGTTGGCGAATAATCCGTTTTTCATCGGGTATCTCCTGAGTCAAGGTTTCAGCGACAGAAAAGGGGTGCATCCTGTACAGGAAGTACCGCCCCATCAGACTGTCACCACCACGACGATAAACGTCCATGTGACTGCTTCCCGTGACTATGATGCGGAGTCGATCCGCATAAGTATCGAAGAATCCTTTAAGGAATTGCTTCCACCGGGGGAATTTGTGTAGTTCATCGAAGATGACTACCGGGGGAGTTCTGGACAAGCGGTCGAGCTGAAATTTGTCGATCAGCCTGGCAGGCCCGGCAAGTATGGATTCCCGATCATCGATATTGTCCCAATCGATATACGTATCACCATGAACGCGACAGGTGGTGGTTTTTCCTACCTGTCTTGGTCCGCTGATAAATGCCATCTGTCGTTGCTCCGCCAGCAGTGTGTCGTATATTCTCGTCTTTGGTTTCATGGCATACTATTACCGATAGCATCGTATAATAGTCAAGACTAACTTAAGCTATTATCGATAATAGTCATAGGTTAAATTCGTGGTCGTGCGGTGCAATAATTGGAACGTGTACTTTCAAGCCGCTTCCCGGTAGTAGTAATTGAGCATACCACCAAGCCGTTCACGACATTGAATGGTCTCATTGATTGCACTGACCGTGGCAAGTGGCTCCAGCAATTGATTCCCTACACCCTGATGATTTCGCTCGCTGTGATAATGTATGACATATGCTCCGAGCGCCCGTCGAAGCGATGCCTCGCCGAAAAGAATTATGCGATCCAAGCATTCCTCTTTTATAGAACGTACAAACCGTTCTGCGAATGCGTTACAATTCGGTGCCCGAGCGGGACAGCGAACAGGCTTCACACCCTCTCGATTCAGATGGTCTCTGAACTCCTTCGTGTATTTTGAATCGCGGTCCATGATGAGGTACTGACTGTTTAAAAGAAAGTTGTCACTCACGTCTGTCAGGTTGCGGGCCATTTGCTTCATGTATGCGCCATTGGGCGCCGTGGTTACCCCAGCAATGTGCACGGAACGCGTTGAAAGATGCATGATAAACAGCACGTAATAGGTCACCAAACCGCGGAGCGTCCAGACCTCAACCGTAAAGAAATCCGTGGCGGCCATCACGTCCCAATGCGCTTTTAAGAACGTCCTCCACGAGGTGTGTTTCTCTCGCTCCGGTGCCGGTTCTATGCCATGCCTTTTCAGGATATTCTTGACCGTGTTCGGTGCAACGATGTGACCGAGATTGGCGATTGCGCCTTGTATTCGGTCATAACCCCAGGAGGTGTTCTCCCTCGCCATGCGGAGTACCAAATCGGTGATCTCTTGCGCGACGCGCGGTCGTCCCGGTCCCTTCCTGGCATAAGTCCACTTTTTCGCGATGAGCTTCCGGTGCCAGGCGAGCAGCGTATCGGGTGTCACCAGCGTCTCCAGTTCATCAAGTGCCCGACGGCCAAGCACCTTGGCCTTCAGGGCTAGTCGCATCCGTTGTTCGTCGTTAAACAGAACTCGCCGTCCTTCAAGTTGCGCCTTGAGCACACGGTTCTCCTCGATGAGATAATCGATGACCGCCAGTTGCTGGCGGTTGAGCCAGCCGGCCAAGGCGATTACAAGGAGATGAAAAGGTTGTATAGCGTTTGTCATTGCACGAACAGATTATCCGTAATATTGTGCGGTAACAATATCATACGGCTCGTTCGAATATTTGCACCCTACAAGCTTACACTCATGTTCACACGCGACTTGAGCGATATATCGATATACGATATATTTAAAATATGCTGAAGGGCCTTGCCGACAAGACGACTCGGGATATCTACGACGGTGTCAACAGTCGTCAGGCGCGGAAGCTACCGCGTGAATTGCACGACAAGGCGCGGCGATTGCTGGACCAGATCAATGCGGCCCCGACACTGGACATGTTACGCATCCCGCCGAGTAACCGGTTGGAGAAATTGAAAGGTGATCGGGCAGGGTTCTGGAGCCTGCGGATCAATGACCAATGGCGCATTGTTTTCCGTTGGCAAGGACAGGATGCGATCGATGTGCAAGTGATTGACTACCATTAGGTGAATGACATGTTACCGAAGAAACGTCCCCCGACACACCCCGGCGAGATGCTGTTGAAAGAGTTTCTGGAGCCGCTTGGTGTGACCCAGAAAGCTTTCGCCGCACACCTCGGCTGGACGTATGCACGCCTTAACGAGGTGATCAACGGTCGTCGTCAGGTCAGTGCGGATTCGGCATTGGCATTGGGTGAGGCGCTCAAAACCGGCCCAGAGTTCTGGTTGAACCTTCAACGCGACTGGGATCTCTGGCACGCCATGGACTCGCACCGGAAAGTGCCACCGCTGAAAAAGGCGGGCTAGCAATTAGCGGCTGTAGAGGCCGCGCAGATGGCATCTACCGCCGTCGAGTGTTTGCGCGGACGGTTACCTGCGTATCTTTCATCGTAACTCACTGATAGACAATCAAAGCCGAATTAGTGGCGACGTTGCCCGCAATTGGGGTATAAGATCGACTCCCCTTGGGGACGCCATTTTGGGTTGTAACTAACTGAAATAAAAATAAAATAATTGCGGAATGATCTCGCGAGATTGCTTCGGCATGTAACGCGCTGATTCTCTGCTAAGAAATGCCGGGGTTCGCCTACCCCTCCCGACGCCACACTAATCCCACTGCGCCATGCGAAATGGCCTTTGCCGACTCTGCGATGAGAGTCCCTGCTCATCGTGCTAAGACGTGGCTTACACCCATGTTCACACGCGGCATGAGCGGTATATCGACATACGATATATTTAACGCATGCTGAAGATCCTTGCCGATAAAGCGACGCGGGATATCTACGACGGTGTCAACACTCGCCAGGCACGAAAGCTACCGCGCGAATTGCACGACAAGGCGCGGCGGTTGCTGGACCAGATCAATGCGGCCCCGACACTGGACATGCTACGCATTCCGTCGAGTAACCGGTTGGAGAAATCGAAAGGGGATTGGGCAGGATTCTGGAGCCTGCGGATCAATGACCAATGGCGCATTATTTTCCCTTGGCAGGGACAGGATGTAATGGACGTGCAAGTGACTGACTACCACTAGGTGAATGACATGTTACCGAAGAAACGCCCCCCGACACACCCCGGCGAGATGCTGTTGAAAGAGTTTCTGCTAAAGGGGTCAGGTCTTGAATCGTGAAATAGTGCGAGCTCAATGATCTGATATAGTCATATTTGATCAAGTAGCAGGGCAGGACGCCCTGCTATTACTGCAAAAGGAGGTGCAATCATGGCACGACCGCTGCGCGTCGAATTTCCCGGCGCTGTGTATCATGTCATCAGTCGGGGCAATGCCCGCCAGTCCGTTTATCTTTCAGATAGCGATCGATACAGTTTTCTAGGCATTCTCCATCGAGTGGTGGAGCGGTATCACTGGCTGTGTCATTCGTATTGCCTGATGGGGAACCACTATCACGTCCTGCTTGAGACACCGGAGGCCAATCTGTCCAGGGGCATGCGGCAGCTCAACGGCGTTTACACGCAGTCGTTTAACCGTCAGCATGGCCGCGTCGGTCACCTGTTCCAGGGGCGCTATAAGGCGCAGTTGGTGGAGCGTGGCGGTTACCTGCTGGAACTGTCACGTTATATCGTGCTCAACCCCGTGCGGGCGAAAATAGTCACTTCCCCGGCCGACTATCAGTGGAGCAGCTACAGAAGCACCGTGGGTCTCAGGCAAACGGAACCCTTTCTATCAACCATGTGGGTGCTTGGTCAGTTCGCATCGAACCATCGACTGGCCAGGCGCCGGTACCGCACGTTTGTGGATCAGGGTATGAACGGGGGCAGCGTGAGTGACGCGATCGAAAAGGATGCCATTTTCGGCAGTGAGGCGTTTGTTAAGGCGTATGGCTTAGACAATGAGAGCGCGCGCTGTCTCGGCGAGGTGCCGCGTGTTCAGCGGTTTGCCGGACGGCCACACATTGCGGCCATTTTCGCGGAGCTCGATATAAGCCTCAAAACGGAACGCAATCGTATGATTCGCATAGCCTGTGAACACTATGGCTATACAATGATTGAGGTCGCTCAGCATCTGGGATTGCATTACTCGACGGTCAGTAAGGTTCTGAAGTCGAGTTGATTTCAAGATTCAAGACCTGACCCCTCTTTCCGCGGTGGCGAGAGCAGCCTCAAGCACGATATTCTTGCTACCTGTGCCGGCCGTCCGTCATCACCGGCAACGGCTTGAGGATGGGGGTTGACAGCATGAAAAGAAGGGTGATTTTGCAGGCTGCCGGCTTGGCAGCCCTGGGTGCGTCGCCCGCAGTCGCGGAACAGGCAAGGCGCGAAGCGTCAGCGCAAATTCACTGGAAGATGGTCACCGCCTGGCCGAAGAATTACCCGGGTGCGGGTGACGCGGCAAACCGGCTGGCCGCGCGCATCCATGCCATGAGCGACGGGAGGCTCAACATCAAGGTCTACGGTGCCGGGGAACTGGTGCCGGCGTTGGAAGTGTTCGACGCGGTGTCGGCGGGCACCGCCGAGATGGGACACGCTGCGGCGCATTACTGGACAGGCAAGGTACGGGCCGCCGCGTTCTTCAGTGCCGTGCCTTTCGGCATGACGGCCAATGAAATGAACGCCTGGCTCTACCATGGCGGTGGACTGGCGCTGTGGCGTGAAGTCTATGCCCCCTTCGATCTGCTTCCCATGCCGGCGGGCGACGGTGGCGTGCAGATGGGTGGCTGGTTCCGCAGGCCTATCGAGCGTGTCGAGGATTTTCGTGGGCTCAAGATCCGCATGGCGGGGCTGGGCGGCGCGGTCCTGCGACGCCTCGGCGCAGTGCCGGTCACGATGCCGGTCGGCGAGGTGTTCACCTCACTGCAGAGCGGCGTGCTGGACGCCGCGGAGTTTGCCGGCCCCTACAGCGACATGCCCATGGGTCTGCATAAGGTGGCCAAGTACTACTACACGCCGGGCTGGCATGAACCGGCCAGTCCCATCGAATGTATCATCAACCGGCAGGCGTACCAGCGCATACCGGGAGATCTGCAGGTCATCGTGGACACTGCCTGCCAGGCGATGACGAACGATGTGTTTGCCGAACTGACGGCGCGCAATGCAGACGCCCTCAGGATGCTGGTCGAGCAGCACCAGGTGAATTTGTCTTACTTTCCGGAGCCGGTGATCGATAGCTTGCGGGAGCAGACCGCGCAGGTGTTGGCCGATTACGCCGGCAAGGATGCCACAACTCGACGGGTGCAGGATTCCTATCAGCAATTCGCGCAACGCATTGCTGAGTGGACTGCGGTCGCCGACGAGGCCTATCTCGAAGCACGCAGAGCGCCTGTCAGCTATCGCGGGTCCTGAGTGCCCGCGGCAGGGGCTGACGTGAGCTGTTCGGCGGCTTATTCGGGCTCGGAGTAAAAACCTGTCAGCGGCTTGCTCAGGTTTGCATGGAAGGTAAACATCATTGCTCCGACCTGAATAACCAGTGCGGACAGCGCTGCGCAGCCGAAAGGCCCATTGACGCCAGGCATCTCCGCTCAGAACACCTCCGGAATGTACTTGAACTCGTACGCCGGCTCCGTGTAGCCCCGGGGCGACTGGCGCTTCGGCAGTTCGACCTTGTCGCGCGGCAGTTCCTTGTATGGGACCAGGCTGAGCAGGTGATGGATGACGTTGAGGCGCGCGCGCTTCTTGTCGTCCGATTTCACCACGTGCCAGGGTGCCCATCCGGAGTCGGTCGCCTCGAACATGGCATCGCGGGCGCGCGAATAGTCGTACCAGCGCTTGTAGGATTCCAGGTCCATGGGTGACAGTTTCCAGATCTTGCGCCCGTCGCCGATGCGATTCTCCATGCGGCGGGTCTGCTCCTCCTGGCTCACCTCCAGCCAGTATTTGACCAGGATAACGCCGGATTCCACCATGAGTTTTTCGAAGTGCGGAACGACTTCGAGAAACCGCTGGGCTTCTTTCTCGGTGCAGAACTCCATCACGCGCTCCACGCCGGCGCGGTTGTACCAGCTGCGATCGAAAATGATGACTTCACCGGCGGCCGGCAGGTGCGGGATGTAGCGCTGCGAGTACATCTGCGATTTTTCGCGTTCGGTCGGTGCCGGCAGCGCAACCACCCGGAAGATCCGCGGGCTGACGCGCTCGGTGATGGCCTTGATGGTGCCGCCCTTGCCGGCGCCATCCCGGCCTTCGAACACCACGCAGACCTTGAGGCCCTTGTGCACCACCCACTGCTGCAGTTTCACCATCTCAACGTGCAGCCTGGCCAGCTCTTTCTCATATTCCTTGGTCTTTAACTTGGTTTCGGCGGGCGCATCCGTCGCGGCTGTTTCGTTGGCTGTTTTCTTGTCTTTTACGCTGTTCTTGCCCTTTCTCTTGTCTTTCTTGCCGTGACCCATGATGCTATCTCCCTTGTTTTGAGTTAGTGAAATCAGCGCCAGAGCAGTGCTTCACGACCTGGTCCCGGCTGCTGTAATGCTCTGTATACAGGCTGTCCGATAATACTATAGCCGCTGAGTCAGGGAGTGCCTAGGCGCGATTTCCCTTGCAGGCGCGCTGGTCCGGGACAAACCGGTGTCTGTCTCATCGGCGGGCGTGGGGCAGGCTATCTGTGCGCAGGCAGAGCTGCGGCGCGTCGAAAACAGTCTACGGACACCGCACTCCTGGTCTGAGCGCGGCATCGAATTGGCGACGACCAGGCTGAACGTCAGCCGGTCGCGTAGGGAAAATCCCCTTATCTCGCAGGTGGAAACTGCGCTAGGCCGTGCCGGCTGCCGGAGCAGCCGCAGTGGTTGTCGCAGGGCGGCCCCCCTCACGTCTTACTTAACCAGGTGTCAGTCCCCGGTAGGCGTCGACGGCGCCGCCTATACCACCGATCAGCATCTGTATCCCGATGACCGCCAGGATGAGGCCCATGATGCGTGTGACCACGCTCAGGCCGGCCGGGCCGAGGTAACGCACCAGGCGCTCGCCGTAAACGAAGAACGCATAGGTGATAAAGCACAGCACAGCGAACGCGACGATGGTGACGAGCACCTCGATAAGCCCGCCCGCCGAGGCGAAATTCATGGCCGTCGCAATGGTTCCCGGGCCAGCAAGGATCGGTATGGCGAGGGGCGTCACCGCGACGCTCAGTGCGGCTTGCAGACTGGCCTGCTGGTCTTCGGGGCGGGTCTGGTGAACCGCCGATTGTTCGCCGTGCAGCATCTGATAGCCGATCAGCGCAACCAGGATGCCGCCCATGATCCGGAATGCGGGCAAGGTGATGCCGAACAGGCTGAAAATCAGCTTGCCCAGCAGTGCAAAGGTGACAATCAGCGCGAAGGCAAGTAACAGGGATTTCGCCGCCACCTGTTTCCTGATAGGGGCCGAGTCGCCCGCGGTGAGTCCCAGGAAGATGGGTGTGTTGGCAATCGGGTTCATGATAGCGAAAAAACCCATGAATACCGACAGCGCATGTCCGATGGCTTGTTCCATGCTGCCTCCTCAGTTTAAGCGCGGAAATGGTGCACAGTACAGTCAATGCACTGCACGTCAGGCGCAGCCCGCCCCGCGCTCGTTGCCGGTTCTGTATTTTGTCTGCAACGGCCAGTGCGGCGTACTCGGGCCGCAGCGCATGTCTGCTGCGACACTTTTTGCTAAGGTACACGACGAGGGTGTCGGATTCGAGAGCGGAGGAAAAAAGAATGACCAACGAGTCGGGGGCATATCGACAACGGCGCGCGCGGCCGGCGCCGGCGCGGCGGCGTTTGACCCGGAATCCCGGTGGCATCCTGCTGGCAGCGATGCTGGTGGTAACTTCGGCGGCTGCGGAAACCGCCGGCGAGCGCATCGCCAGCAAGGGCGCGTCCCAACCCGGCGCGGTGGCCTGCGCCTCCTGTCACGGGCCCGACGGCGGCGGCAACGAGCAGGCCGGCTTTCCGCGGCTGGCGGGTCTCGACGCGGCCTATATCGAGAGCCAGCTGCGGGCCTACCAGCAGAGTCGGCGCAAAAATCCGGTGATGGCCGGCATGGCGGCGCCCCTGACCGATCAGGACATCAAGGACGTGGCGACCTACTACGCGGCGCTCACGCCGGTCTCGCACGCCCAGCCGCCGGACGGTGTCGCCACACCGGCGGGCGAACAACTGGCGAGCTACGGGGATATGGCGAATCGCGGGCTGCCGGGCTGTTTTCAATGCCACGGACCGGGCGGGCTGGGGGTCGGCGCGTCTTTTCCGCCGCTGGCCGGCCAGCCCTACAGTTACCTGCTGGCGCAGATCCAGGCGTGGAAGTCCGGGACCCGCAGCGGCGAGCCGCTCGGCCTGATGAAGGCGGTGGTCGACCAGCTCACCGACGCCGAGGCCCGTTCGGTGGCCGCCTATCTGGCCGCGCTGCCGCTCAAAACAGAAAACCCGCCAGCCCAGCAACAGGGTGCCGTGCAGCCAGCAACCGGCAGCGGGGATGAGCCCGCCGCCGGCAAGGCTAAGCGTGCCGTGCTGCCCGCGCATCACGGCGAAGCGGAGCCCGGTCGGGAACCGGGCGCAGAGGGCTATTTCCAGCCGCCGGCGCGCGGGGCATATCCCGAGGGCAAGATGGGCGACGTGGTGCGCCTCGGCGAGGCCATGTTCAGCGCCACCCACAGCCATCCGCTGTCGGCGCCCTACGTGGGCAACAAGCAGGTCTGTTCGGGTTGCCATCTGGACGCCGGGCGGCTCGCCAATTCCGCACCCCTGTGGGCATCCTGGGTGGCCTATCCGGCCTATCGCAAGAAGAACGACAAGGTGAATACTTTCATCGAGCGCGTACAGGGCTGTTTTACGTATTCCATGAATGCCCAGGGCTCGGATACCGGCCATGCGCCGGAAGCCGATAGCGATGTCATCATCGGCCTGGTCAGCTACGTCTACTGGCTGGCCAGCGGTGCACCGACCGGCGATCAGCACATGGCCGGGCGCGGCTTCGTCAAACTGCCCGAGCCGGCCAAGGGTTTCGACCCGAAACGCGGCGCGGCCGCCTACAGGGACAAATGCGCGCTGTGCCACGGCGATAACGGCGCGGGTCAGCTTGCCCAGGGGCAGGTGGTGTTTCCGCCGCTGTGGGGCGCGGACTCGTATAACTGGGGTGCCGGCATGCACAGCGTGAAAACGGCGGCCGGCTTCATCAAGCTCAATATGCCTTTCGGTCTGGCGGACCCGGTGCGCAGCAAAGCCCTGCTGAGCGACCAGGAAGCCTGGGATGTCGCGGCCTACATGAACGCGCAGGAGCGCCCGCAGGACCCCCGTTTCAATGGCGATCTGGCCGAGACGCGCAAGCAGTTCCACGACAGTCCGTACGATTATTACGGCAAGCTGAAGAAGCCCGACGGCAGGCTGCTGGGGGAGGGTGCGCCGGCCCGTTAATGGGGGGGCGGTCGATACGGAGGCCGAGCGCAGGCAGGGTCTGAGACCGGGTGTTGTCGCGCTACGCACCTGTGCTGCAACGGGTTCGCGTTTCTCCTGAGCGGCGTTGTTTACGCAATGGTGGTGTCGCAGCGGGTCAAGTAATTATCGCAGTCGCGCTGGCGATGGTGATCGCCTGTGGCTTTGTGCGCTAATCGAACTCGGAACATCCCGTCTGGGCGGCGTTCGTGGCCGTGGGGCATTATGAGACAGGTTCTGAGTAAGGTGTCGAGTCAGTAATAGATCGTTCTACCTGGAGGTGGGAATGGGTTCAATGATGCGAACCTGCAGGAGCTGGCCGCCCGGATTCCGCGGGGCCCTGATGCGCATTAGCTGTGGTCTGGTTGTTGCGCTGGCAGCACCGATGTCAGGTGCAGACCCGTACACAGACACCGAGACAGATCCCTATCCGCTGCGACCGGCCGACACCTCGAGCCCGCGGGATACCCTGCGCAGCTTCCTGCAGAACGTGGGCCAGTCTGTTGATGCCTGGCGCCGGGGCGAATTCGACGCGGAGCGTATGCGTGCCTATCAGCGGGCGCTTGAGACTCTCGATCTCAGCTCGACGCCGCACAGCGACGCATGGTGGGTCAGAACGGAACGCATGCTGTTTTTGAAGGAAGTGCTCGATCGCATCGAGCTCCCACCGGAGAGTGCCATCCCGGGTGATGCAGAGGTTGCCGCTGGCGCTCTTGTGCAGTGGACGATCCCCGATACCCGGATCACCATTGCACGGATTGAGGACGGTCCACGGGCTGGCGAGTATCTGTTTTCCGCCGGAACCGTCCAGCAACTGAACAGGTATTATGCGCACGCGAAGCATTTGCCGTACAAACCGGGCGTCTCGGGTGGCGCATATGAGCAGTGGCTCCGCTCCGGCACGGCCAGCGCGCGTGAACTGCACATTCGCAACCGCCTGAAACCGGTCGATACCTACACCCCTCGATCCACCCTGGCGGGGTTTCTCGACAGTGTCAACCGCGCCTACGCGCTGGTGATGCAAGCCGATGCCGCGCTAACGGCCACGCCGCCGGCCATGACCGTGCAGGAGGCCCGCGAGGCCGATAGCGCAGCCGCGAACCTGTTGCATCGCGCCGTGCAGACGCTCGACCTGAGTCAGGTGCCCGATGTGCTACGCGAAGACGTGGGTTCCGAAACGGCCCTGCAGCTGAAAGAGATACTGGACCGAATGCGGCTGCCGCCCGTGGATACCGTGCCCGATGCCCGGATGGTGGCGGCGGCCCGGGAGCAGGTAGACGGGCCGGTGCGCTGGCGGTATCCGAATACCGAGATCGAGATTGTGGAGGTCACGGAAGGGCAACGACAGGGTCAGTTTCTGTTCAGCGCCAACACCGTTGCGCGCATCGGCGAGTATTACGAACAGATACGGGGGCATGCGTATCGTTCCGGCACCAGCCCGACCGAGTGGGAGTCGCCTGACACGTCGGAGGGCTTTTACCAGTACTTTATTTCAACCCCCGGCTACATGGTGCCGCGCATCAATTTCCTGGGCCGGTTTATCGAGGAACTGCCCGGGTGGATGAAGACCGTGTACGGTGGGCAGACACTCTGGCAGTGGGTCGCCACACTGCTGTGTGCGCTGGCATTCGCCCTGGCCGCCTGGGTAATCCACCGCCTTATTAAGCGAACGGCGCAAGGACTGCCTTCTCCACTCAATGCCTGGTTGATGATCGTGACGCCAATCATTATTGCAGCGATGGCCAGTGTCCTGGCGGATTTCATGGACCACGACATCAACGTAACGGGTTACCTGCTGAAGATTGTCGTGACAGCTGGCAGCGTGATCGTTATCGCCATGGTGGCTTGGGGGGTTTTGCTGCTGTGCAAGGCTGTTGTGGAGACGATCATTGAAACGCCGCGCATCCGCGAGCAAAGTTCCGAAGTGGCTCTGCTGAGGATCGGCGCGCGTGTCCTCGGCTTTCTGCTTGGTGCCTGGATCGTCATCGATGGTTTTCGCGCACTGGGAGCGGACCTCATACCGCTGCTCGCCGGCCTCGGTGTCGGCGGCCTCGCGCTGGCCCTGGCCGCGCAGAGCACGATCGCGAATTTCATCGGCGGCCTGATCCTCTACGTCAACAAGCCGGTTCGGGTCGGAGAATTCTGCCGCTACGGCGAAGACCCCAACCCCGACTGGCTGCGCATCGGCACGGTCGAGGAAATCGGTCTGCTGTCGACGCGGCTGCGGGGTATCGATCGGACTGTAACGACGATTCCCAATGCCGAGTTTTCCAAAATGCATATCGTCAACCTCACCAAGCGTGACCAGCGGCTGCTCAGAACCACGCTGCAGTTGCGCTACGAGACGACACCGGACCAGCTGCGCTACGTCCTCACGCGCCTGCGCGAACTGTTGCTGGGTCACCCGATGGTCAGCCCTGATCCGGCCCGGGTCCGCTTCGTCGGATTCGCAGCCTATTCGCTGGATGTGGAAATCTTCGCCTACCTGCGTTGTGTGAACCAGGATACCTTTCTTGCCGTCCAGGAGGACCTGTTCCTGCGCATGGCCGACATTGTGAGCGAAGCCGGCAGCGGTTTCGCATTTCCTTCGCAGACAGCCTACCTGGCGCGCGACACGGGTCTGGACGCCGAGCGGACGGCTACGGCTGAATCCCGGATTGACCAGCAACGGGCTGTCGGTAAGCTGCCGTTCCCAGAGTTTGAGGCGGAAGAACTTGACCGGCTGGAAGATATTCTCGATTATCCCCCGAAGGGGTCTCACGGCTATCAGCCGCGCGGATGAGGCGGGCGGCCCGGGTGCTGCTCTATCTCACCTGCAGTGTCGCGATACGGGGCACTGCGCCAGATGCAGCCCCGCGCCCCAGCGTTCCGTTTAGCGCTGCAGAAACGCGGCGGTGGCCGTCACCCCGAGCCTCGGGGATCGCCCGGCTCGCCGACGACCTCGCCGATTTCTAGCCGTCCTGGCCCTTTCGGGCGAACGTGCCGGTCGGGTATGCTCGCAGCGAAGCGCGGCCCCGACGGAGGAGGGATGGACGCGGGACGTGGCGAAGAGGCATAGTCCGGTGGCTGAGACGACGGTAGATGCTTCTTCGACCGCAAGCGGCCTGAATGATGGCCCTGTCCTTAACAAAAACCCAAAGGCACGGTGTCGAGAGCCCATGATGACACTCACCTCGGTATGCGCGCGCTTGATACATTTGGCATGCGTTGCGGTTATTCTCGCTGCTACCGCCTTGCTCGCAGCGCTGCCACATCAGGTCACAGCGCAAGTTACCGCCGCGAAAAATGAGCATTCGCATGAGGCGCAGGCTGGCGAGGTGGTTTACATTCCGGTCTACTCTCACATCCTTCAGGGGGAAAGGGCATCCAGACAGCCGCTATCATCAACGCTGGTCATCCACAATGTCGACCCCTCGGCGTCGATCCTGATAACAAGTGTCCGCTACTACGATCATACCGGTACCGAACTTAAAGAGTACATTGACGTTCCCCGTTCGCTGGGACCATTCGCGTCCGTTAGTTTTGTGGTCGATATCAAGGAAGATCATGGCGGTGTGGGCGCCAACTTCATTGTCGAGTGGCAGGCCGCAGAAACAGTCGTCAGCCCCATCGTCGAAGCAATCATGAGTGGGGGCACGGGGACACAGGGCCTGTCGTTCCTGACGCGCGGCAAGGTTATTGGAACCCTTCCATGATGCGAGTGTTTACGCGCTATTCGCGCTCGCTAAGGGGTGACGTGGACCGGGTGAACAGGCGCGTCTTCGTGGAACGCGCCCTCACCCAGCACAGCAAGGAGCCGGAGAGCCCGAGAGACCGCCGCACGGGAACGCCAGCTCAGGCCACCACGGGCAGCGCTGGAAGTCAAATCTCAGCAGGCCTTGAAAAGCGAACTGGTATCCCGTATCCGTCACTGGAGGAGGCTGGCTAAGTCCGTGGACCTTCCTGCGATCCTGCTCGCTGTCGTCGTTGTTCTTGCCGCAACAGCCCTGTGCGTCATCCTGTTCGAGCGCCTCGGTTTCGGGTCGATACTGGGTTTCATTGTCGCCGGCATCATCATCGGGCCTCACACCCCGGGACTTGTCCCGGTGCGAGCGGTGGACGAGCTGCAGAGCATCGCCGAGCTCGGCGTGGTGCTGTTTATGTTCACCGTGGGCCTGGAAATGCGCCCCGAGAAGGTCTGGGCCATGCGCCGCCTGATCTTCGGATTGGGATCCGCGCAGATGTTGGTGACCGCGGCTGTGTTGGCCATGTATCTGGTCTTCTTCGTTCATGTTCACTGGCAAACCGCGACCCTTGTCGGCCTTGCGTTCGGCATGTCCTCCACGGCCATCGTCATGGCGACGCTGGGGGATCGTGGGGAGCTCGCCAGCGAGCATGGGCGCACCGCTTTTGCCGTTCTCATGGCGCAGGATCTCTGGATCGTTCCGGTGATGGCCCTGGTTCCCATCCTGGCCCACACGCAGACACAGACGGCCACGGTCCCCGTGTTGGAAAAGCTCGTGCTGGTGGTGGGTGTGATCGCGGGTATCTTCGTTGTCGGGCGTTACCTCTTGCCGGCGGCGCTGGGCTATTGCGCGAGCCGGCGCCAGATGGACGCCTTCGGGGTGCTCCTGTTTCTCGCGGTCCTCAGCGCCGCCTGGGCGGTGGACCGAGTCGGCATCTCCATGACACTCGGCGCCTTTCTGCTCGGGATGCTGCTCTCGGCCACGGATTTCCGCTATCAGATCGAGGCGACGGTCGCCCCGTTCAAGCAGACCCTGATGGGCCTGTTTTTCATCGCGGTGGGCATGTCCATCGATGTCAGCGCCCTGCTGCGTGACTGGGAAGCGTTGCTTGTCCATGTCCCCGTCGTGTTGATGCTAAAGAGCGTGGTACTGATCGGGCTCGTCCTCGCTTTCGGCGTCAGCCGCGCGGCCGCCATCCGAACAGGGTTCTATTTGTCCCAGGTGGGCGAATTCGCGTTTGTACTCCTCGGCGCGGCGGCCGTCGCCGGCTTGCTGAGCGCCGGGGGGCACACCTTGGCCATGCTGGTGGTTGCCGTCAGCATGATCGCAACCCCGTTGCTGATCAAAGCGGGGGATCAACTGGCCAGTCGCCTGCGGGCCATGCCCGCAAAAGCCGTAGCCGATCCGGCCGCCGACCTGGATCGCCATGTGGTGGTCGTGGGCTACGATGAAGTGGGGCAGCTCATCGACCTGATGCTGGATAAGTCGAACATTCCCCATCTGGCCTTCGATCGGGATATCCGCCTGGTTCTTCAGGGCAAACGATCGGGCCGCAATGTTCACTTCGGCGACATGTACAGCCCGGCCACGCAAGAGGCCGCAGGACTCGGTAGAGCCGCCGCTGCCTATGTGACATCGAGGGACATGGACCATGCCAAGGCTTTGGCTGTCACCTTGCATCGCCTCTATCCGAGCCTGAACGTCTACGTCCGCGTGCGCACACTCGAGGACCAGGATGCGCTGGTCGCCAAGGGCATCAAGCACGCGGGCACGGGTTATATCGAGAGCACGCTGGTTGCGCGGGAGCATGCTTCTGAAAGATCTCGGGGTGTCCGAGGACGCCGTCAGCGAACTGGTGAAAGAACTCCACCAGAACGACTACGCGTTGATTCGAGCCAGCAACGGCGAAGTTCAGGAATCGTCGCAACGCCGATAAGGGTAAATCCAGCAGTGTCCTGCGTGTCAAGTGGAATTACAGAGGAAACAGCATGAACGAAGCACACGAGAAATCCGCAGCCGATAAACAATCGGCTTCCACAAACGACCTGGAGAAGGCGAGTCTCGACACCGTCTACGCAACGCTCGCGACCTCCCCCAAGGGCCTCGCGTCGAGCGAGGCGAAGCAGCGGCTCGAGAAGTACGGCCGCAACGAGCTGGTAGAGGAAGAGGTCAGCGAGCTGCAGAAGTTGCTGCGCTTTTTCACGGGGCCCATCGCCTACATGATCGAGGCCGCCGCGGTGCTCTCGCTGTTGATGGGGCACTGGGCGGACCTGACCATCATCCTGGTGCTGCTGTTCTACAACGCCATCTCGGGGTTCTGGCAGGAGCGCAAGGCCTCCGATGCCCTGGCCGCTCTGAAGGCGGGCATGGCCCCGAAGGCCACCGCGTTGCGCGACGGGAAATTCGGCGCCATCGACGCCGCCGAGGTCGTTCCGGGTGACGTGTTGCGTATCAAGCTCGGCGAGATCGTCCCCGCCGACGTGCGCTTCATCGACGGGGACTACATCAGCATCGACCAGGCCGCGCTCACCGGCGAGTCCCTGCCCGTGAGCAAGAAGGTCGGCGACGAGGGGTACTCCGGGAGCATCGCCAAGAAGGGCGAGATGGCGGCGGTGGTGATCGCCACGGGCAACAATACCTTCTTCGGGCGCACCGCCAGCCTGGTGGCGACCGCCGGCAAGGGCGTGTCCCATTCGGCGAAGGCCACCGCGCAGATCGGCGACTTCCTGATCTTCGCCTCGATCGCGCTCTGCGTCCTCCTGGTGCTTTACGAGCTTTATCAGGACATCGTGGTGCAGTCCGAGTGGCAATGGGCGGACATGGCCGACATCGCCCGAATGGTGCTGGTCCTGCTGATCGCCTCCATCCCGGTGGCGATGCCGACGGTGATCACGGTCACCAACTCCCTCGGGGCCCAGGCGCTGGCGAGGAAGAAGGCCATCGTCTCGCGGCTCGAGGCCATCGAGGAGCTGGCGGGCGTCGACATCCTCTGCTCGGACAAGACCGGGACGCTGACCAAGAACATCCTGACCCTCGGCGACCCGATCCTGTTCCAGGCCAAGTCCCCCGACGAGTTGATCCTGGCCGGCGCCCTGGCCTCGGAGAAAGGCAGCGAGGACGCCATCGACAAGGCGGTGAGCGGGGGGATGAAGGACCCCAAGGTGCTGGACGGGTCGAGGTGACGAAGTTCGTGCCCTTCGACCCGGTCGGAAAGCGCACCGAAGGACAGATAACCGATGCGCAGGGCAAGGCCTTGCGGTTCTCCAAGGGCGCGCCCCAGGTGATCGTGGACCTGTGCAAGCTCGATAGCGAGACCGCTGCCAAGGCGAACGGGACCGTAGCGGACCTGGCCGCCAAGGGCCTGCGCGCGCTGGGGATTGCGGAATCCACCGACGAGGGCAAGAGCTGGAGCTTCCTCGGCATCCTGTCGATGCTCGATCCGCCCCGGGACGACTCCAAGGAGACCATCGAGCACGCCAAGGAGCACGGGCTGCAGGTGAAGATGGTCACCGGCGACGACGTGGCCATCGGCAGCCAGATCTCCGGGCAGCTGGGCATG
>CAVPOO010000023.1:0-21862 GCA_963707015.1 uncultured Gammaproteobacteria bacterium
ATAACGTCAGCGTTCAGCCGCGCGTTTCTTGCGTCGGCTGGAACGCTTTGTTAGAGGTTGTTTATGAGCCAACGTATACGCATCCAACAACCGGCGGATCATCTTCTGGTACTGGGTATGATGCTTTTCCGCCTCATGCTTAAAAAACTCGACGCTTTCCCTGCTCAGAGCAATCGTCACTTTTACCGTATCCTCCTTGAATACCAGTTCCTCGGGAGCGGGCAGGAAGTCCGGCACGACTTTTAAGGGGCCCACTGGTTCGTCAGTGTATTTGATTTTCGCGCTCATAAATCTGTTTACCTTTACGCCAATAGCCAGCCCCGATAATTCGGATAAGCCCGCGGCGGTATGTAAATCGGACAGTCAAGATGCCGTCCCCAGCCTTTCCGAAACAGTAATACCGTTTTTCACTGCGGCTGTGGGACAGGTCTTCAGCAATAACGCGATCCGGATCAACAAAAGCGGACTGCGCTTCAGAGAAGGAAACGCCGTGCTTGGCCTGATTGAGAAGATCCTTCTCCGGATCCCATTCGAAGCTTTCCATGCTCATGCAGGGACCCTAGCAGAATTCTGGCGGCGCGTCCATATTATTATATGGCGTTATGTATGGCGCTCCGCTTACCTGGCTGGCAACCTCTAACGGCATAACGTTTAGTTAAGCGGACGTCATCCGGCGCAAAAAAACACGCTGCGCATCAATCAGGGGGCCGCGAATTGAGTAGCCGCCAACGTCGCGTGTCCGCTTCAACGGATTGTTGCACCAATCCGCGGCGCGTTCCATTGGCTATGGAATTTTCATCACGCCGCCGACCGAAACTCACGCCAGGCACCAGACGCCTACCACAATGCGGGCAGCGACCCTTGTCCGCTCGCCCAAGCTGTTCCCAAAATGCCTGCCAGTCGATGACCTCCGGCGCCTGTCCCAGTTGCTCTCGGCACACGGCGCGCTTCGGCTTCCCCTGATGGGCGTATAGACCATAATGCCGGATCGTGTGTTGTCCCGTCTCCGGTACGTGCCATAACACCCGCTGGATAAAATGCCCCGTCGCCAGCCGCATCACCTTGATCTGATTATCGCGATGATCCTTGTATCGAAACGCCACCGCTTGCCCATCCGCCGATAGCACGCGACGGTCACTGATCGGGCCGCCTTTCACATAGCGCGACAAATACAACATCACACCCCGCCCATGCGCGTAGCGCTCCTGCAACCGGACGTTCCACGCCTTCCCCGCCACCGCCTTCAGCAGGCGTACCACCGCCGATCGGGACATCCCTTCCGGGCATTTCAATGTATCCGCACTCAGTGCCGCCCACAGCCGGGCCAGCAACTTCCCCCGATACATCGCCTTCACCACCCGCACCGGTAACAGGTAGCCGTTGTTCACCGCCATCCACTGTCCGGCACCGCTTAATCCACCACCGGTCACCAGACAATGGATATGTGGGTGCAGGCTCAATGTCCGCCCCCAGGTATGCAGCGACATCAAAATGCCGGGCGTCGCCCCCAGATAACGGGGATCCTTCAACAGCACCATCAGGGTGTCCCGGCAAGACTGGAATAGCGCATCGATAAACCACGCGCGATTCGATGACCACAGTGCCAGCAGCTCATGGGGCAAGGTGAACACCACGTGATAATGGTCACAGCCCAGCAACCGCGCGTGTTGCGCCTCGGCCCAGCGCGCCTTCGGTAAGGCCGCACAGCGAGGGCAACTTCGGTGCTTACAGGAGTTGTACTGATTCCGGCTGACGTGACCGTCGGGACAGTGTTGAACATGTCCACCCAGTGCCGCGGTCCGGCACTGCATAATCGCGCGCGCGGCCTTGTGTGACTGCAGCGGCAGTCTCTTGCCCTGTGCGTACCGATCAAAACTCCTACAGAAAATCTCCTGCAATGTCGTATCCATCAGTCACCTTCCTTGGTGTGTAAAACATCCCGTTACCCATCAGCTTCCTTGTGATGGGACTACCTTCTAACGCGCAGCGTTTTTGTGCAACATTGTATCTCTGGATCGTTTCCGTGTTCTAACACGGCGGTTTTCCGTCCATCCCGCCTGGATGCATTTCTGCATCCGCTAGAATCATGCCGCCAAAATACCCCGTTTCCGTTGCACCTTCAACAAGATGCATCGACGTCTGTCGAGTCCAGGCACTCCCTCGCAGGCGCGCCCGCTTGGGGAAATATGCCGCGCGTCTTTCTATCCCGCCTCGATTTTTCGGGGGCTTACCGATTACTGTATGTTTGTACAGCTTCAGGGAGGAAACAGCAATGCCACAGGAGAATCGGACGTCTCCGTTTCTGTCATTAATTGGGGTCAGAGCAAAGACCGCTGCGGTTCCTGACCAGAGCCTTGAACAGGGCCCGGCAGGAGAAAGGATGTTCTCGCTCGGATTTTCCTGACTGCAGGTAGACCTTGCGCGGCGCCCGTAACTTCGCTGGCTGTCCCAGGTCATTGGACCGATAGCTCGACCACGGGTCATCCGCAGGATCGCCAACCCTGGTCGCCCTGACCGGCTTCAACGCATTGCGGAAAGACGCAGCGCCAAGGTGTTCATGACGCGCCTTTCTGCATGGTGCCACGCATGTAGCACTGCTCTTCCGGCACGTCGTCATAGTGGCCCTGCAGGAACGCTTCGCAGTCGCTCAGACAGTCGCCGAGCGGCACGGAGGTACCCGGGATACCGGTATGTGCGGCGGTGACCTGCAGCGGCTGCGTCAGATAGCGCTGCAGCCGGCGCGCCCGCAGGACGATGCGCCGGTCCTTTGCCGACAGCTCCTCGATCCCCAGCATGGTGATGATGTCCTCGAGCTCATGATAGCGCGCGAGATGTTCGCGGACCCCCTCGGCGAGACTGTAATGGCGCGCGCCCAGCACATGCCGGTCCATGAGCTTGCTGCTCGACTGCAGCGGATCCACCGCCGGGTAGATGCCCTTCCCGGCCTGGGCGCGCGACAGAATCACGGTGGTATCCAGATGGCTGAGGATGGTACTCACGGCCGGGTCGGTCATGTCGTCGGCCGGGACATACACCGCCTGCACGGACGTGATCGCGCCCTGCCGGGTGGTCTGGATCCGGTCCTGCATCTCCGCGACCTCGGTGCCGAGCGTCGGCTGGTAGCCGACGGTGGCGGGCATGCGTCCCAGCAGGCTGGAGACTTCACTGCCCGCCTGCACGAAGCGGAAGATGTTGTCCATCACGAACAGGACTTCTTTCTGCAGCGTGTCACGCAGATACTCGGCGTAGGTCAGGGCGGACAGGCCGATGCGAAACCGCACACCCGGCGACTCGTCCATCTGACCGAACAGCATCAGCGTCTGCGCCATGACGCCGGCTGCGCGTATCTCATGCCAGAGTTCATGACCCTCGCGGATGCGCTCGCCGACACCGGCGAAAACCGACACACCCTGATGGTAGCTGGCGATGGCGTGCATGAATTCCATGATCAGCACCGTCTTGCCGACACCCGCGCCGCCGAACAGTCCGGTCTTGCCGCCCTTGACGAAGGGACAGAGCAGGTCGATCACCTTGATGCCGGTCTCGAGGATACTGCCCGCACCGACGGCCTCGTTGAGCGGCACCGGAATACCGTGAATATTCCGGTAGTCCTGCCCGGCCAGGGGGGCGCCGTCGTCAAGCGGCTCGCCAAAGATGTTCAACAGGCGGCCCAGACAGGCCGGCGTTACGGGTACGCGCAGCGGCGCGCCGGTATCGTAGACCTGCATGCCCCGCCGCAGCCCCCGCGTGGCATGCAGGGTGATGGCGCGCACGTGCCGCTCGTCGAGGTGCTGGTGGACTTCAAAAAGATAAGTCTCGTCATTCAGGCAGGTGCGCAGCGCCTGGCGCAGGGGCGGTACATGCGTACAGGCGATGACCGCCACCGGGCCGTGAACCTCGGCAATCACGCCGACCGGTACCGCATCTGTCGTCATAGGCGCAGCTTCCAGCATGCCTGGGACACTGTCAACGTCACCCGCCTCCAAGCGTGCGGGGGAATCGCTCACGGTCGGTCAACGACGACCCTGCGCAGCGCGCGCGCCAGCAGACTGCCGAGCTCGAACCGGTTGCTCGGGTGTCAGCAGCGGCGCCTCGAGGCGTGCGGCGAGAAAGGCCGACATCTCCGCGGTTGCGGTAAGCGCCAGCGCCGGCTTCACCGGCACCGCCAGCTAACGAAAACGCACTCGCGTAATCTAACAGGCTCGTCCCTGGATAACCCGGATACCCATTACCAACTGAATTTAAGAAGGCCTGTCGATCAGCAATGCTACGGGAAAATTGCCGAACACCTCGGCGGCAGCGACCCAGCGCTGCTTACCTCGCCGCCGGGTATTCACTGTCTCGCCGGAGAACAAATTGAGATAGTGGAATTTGCCGACGGGCGCCGGCACCTGCACCTGCGTGTCGCCCCAGGTCACCGCCCCCAACGGCGGTTCATCGCGTCCTGCGGCGAGTTTAACGAACAGACGCGGCGCCAACACGATGAGTGTGGTCTGCTCGTGACAGCGGGCAAAGGCGCACAGCTGCGGGGCGTGTAAACCGTCGACCGTCAGTGGCAGGTAACTTCCCTCCTGGAACAGGAGGGGCTGTTCCCGGCGCAGTGCCAACAGGCGCCAGGTGAGAAACAGCTTGGCGCCACCGTCGCCGATCCGATCCACCAGCCCACGTACCCGTTCGGGCCGCCGTGCCTTATCCTCGAACCAGGCTTGGAGTTCCGCCAAGCGATCCCGCCGCAGACCATAATCGACCGGACGGCGATTATCCGGATCGACCAGACTGAAGTCCCACCATTCGTTCCCCTGATAGATATCGGGAACGCCCGGCACGGTGAACTTGAGCAGCGTCTGCGACAGGCTGTTGAATAGGCCGAACCGCATCTGACTTCGCACAAGCGGCACAAAATCGGCCAGAAAGGGATTTCGTGCCAGGTCGCTGAGCAAGGCGCGTACGAAATGGACCACGGCCTCCTCATACTCCTCGTTGACGTTGATCCAGGAGGTATGTACCTTGGCCTCCCGGATCGCCTTGATCATGTAGGCCTCGATGCGCTCGCGGAAGGCGTTCAACCCCGCTTCATCCAGCTCTTCCCCGGGCCAGGCGCCGAATAAGGTTTGATACAACAGATATTGGTCGTTGCGGCTGGGCGCAGGATTTCCATTCACGACTCGCTTCTTCGACCGCCTGAGCCGCGCCCATCGGGACAGATGTTTACGCCACAGATCGGGGATTTCCGACAACACATTGATACGCATGCGCACGTCCTCGCTGCGCTTACTATCATGGGTGGAGGTGGCGAGCATGGTATGCGGCCAGCGTTGGCCGCGCTCCTGATTGGCGCGGTGAAAATCGGCCAACGAGGTGGCAAAGTGGCGCGGCTCACCGCCTACCTCGTTCAGCGAGGTCAGCCGGTTATATATATAGAAGCTGGTGTCCTCGAGCCCCTTGGCCATGACCGGTCCGGTGTACTGCTGGAACTTCATGGCGAAAGTGATCACCGCGCGCCGATAACCCTCCGGCTTACCCTCTGCAATAACGGTGAGCAACACATCGCGCACGAAGTCGAAGACACCAATGTCAGCAGCCTGGCTGCGGCGTTTGGCGACCGAAACCGCCCAATCCACATAGCGACGGTCCTCCGGCGAGGCGCCCGCCTCGGTGATATAGGTTCGATAGATGGGGAAACATGCCACCACTTCATCAAGCGCGTCACGCAGGCTGTTGAGCGCGAAATCGCAAGTGCGTGGATCAGCTTCGGCAATACGACTGAGCTGACTGGCCAGAACACTGAGCTCACTGGCCAGGGCCAACCGCATGATTTGCTTCTTGCTGCTGTAGACCAACTCATCGAAGTCCACGCGCTCTCGAACGAAAGCGCCATAAATACGGTCCATCTTGGCTTCGGCCTCGGGGTCCACGAACAGCCCGTTGACGAGATTAACAAAATCGTAGCCGGTGGTGCCGTGCACCGGCCAGTTGTCCGGCAGGCGTTCGTGCCTGGCGAGAATTTTTTCCACGACGACGTAAGGTGGGCCGCAATCCCCGTCTGCCGCGGCCGCTGTGGATTGCGGGGCGGCCAGCATCTGCAGCCGTTGAAAGTATTGCAGCGGATCATGTAAACCATCAGGATGATCGACGCGCAGTCCCTGCAGTTTCCCCGACGCCAACAGCTCGCTTACCAGGCGGTGGGTATGCTCAAACACCTCCGGATTCTCCATGCTCAATGCGGCGAGCTCGTTTATGTCGAAAAAACGGCGGTAGTTGATCTCATCGGAAGCCACGCGCCAAAAGGAAAGGCGATAGGCCTGAACTTGCAATAAGCGGTGCAGCGCTTGAAAACTCGCCTGCTCTCCCTCAACCCCGTTGAACGCGGTGACGTTCTCTTCGATAAACCAGGCGATGTCCGTGCAGCGTTGGCACATGCCCGCCACATGCCTCTTGTGAATCTCCTTGTCGCGCGCACGCTCAGCCCTCGCTTCATCGGAGCTCAGCGATCGCGCCGGGAGGTTACGAAAAGCGGCGCAGAGGCTCTGGTATTCCAGAAATTGCGGATTACCGGCGCCCAGGCGCGCCTCGAGGCGATCCAGGCGATAGCTCAGAATTTGCGGATACTCCTTCGGATCGACCGGAAAACGGTGGCCATAGTAATAGACGCTGAAGGCACCCGCCTCCCGGTCAAAACGCAACTGCAGTTCGGCCCGCTCCAGGACGATTCCGTAGTGATCGCCCAGCACGGGCACCAGCACCTTGCCCCGGTAGGGTTCGCGGGCGGCCTCCCAATCGATATCGAAGTACCCGGCATAGGCGGAGGCCTGACCGTTTTCGAGCACATCCAGCCACCATGCATTGTCCGAACCCATAATGCCAATATGATTGGGGACCACATCGAGGATATGGCCCATGTTATGTTCAGTCAGTACCGCGACGAAGCGCTCAAAATCTTCACGGCTGCCTATTTCCGGATTCAAGGCGTTGTGATCGATGATGTCGTACCCATGCTGGCTGCCGGGGCGCGCCCGCAGGTAGGGTGAGGCATAACAGTGGCTGATACCCAGCCCATCGAGATAGGGGACCAGCTCCGCGGCTTGGGTAAAGGTAAAGGCGCTGTTAAATTGCAGGCGGTAAGTTGCGGTCGGTAGACAGTGTCCGGCCGGCAGCGGTCCTAAGGGCGGCGAGACTGCAGCCGCCTTGGCAGGCGTACCACGCTCCCGGCGCATGACCTGCGCCAAGGCCTGAACCCGTTGATCCGTGCGCCATTCCTCCACATTGAGCGCGAGCTTACGGCGCCAGTTGGGGTGCTCGACCGTGGTGCCGGGCAGGTTGACCTGCTCGCTCTGGCCGAAGATATCTTCCGGTTGCACCATCATGACCGCGGCGGCGCTGCGCGCCAGATAGGCATGTATGGCCACCATCAATGCCTCGCTCACCTGCGGTGCCGAAAACGGATCGGCGCTGACCCCCTCCGGTAACAAATTCTCCCGTTCCAAAGCCAACAACAAGCGCGCCCGATCTTCCGAGCGGGCGACGATCTGCTGCTTGCGCAGCTTCTCGGTCGGGAACAAACCGAGTTGGGCGCGTCGCTCCAGGTCGGTACCTTCCCAGTAACCGCGCAGCGGCGGCAGGTCGTGGGTGGAAACGGCCACCAATGCTTGCGGCGAAAAAGCGCCGGGGCGTCGGTATGCGCCCTCGGCATCCTTGGCGAAATAAAACACGCCGTATGCGAGAACACCCATGGACGCCATAGCGTCGCGTACTACCTGTGGCACCGTACCCAAGTCCTCGCCGATCACCAGGCAGCGATTGCGCTGGCTTTCCAGGGCAAGGATGCCCAACAGGTCCTGAAACGGATAGGCGACATACGCGCCTTCGCTCGGTGGGCGACCGGGCGGCACCCAAAACAAGCGCATCAAGGCCATGACATGATCGATGCGCAGCGCGCCGGCATGACGCATGTTACGCCGCAGGGTGGCAATGAAGGGCGCATAAGCGGTCTCGGTCAATCGCTTCGGTATCAGCGGCGGCAATCCCCAGTCCTGCCCCTTGAGATTAAAATCATCGGGGGGCGCACCGATGCGCGCCCCCAGAGCATAGAGGTCTTGGTTTGCCCAGACCTCCGCACCGCCGCCATCAGCCCCGACCGCAAGATCGGCGTAAATCCCCACCGACAGACCGCGTTCGAGCGAGCGCTGGCCGACCGCGGCCAACTGTCGGTCCGCCAACCACTGCAAGTACTCGAAAAATTCAATGCGCTGCGGATTTTCGGCCGCGAAGGCGGCTACGGCGGGCGAATCCGGATTCCGATAGGCCTCCGGCCAGACCGGCCAGCCCCACACCGACGGGTCCTCGGCATGGAAATGCTCCTGAAGGGTCTCGCACAAGGCAAAGAGGTACAATGTCGAGCCCTGCGCGTCCCGGTAATCCTGAAATGCCCGTCCCCGCTCGCTGAGTGCGCTGAGGTGGGCATCGCGGAACTGCCGATACAAGAGTTCCAAGACCCACAGCTTACGTGTGGCCACCGCCGCGTAATCCACCAGATCATCGGCACGCAGGGCGCGCAGCGCGGCCTGAAAGTCCTGTCCCTGGACGGCGTGTCGCGCGTCTTCGCACTCGTCGAACTCGGGCACCGCCTCGACGTCGAGGTAAAGCACATTGAGGAACAGTCTGCTGGCGGGACTATAGGGGCTCGCGTGCTGGGGGTTGTGGGGAAACAGGGCGTTCAGCGGATTCACACCCACGAGGTCCGCCTCGACATCCGCACACAGATCCACCACGGCCCTCAAGTCGGTGAAGTCACCGAGGCCCCAGTTGCGCTGCGAGCGCACGCTGTAAAGCTGTACACCCAAGCCCCACACCCGCGCCCCGCCCTGCAAGCCCGGGGGCTGATAGCAACGCGATGGCGCCACGATCAGTCGCATGCGCGCTGGCTGCGTGAGGCCGCCGCCGTTTATTTCGACATCGTGGTAACCCAGCGGCACACCCACCGGCAAGGCGAACGCGCAGCGGATATAGGCGCGCCCGGCGACGGTCTTCTCCGCCAATTTTTCGAGACGCTCCGGCTGCAACTCACCGCCATGCTGACCACCGCCTTCTTCACGCAGGGACCAGTTGAATCCCTGCGCCGCCAGCGTCACCGGCACGGTCAATGTCACGACGATGGGTTTATCGTCCGCTCTGACGACCATAACCGGCGGCAGCAGGCGCTGCCATTGGGCTTGTTCGAGCGAGCGCATCGCCGCATCGATCTGCGCGGGGGTTCGCGCCTGGTACCCCATGGCGCGGAGTAGGACGCGCCGGCTTTCACTGGGGACCCGGCGGCGCTGACCCCATATATCGTCGTATTCGGTAACGATTCCACACTGTGCGCACAGCCGATCCAGGGCAGCGTTCTCCTTCACGCGCCGCCCTCGCGCAATAGCCAGGCCACGCCTGCGCCGGGGATCCGCCGCTCAGTCAGCATGTCGGCCATGGCTTCCACGCTACCGAAGAGCAGCCGTCCGGCGGGCCGCTCCGGGAGCGAGATCGCCTGGTCGCCGAGGTTGGCGACCAGACCTAACTCGGCGCCGCCGGCCAGTTCCCAATGGGCCATAAGGCCACTGTCGCCGAGCAAGCGAAAGCCTGCCGGTGCGCGACGGCCCATGTCGAGGCGGGGTACGATCTCGCGACGGCGGATGTCCAGCAAGTCCCGATACAGCGCCAGCCATTGCCCATGTTGCGGCAGCCGCAATTGGCTCCAATCCAACTTCGAACGCTGAAAGCTATCCGGCGCATTGGGGTCGGGAATACGTTCACGGGACGACGGATCGCTGAAGCGCGCGAAGCGCGCAAACTCCCGCCGCCGACCGGCGGTGACGGCAGCGGCGAGATCCGCACCAAAATCACAGAAAAACAGGAACGGTTCCGCGGCGGCGAATTCCTCGCCCATAAACAACAGCGGGGGTGAAGGCGCGAGCAGGAGGATAGTGGTGGCCGCGCGCAACAGGCCCGGATCGGCAAGCGCGGCGATGCGCTCGCCGAACGCCCGGTTGCCTACCTGGTCATGGGTCTGCAGGAAGTTGACGAAGGCCCCGGGCGGCAGCGCGCCGCTCGGTTCACCGCGCCGCATATCGTCGCGGTAGGGCGAAGGCTCGCCCTGGTAGCCGAAGCCCTCGGTCAGACAACGGCCCAGATACCAGGCAGGGCGCGCCGCATAATCCGCATAGTAGCCATCGCGCTCCCCCGTCAACAGGATATGGAAGGCGTGATGGATGTCGTCGTTCCACTGCGCGTCATAATGCTGCGGGCGGCCGCGGTCGTCGCGGCTAAGATAACTCGCAGCGTTGTGATCGTTCTCCAGCACGAGATGTATCTGGCGATGGCGACCGGGACCGGCGCGCACCGCCGCGGCTAATTCGCTGAGTATGTCCGGGGTCGAATCGTCAAGGATAGCGTGCACCGCGTCCAGTCTCAGCCCGTCGAAGCGATATTCCTCCAGCCAATAAAGGGCGTTATGAATGAAGAACTCGCGCACTGTGCGGCTGCCGGGACCATCGAAATTGATGGCCGCTCCCCAAGGGGTATGATGGCGATCGCTGAAAAATTGCGGCGCATAGACATGCAAATAATTTCCCTCGGGACCGAAATGGTTGTAGACCACGTCCAGCAGCACCATCAAGCCCTTCTGGTGGGCGGTCTGCACCAGGTCTTTCAACTCCTCGGGACTTCCGTAGCGCCCGTCAGGGGCAAAGGGCAATACGCCGTCATAACCCCAATTGCGGCCCCCCGGGAAATCCGCCACGGGCATGAGCTCGATGGCGGTGACGCCCAAGTCACGCAGATAATCCAGGCGCTGTTTGACCCCGGCGAAGTTGCCCTCGGGCGAGAAGGTGCCCACGTGCAGCTCGTAGATCACCGCCTCATGCCACGGCCGGCCACGCCAGTCATTGTCCCGCCACTGCCAGGCGCGCGGGTCAATGACCTGACTCGGGCCGTGCACGTCTTCAAGCTGGCGTCGCGATGCCGGATCGGGTACCAGCAAGTCGCCATCGATGCGGTAACTGTAGCCGCTACCCACGGCGGCTGCCGCCGTGACCAGGCTATACCAGCCCTCGGGTTCAGCGGTCATCGCTAGAAAGGTGTGGGCGGTACCGTCGATCATGCATAATTCGACCTGCCTGGCCCCAGGCGCCCATAACCGGAACCGTACCCGGCCATTGTCCTGCGGCTCGGCCCCGAAACCCATCGCGTGATGATGCCTCATACAGCGGTTTTCCTCGGTTGTATTAGCAACACCAGGGAACGGGCGTGCAGGGGATATGCCTCACCGGGGAGACACTGGCCTGCCACGGCACCCGGCGCCTGGCTGGTATCTACCACCACCTGCCAGGGCGTGACCCAGCGATGATTCGGCAACACAAAAGCCACCTCCTCGTAGTGGGCATTGAGCAGCAGCAGGAAGTCGTTATCGATCACCTGCTGCCCGTGTTCATCGCGCTCGCCGACGGCCTTCCCGGCGAGGTACATGCCCAGACTGCGCGCAAAACTGTGGTCCCATTGTTCCTCGCTCATCTCATGCCCGTCGGGATTGAGCCAGGTTATGTCCTTCAATTTTTCCCCTTCCAAGACGCGGTGGCCTTGAAAAAAACTGCGTTTGCGAAATGTCGGGTGTTGCTTGCGCAGTGCGATCAGCTGCTGCACGAAGGCCAGCAATTCCTCATCCTCCGCGGTCAAATTCCAATCCACCCAACTGATTTCGCTATCCTGACAATAGGCGTTGTTGTTCCCGCGCTGGGTCCGCCCCATCTCGTCGCCGGCCAGCAGCATGGGCACGCCCTGGGAGAGCAGCAGCGTGGCAAGAAAGTTACGCTGTTGCCGGGCACGCAGCACACGGATCTCGGGGTCGTCGCTGAGTCCTTCAACGCCGCAATTCCAGCTGCGGTTGTGGCCCTCGCCATCGCGGTTGCCTTCCTGGTTGGCCTCGTTATGCTTGTCGTTGTAGCTGGTCAGGTCGCGCAGGGTGAAGCCGTCGTGGGCGGTGATGAAGTTGATGCTGGCATAAGGTCGGCGGCCGCTGTGCTCGTAGAGGTCGCTGGAGCCTGTGAGGCGATAGGCGAGTTCGCCGATCAACCCGCCCTCGCCCCGCCAATAGTCGCGCATCGCATCACGGTACTTGCCGTTCCATTCCGTCCACCCCACGGGGAAATTACCGACTTGATATCCTCCCTCGCCCAGGTCCCAAGGTTCGGCGATAAGCTTGACCTGAGAGAGAACAGGATCCTGGTGAATGATGTCCAGGAAGGCGCCCAGCCGGTCAACCATGTGCAGTTCACGGGCCAGGGCCGAGGCGAGATCGAAACGGAATCCGTCCACGTGCATTTCCAGTACCCAATAGCGCAGGCTGTCCATGATGAGCTGCAGCACCCGCGGATGCATCATGTTGAGGGTGTTGCCGCAACCGGTGTAGTCCATGTAGTAACGGGGTTGATCGGCTAATAGGCGGTAGTAAGCCGCGTTGTCGATGCCGCGAAAGCTCAACGTCGGACCCAGATGGTTGCCTTCCGCCGTGTGGTTGTAGACCACGTCCAGGATAACCTCGATGCCGGCCGAGTGAAATGTCTTGACCATGGTCTTGAACTCGCCGATGTTGTCGCTCGCCGCATAGCGCATATCGGGGGCGAAGAAACCGATGGAGTTGTAGCCCCAATAGTTGCGCAACCCGTTCGCGACCAAGTAGCGATCATCCACCATATTGTGTACTGGCATCAGCTCCACTGCGGTCACGCCGAGTCTGCTGAGGTGCTCGATGACGGGCGCCGTCGCCAAGGCGGCATAGGTGCCGCGCATCGGCGCAGCCACATCGGGATGCTGCATGGTGAAACCCTTGACATGGAGTTCATAGATTACCGTTTCATGCCAGGGCGTGCGGGGCGGACGGTCGTCGCCCCAAGTGAAGGCGGGGTCGATCACTTTGCACTTGGGCATACCAGCGGCGTTGTCGCGTCGGTCAAACGTGAGGTCCTCGCGCTTGCTGCCCACCTTATAACCAAACTGGGCGTCACTCCATCGTATCTGCCCGACAATCGCCTTGGCGTAGGGATCCAGCAGCAGCTTATGCGGATTGAAGCGGTGGCCTGCCTCGGGAGCGTAGGGACCGTGGACACGATAACCATAAAGCAAGCCCGGTCGCGCCTCGGGCAAATAACAATGCCAGATCTGGTCGGTCTGTTCTGGCATTTCGATCCGCTGAATCTCGCGTCGCCCTCGGGCGTCGAACAGGCAAAGCTCCACCTTCGTGCCATGTTCGGAAAACAAGGCAAAGTTCACCCCTTGTCCATCCCAGCTCGCGCCGAGAGGATACGGATGGCCCATCCAGATGTGGTCGAATAATTTACTCATCCCCGCCTACTCCCCATAACCTGTCCCTCCCGACCCGAGCGTGTCGCACACGCAAGAGCCGACGCGTCTGCGCGGCTTCACCACCACGTCCCCGGGACTGGCCGTGTATCGGGTTTGGTCCGCATCGATAATTCTGAAAGCCGACATCTGCGCCAAAGGCACGCGCAACGTGGATACGGTGACATCGGCCTGGCGCTCGTGATGGAAGTCCGCCATCTGACGGATATCCATGCGCCAGACATGGTCGGCGCCGAATACTGCCACTGAGTCCGGGCGCTGTCTTTCAAGTAACGTCAGACTCTGCCACACCGCATCGGCGGGGTCGGCAAACCCGTGGTCCCCTTGGGGCGGTACCACAGTGACGAACGGACTCGGCAAGGCGAGATGCCCCAGGCCTTGCAAATGTGCTCTATGAGCGACTGGGATTTGTCCTGGACCAAGAGGTAATTGGTGTAACTACCCAAGTTAATCAGACTGCTGAGCACGAAGTGCACGATGCCGTCACGCGAGCCAAAGGGTGCGGCGGGCTTACAATGCTCGGCGGTCAAAGGCTGCAGTCGGCTGCCCACCCCACCTTTGATGGCCAATACCAGAATCCGACAGGACTTTCATAATGCCTCCTGTTCGCCACCAGCGAGCCGCAACAGCCCCATGAGCGGGATGGCTATCCATTCGGGGCGATTATCCATTTCATAGCGCAACTCGTACAAGGCTTTTTCCAAGGTGAAAAGATCGATCAAACCGCTGGCATGCTCGGCCACCGCCGGCAGAGAGGGACATCCGGCCGCTGTCACCCGATAGGCGTCGAGAAACGCTGCCGCGGTCGTCTGTTCCCAGTGATGCAGTTGCGGTGCCAGCAGCTTGCGCGCCTCCGGCTGCTCGACCGCTATATCCTCCAGCGCCGTCGCGGCCGCGTAGTTCAACGAGCGTAGCATGCCAGCCACGTCGCGCAGCGGCGAGTGTTTGGCGCGCCGCGCCGCCAAGGGGCGGGCGGGTTCGCCCTCGAAGTCGATAATGATGAAATCATTCTCCGCCAGCAGCACCTGTCCCAAATGATAATCGCCGTGATAGCGGGTCTTGACCGCCTGGATGCCCCGCAAGCTGGTCGTGGCGGTGGTGCGTTCGCGCAGGCCATCGTGCCGCGTCAACAGCCGCTGCGCCAGTTCGCGGTCTCGGGGTTTGAGGCCGGCGGCCACCTGTTCGAGCCGGGCGAGGGTGGAGGCGAGTTCGTCCCGCACCTGGGTCTGCCATTGCAGGAGATCGTCGCTGCCGATCGGTTCGGGATCGAAGGCGGGATCGCCGCTGGTGCGGGCCAAGGCCCGATGCAATTCGGCCGTCCGCGTCCCCAGGGTCCGCATCTGGGCCAGATAAAAGGCATGAGGCTCTATGACTATTTCCTTGGGCCGCACAAGGCATTCTTTGAGAAAACGCACCAGATAGTCGACGCTGTATGTCCAGGCGTCGCCCTGGTTCGGTACATAACCCTGCAATACCGCCACCGCCATGCGGCGCTCGCCTTCCACGTATTCCACGGCGCCGGCCAGAGGCACGATGTTGCCAAAGGGCGAGGTCTCGGTAAGGAACCGACCCATCTCCACTTCCGGATTGATGCCCTCCCGGAGGCGTCGGTAGACCTTGAGGAACAGGCGATCCCCAAGAATCACGGCGCTATTGCTGCCGGCAACTTCGGGATTGCGGATTTCCTCCAATTTGCCTTCCCCGCGCAAGTGGGCGAAAGACGTCGTCGCGGAACAGACAAAGTGCGCGGCATTAAAAGGTATCTCCCGGTGCTCACCGATGGCCGTGACCACCGCTCGGCAGAAGGCTGGATCAGCCAAGGCGTCATAGAGCACGCCCAAGCGGGACTGCTGCCGAAACCTGGCAAGGGCGTTGTGGAGCAGCGGACGGATGTGATCTTCCGTCACATCGCCCCAGGCGATGGCCAGCGGCACGGCATAGATGTGCTTCTGGCCGCTGGCGAGACGGACGTCGATCAAGGTCATCAGCCAACTTCCCGCGTCGTCCACCGCCCACTTCATCGCCTTGTGCACCTCCACCTTTTCGATCGCCTCGCCCTTGGCGGCAAACCAGCGTTCCGCCCTGAGGAAGTTGGGCAGAACGGCGCCTTCCAGCTGTTCGCGCACTTTCCTGGCCTGGACGGCGCGCGACAACTCCACCTGATCGGCGAAGAAACTGCGCCAGCCGGCGAACAGTACCAGCATCGGCAGTTCCGGAGGCGCCAAGCGTTCTTCGTGCCAGGCTGGTTCCGGAATGTCGGCTGCGAGCCGGAACCAATAAAAACCGTGACCCGCCAGGGTCAGCAGGTAGGGCAATTCTCCGATGGGCGGAAACGGTGTGTGTCCGAGCAACTCCACCGGCACCCGGCCTTCATAGTGGGCAAGATCCAGCTCCACCGGTTGCGCTGAAGCGGAGAGGTTGGCCACGCACAAGATGGATTCGCCCTGGTATTCACGCAGATAAGCGATGATCTTGCGGTTGCCCGGTCGCAGAAACGCCAAGGTGCCGCGGCCGAAGGCTTGATGCCCACGCCGCACCACCAGCAGGCGGCGCATCCAGTTGAGCAACGAGGAGGGTTCGCGGCTCTGCGCCTCGACGTTCACCGATTGAAAACCGTACACCGCATCCATGACCGGCGGCAGATAGAGACGCTGAGGGTCGGCGCGAGAGAACCCGGCGTTGCGATCCGGGCTCCATTGCATGGGCGTACGCACGCCGTTGCGGTCGCCCAGAAAGAAGTTGTCACCCATGCCGATCTCGTCGCCGTAATAGATGATGGGCGAGCCGGGCATGGACAGCAGCAGGCTGTTCATCAGTTTGATCTTGTCCCCGTCATGGTCCATCAACGGCGCCAGCCGCCGCCGGATGCCGACATTGATGCGCATGTTGGGATCGACGGCATAGCGTTGGTACATATAGTCGCGCTCGCGGTCGGTCACCATCTCCAGGGTGAGCTCGTCGTGGTTGCGGAGGAAGATGGCCCACTGGCAGCTCTCGGGGATATCGGGGGTCTGGGCCATGATCTCGGCGATGGGATGGCGATCCTCCTGGGCCACGGCCATGTAAATGCGCGGCATCAGCGGAAAATGATAGGCCATGTGGCACTCGTCGCCGTCGCCGAAATAGTCACGCACGTCCTCCGGCCATTGATTGGCCTCAGCCAGGAACATGCAGTTCTTATAGTGCTCATTCACCGCGGTGCGCATCTGCTTAATGACCGCATGGGTCTCCGACAGATTCTCGTTATTGGTCCCCTCGCGCACGCACAGGTAAGGTATGGCGTCGAGACGCAGCCCGTCCACGCCCATATCCAGCCAGAATCGCATCATGCGGATAACCGCCTTCACCACCTGCGGGTTGTTGTGGTTGAGGTCCGGCTGATGTGAAAAGAAGCGATGCCAGTAATATTGCTTCGCGACTGGGTCCCACGCCCAATTCGAGGCTTCGCTGTCGGTGAAGATGATGCGCGTTTCGGGAAACTTCTTGTCGGAGTCGCTCCACACATAGAAGTCGCGCTTGGGAGAGCCGGCCGGCGCGCGGCGCGCTGCCTGAAACCAAGGATGCTGGTCCGAGGTGTGATTGATCACCAGCTCGGTGATGATCTTCAATCCGCGCCGGTGCGCGGCGCGGACAAAGGCGCTGAAATCCTTGCGGTCGCCGTAATCGGGATAGATGTTGCGGTAATCGGAGATGTCGTAACCGTCGTCGCGCATCGGCGAGGGATAGAACGGCAGTAACCACAGAGTGTTGACCCCGAGCTCTTGAATATAGTCGAGCTTCTGCGTCAATCCGCGAAAATCGCCGATGCCATCATCATTGCTGTCAAAGAACGCCTTGACATGCACCTCGTAGATGACCGCGTCCTTGTACCACTGCGGATCGTTTCCCCATGTCACACCGGAATTATTGTTCGTCATGCCGCCTGCACCTCACATGAAATAATCGAAATCCCGCTCGCTGCGCACCCGTCGGCGCAGCCGAAAAATATGGGCCGGCACGGCTTTGGGGTCGAGTTGCACATAGTTACGCGCCCCTTGCCACATATAACGAGCGCTGGAAAGCAGGTCGTGCGCCTGGTAGGGGTGATGCGGGTCAATCTCCCATGCGTCGACCGGCAGCTGAATCCAGCCCGACTGGACATGATCGGGATCCAGATTCACCACCATCAGGAGGATCTCGCTCAGATCCTCGCTGGTCTTGCTGTAAGTGATAAGCTGATCGTTATCCACGTCGTGAAACCGCAAGTTCCAGTCGTGCTGCAACACCGCATGTTCGCGGCGGATAAGATTGATGCGGGCGATGAGATCCTTAAGGCTATCCGGCCGGTCGACGTCCCAGGCGCGCAGCTGATATTTCTCCGAGTCGAGGTATTCCTCGCCCCCCGGTTCCCTCGACGTGTTCTCCGCCAATTCATAGGCCGGCCCGTAGATGCCATAACTCGCTCCCAGAGTGGCCGCTAACACCAGTCTTGCCATAAACGCCGACCGCCCGCCAAATTGCAGGTGCTCCGTAAGAATATCCGGAGTATTCGGCCACAGGCAGGGCCGGAAATATTCACGCCCCCGCTCTTGGCTCAGCTCGGTGAAATACTCGGTGATCTCCCATTTGGTGTTGCGCCAGGGAAAATAATTGTAGGACTGACTGAAGCCCAGCTTGGCCAGACGGTGCATCACCTTGGGTCGGGTGAAGGCCTCAGCCAGGAAAATCACATCCGGGTGCGCGCGCCGAATGTCGCTGATAATCCATTCCCAAAGCCCGAAAGGCTTGGTATGGGGGTTGTCCACGCGGAAAACGTGCACCCCGTGCTCGATCCAGAACTGGATCACGCTGCGGAGTTCGCTCCACAAGTCACGCCATGCCTCGGTCTCGAAATTGAAGGGATAGATGTCCTCGTACTTCTTGGGCGGGTTTTCCGCATATTGCACCTTGCCGTCGGGGCGGATGCGGAACCACTCCGGATTCGCCTCTACATAGGGATGATCGGGGGCGCACTGAAAGGCGATATCCAGCGCCAGTTCCATACCGTGTTCCTTGGCCCGCTTTACCAGGTCATGGAAATCCTCGAGCGTCCCCAGTTCGGGGTGCAGATCCTTGTGACCGCCCTCCTCCGCGCCAATAGCCCAGGGACTGCCGACGTCATCCGAACCGGCCACCAAGGCGTTGTTTTTCCCCTTGCGTTTGATACGGCCAATGGGATGGATGGGCGGCAGGTAAAGTACATCGAAGCCCATGGCGGCAATGTAGGGGAGACGCTGCGCGCAATCCTTAAAGCTGCCATGACGGCCGGGCTCGAGAGCGCAGGAACGCGGGAAGATCTCGTACCAGCTACTGAAGCGGGCACGCTCCCGTTCGACTGCAACTTCGAGTTCCTTATGGTACTGACTGGCGAAGCGCCGATCAGGATAACGTGCCATCAAAATGGCCAGATCTTCCTCCATGGCGACGTCGCGGCGCTCACTGAGCGGACCCTTTTTGGTGAAGCGCCGCACCCACGCCCGTAGTCGCTCCGCGTCCTCCCCAGCAGCGCGTTGCACCCCCTGCTCAATCAGTTCCGCGCCCACCCGTAACGCGCTCTCGATATCCTCGGGTTCCACGCGTCGCGCCAGTTCGCGGCGCCAGGACTCGAAGTGATCGACCCAGGCGCTGACGGTATAGCGGTAAAGCCCAAGCTGTTCGACGTGAAATACGCCGTGCCAGCGATCATTGCCCAGGGGCCGCATGGCCGCCTCGCTGCAGGTGGATGCGCTTTCCGCGCGATATTGCACTATGCAGGTTATGGCATCGTGACCGTCGGTAAAGACATCGGCCTCCACGGCCACGGCCTCCCCCACCGTGCGTTTGATGGCAAACCGCCCCCCATCAACCTCGGGCATAACCGCTTCGATCACCACCCGCTTTCTGCCGTCCTGATTCATGTTTGCCTCTTCTCCCGCCGGTGCGCGCCGCATCAGGCACTCTCGCTTTCGCTTTTAAGAAAAACGACACTGAGTGGCGGCAGCGTCAGGGTCAGCGAATGATAGCGACCCTGCGCCGCAACGGGCACGGCTTCCGAGCCGCCTAAGTTACCGAGCCCTCCCCCGCCGTAATAAGGAGCGTCGCTATTGAGCAGCTCCCGCCAGTAGCCACCGCGCGGCACACCTACCCGATAATTCTCGCGGGTCACGGGCGTGAAGTTGCACACCACCAGGATGATATCGCCATTGCCGCGGTCACGTCGTACAAAACTCAGGACACTTTCCTCCCAATCATGGCTGTCAATCCATTCAAAGCCGTCCGGCGAGAAATCTTCCTCGTACAGGGCGGGTTCCGCACGGTAGCAGCGGTTAAGATCCTTGACCCAATTCTGCACGCCCTGATGCAGGGGGTACTGCAGCACATGCCATTCGAGGCTTGCATCATGTCCCCATTCGCGAACCTGCCCGAACTCCCCCCCCATGAACATCAGCTTCTTGCCGGGGTGACCGTACATGTAACCCAATAGCGCGCGCAAGTTGGCGAAACGCTGCCCCTCATCGCCCGGCATCTTGCCGATCAGGGAACCCTTCCCATGCACGACTTCGTCATGCGAGAAGGGCAACACGAAATTCTCGTGGAACGCGTAGATCGCGCTGAAGGTCAGCTGATCGTGATAATACTTGCGGTACAGCGGATCCCTATTGAAATATTTCAGGGTGTCGTGCATCCAACCCATGTTCCATTTCATGCCGAATCCCAATCCACCCAGGTAGACGGGCCGCGAAACCATGGGCCAGGCCGTGGACTCTTCGGCAATCGTCTGCACGTCGGGGTAGTCGCGGTACACCGCCTCGTTCAGGCTGCGCAAGAAGTGGATGGCATCCAGATTTTCCTTCCCGCCATACTGGTTGGGTATCCATTCACCTTCCTTGCGCCCGTAATCCAGGTAGAGCATGGAGGCAACCGCGTCCACCCGCAGACCGTCGATATGGTACTTGTCCAGCCAGAACAACGCGCTGCTGCCGAGAAAAGACCGGACCTCGTTGCGCCCGTAATTGAAAATATAACTGTTCCACTCCGGGTGGAAACCGAGCTTGCGGTCGGCGTGTTCGTACAGATAGGTGCCGTCGAAATAGCACAAGCCATGCTCGTCGCCGGGGAAATGGGAAGGCACCCAGTCGAGGATGACGCCGATACCGTTTTGGTGAAGGTGATCGATGAGGTACATGAAGTCCTCAGGCGTACCGAAGCGGGCGGTGGGCGCGAAATACCCCGTAGTCTGGTAGCCCCAGGAGCCGTAAAACGGGTGTTCGGTGACCGGCATGAGTTCCACATGGGTGTATCCCATGTCCTTGACGTAGTCGGCCAAGGGCTGCGCCAACTCGCGATAGCTCAGCGATCGGTTACCCTCTTCCGGCACCCGGCGCCATGAACCCAGATGCACCTCATAGATGGCGATCGGCGCCCGCAGGCTATTGGCCTCACGACGACGCCCCATCCACTCACCGTCGCCCCAGGCGTAATCGAGACTCCACACCCGAGAGGCGGTCTTGGGCGGCGCCTCCCAATACAGGGCAAACGGGTCACCCTTGTCGACCTGGTAATCGCGGTGACGCGAAAAGATACGATACTTATAGACCGCACCGGAGTCGAAACCGGGGATGAATCCCTCCCATATCCCCGATCCGTCGTCGCGCTGTCTCAATACGTGGGAATCGGCATTCCAATCATTGAAGTCACCGATCACGGCTACCCGTTCGGCATTGGGTGCCCACAGCGCGAACAACACGCCGTCGGTATCCTGGTGTCGCAGCGGATGGGCGCCCAACCTTTCATAGAGTCGATAATGTGCTCCTTCCTTGAACAGGTAGATATCCTGCTCCGTCATCAGGCTGACATCATGCCGCATGTTTCCCGTCTGCGCCGTTACTTGCATTTACTATAGCCCTCCTTGCTCTGGTTATAGCCATTACGCAGTTTCGCACCGTCTTGGGCACAACCTCAGCCCGCCGCATCAACAGCGCAATATTATTCTCGCCGACCACCTTTCCCGCCTCGAGAAGGTCCTGGCGAATCCGTGGTGATCCATACGTCGCTCGACTCGCCTGACGAAACGCCCTGATCGTCTCCGTCAGCGCTTGGTGTCGCTGCAACCGGGCGCTCTGCGGACGGTCAATCCAATCCGCTGTGTGAGACCCCCAGCACCCGGCACATCAGGCGGACCGAGTACTCGCATCGGTGGCGCTCATTGGCGGAATACTTCATGAACGGTGCTTCGCGAAGAAGTTTGATGACAGGTCAATAGCCGCACAGAACAATATTGCGCTGCCCTCGACCCGTTGCGCATGCAAGGTTCCTTCCTCGCTGTCTACCACGCTAATGACTAGGGTTGCATTGCCCGAGACGGGATGTATCGCAACGGATACCTCGGCATCTTTGTAGATGAATACCAAAAGCGATGCCCTAATCGCGGGCGGTCACAATACCATCTTCTTAAGAGTAAATCCAAACCATATAGGCA
>CAVPOO010000024.1:0-80842 GCA_963707015.1 uncultured Gammaproteobacteria bacterium
TACTGCTGGCTGCAATACCCTCTGGTATTATCTACCTTGCAAGGCTGTACGCACATTATTCCAGAGAACAGGCTCAACTTATCCATAGCACTGGCATCAAGTGCCACATAAGCCTTGGGATTATTTCCCGTTTTATAAAACTAAATATAGTCTGGCATCTCCGCGATATCCTTGCCCCGGGAGTTACCAGGAAGCTTTTTCTGTTGCTGCATAATCCGGCGATTCATTGTATCGCTAATTCAAAGGCAACCGCTGATTCAATCAGCCTCAGAAAGCCACTGTGCTCTATAATGGAATCGATACCAATATATACAATTACACTACTGATAGAATCTTCAGCGACAAATATCCAGAGATACATAAGCCTTTTATCATTGGAATCATTGGTGTACTGGCTGAGTGGAAGGGGCAAAAAGACTTCCTCGAAATGGCAAATATTATCGCGCCTAAATACCCGCATGTTTGCTTTGTAATCATTGGTGACACCATCTATGACACCATCGGTGATCAGGACTACAAGCGAGAACTAGAGGAAATGTCAGAAAACAACTTTCGGGGCGCATATATTTCTCAGGATTTCAGAAGGAAAACGTGGCAGCAATAAATTCCTGTGACCTGATTGTACATGCCTCAAGAAATGCTGAGCCTTTCGGCAGGGTTATTGTGGAAGCCATGTCATGCAATAAACCCGTCATTGCCTCTGCTGCGGGAGGCGTGCTTGAGATTATCAGTGATACCAAATATGGCCTACTGTTTCCTCCCGGTGATATTCAGGAAATGAGCAGAAGAGTAGAATTCCTTTTGACGCATCCTCAAATATGCGAGCAATTGCGAATTAATGGCAGAAAACGTGTAATAGAACACTTTAGTAGCAAGAAGCAGAAAAAATCACTTGCGTGAAATATATAAGTCTCTTTTAAAGGCATAGACATACGAGTAAAGAAAATCCTTGTATTAACTTATGCCAGAGTACTCGATGTAATTCGAGCCATTTTTCATCTGCTATCGTACTATACCGAAAATTCACTTACTAAGGAGGTACCCGATCGTGTCACGGGTACTTAATTCAAGAGCTTGGCCTCCCAAAGAACTGTAAGCGACAGCACAATCGACACGTTTAGTCTTCCAGTAATCCTTTCTGATGAAAGCTTATTCTTCTCTAAATATTTATAGTTCCAAATTCTGAAGAGCAAATCCGGTTCTAATCTTTGTAAATGAGGAAACCCGAAGCCTTAACTGTCTTAAGATCCTTTATCGGCTGCGGATATACTTTTTTTCTTTTCAAACACCGTGATTGCTAAGCCTGCTTTAAGCGAGTCCTCAAGAACCGAGAATCTCTCTTATGCAAACTTGGTTGCAACTCGAGAAAAAGTTGTCAAACAGCGGGGTAATATATGAAAGTTCTACAAATCTCAAAGTATTATCACCCCTTCAGTGGAGGCCTAGAGCTTGTTGCAAAAAGAATTTCTCAGGCACTGCATGATTCCAATATCTGTGTTGATATTTTTGCCTTTGATAAAAATAGTGAAATTGTGAATGAATCTGTTGGTCCATTTGGCGAAGGAATTCACTGGCTCAGAGAAGATATAAAAATTAGAAGTGCACCTCTCTCTTTTGCTGCTGCAAAAAATATTAAAAAATACATTACCAAAACTATAGAACTTACTCACATTTTTGTGCATCTTCCAAATCCACTTATCCACCATATCGTCTGGAAAAATAGAAAGCTCTTAAAGAGTAGAGGAATCAAGGTTGTTGCAATTTATCATTCTGATGTCGTCAATCAGAAAATCCTGGGACCTGTGTATAATATTGTCTTTCGGAAGACGATGAACGTATACGACACGTTTGTCGTGGCGGGACCACAGAATTACGAGAATTCAAATACCATTAGTATTCTGCAGCGTGAAATCGTGAAAATAATTCCCTTTATTCCGGAAAATACGAGCGAGTATGTTTTCCGAGAAAGGTTCAATGGGAATGTTTTAGCAATCGGACGGCTTGTTTTTTATAAAGGGTTCGAATATCTCATGCGAGCCGTTAAAGAGAGTGGGTATAGTCTGAAAATTATTGGACGGGTCTATTGTTTGACCATTTGTCCCAGTTTCAAACTGATGATATTGAGCTTCTCGGCCATGTTGATGACGAACAGAAAAATGATTTGATTAAGTGGGCCGGAATAATGGCCGTGCCATCTATTAACCGTTCTGAAGCATTTGGAATGACTATAACAGAGGCTTTTGCAGCCGGACTTCCAGTGCTTACCTGTAAGACTGGTAGCGCCCTTGAGTATCTGGCGAGTGGCGGAAGGTCTATGCTGGTTAATCCTCGGAGTGTTAGTGAACTAAAAGAGTCGTTGACAACCTTGATTGCGATGAGCAACTGTACAAGAGCATTGGATTAAGTGCCAAGAGATTTTCAGACGAGGAGTTGAGTTATGTCTCTTTTAGGAAAAATATTATGGATTTGATTCAAGACGATTTGAGTTAAATGGTTTTGCTGGTGAGTTCACAACCTCTTTGAGTATTTCTCCATTGTATCTCTCGATGAGTTATTCAATCAGAACCTTGATGTTTTGATTGAGTGTATTGTACAACTCGATGATACTGTCTTCACCGCTCATTTCTACCAGGATGATACGGATCTTCTCTTTCAGCCGAATGACGGCGCATGCTGGGCGGCGGTTTCTCGAACAGCTTTCTCGGCACTGGGTTTGTTGGACTTACAGGGCATCATCGTTTCCTCTATGGGATAACGATGAATTCAAACTGCCTCTTAGACAACCAAACCATTCTGTCCAACTGGGGCTGACAGGGTACAGAGGGTTGGTGTTATTTTATGACCATTAAACGTAATTCTATTTTTCTTATATCGATATGTATTTATTCGTTGGTTAGTATCTTTTGGCCGGACCTTGAGTATTTTGGGGCTGGGGATTCTGATGATAGCGGATTGAACATTACGATCGCATGTATTGTACATGCCATTTTGTATCATTTATTAGCCTACAATTTCTCTAATTACTGTAGAAATCCCTGTTTCCTTAAAACACCATTTGCTATCAGTTGTCTGGTTTCAATTGCCTATTTAGGTGTCCCCTTTCTGAAGTATTACGGAGAAGCTAGATATGTTGAATTTGACATAGCGCTTCATTTTAGGCTGTTCGCATTACTTGTCGTTTGCTCTTCTATTTTCTTGATTCTGAAAGTCTATGCAAAATACTGGACTCTACTTTACCTCAAGTCTCAAAAAGCTATGCAACAGTCTGTCGGGCCTTTATTCATGCCTTTTATGTACTGTATATTTGGGACATCTTTGTTTTATTTGATCTTTGGGAGTATGTATTTAAATTTAAGTGTAAAGCCCAAACGACATTACTTGAAGCGGGATTCTTTATATCTTTGTATTATTTTTCGTTATTCGGAGACCAGCACAAGACTTTATGGAATGAATTGTTATTAATAAGCGGAGGCTTATCCATTACATATTTCTTTGGAGCAAGATATGCTCTGTTATTAGCTGTACTAGTGGTCGTGTTTGGACGAATTTCGAGAATCAGATCGCATCATAAGCGAAAGTCAATGGCACTCCTGTGCCTCTTGTTAATTCCTTTAGTCACTATAATAACTTTAGGCCCACTCACGGCGATGACAAAAAATAGATACGGTGAAATTAGTCTGAATTTTGAATTACAACGGACTGATTATGTGGATTTTGTTGGAGCGGCCTCGATAGCTGATTACAAAGAAAGTATATTTAATGGGCTCTATACATCATCATTATGGGCCATACCTGGAGGTTATATAGATAAGGCTGGATTGGATTATTCTATGGAACGATTCTTTGATAATAATCACTGGAGAAGTCCGGATAGGAGAGAAGGGTATACACCAAACACAAATGATTATCCTGATTCAATATTTTCTTGTGGAGCGATGGTGGGGGGCTTTGTCGGGGCACTCCTGTTCCCATTAGTCTGGTTTGGCGTCTTCAGTATAGTATTGAGCCGGCTTCATGGTACGTTGTTACTCAGCTTTTATTTGGCATCTGTACCAGGTATGTTCAACATCGAAATAGCATTCTTTACCATAGTACCGGTATTAAGAAATTGGTTTGTAATATCGATTATGTTTTTTGTTTTTATTCTATTAACCACCATATTGTATCCCAAAGTAAGGGCCTATAAGAAGGGTCGGAAGTATTGAAGATTGTGCAGTAAGGATTGAGCTGGTAATCACCTATTGTCGAAGATTGTATATTACCGCTGAAACCATGAAAAAACCCGATTTCTTTTTTATTGGTGCGCCGAAGTGCGGAACTACGGCGCTGGCAAACTGGCTTCGAGAGCATCCTCGCATCTTCATGACGCAGCGCCCGAAGGAGCCATGGTATTTCGACAATGACATACTCAATGTAGACCGGATGTCATTGGAACAGTACGAGAGTCTATTCCAGAAAGCAGACGACACTCACCTTGTCGTGGGTGAGGCTTCGACAACTTACCTGCGTTCGCGCGAGGCAGTGTGTAATATCCTCGAGTACTCGCCCTCCGCACGTTTCTTGGTCGCGGTACGGAATCCGGTCGAAATGGCGCCTTCAGTCCATGCACAGCTACTGTATACGCAGTACGAGGCGATTGCAGATTTCAGGGAGGCATGGCAGGCGCAGGAGGACCGCATGCAGGGCAAACGTCTGCCTGGAAACTGCAGAAATGATCCGGCAAGACTTATGTATGCAGATGTGTGTCGGCTGGGCGAGCAGGTAGAGCGCCTGTTTCGGCAGGTATCGCGCAACCGTGTGATGGTGGTCTTCATGGATGACATGAGGGCAGATCCACGCGGTGTTTATCTGGGTATTCTTAACTTTCTGGGTGTGCCCGATGACGGCCGCGTTGACTTTCCCTCGGCCAATGTTCGCAAACGTACCAGGCTACCTGTGCTGGGGAGGATGCTATCGTATGCAAGGATCCCCAAGCAGCTGCTGGGCCTGCAGGGTGTGCATACTGGCGTTTTCTCGAAACTTCATGCCTGGAACCAGGTTGCGATAACTTCGGGTAATCTTGACGAGGAATTCAGGAAAGAGCTGATTGCCTGCTTCGAGGAGGACATCAGCCTGTTGGGCGAGCTAACAGGCCGTGATATCTCGGCCTGGTTGCGCTGAATCCATGGCATATACCGGTTTAGAGTTTGACCGTTTGGTAATGAGCTGAATTTCCTTCATTTCACATTGAATCATCCTGTTTCTCAGTTTGAGTCGACCCACAGGTTTCCTCGTATACCCGGATGTATTTTAGGTGGCAAGGCTGTTGCTGGTTTCAAATAGATGAAATACTTTCTTACAGGTGCTTAAATCAATGAAAATCGGTTTCTTTATTACAGCGAGACTAAAGTCAACGCGGTTGAAAAAAAAGATCCTACACGACATGGAAGGACAGTCCGTACTTGGTCATGTTATCGAAAGAGCTAAGCAAGTAGACGGGGTGGATGACGTAGTAGTCTGCACTTCTGCAGTTCCCCAGGACCGCCCTATATTAGAAGTTTGCAATAAACATGGCTGCTACTATTTCAATGGCAGTGCGGATGATGTCTTAAATCGCCTTCTTTCGGCTTCCACTTTTTTTGAGTGTGACTATCTTCTGCTAATAACCGCCGACAATCCGCTTTTCTCTTTCGAGTATGCGCAACGTTTGGTCAATGAGATTAAGCGTGATCCAGATGTGGATTATCTTCATATAGACGGGCTTCCTATTGGTATGGACCCTTATATTATTCGCCGTAACGCATTCGAAGTCATCGATGCAATAAAAAACGACGGTGAGACAGAGTTTTGGCCGGAATATATTAAAGATCAGTCGGTTTTCAAACATAGATCAATCAAGGCAGACCCTGAACACAAAAGGGACTACCGGCTGACGCTGGACTATCAGCAAGATCTGGATGTCTTTAGGTCTATCTATCATAAATGCTACGAAGGAAAACCGATCGCAACATCACAGGTTATTGAATATCTCGACGCCAACCCTTCTGTAAGAGCCCTAAACATGTCCATTGAGCGTTCATGGCTCAATCAAGATCGTGTAGATCAAATCGAGGCACATTTAAGAGGCAATCGTGACAAATTAATATCTTTGAAGGCAAAAATATACACTGAGCATATTGGATGAACAAATTCATTATCTTCTAATTCGGTAGACGAGTGACTTTAATCCAGGCAGCACCCTGCGAAAAGGATTGCTTTTCCCATAAAGTGCGGACATGTAAAACCGACGCAATCTTGCCCTCGGTATTCCAAGGTCGCGACTGTTTGGATTGGTTAAGTATAGCCAAAGAGAATGCGCACACCACCTCGCAAAACCTCCATAAGCCTTGTCTCGGGCATTGAATGGGTATGTACGCAAGAGCCAGGCCAGCAACTTCAATTTTCTTGGCCCTAACCTGCGATCAGCGCCGGCAAGCACCTCACGCAGTTTGGGTGAAACTGTGACAATGTCGGCCTGTTCCAGATAGTGTAGTAGCGCAGCGGTAATCGGAAACAGGTGCGGGCTGGCCGCAAACCACCTGGACAATGTCGGCCAATCAAACTCCGACTCGTATTTCTTCAGAATATGAATTATGTCATTGATACTCGTCAATTTTACGGCCCAGCTTTCATCCACAGTCCACTTCGATACAGTGTATATGAACTGAAATTCCGGCGTGAATCGAGCAACACGAGTTCCTCTATAATCGAATTCGACGCTCTGTTCAGCGACAATGTCGGGCTGAAATACATATTCTCCTGAATAGAACTCAACCGGTGCAAACAAGCCTGTGTGCACTTCAATAGTTGCGCCTGTTTTTGGATGCCGTGCCTCCGGCAGGTGATGGGCCCCATGCTCTCGATACATGCGCCATTGTTCGTCTGTAATTTCATAGCCCAGATCGGCAACCTTGGCCATGACGAGGTCGACTTCCGAGTGTTTTATCAATATATCAATGTCACTCATCAGACGCAGATAGGGAGGTACATAGAACTCCTCTGACGTGGAAATTCCTTTCAGGAAAGTTGGGATAACACCGGCGCCTTGCAGCTCGCCGGCTAACTCGACCGCTGCTTTTTCAAGCTGCCCGTAGATTACACGCGTCGTGAGGTCAGCACTTTGCAGCACGGAAAAAAGCGTCGGATCTGACTGTCTGAATTCGTCACCATAAACTTTAAAAGCGATTGGCCCAAGCCCGGCATCGCACAGGTATTTAACCTGGTCAATTGTGGGAAGATCAATTAGCCCGGCACCAGCAGGTTTGCTGTCGTGATAGAATCGAAGAAGTTGCGTGACAAACGTTTGGTGCGCAGGCATCAGTCTGATCTAGTGTAGCTCGTCAAACAGTTTGTAATTGTATTGAGTAATTATCTTTCACGCTTCACTTTCTCCGGAATGTTACTTGCTGATCATAGACATAGGATTGTACCGATAGTACCCCTGAGAGGGAGCTGTTATTCTATGTCGGTTATCGATATCCTGTCGTCGAGGTAATGGAGAAATATCATGAAACCACGTCCTGATCTGGCGATTGAAAATGCCGATGGCGAGCTCATTATCCTCGACAAGGCGGCCGGCAAGGTTCATCAGCTAAATTCATCGGCGTCATTCGTATGGGGCTGCCTGAGCGATGGCCTCGCCATCGACGAAATAGCTCTGATGCTTTCAGAGGCATTCGATGTTGAGCCGGAATCTGCCCTGTCCGACGTTCAGGCTGCCCTTGCCCAATTTGAAGGCTTGGCGTTGGTCGTTGAATAGAGCTCGATCTTTCGGCGACAAGTCATTAATAAACCTTAATATTCGAGCATCTATTTTACATAAAGCACCAAAGCCGACCTTGCGGTTGACCTTTCCCGAATTCAGCCTTTAGCTTTTGCCATTGCCTGGCCGCTTGCGAACCGCAGCCTCAGGAATTAAAGAGATTAGAGTTGGCGATCTAGTAGCGAATGTGGTAGTCTTACTTACGTTCACGTTAGCTGTATAGCAGTTGTTGATATTCCACACGTTGGGGGTAATAGATGAAAAATAATAGAAGAGATTTCTTAAAGAAGGCCGCTTACGTGGCACCTGTTATCCTAACAATGACCGCGGTGCCAGCATTTGCTAGCTCTGGGTCTGGTTATGGCCCCCCCGATAATAGGCCCCCCGATAATAGGCCCCCCGATAATAGGCCCCCCCGTTAATAAACCATAAATCACCGCGGTAATAGACCCGGAAATAAGTGGATCAAATTTGACGTTATAAAATTGATCCCGAAATTGGCGCCTTGCAGGCGCCAATTTTCGTTATGATAGCCAAAACTTCTACTGACCGGATACCGCGGAATTGAAATCCTTCGAACTTCTACTGCGCGTACTGAGTTGCGATATCGCCATTCGGTGCGGTGACGAAGCGTCATCTGATCTGCTCCGCGAATGCTATTCTGCATTCCTGTTACCGGCAGAAACCGAATTCCTGCCGGCGCTCGGCTACGATGTTTCTCTTGCTGGCCACGCGAATGGGTGGACAATGCGACGCGACAAGACAGCCATACACTGCCACGATAGTTATGACCTCATCTATAAATTCGAAAAAGACATGACGGAACGCGTGCAGTTGTTGCGCGCGGATTTGTTCTTTATTCATGGCGCTGCATTATCTGTGGATGAACGCTGCGTGATTATTTCTGGCGAATCAGGAAGTGGGAAATCTTCCCTTGCGTGGTTCATGAGCCACAATGGATATGACTACCTTAGTGATGAATTAGCACCTGTGGATCCGGTTTTTTTGCAGGTAGAGCCGTATCCGCACGCGTTGTGTCTGAAGAACCAGCCTCTTTCTAAACCTTCGTTGCCAGATAGCACGCACTACACAAACGTAACCATTCATGTTCCTGCCTACGAGCTAGCGACGCGTGCGTTAGACCGACCTTGCCCGCTCAGCTTTTTGATCTTCATTGACGGGTCTTTGAATGGGCGGGATCTGGTGGTGCGAGCAATCGGTAGTGCGGAGTCTGCCACGCGTCTGTATTCGAACGGGCTCAATCAGCTATCACACCGGGGCGATGGGCTGCCGGTAGCTGTGGGCATGGCGAGCGGCGTGTCTTCGTACCTCATGTCGGGAGGCACGGTAGAGGAAAGGGCACAGGCAATTCGGGACATATTCGATTCCGCCGAAGCGAACAGATCGAACTCCGGCGAGACATTGACGCTGCATCGATGTCGTATTCACTGATTTACTGACGCTCAAACCAATATTATGAATGTCACGCTAGTTGGTAGTCACCGTAAACCCGTATGGCGCGGGGTACACGGGGTCGGACCTTAACAACTCCCTGTAATCACTTGATACTTGCCTCAGAAATGGATTGTTTTCAGGGCTTATAACGGGTATTTCAGCACCAAAATATCGCCGTATAACGTTCGAGACTCAAGCGATACTGCAGCATTGTCAGAGCAATAACTTTGTTAGTTCGCGCTTCGCTAAACGCTTCATTTTGAACCCGAAGATGACCCTGAATGCAAGGGTTGCAAACGGAATCAACGGTTTGTTTTATCCGTGTCAACAAGCTGTCCAGGTACGATCCCTTGATCCACCAGATATGTTTCGGGGCATCCGCCTTTCATTGTGGATCGTGCAGACGCCCAATCCATTTTATCCCTGCGGCGGCTAATCCAAAAACCAGAACACCGGTGAGGCTCCAGGCCAGGTCATTCAGCGCGAAAGTTCGGGATGGAATGGCGAGCTGGCTCACTTCGTCGAGCGTGACCAGCAGCGTTGCGACCGCCATACTCGCAAGCGGGCTGAGTGGGCGGCCCTGCGTTGCCCGGGATGAGAAGCCGAGCACCATGAAAAACGCCAGCAGGCCCATACCGACAAAGTGGGCAAGCTGATCCTTTCCCGGTATGCCATAGATAAACCCGAACCATTCTTTATGGGTGCTCACCAGTGCACTGATGGTGAAAAATGTCGCAATCGACAAATATGCCAGGTATCTCATTGGACAGATATCATGGTGGTGTTTGGATTGGATGGTATTGTAGCTGAATAAGGGTGAGGGGAATGATTGAACAGGAGTTTCCGGTGCGTGAAACGCACCCTGCTTTTCTCACCGCTCAGTCTGAGTGGCCGGGTACGAGATGATCCCTGTCGATTGAGATATGCTGGAGCTTGCCCAGAAGTTTCAGCAGGATAATCGAACGTTGTTTGCCATCGTGTACCTTGAAGATGGCCTCCAGACCATGCAGGGGGCCGTCCATAATGGTTACAGTGGTGCCGGCTTCGAAGAGGTCCTCTTTGGGATGGAGTAGCCCGGTGTCCGGGTCTGATGCCTGGGTGAGGGCATCAATGATCGGGTCGGGGACGGTGGCCGGCTGGCCACTGAAGCTGACCAGCTTTGAGACGCCGTGGGTGGAGCGGATCGGGGCGATGTTTTCCTCGCCCAGGTTAAGCCGGATGAAAAGATAGCGGGGGAACAGGGGCTCGATCTTCTCTTGCCACTGGCCGCGATAGCGGTGGCCCCGTTTGATGTTTGGCAGATAGACCTCGAATGCCTGGCGGCGCAGATTTTCCGCAGCACACATTTCCTGTCGGGACTTGGTATGGATGGCGTACCAGTGTTTCATGTTGGCTATTTACCGGGGCATGGGCATCTCGTTGATCAGGTGGTGAAGGGGACAGTCCCGCAGGGGCCGTCCCCTTTGTTGTATTTAAACCATACAAATTAGCCTAGCATGGTTTCTTGTCCTTGGCGAATTCCTATTTATGCAGCAATTGGCGTCTGAAAAAGTCCATTGCAGTGTGAACTCCATGAATAGTTGCCGAGTATTGCGGTTGGCGGTTGATGCTCGTTGCTAACTACAGCGGCTGCGTTCCCATCGAGAGACTGATGAGCGCGGTTATGGTTGTAATACTGTAGAAACGTGCCAGGTCTTCGTTCAAGGTCCTGTGCATTCCAGAAGAAGACGCAGTCAAGGTATTCCCGCCGGATCATTCCAAACAGTCGCTCAGCGAAGGGGTGCGATACAGGGGTATGCGGGATGGAGTTGATATTCTTGATCTCGAGAATCCATAAGTTGGCTTGCCATTGGTGATACCGGTATAGCGGATCATGGTCGGAACTCAGGTAGTGTGGGACTCTTTGAGTAGATATGGCGGTGTTGAACATCTGACAGAAAGTTGTCGTTTTCAGGTGATGATTAGCAATTCCCCAGGACAGGTGAATATAGCTAATTCGCCATACACACCACACGACAATTTTCTTGAATCCTGAAACGCCTTACTATATGTAAGGAATAATCCATACAGTAGTGCAGAGGATTGCCTTTCATGACAACCGCAACCATCACCAGCAAGGGCCAGGTCACCATCCCGAAGGACGTGAGGAGTCGCCTCGGTATCGGCACCGGTGACCGGGTGGAATTTGTCGAAATTCAGGCTGGGGTTTTTCAGATTGTTGCTGCGACTCAGGACGTCCAGGCCCTTAAAGGCATCGTGCCCAAGCTTAAAAAGCCTGTCACGATAGAGGAAATGAATCAGGCTATTGCTGAAATGGGAGGTGCTGATTGCTTGGACTCGACACCAATGTCGTGATCCGTTAGCTGGTTCAAGATGATAAAAAGCAATCCACTGCCGCGACTCGCTTTATCGAGAAATCGTTAACCACGGATGCTCCGGGTTATATCAAACATATTTCCTTGTGCGAGATCGTATGGGTGCTGCAGCGTTGCTATGGTGTTGCAAAGCCGCAGGTGCGAGAGATTATCGAGGGATTGCTCACGACCAAGCAGTTTAATGTAGAAAACGTTGAAGTCGCCTGGAAAGCGTTGCGTGCATTTGATGCAAACAGTGCCGACTTTTGTGATGCGTTAATCGGTCAGGTAAATATTCACCGTGGCTGTGAGTACACTGTTACCTTTGATAAGAAAGCAGCAAGCCTGCCGGGGTTTGATCTATTGGGATAACGATCGGGAATGATCTTTTTGCTGGTGTGCAGAACGCATTACTATTCATGCCGCCAGCAAGGTATTGAGCCATCCTTCCATGACAGAACATCAACGCTATTGGCTCAAACATGTCCGGGCCTGCGAGGCCTTGGGCGCCTTGGCGGTATGCTCAATTACTACTATCGTGAAGCAGCCTGAAAGGAGGATTCTGCTTTTTGCAGGATACGCACGGCCAGCTACTCTGGCAGCGCGTTTCCGGTATCATGCGTGACCTTCAGTATCCCGATCACAACACAGGTTGTTTCCGTTCTATGACGATTTCCGAGCGCATTGCACAGGAGCTGGGCGTCAACACCCGGCAGGTTGAAGCGGCAGTCAAACTGCTGGACGAGGGCGCCACCGTGCCTTTCATTTCACGCTACCGCAAGGAGGCCACTGAGGGGCTGGACGACACCCAGCTGCGCAACCTCGAGGAGCGCCTGGTCTATCTGCGCGAGCTGGAGGAGCGGCGCGACACGGTGCTGAAGAGCATCGCCGAACAGGACAAGCTGAGCCCGGAACTGGAGGCGGCCATAGCTGCCGCTGACACCAAGACGCGGCTGGAAGACCTGTATGCGCCCTATCGGCCCAAACGCCGCACCCGCGCGCAGATCGCGCGCGAAGCCGGCCTCGAGCCGGTGCTGGACAGCCTGCTGCAGGATCCCTCCCGGCAGCCGGACAACGTGGCAAGCGGGTATCTCAACCCCGATGCCGGCTTTGCCGATGCCGCTGCGGTGCTCGACGGCGCGCGGCAGATTTTCCTGGAGCGGGTGGCGGAACAGGCCGACCTGGTGGGCGCACTGCGTGATCAGGCCTGGGAGCAGGGCCTGCTGGTCTCGCAGGTTATCGACGGCCAGCAGCAGAGCGGTGCCAAGTTTTCGGACTATTTCGATTTCTCCGAGCCACTGCAGAAGCTTCCCTCGCACCGCGCGCTGGCGCTGTTCCGCGCCCGTGGCGAAGGCGTGCTGCGGCTCAAGCTGGTGATCCCCGGCCAGGACGATCTCGCCGCCAGCAATGACACGGGCAGCTGCGACCGCCGCATCGCCGCGCATTTCGCTATCCGCGACCAGGGCCGCCCGGCCGATGCCTGGCTGTCGATGTCGGTGCGCCTGGCCTGGCGCGCCAAGTTGTCGCTGCAGATCGAGAGCGAACTGTTCCTGCGCGTCCGCGAACAGGCCGAGCAAGAGGCCATCAGGGTGTTCGGTGAGAACCTGCGCGACCTGCTGCTGGCGGCGCCGGCCGGCATGCGCGTCACGCTGGGGCTGGACCCGGGGCTGCGCACCGGCGTCAAGGTGGTGGTGGTCGATGCCACCGGCAAGCTGCTGGAGTACAGCACCATCTATCCGCACGCGCCCAGGAACCAGTGGGATGCGTCCATTGCGGTGCTCGCGGCAGTGGCGCAAAAACACGGCGTGCAGCTGGTCAGTATCGGCAACGGCACCGCCTCGCGGGAGACCGACAAGCTGGTGCGCGAACTGATGCAGCGTCACCCGGAGTTGAAATTAAGCAGTATCGTGGTGAGCGAGGCGGGCGCCTCGGTGTACTCGGCATCGGCACTCGCCGCCAGTGAATTCCCGGACCTGGATGTCTCCTTCCGCGGCGCCGTCTCGATTGCCCGGCGCCTGCAGGACCCGCTGGCGGAACTGGTCAAGATCGAACCCAAGTCGATCGGCGTCGGCCAGTACCAGCACGACGTTAACCAGCCCCGCCTGGCGCGCAAGCTGTCCGCGGTGGTGGAAGACTGTGTCAACGCCGTGGGGGTCGAGGTGAACACCGCCTCGGCGCCGCTACTGGCGCGGGTGGCCGGCCTGTCCGAAACGCTGGCGCGCAACCTCGTCAGCTACCGCGAACAGCAGGGTGCCTTCGCCAACCGCCAGCAGTTGCTCAAGGTGCCGCGCCTCGGGCCCAAGGCGTTCGAGCAGGCGGCCGGTTTCCTGCGCATCGCCCACGGCGACAATCCGCTCGACGCCTCGGCGGTGCACCCCGAAGCCTATCCGGTGGTGGAGAACATTCTCGCCGCCACACGGCTGTCCATGCCGGAGCTGATCGGCAACAGGTCCGTGCTCAGCACCCTGGCGGCCAATGACTATGTCGATGCGCGCTTCGGCGAACCGACGGTGCGCGACATCATCACCGAGCTCGACAAGCCCGGCCGTGACCCGCGTCCCGAGTTCAGGACCGCGACCTTCAAGGATGGCGTCGAGACGCTCAAGGACCTGACTCCCGGTCTGATCCTGGAAGGCGTGGTGACTAACGTGACCAACTTCGGTGCCTTCGTCGACATCGGCGTTCACCAGGACGGCCTGGTGCACATCTCCGTCTTGTCGGACAGCTTTGTGAAGGATCCGCGCGAGGTGGTCAAGGCCGGTGACATCGTCAAGGTGAAAGTGCTGGAGGTTGATCTCGATCGCAAACGCGTTGCGCTCAGCATGCGGCTCGGCGATGAGGTGGCGCGCAAACCGGCCCAGGGTGAGAAGAAAACGTCGCCACAGCGTGGCAAGGCCCAGCAGGGCAAGGCGCGCCAGCGGCAACAGCCCGCCAGACCGGCGCCGGTCACCGCCATGTCCCAGGCTTTCGCGAAGTATGACGATTTCCGAGCGCATTGCACAGGAGCTGGGCGTCAACACCCGGCAGGTTGAAGCGGCAGTCAAACTGCTGGACGAGGGCGCCACCGTGCCTTTCATTTCACGCTACCGCAAGGAGGCCACTGAGGGGCTGGACGACACCCAGCTGCGCAACCTCGAGGAGCGCCTGGTCTATCTGCGCGAGCTGGAGGAGCGGCGCGACACGGTGCTGAAGAGCATCGCCGAACAGGACAAGCTGAGCCCGGAACTGGAGGCGGCCATAGCTGCCGCTGACACCAAGACGCGGCTGGAGGACCTGTATGCGCCCTATCGGCCCAAACGCCGCACCCGCGCGCAGATCGCGCGCGAAGCCGGCCTCGAGCCGGTGCTGGACAGCCTGCTGCAGGATCCCGCCCGGCAGCCGGACAGCGTGGCAAGCGGGTATCTCAACCCCGATGCCGGCTTTGCCGATGCCGCTGCGGTGCTCGACGGCGCGCGGCAGATTTTCCTGGAGCGGGTGGCGGAACAGGCCGACCTGGTGGGCGCACTGCGTGATCAGGCCTGGGAGCAGGGCCTGCTGGTCTCGCAGGTTATCGACGGCCAGCAGCAGAGCGGTGCCAAGTTTTCGGACTATTTCGATTTCTCCGAGCCGCTGCAGAAGCTTCCCTCGCACCGCGCGCTGGCGCTGTTCCGCGCCCGTGGCGAAGGCGTGCTGCGGCTCAAGCTGGTGATCCCCGGCCAGGACGATCTCGCCGCCAGCAATGACACGGGCAGCTGCGACCGCCGCATCGCCGTACATTTCGCTATCCGCGACCAGGGCCGCCCGGCCGATGCCTGGCTGTCGATGTCGGTGCGCCTGGCCTGGCGCGCCAAGTTGTCGCTGCAGATCGAGAGCGAACTGTTCCTGCGCGTCCGCGAACAGGCCGAGCAAGAGGCCATCAGGGTGTTCGGTGAGAACCTGCGCGACCTGCTGCTGGCGGCGCCGGCCGGCATGCGCGTCACGCTGGGGCTGGACCCGGGGCTGCGCACCGGCGTCAAGGTGGTGGTGGTCGATGCCACCGGCAAGCTGCTGGAGTACAGCACCATCTATCCGCACGCGCCCAGGAACCAGTGGGATGCGTCGATTGCGGTGCTCGCGGCAGTGGCGAAAAAACACGGCGTGCAGCTGGTCAGTATCGGCAACGGCACCGCCTCGCGGGAGACCGACAAGCTGGTGCGCGAACTGATGCAGCGTCACCCGGAGTTGAAATTAAGCAGTATCGTGGTGAGCGAGGCGGGCGCCTCGGTGTACTCGGCATCGGCACTCGCCGCCAGTGAATTCCCGGACCTGGATGTCTCCTTCCGCGGCGCCGTCTCGATTGCCCGGCGCCTGCAGGACCCGCTGGCGGAACTGGTCAAGATCGAACCCAAGTCGATCGGCGTCGGCCAGTACCAGCACGACCTTAACCAGCCCCGCCTGGCGCGCAAGCTGTCCGCGGTGGTGGAAGACTGTGTCAACGCCGTGGGGGTCGAGGTGAACACCGCCTCGGCGCCGCTGCTGGCGCGGGTGGCCGGCATGTCCGAAACGCTGGCGCGCAACCTCGTCAGCTACCGCGAACAGCAGGGTGCCTTCGCCAACCGCCAGCAGTTGCTCAAGGTGCCGCGCCTCGGGCCCAAGGCGTTCGAGCAGGCGGCCGGTTTCCTGCGCATCGCCCACGGCGACAATCCGCTCGACGCCTCGGCGGTGCACCCCGAAGCCTATCCGGTGGTGGAGAACATTCTCGCCGCCACACGGCTGTCCATGCCGGAGCTGATCGGCAACAGGTCCGTGCTCAGCACCCTGGCGGCCAATGACTTTGTCGATGCGCGCTTCGGCGAACCGACGGTGCGCGACATCATCACCGAGCTCGACAAGCCCGGCCGTGACCCGCGTCCCGAGTTCAGGACCGCGACCTTCAAGGATGGCGTCGAGACGCTCAAGGACCTGACTCCCGGTCTGATCCTGGAAGGCGTGGTGACTAACGTCACCAACTTCGGTGCCTTCGTCGACATCGGCGTTCACCAGGACGGCCTGGTGCACATCTCCGTCTTGTCGGACAGCTTTGTGAAGGATCCGCGCGAGGTGGTCAAGGCCGGTGACATCGTCAAGGTGAAGGTGCTGGAGGTTGATCTCGATCGCAAACGCGTTGCGCTCAGCATGCGCCTCGGCGATGAGGTGGCGCGCAAACCGGCCCAGGGTGAGAAGAAAACGTCGCCACAGCGTGGCAAGGCCCAGCAGGGCAAGGCGCGCCAGCGGCAACAGCCCGCCAGACCAGCGCCGGTCACCGCCATGTCCCAGGCTTTCGCGAAGCTGACCGAAAAACCCTAAGCGTCACGTGAGGCGTCGTGCCATTGAGCGATGAGTGAGGGCGACTCTGATTGTACCAGTTCACAAAGCACGTTAGCGGCTGGTGGAGCGCGTCCGTGCGAAGTGGCACCAGAATCAAAAGTTAATTAGGGGACAGACCACAATTATCCCCCGCCCCCGCTGTCCCTAACCGGTCGCCCGGCCTTGCCCTTGGTAACCCGCCGCTTGAGCATGTCACGCAGTAATCGCGAAAAACGTGGTCTGTCCCCTATTCGCTATTCGTGGAAAAGGACCAGAACACCCAATAGAAAGGAGGAACTACCGTGAAGATAGCAGCATTCAATGTTGAGAATCTCTTTGACCGAGCGAAAGCGTTCAACGAAGAAAACGACGGCGAGGCCCAGCGTGTTATTGATGCGGTTGCGGAACTCAACGGTCTATTCGAAAAGGAAGTTTATCGTGACGCGGACAAGGAACGGATGCTTAGGCTGGTCGATGAACTTGAGCTTAACCGGTTTAATGAAGGGCCACTTGCATTAATCCGCAAGATAAGAGGAGCGATTTTTCAGCGCCCCAGAACCGGTGGTATTGAGGTTATCGCCGCAGGCAGAGCTTCATGGGTCGGGTGGGCAGAATTAAAGACCGCTCATGTCAATGAGACAGCAGTAATGAACACGGGCCGCGTAATCAGAGATGTAGATGCCGATATTCTGGCTGTGGTGGAAGCTGAAAACCGCGTTGTTCTCCGGCAGTTTTCTGATTTCGTGCTTGACAAAGTAGGGGGTGAAGTGAATGAAGCTATGCGGCCATATAAAGAAATCATGTTGATCGACGGTAATGATGACCGTGGCATTGACGTGGGGCTGATGACAAAAGAGGGGTATAGAATTGGCATGATGCGAAGCCATGTGCACGATCTGCCTGATGATATTGACGACGAGGACGTCCCCGAAAATCTGCCTGCTGATCAACCCGTGTTTAGTCGGGACTGCCCGGAGTACGCTGTCACCACACCTGAGGGAGAAGTGATTTGGGTGTTGCCCAACCACTTCAAGAGTAAATTTGGCGGCAACGATCAGCGTTCCATCGATAAGCGAAAGGCCCAGGCAATATTGACATGGAAAATATACGGACGTTTACGAACGGACGGTCACGACAAGATCATAGTACTGGGTGACTTGAATGATACTCCGGACAGCGAACCGCTCCAGCCGTTGCTGACTAACTCTGACTTGCGAGACGTATCTGAACACAACCTGTTCGATACTGGCGAGTTTAAAGGGCGAGAAGGTACCGGCGAGCGTGGAATCGGAACGTTCGGGTTGGGGAATGACGGAGACAAGATTGACTATCTGTTGTTGTCGCCGGCGCTATTTGATCGAATCACCGCGGCAGGATTATTTAGAAAGGGAGCCTGGCCGGGATCAAGGCCACCAAGATGGACCGTATATCCTGAGTTGACAGAGAAAGTGCACGTGGCGAGTGACCATCACGTAATTTGGGTGGAAATCGAGTAGCAACACGGCAGCACGTTTGATGAAATGACTCAAGGCTGACAGAGACCAAGTACGCTGAATGTCTCATTTGGGTGTTCGCCGTGGCTGGCCCGAAGGCCTACAGCCCGTGGATAGGCCCCAGTATAGCCTCCCGTGTCAATACCAGATCATCTGGCAAGCATCGTTCGTAACTGCACCTGTCAGCACGACCAATCACGACCACCACAGGATAATTTGGCTGCAAATCAATTGCACAGTACAGCGCAAGCGTACCGTAGCGGCTAACGTGTTGCGTTCCAACCAATTGCCTGAACTGTGAGCCCTGGCGCAGATAACCGAAATGTCGACATGTAGCGTTGCTGATTCCATCTCACCTGCCAAATAGACCAGAAAAGACGGATCAGGAAGTGTTCCTGATCAACCGCTCTTTGGGGCGAGGGGATTTGTTTTTGAGCTTTGACAATAGCTATCAGAAGGGGGGAATTCGGTAATGAAAATGCCTGTGTATGGATTTCCAGGAATCGTCTGCTTGTCGCTGTTTTTCACAAGTGTCTACGCAGAACTCGTCGATACCACCCAGGCCAATGCGGGTGGTGCAGTGAACGCACCAGGCGGTCTAGTCGGCAAATCACTTGAGGACAAATCGGTGTCGGTCATGGCGACGAGACGACTTACGATTCGGCCATGTACCTGATCAAGCGCGACCCCGCCCGCTCAATACGTCGTGGGCGACAGTTGTTTCAGCGCAAGTTCACCGCAGACCAGGGTCTGGGACCGCGCGTGAATTTCAGTTCCACGGGTGATATTACCCAGAACCGTGCACTCGGCGCCGGTTTTGCGGACAGTTGCGCGCTTTGCCATGGCCGGCCACGCGGCGCGGCAGGGTTCGGTGGCGACGTGGCCACACGTCCCGACAGTCGCGATGCACCGCATTTATTCGGGCTGGGTCTGATAGAACAGCTTGCCGAAGAGATGACGAATGAGTTGCGGGAGATAAGACAAGCGGCGATTGACGACGCGGCGAACAGCCGCCGTCGCAGGGCCACCCGCCGGTTGATTTCGAAAGGCGTAGACTTTGGACAGATAACGGTGTCACGCGATGGCACGGTTGATACATCCAGGGTGGACGGTGTCGATGAAGACCTTCGTGTCCGGCCGTTCTTCCATCAGGGCGGTACAGCCTCTATTCGCGAGTTCATTGTCGGCGCATTCAAGGATGAGATGGGCATGCAGGCGTACGATGAGATTCTGTGTTCGGTCACCGATCCGGTTAACCCGGTCAGCGCAACGAGCCCGGCCGGTTTCGTATACGATCCGGCGCTTGATACCTTCGAACGTCCGCCGGTGTGTGATGCCTCGGAGGATGCGGACGGCGATGGTGTTACCAATGAGATCGACATGGCGGTGGTTGATCATATGGAATTCTACCTGCTGAACTATTTCAAGCCGGCAACCTATCTCAGCACAGCGACGACGCAGCGGGGCGAAAGACTCATGCGGACCACTGGCTGTACCGCTTGCCACGTGCCTGACCTGGTCATCGACAGTGACCGTCGGGTCGCGGACGTGGAGACGGTATACGATCCCCAAAACGGCATTTTTAACGACCTGTTTGCAACAGCCTCGACACGGTTTGTCGTTTTTGAGGATGGTGATACGTACCCGCAACTGCTTCCCGAAGGAAATCAGTTCGTGGTGAGGAATATCTATACCGACCTCAAGCGGCATGACCTTGGCCCGGCGTTTCACGAGCGTGAATATGATGAAAGTCTTGTCACGGAGTTTGTCACCGAGCCACTCTGGGGCGTCGGTTCCACTTCACCGTACGGCCATGACGGACGCAGTATCAACCTGGATCAGGTGATCCGGCGTCACGGTGGTGAGGCGGAGCGCGCGCAGCGTGCATACCTAAGGCTCAGGTCGAGTGACCAGTATGCGATACAGGCCTTCCTGCAGACCCTGGTGTTGTTCCCGCCGGATGATACGGCGTCCAACCTGAATCCAGGCAATCCGGCTACGCTGGATCCACAAACCCCGAGTGAGCACGGGAGTATTCTGTTGCCAGCCTTGTTCCAGATCGATTTGGGCGCAGAATGATAGATAGTTGAACAGGAGGGGTGGGGCTCGCGAGCCCCACCTCATTCATTCAAGTGAGTGCTGTAAAGGCTGAGAGGGAAAAGTCGTGTTTTGGGGAAAGTCGATCCCGCTTTCCTAGGCTGGTCTAGCGATACGACATCAGTTGTTCGTCACCGGCATTATCCGTGTGTGCGATGCTGAAGCTACAATCGCGCAAGTCGGCGTTCAACGTCGCTGTGCACGCCTGACGTTTCCAGGTTAAGTGCAGGCGGTGCTCATCGGTACCATGGATCGTCAACTCGCCGTCGAAAGCAGGTGAGGTATTCCGCAGCCTCATGAGCTCAAGCTGGTCTCGCACAACAATGCGTGTGAGCCCTTGCTCAATATCACTGTTTGCGAGCGTTGTGCGATTTATTTCCTTATGTCCCCCCGTGCCGCCTTGGTCGGCCGCTGCGTAATCATTCTTGCCGGCAAACACATCCAGATACCACACCTGCGGGATACCCGGCATAAACATCTGGATTGCCCGGGCAAGACGCAACTTTCGCTCGTCTTCGCCCAGTGCGCTGAAGAACGTCGCATTGACCTGATAATACGCTATCTTCTTGCCATCCGGGCCATACAGGTTTTTTACTCGTCCACCCCGATCTATTATTCGTTCGCTCACTGCGTCGATCTCTTCATCGCTTAATAGTCCCGCTCTTGCGACGCCAGCAATATCTTTCCCTTTCAAGTCAAGGACAGGGATGCCATCATGACACCCGAGCATGTTAATCGTTTTGATGTTTTTTTCGATTAGCTCGCGAATCCAGCGCAAAAGAGGCCCGTTTGTCCCGCGATCCAGCGCATCAATAACCAAGCCGGGGAAGAAAAAGTCATAGATGGGAAATCCTCTGGTTGCCACTTGCTCATGGAGCCCACAGCCATACTCGGCATGTATTTCAGGCAGCAGAATCAAGTCATACTTATCCGCTATCCGTTTCAGTCTCCCCAGATACTCCCAGGTGCCGGGTTCATTGAAGAAATTGCTCTCACCCGGTTCCTTGTGTAAATAAGCGAATGCATCGAGCCTGACGAGCTTCCCACCGTGTTCGGCCAGCTTGTTTAAGGTCTCATCGTAAAACTCCCATACCTCTTCCGATTGAGCATTCAAATCCATTTGCCCCAGATATTTACGGTTCTGCTCAACAACCGAAACAATATCATCCTTGTGATGGGCGAAGTCGCCTAAATCAATTTCGCTGACATCCCGCTTCGCACTCAAGACATCATTCACCATCGCGGCAATGCGCTCCGCGTGCTCGTAGGTGAGTTCTTCGATCTCTAATGACTGTAGCAGATCGTGGGCGGTGATCTTGTGATAGACAACTTCCTGATAAAATGTATTCCAGTAAGGCCTCTCGGATCCATCCGGGAAGCGTACTTTCAATATGGGAAGGCCGGGCTTTCTCGTGAAGAGCGTCTTGAGATGTTCTGTATTCGGCAGCACGTGACCCTCAGGCCCCATCTCTCCGTGCGATCGCCAGAATTCATTCCAATCGATAAAGAAAGTCTTGTATTTTGATTCGTCACCTTTCTTCAACAGATCCTGAAACTGGGGAGAGCCTGCGGAGAGGTGGTTCAAAACGAGATCAAATTTGAACATGACATTGAGCTCATGGAGTTTCTGCAAATCTTCCCGGGAAACAAGCTCATCATTGAGGTTGTAATCTATGATAGAAAAGCCGCGATCCAGATCACTGTTGAATATGGTAGGCAGGATGTAAAACAAAGAAAAAACATCTTTGAATTCCGGCCGCCTGAGCATACGAGCGATATCCGCCAGGTTTCGGCCAATGCTGTCAGGGTAAGCGTTGAACATCACGCCTTTCGGCAGTCCGTTTTGCATCGGTACGACTTCGGTATTCATGGCGCCCGCTCTCTTACTTGTACGGCCTGTTCGCGGCGACAGACGTGACTAACTGGTCGGCAGCCGGCTGCCAGCCAGCGGCTGAATATTCTAGTGGGAAAACAGGTGGATTAAAATATACTCTCGGTTCACCGTTTTCGGATGCGCACGCAGCGTTGCTGGAAGGGCCTTCAGCCAGGGCCGGGATAGGCGTCGTTACGAAACACGCGGTGTTCTGGCTCCTCAGCACTATCTCAGTCTCTTTAACAAAATATGATCCTCCAATGCCGCCCTGTGAGAAATCCGGGCTAGAAACACTGTGCCGGTGCCGGTGGGGCAGTGCGGGTACCTGGCCCCTCAGCGGAAGAGACGCGGCGGGCCGTCGAGGAATTACCAGAGTCATGGGAATAGGCAGCCTGCACTCCGGCACGCCGGGCCAGCGTCTGCTATCCTTTTCCTGTCTGGAACAAAGCGACAAAGGCACATCAGAAAGTCCGGTGGCCTTTTTACCCATGCAGGAAAAGTGTCCCGGTTTTCAGGCCTGGGAACAGGAGGGCGCACCATGAAGATGAGGCTCGTTACCTTCGGAGAAATCGATATTGAGGGCCAGCATTATGATCATGACGTTGTTATCGAAAAAGGCGCGGTAAGAAAGCGGAAGAAAAAAGTGTCGAAGGTTTACCGCAGCCAGTTCGGTCACACGCCTTTATCGGTAGAGGAAGAGATTCCCTGGCACGGCAAGCAGCTTTTCATCGGCACCGGCGCGTATGGAAGTCTGCCCGTTATGCCCGACGTGTACGAAGAGGCGCAGAGAAAAGGGGTGCAGGTTATTGCGAAGCCAACCGTGGAGGTGTGCGAATTACTCAGGAAATACCAGCCCAGCGATGTCAACGCGATTCTGCACGTCACCTGTTGAGGCGGCGTGGGGTCGCGAAGCATCGGCTAACAGGTTGGTTCTGAAGCGGCAGAGTGCCTCACACAACGTCGGCCGCCGAAGGCTGCGCGTTGCTTATGGCAAGAAACGGCCCTGACCAGCCAGTCGCCGAATTTCAACGAACGACCGGTTGATAACCAGGGCAGTACGTCCGCCGCTTCGATGGATCATGGATGCTCACCGCCACCTCCGCCGAACCCGCAGCGGGCGCTGTGAACATCACCAGCGAATCCGAACCTCCTGAATGGCCTGCGGCGTGGCACGCTGGACGTCGAACGAGATTGCCCGGTATTTGATCTCCGTGCCCACTGGAGGGACGTCCCGTGCCTTGGCAAGCAGGAAGCCCGCGAGCGTGGCGTACTTGCCCGAGGGCAGGTCGATTCCCAGCTCTTCGGACAGGGCGCCGAGGTCAACACGGGCACTCACCACATAGTCCTGCTCACCGAGCTTGCGTATCCACTGGGTGGGGGTCTCGTGGATATCGTACTCATCCTGCATATCCTCCACGACCTCTTCTATGATGTCTTCGATGGTCACGATACCCTCGGCCCCGCCAAACTCATCCACGATCACGGACATGGCCTGGCCATCCCGGCGCATATCCAGAAACAGGTCCTGGACGCTTCGCGAGCCGGGTGCGTAGTCGACCGGTTTCACGAAAGAGTCGATCGGCTCGCTCGGATCGACTCCGAGCAGGTCCAGGGAGTCCAGTACGCCTATCACCTTGTCAACACGCTCGGCATAGACCGGCAGGCGTTTGTGCGCCTTCTCGGCAGCTATCCGCATCGCCGCTCCGCAGATCGCCCCCTGTTCTACCCCGACCGCGTCGATGAGCGGCGTCATGATCTGGCCAGCCGTGGTCTCTTCGAAATTGAACAGACGACGGATCATGGTCTTCTCGAGCGGTTTGATGTCTCCCTCTACAACATTCATCCGCATCATCGTCATGATCTCTTCGCGCAGCGTGAAAGGGTTCTTCCGCTCCGGCTTGTCGCCCAACGCTCTGGACAACCACCGCGCGAGGAAGCTGAACACGATCAGGATGGGGTAGAAGAGATAAGAGCAGAACTTCAGCAGGGAAATGACCCTCGGGGTGATCACGTCGGCCCGCTGCTGGAACACGCTCTTCGGCACGATCTCGCCGAACACCCAGATGAGTGGCGCCACGAGCACAATAGCCAGCCAGCTGTAATCGGCACCGAACAGCTGGATCATCAGCGCTGTGGCCACGGTGGTATTAGTAACCACCGCTATGTTGGTTCCCACCAGGGTTGTGGAGAGCAGCCACTCGGGCTTACTGAGCATGGCGAGCGCGAGTTTTGCACCGCGCGAGCCCTTTGCCGAATCCATGCGCAGCTTCATGCGGTCCGCGCTCACCACCCCGATCTCGGATCCGGAGAAGAAGCCTTCCGCTATCAGGCAGATGACCATGAGAAGCAAGCTGATGAGGATATCTCCCATGGCCTAGTCCCGCGTCTCGTCGCGATCGCGGGTCTCTTCGCGGGGCGATTGGAGCCCATCCGTGGCCTCATCAGCCGCCCTTGGCGAGCTGCCCTGGGACTCCGGAGTGGAAACCGGCGTGTCCGGCTGCTCGGCGCCGGATAACTTAACCACCGTAACCTCTCGGATGCGGTTGTGGCGCACCTTGACGACCGTGAACTCCAGCGTCCCGAAAACTATCTTGGTGCCCTCCGGCGGCAGCTCGCCGTATTCGTGCAGAAGCAGACCGCCGACGGTCTCCGCCTTGGTTTCGTCCAGGTCGCCGCCGAGTTCCCGGTTGAACTGCTCGATGGGCATACTGCCCTCCAGTCGGCTGCTGCCGTCGGCGAACGCCTTGAACTCGGGTTCTTGCATCATCTCGTCGGACGCACTCCGGATGTCGCCGAAGATACATTCCAGCAGGTCCTCCATGCTGACCAGCCCCGTGACCCCACCGTACTCGTCCACGGTCAGGGCAAGCGACTGCTTGCGCTTGCGAAAGGCGTGGAACAACTCGACGGCCGGCTTGGACTCCGGCACGAAATAGGGCTCTCGCAGCAGCTTTGGCGTCAGCTTCTCACCCAGTTGGGCAGGGTCCAGGCCCAACAGATCCCTCGCATAGAGTATGCCCACGATAGTGTCCCTATGCCCGTCGTAGACAGGGATCTTGGTACGACGGGTACGGCGAACCTCGGCGATCATATCGGGCAGGGACATCGCCGATGAAAGGAAGAACACGTTGGAGCGGGGCGTCATCACATCCTCGAGGGTCTTGTTCCCGAAGTCGAAGATCTGGTCGATGTAGCGCGCCTCGCTCTTGTCGAGAACGCCGTCGCCAACCGCCTCGTGGGCCAGAGTGCGCACCATGTCCTCGGTGACGATGCTGGCACGGGATCGTTCCTTACCCACTATGAGGGTCGTGAGCCGGTCCGCCACCAGACGCACCACCACACGCAGCGGCTTGATGAGGCGTGCAACGAACTCGATGGCTAGGCACTGGTGGGTGGCAAAGGCTACGTTGTTCCGTATCGCCAGTGTCTTCGGGGTGATCTCGCCCACGAGGAGCAGGATCGGCACCATGATGAAGAGATTCAGGAATTTGTTCTCGGCGCCCAGCAACTCGATCACGACAGCCGCCGAGATGACGGATGCGGCAACGTTGACGAACTCATTACCGATGAGGATGGTGATAATCAGTCGCCGGGGCTCGCTCAACATGCGCTCGATGAGATCGATGCGCGGATTGTCGTCCCGGCGCATCTGTTCGAGCTGGACCTTATTGAGGGAAAACAGGCTCGTCTCAGAGCTGGAGAAAAAACCGGAGAAGCCCATCAGGACCAGAAACAGGATCAGTTCCAGCCACAGCATCATATCCACGTGCTCAACTCCCCCCTTGCGATGTCACTTACGGTTGCCTGTGAATTTCCCGACCAATGCCCACGAGATGGCCGGCGCACGCGAGCTCTGCCTCGTCTGACCTGCGGTAATGAGCGTCAGGTGGTGCCGACATCATACAATCGCGTGCGCCTAGCGAGTATAGCCCACCCGTTTCGGTCGTTGTGGTGAGATTTCTGGTGTGGCATGTTTCAATGCCTGTGACCGATAACGGCGGCATGGCCTGACCTCACCGGGCCAGTCTGTCACGGCATAACCCATCAGCCAGCGGAGATCCCAGCGATGAAGGCGATTCAGATGACCGAGAGTGGCGGGCCCGAAGTTCTGCAGCTTGTCGATCTGCCCGAACCGGCGCCGGGCGCGGTGTCGATGTCGCGCGCGACATTATGGGTGGCCAGGTGTTCGTGGACACCTTCAGAACCATGGCGCACTTCGGTAATCTGGTCACGCTCCTCGATCCGGGCAGCACGGTGAACTGGAAAGAAGCGCGCAACAGGAACCTGCGTATCGGCTTTGAATTGATGCTGACGCCCATGCCGGTGGATCTGCCCGAGGCGCGCGCCCACCAGGGCGCGATACTGGACCGTTGTGCCGCGCTGTGCGATGCGGGCGCGTTGAACGTTGAAGTCAGCGGCGTTCTGCCGCTGGCACAGGCCGCTGAGGCCCACCGCCAGATCGAGACCGGTCACACGCGCGGTAAGCTGGTGCTGGTCCCCTGAGGGTCACAGGTACTGCCTGTCGAACCGCGAAGGGCGCGAAGCATACAGGATCTTTTCAGGCGCAAGGGAGCCATCACCTGTCCTTGGCTCATTCGTGCTAGACCTCTGAACTTCCCAGAACGGCCAAAACTCGCAAGTCAACCTTCACCAGAAAGTATCTTCTTATAACCTGAATCTCGTTTTGATTTGCAGATGAGTTTTGCGGCAGGCAGGCTTGTTTGCTGGTCGGTCGCTATCAGATACCCAACCACAGAACATTCAGCGCGAATGAATAAATCACAAACCCTCGTTTGCGGCATGTAACGTCCCAGGTACCCAGCGCGCTCTTTCTCGTTGTTGCGGTCTTAAGAGCGGAAGACCAGCCCCGGTTAGACTGTTTCGCTCGCTTGCCCGGCAGGCAAACGCCAGCCCTCGCGGATGGTGCGCAACACGTAAAAACCACCTGCAACTATGGGGAAACGGAATTATTGGGGCCACCATGTTGTCCAACAGGGCACACAGGGAGTGCTCCAAAATGGCCCGAGACCCCGTATGTGGCATGGTCGTTGAGCCGGGTTCAGCGGCGGCGACAGAAAATTATCAGGGAACCGCCTGGTATTTCTGCTCCGAGCGTTGCCATGCCAGCTTTCGTGCCGACCCGGTTCGGTTTGCCCCAGCGACAGCAGCGCCGACGACAAAGACCCGCAAGTCCGCGGTTTATACCTGCCCTATGCATCCCGAAGTGGTGCAGGACCATCCAGGCAACTGCTCGAAGTGTGGTATGGCCCTGGAACCCCGCAGCGCGGCACCGGAAGAAGAAAACCCGGAACTCAAAGACATGACCCGGCGTTTCTGGGTCAGCACGGTATTAGCCGCGCCCGTGTTTCTGCTCGCCATGGTCGCCGACCTTGCGCCGCAGTGGCTGCCCCGCGAGCTTTCCATGCGCGCGGTGCAGTGGATTGAATTTGCACTGGCGACCCCGGTTGTACTGTGGGGTGGCTGGCCGTTTTTCGTGCGCGGCTGGCGTTCTGTCGTCAGCTGGAACCTGAATATGTTTACCCTGATTGGGCTCGGCGTGTCGGTGGCCTGGACCTACAGCGTGGTTGCCCTCTTATTTCCACAGGCCTTTCCGCCCATCATGCGAATGGAAGGCGGTCTGGTCCACGTGTACTTTGAAGCTGCAGCGGTAATTACCGCACTGGTCTTGCTGGGGCAGGTACTGGAACTGCGCGCCCGCTCACGTACCAACGCGGCGATACAGATGCTGTTGGCCCTGGCGCCTAAGGGCGCGCGGATTGTTCGCGCGAATGGCACCGAAGAAGACATTCCGCTGGACCAGGTGCAGGCGGGTGACATGCTGCGGGTACGGCCGGGAGAGAAGGTTCCGGTCGACGGGACGGTGATCGAGGGCGACAGTCATGTCGACGAATCGATGGTCACCGGTGAACCCATTCCGGTCACCAAGACCGCGGGACAGAAGCTGATCGGAGCCACCCTGAACGGCACCGGCAGTCTGCTGATGCGGGCGGAAAAAGTGGGGGCCGATACCCTGTTGTCACAGATCGTCAATATGGTTGCCCAAGCGCAACGCTCACGCGCCCCGATCCAGAAAGTCGCAGACTTGGCGGCCAGTTATTTCGTCCCGGCGGTGGTTCTTATCGCCCTCACAACGTTTGTTGTCTGGGGACTGGCGGGCCCCGAGCCCCGATTAGCGCATGCCATTGTCAACGCCGTCGCCGTGTTGATCATCGCCTGCCCCTGTGCGCTGGGACTGGCCACACCGATATCGATCATGGTTGGTACCGGCCGGGGTGCGATGGGCGGGGTCTTGATCAAGAACGCCGAGGCATTGGAGATTATGGAGAAAGTCGACACCCTGGTGGTCGACAAGACAGGTACGCTGACCGAAGGCAAACCCAAACTGGTTACTGTGCAGACAACAGGCGGTGCTGACGAACAACAACTACTCCACTTGGTCGCTAGCCTTGAGCGTGCGAGTGAACACCCTCTGGCCGAAGCGATCGTGCGCGGCGCTGAGGAAAAAGGGATTGAACTGGCGCCGACACGTAACTTCCAGTCGGTCACTGGCAGAGGGGTCACCGGTGACGTTGACGGAAACCAGGTGGCCGTGGGCAATATCAAACTGTTGGAGAGCCTCGGTATTGAGCTGGGTGATCTGCATCAACAGGCAGATACCCTGCGCACCGAGGGACAGACCGTGATGTTCCTGGGCATCAATGGCAAGGCTGTTGGTCTGCTGGGTGTTGCGGACCCCATCAAGAATTCCACTCCCGGCGCCATCCATGATCTGCATGCTGAAGGTATTAAGATTGTTATGCTGACAGGCGACAGTCGCCAGACTGCGGAAGCTGTTGCGAAAAAACTTGATATTGACCAGGTTCATGCTGAAGTGTTGCCGGAACAGAAAGCAGAAGTCATCAAGCAGCTTCAAGCGGCGGGCAATATAGTGGCAATGGCGGGTGATGGGATTAATGATGCGCCAGCCCTGGCGCAAGCGCATGTGGGTATCGCCATGGGGACCGGTACCGATGTGGCAATTGAAAGTGCTGGTGTGACGCTGGTTAAAGGTGATTTGCGCGGTATCGTCCGCGCCCGCCGTTTGAGCAGCGCTACCATGCGCAATATCCGTCAGAATCTGTTTTTCGCCTTTGTTTATAACTCACTGGGGGTGCCAGTCGCAGCCGGGGTACTTTATCCCTTTTTCAGCCTGCTGCTTTCCCCCGTTATCGCAGCCGCGGCAATGAGTTTCAGTTCAGTATCAGTGATAACCAATGCACTGCGCCTGCGACGCGCCAGGCTTTAGGCGGTGCCTGTGTTCAGTAATGACGGTAGCCTGGTGTATTGAGGCGTATTCATGTGGATATTCTGACGCACGTGCCTGCATGGCTGCACCTCAGCGCTTCTGAACACGATAGCTGACCTGCAGCGAGCCGTTCTCGTCACGTAATTCGAGCCCGTCTGGTTTCGATGTGTAGGTGTGCGCCCGAGCCAGGGCCTGAAGGTATTGCTGCTCCTGCACCATGATGCCATCCGGTTCTGCGCAGTGTTTGCGCGTCGTCATTGTCCGCCCGATCTTGATTCGATTGCCTTTGATCTCGTACGCGGCAGCGAAATGATTGCATCCGGCGTTGCCGCTGATCTTGCCATTGGCAAACAGCGCCGTCGCAAGCTGCGTGGTGTTACTGGAAACAACGCCGCCGCGACCGTTGTTGATGCCGGTGGCTTGCCAGGCTGAGTCTTCCAGCCCGATCGTTCTGGCGGCAGCGTATTTCAGGATCGGTTGATGCTCGTTATCGAGCAGCAGCAGTGACTCGTCCTGTCTTTGCCAGGCGGCCACCAGAGGAAGGAGGGCGAGGTAGCGCTGCTCCTGCCCGGCAACGGCTGGAGGACACGCCATCTGGGTGGAGCCGATCTCGGAGGCCAGGGTAAGTCGCCTGTCCTGTCCGGTGGTATAACGGCCAAAATAGCGGTTACAGCCGGCGCTGCCGCCGATCTCACCCTGGCTGAACCTGGCATCAACAGTCGTTTCGGGCAGAACCGGCGTCATCTCGCCCAAGTCACCGAGATACTGGTCGAGCTGCCAGCGAATGTTTTCCAGCTCAGGGCCGGTGGTCTTGAGCACTACAGGTTTGCTCGTGATCGCGGGATCGACGCTGTCATTCTCCCCGGGGGTGTCAATCCTGACATGGCGGTCTGAGGCGGCAGCGAAGCCGCTGACACACACAATGATGATGGAAAGGATGAGCGTCTTCATGAATGTGGCTTCCCGGGCTGTTCGCGGCCTGCCGGTATCTTTCACCTTTTCCGATAACGTCACGTGTTCCAGGGGCGCAGCGGGGTCTCAGGGACTGATGCGATACAGCTCGCCGGAAAACGCGATGACGAAAACCTCACCGGTAGTGTCTTCCGCGAACGAACTGATGTTCAGGCCGGTATCGGTCAACAACCGGCAGTCCGGGGTATTGCTATAGGGTGCGAAGAGCCCCCAGATCCGACCCGTGACGAAGTCGCCGAACAGATAGGTTCCCGCGAGTGAACCGACCGAGGCGCCCCGGTAGACGTAGCCACCGGTAACGGACTGACCTTCACTGTGGGAATACTCGGCGACCGGAGCCTGAAAGGTCCTGTTGTCGCAGTTGAGGAAATTGAATGGCTGGCTTGCCTCGAGACACCGCCAGCCATAATTGCCGCCGGCCTCAATCCGGTCTATTTCCTCCCACTCGCCCTGGCCGACGTCGCCTGCCCACAGATCCCCGCTCAAACGATCGAAGCTCCAGCGCCAGGGATTACGCAAGCCAAAGGCAAAGACCTCGGGACAGGCCCCGTCGCTGCACGCAAGGTTGCCCGCATTGGGGTTGCTGGCAGGGATGCTGTAGGGCAGGCCGCGGGCGGCATCGGGTTGTGTTACGTCAATACGCAGCATGCTGCCATAGAAGTTCGCGGGATTCTGCCCGTTATCGGAAGGATCGCCGCCACTGCCTTCGTCGCCAAACCCGATGTAGAGAAATCCGTCCGGCCCGAAACCGAGTTGACCGCCGTTGTGGTTGGCGAATGCCTGGGGCAGGGTTAACAGAATCTGTTCACTCGCCGTATCGAGTGCGTTGCCCGCGGTATTCAGAGAGAACCGCGAAACCACGGAGCGAAAGTTGCTGCCATTGTCATTCAACGGATCATCACTGGTCGTATAGGACAGGTACACGAAGTCGTTGCTGGCGACATCGGGGTCAAAGGCCATGCCCAGCAGGCCGCCTTCGCCCCGTGCGTCGATACGGCTGGTCAAGTCGACGAAGCTGGTCGTGGCGGAGACCGCGTCATCATTGACAAAGCTCACGATGCGCCCGGCCTTCTCGACCATGAAAAAACGATCGTTCGACGCCGCGCTTAACAGAGCGACGGGTTCACTGAATTGCAGGTTGGGAAACGCGCGAACGAGTTGTATCGTCGGCACACCCCCGCCGGTTTGTGCGTCGCAGCTGGCGATGCTCGCGCTGACCAGGGTTTGTACCGCCACACTCGTTGATCCGCGGGTCACGCCAGCCGCATCCCGGAAGCGCACGAAGATACGATTGCTCGCCGGGTCTTCCGACACGATTCCGTTACCGTTTACAAAAATCGTGAACGTGGGGGTGGCGCCGGCGTTGATCGCGGTGGTCACGCTGCTGGCCGGCGCAGCCAGGCATTCACCCGTGGCGGGATCAGTCTCGCAGATGAACAGGTTCACCGGCAATGACGTCGCACCCGTATCTGCCATCGCCGTCATGGTGCCACTGATGCCGACATTCACCGTCGCCACGGCAAAGGCGTTCGCACCCAGGCTGTCAGGCAGGTTAACAATGCCGTCACTGGTCGGCGTGGCGGCCAGGGCGACGATATCGGGCACCGGGGTGCTGGACGATGACAACAGGAGGGTATTCAGTCCGGGCACAACGGGTGCCGGATCGGTATTGGTGCAGTCATAGCTCAACGGTATCTCGGTCGGTGCCAGCGCGACGGTCGGTGTGAATGCAAACACGTATGTCTGCAGCCCGCCCGCGGCAATATCGACGGGCGTGTCCGGCGTGCCGGTCAGCGCGTTTGTCGCCGGATTGGTGGTCTGGTAGACGAATCCCCCGGGCACCACGCTCAGCGGGGTGATGTCACAGCTGGTGGCCTCCGTGGTGCCCGCGTTGATAAGGGTGGCAAAGGCTGATGCCGTGCCGCCGAGCTGAACCGAGCGGCTGCCCGGCAAGACAGCAGCGACCAGACCGGCGGCAGGGAGGACTGAGGCAGCAGTCACTCTAAGCTGTGAATAATCAATGGCGAGGGCGTCTATATTGGTACCGGGCCCTAACGGCGAGCTATTGACCTGGATCTCTGCAGTCAGCAAGCTCGTCCCTGCCGCCGCATTGGCCATGGAAGTAACGAGACTGATCCACAACCCGGCAAATAGACATGATTTCTGCATGGGACTTCCTTCGCAAGCGCAAATCTTCAGTTTCAGACAGAGTGTTATTTTTCGCTTTTTTGACCAATGCCGCGAATATACCAGCCTTGGCGGTTCCCTCGCACGCACAGTGCCCGGCGTGGCAAACAAAAGGCCGGCCCGCTGCGCGGGCCGGCCTCGTGAGGTCAACAGTGGCGCCGTGTTATTTCTGAACGATCACCCTCCGCCGGCCTTCCGGGACCACCTGCATAGTCTTCAGGAACTTGACCACCGCCACTTGATCGCTTTCGGGGCTTCCCACAAAGGCATCGCGAGAGGCGCGGGCCTCACCCCCGTGGGCCAGGATGGCTTCGCTGATGGTGGACAGGTCGCCGCGGTGACCGTAGGGCGCGGAGTTGCCGACATCCCACAGCTTGCGGGTGAGGAAGAACTCGCTGCCCGGCCTGCCATCCTGGTCCGGCCGTCCCTGTGGCAGCTGCTCGTTGCAGAAGAACCGGATCGGGTCAACATCTGTCGGATCATCGCATAGGTTGTGGCGTTTCAGGTCGGTGTAGGCGCGCACAATGGCGGTTCCATTCCGGCCTTTCTCGAGCAGCGGGCCTTCGCCCTGTTGAGTCATGTCATAGGAGTACTCCGGACAGACGCTGGGCTCGCTGCAGGTGCCGGGCGGGTTGAACGGGTTGGGTTCCACAAACAAGCGGCTCTCCAATGTCATCTCCGGCACATGGCAGGAGGTGCATCCGACCTCGTCGAACGCCTGCTCGCCACGGTTCACCATGCGGCGCTCGGCTTTGTCTTTCGAAACGACGCGCCCGGGTACGCCGAGCTGTGCCTGCCAGAGGGTGACCGCGGTGATATCGCCCACGGTCAATTCACGCTGCACACCGTCCTCGTCGAAGTCCGGGTCCATACCCTTGGCGGGATTGAGGTCGAAACGCTCTTCGGCCTGCATACCGTGATGATGGTTATAGGCGTTGTCGGTGAACTCGCGCAACGAGACCACGGCGCCGGCCTGATGGAAGGGCCGGATGATCAGGTCGGTATTCACACCCCGGCTGGCAACGACTGCACCGCCGGCGATGGTGACTTCGAAGTCCACGCCCTTGGTGGTCAGGGTGTGGTCCCCGTCCGGCAGGCCGACAGCCTGCGTCTGCAGGTCAACGGTCATTTCACGGGCCAGCATTTCGATGGGGCCGGAGCCGTTCATGCCCAGCGTATTGCGGCTATTGCTTGACTCGGGGCCTACCGACAAAGTGACCGGATCCAGGGTCTGTGCCAGCACGAACACGTTAGCGACGAAATCACCCGAGCCACCGGGACGCGGCTGAGCGTGGCAGCCGGCACACGAATCGGAATCGGGCGCCGAGGTACGCAGCTTGGCCAGTTGTCCTGCTGTTTCCAGTGGCCCCATTCCGGATGCAGCATACTGGTGTTCTGGGACACGTTTCTCACCGCCGCCCGTCGTCGCCGGACGGCCCTGACCGTCGCACACGTTGAAAGGGGCGACAAACAGCGCTTCACCGTGATCACTGATCTCATCAAACGTCAGTGCACCGGAAACGATATCCGACTGCTCGACGTGGTTTGTTATCACCGGCTCATCTGGGAGGCCGGGCGGGCATTGCGCCGCCAGGGCGGCCAATGGTGCGGCGGAGATTCCCAGCAGTGCGGGAAAGACAACAAACAACTTTTTCCTTCTCAAAACGTTTCTCCTATCAGACATAGTTAATGCACCGAAGTGCCCCTCGATTTGTTTTATCGCTCCGCGCACAGCCGGGCACGCGCCAGGCCCGCCACGCGGGCTGTTATCCGTGATGCCATGTTTTTGGGGGAAAAACCAGTGGTCTGGCTTTGCTATTGTTGGCTGAAGCCTTACCCCAACAAGGGCCACAACGTGCCTGCCCCCAAGCTTCGCGAAGCGGGCGCGATTGTATGCCGGTTTGCGGGGTTGTGTACACACCCCCGATAAAGCGCGCATAAGACGCCGGGTTAGCGCGAATGGCACTGACTTGAGTCGAAATGTAGGGTGGGTTAGCGTTTTTTGCGTAACCCACCAGGCGTTGCAAAGCAACACGATACGCTGACCGCTATGGCGTGATATGCGGGTTCAGAATCGATGTTACCGCGGGAAATAAAAACGGCGACCCGAAGGCCGCCGTACAAGGGACTTGATGAAACCATCGACTAGTAAACTAGCACAAGGCCTCAGTCACCCATATCCGGGCGACTACCTACGAAGAACTACGTATGAGTCGATGTGCTCGCACAGGGCGTGGCTTTCTGTTAAGTCAATGCCAGTCTGATCTGACCCCGATCTATTGTTACGTCACGCCCTGATTACGCTCGCATTGATGGGGGCAGGGGGGAAGTTGTTCGCCGTCTGTTAACGGGCATGCGCGTCATCAATCCCGCTCCGAATCCTGGATTTCCGAGTCTTCGAGAATCTCCCCATCCAGCACATCTCGTATCTGGACTTCCACTGTCCGCCCGTTGAATTCGATCATCCAGCCACCTTTCCAGAGGCAGCCGGCTCTCACGAGATCGACCAGGAGCTGATCCAGTTCTTCTTTATTCATCGTCATGCTGCGTGGCGCGGGCATTTTCAGGTAGCAACTTTCAGCCGGGTTCGGGTGACGCTCTTTTGGTTGCGCCTGGTGTAAACTGGCACTTCGGTTCACAGCAGCGGGACGGCTGCCCTTCCGGCATATTACCGTAAAACGAGGGTATGAAGGGAATGGCACTTACGTACGTCGAAATGTAGGCTGGGTTAGCGCTGTTTGAGTAGCCCGCCAGGCATTGCGAAGCAACACAACGCATTTTTTAATGAGTGCCTGCCGGCATATCCGGTGGGGTAGGGCACAAACGGCGTGCCTGACCCACCCTGGATCAATTATGGAACCGCGTAACTAAGTGCCATGCGGCTATGAAGGCGTTTATGAAAACAGGTCACTCGAGTGCAGTAAGAAAAATCCGCCTGGGCGTGCTGGCCGGTGTGGCAGGTGTGAGTCTCAGCGTCTGCGCCTTTGGCGAGGCGCCGCCCGCAGGTCCGGCTTACCCGCCCATCGTTGAAGCAAAAGTCGCCGAGGCGAGAAAATCCGTCCGGACCGTCGACATGGCTGGCTTCAGGGAGATCGTTGACGATCGGGGTGACAGGCTGATAATCGATGTACGCGAGCCGGAGGAGTTCGCGGCGGGGCATATCCCTGGCGCCATTCACATTCCGCGCGGCATTCTGGAATTCAGGATCTGGAAGTATGTCGGATTTCCTGACGAGCTGAACATGGGCACGCCGATCTACCTGTACTGCGGGACGGGCTCGCGGTGTTCGCTTGCCGCAAAATCACTTCAGGATGTTGGATTTACTCGGGTGACCGCGGTTATCATGCGACTCGAAGACTGGCGTAAGGCGGGTTTCCCGCTGGTGAGGTAGTGTTTCTTCAATCTGATAATGACGCATGTTATGGCCACGGAATCCACGGAAAAACACGGAAAGAACGAATACCCATTAGAATTGTTTCCATGTCCTTCCGTGGATTCCGTGGCTATAGATAACAATATTGCTGCTCAGCCTGATTTGTCAGCATCCGTCATTATCACCTTGAAGGAGTAGTAGACCCAGTCCCACGCTCGGCCACCCGCTCGTGCGTTCCATCGAACCCGAACGCCGGGGGCCGGGTGAATCGTGCTATCCATCATTCGCAGGAGTCACTGATGATCAAACAATCTTCCATGTCCGCCAGCCCCACCTGGGTTTCTCTGTGCACCGCCGCTGCCTTGGCCTGCCTTTCGCTGTCCAGCCACGCCGCCAGTCTCACGGCCACGGCCAAGATCCGCGGCTGCACCGACGCCGCGATTTCGGGAACCGCGATACTCACCGAGGTGCCGACGGACGAAGGCATCAAGGAAGTGACTATCCGTCTCGAGGTCGAAGGTCTGTCTGATGGCAGGCATGCGGTGCACATTCACGAGACGGCCGCCTGTGAGCCCTGCAGCGCCGCCAAAGGGCACCATGACCCCGGGCCTTTCGGGGAGACGCGTCCCGACAGCGCCGGCGACGAGACGCCCGCAAAAGACATCAACCACCCGTTCCATATGGGCGATCTCATTAACATCGAGGTGAAGGACGGTAAGGGCTCGATGACGCATACGACCAACCGGGTCACGTTGTCACCGGGACGTCTGAGCCTGTTCGACTGGGACGGCAGCGCCTTCATCATTCATACCGGCGAGGATACCTACTGCGACGAGGAGAGTGATCTCAAGAAAGGCTGTGCGGGCGGCGCGCGCGATGCCTGCGGCATCATCCGGCTCAGTGCGCCCGTCGAGCACTGAGGCTTGCCTGCGGTCAACGCGTGTGCGGCGAGCGGGTCACCGGCTTCGTGGTCGACAACGGGCAGGGCGGTCTTCAGGTTCTCAGCATGCAGCAGAAAAAAAAACGGCGGCCCGAAGGCCGCCGCTGCATCTTTCCCTGACGAGGTCGGATCCCTGACACGTTTGTCGCTAGGATGCACGGCCTAGCCTACCGCCGGCTCGGCGGATGTATGTAGTATTTTTCGGAAAGCGTTGTAGAAGTTTGCCAGTGATTCCGCCCGGTGCCCAAACGGTTCCGGCCCCAGTTTGTTTCAGACCGCCCGCGCGTGCTTCACCGGACAGGAACAGACGAACATGCTGGCATAGCGCGCCTTGTGCCGGCAAGGTTTTTTCTCCAGGCATCGGAGCAACTCGACGTCCCTGTCCAGAAAACGTTCGGTCCTGCATACAGCCGAATCAGTCAGGCAAGCGAACTCGCGTTGGCACTGCGCGCTTTCCAGCGTGGCGGGGTCAATCCCGGGATGTTTCCTTCGAAGAATCATCGCCTTTCCTCCCATGATAAGCCGTGACTCGATGCGAGCGGGCAACTGCCGGCGCCGGCTGTTGCCCGGCTGCGGCCAGGGAGTCAAAGGCAACGACGGTGCACGCGCTCCCCGATGCTGAGCAGGTCATTCGCTTGGCTGTTATGACATCTGCAAACACCCGTCATCCCCTGGCGGCCGGCCATCGCCGCATCTTCGCCGATACTACGCGCGGCCCTGCAGGCGGGCAATTGATCCAGGTTAAGGCGAATGGCACTTACTTAAGCGGTTCCACAATCGATGTAGGGTGGGTTAGGCGCGCCGTTTGTGCCGTAACCCACCGGATGTGCCGGCAGGCACTCATTAAAAAATGCGTTGTGTTGCTTCGCAACGCCTGGTGGGTTACGCAAAAAGCGCTAACCCACCCTACATTTCGACTTAAGTAGTGCCATTCAGGTTAAGGCGCTGCGATGGTTTCGGATGTCCGGGACGGGTCCCGGCAGACTGTCGGCGACGGAAGGTGCCGGCGTAGTGCTTGAATGGATTAGTGGTGTCTCGCCGCCCGCAGCAGCCCGGAGGCAGCCGCAGGTCGGGCCTGCACCTCAATGCGCCGGGGGCGGTGGCGGGTCGTGCCGTTTGTGGCGATCGCGCTCCTCTTCGTCACGGCTATTTGCCAGGTCGGGAAAGCGGTGACGCGCATAGCGCGAGTGGCAGGCAACACACGCCTCGTTCAATTTGTAGAAGTAGAAGAGCACGGTGTCGATGTTGTGCTTCCTGGCGGCCTGAGAAAGCTGACAGGCGGAATGATGCAGAGCGTGGTCCAGTTCCTGAAATCTGGCCGGCAGAGACTGATGAAGCGCCTCGATCTGGGCATCTGAAAGCGCCTGCCGCATGATGTGGCTGTCGTGGATGTTGCGACCGATTGCCGCGATCCGTTCCCAGTTCCCGGATGAGATGGCCGGAATGAGGCCCATCACCGATTCCTGGAGCGCCTGCATCTCCTGAACCAGCATCTGACTGAGCTCCGGCGTCAGCTCCAGTTCCCGGCCTGCATCGGGACTTTCATCGTGCGCTGCCTGTTGCGCCGACGTCATGACCGGGACCAGGCACACGGCGGCGATGAACGCCAGGGCGGACTTTGGGAAGCGCCTCATTTCTCCCCCGCCTCTGGCAAGGGCCGCGGCGCTGTTAACCGGAAGTCTGCGGGAATCTGATGGGTGTGATGCTGCATGACGTCTCCTCGGAACTTTGATCCGGCTGCCCTTCCGCCACACAGGGCGCTGCCTCGTGAATGCATTGCCCCCTGGCGATTGGTCACAGCGGCACCAGGCACTGCCAGGCGCAGGTCGACTGTTACGGCATTATCCACGCATCGGTGCCTGTCTTCCATGGGTAATCGCAGGTATCCACCCGTTTCAGGTAAGGACCCCGGGGCTTGTTTGCCGCGTTCGAGACGGCCAGCCTCGACGGGTGGCCTGAGTCATGATGTCTAGGTATTGGTCTGCGCATACCCTAATATCACCATCATTGGCACGGCCTTAAAACAGGAACCCGCGAGGGGGCAGACCCTTGTCGCTCCTGGGCGACAGCAGGCGAGAAAGAGGTGAGATCATGACACTTGTTCAACTGGGGAGCGACGCAAAGGTCAACGTCCGGGAAATCGATGCGCAGCATGAGCACTTGATCGCTCTGCTGAACCGGCTCCATGACGCGATGATGCGGCAGGAGGATACGGACACGCTCGGCCGCGTGTTATCGGAATTGATCGACTACACGCAGACACACTTTCGCTACGAGGAGCAGTTAATGTCAGAGTACGACTATTCCAGGTATGCGAGCCACAAAGCAGCGCATGAAAAACTCATGCAGCACATCGTGAGTCTTGCCGAGGGCTTTCGCAGCGGCGAGGTTCTGCTCTCTTTCGCCATCATGGTCGACTTGAAAGGCTGGGCCATCACCCACATCGAGCAGTGTGACAAGCCGCTTGGCGCTTTTCTGAACGCCAGGAAGGTGTTCTGATCGACAGCCCGTTGGCCGATCGGGCCGCGGGCCTAGAAATCGATCGCCCATCGGCACTCGAACCGTCCCGGATAGTCCGGTGCTGCCTGGTTCGGGCTGCTGTGCCCATGTTCAGCGGCATACGCATCAACATGGGCCTGCAGGATGCCTGCCATTCCGGATTCGCAGTCATTGCGGGTCATAAACGCGCGCGCAGCGAGTCTGGTCCCGTCGTTGGCCCGCAGCCTGCCCTCATAGTGGAACCCTCGGAACGCGTGATAGCCAAATGTGGCTGTGCCTCCGGCCACGAAAACAGCGAGAAGCGCCGCTATGATACGGTTACGGAAACCGGGATCTTCGATAACCGCAGCCACAACGGCTATTATGAGCGGCGGAATAACCAGGACAACATAGATCAATATGACGGTCAGGGGCTGCATGCCCACCTCGTGATCCCGGCCCGGCCCGCCAATAGTCTATTCTTTATTCAGGCCGGGTAGCGGCGTATTCCGGGTGTCCAATGGCCGGAAGCGCTGGGGGTGGGAGAGTGGGTGCCTCGCGCGCCTCGGCACACAGTGCGGCCAGAGAACGCTGCGGCGAGGGGTGCGGGCAGGGAGATCCGCCTGGCGCCGCAGGGAAGCCATCCGCAGACTGCAACGGCCCCGTTGCGCCCGCGCCGCCGGGCCTAAACGAGGGGCTGCGGCTATTCCTTAGGACGAATGACCTCGACCAATTATGCGGGGATGCCGGTCAGGGAGGGGCCGAGGGGCTGCTGGGGCGCGTTGGATCGTAACTAGCTGACAAAGAATGCAAAAGAATAACAGCGTAGCTTGTCTGGTTCGGATATTGCCAGATTCAGAGTGGGAATTCAGCGGCCAAAGAATGCCTGATGGAGCGCTTGCCGGCTGGATTCCGGGCAAACAGCTGGGTTATGCTTGCCACGCTTCCGGCAACTCCGCATCCGCTTTACCGCTCTCAATTTCAGATCCTGGCGAGGGCAAATTGTGAACAAACTCCTTCCGGCCCGGGTGGCTCTGGCTGCCGGCGCCATCCTGCTGCTGGCCGGGGGACAGGCCGTGTCCGGCATTGCCAACACCAAGCACGATCTCGCCCAGCGAGCGGATACGACCGAAGAAATCTGTGTTTTCTGCCACACCCCCCATGGGGCGGTTACGCAGGCATCGGCGCCGCTCTGGAACAAGGGGCTCCGCGTCGGATCGTACCTGCCAAGCACCGGAACCGTCGGTATTGCGGTGACGCCCGGATCGGTGACGGTAGCCTGTCTGTCGTGCCACGACGGCGCTCAGGCCACAGACGTATTGATCAACGCCCCCGGATCCGGCGGCTACACGCCGCCTCCGGGCGCCCAGCTGGAGCCAGCCCGGTTCGAGCCGCTGACGGGCAACGACGTGATCTGTCAGCCGAACACCAACTGCGAGGGTCACCATCCGATCAGTGTCCAGTACGGAGGGGGTGGCGCGCTCGCGAGTGATCCGGACGGGCCGTTTACCGGTACGCTCGGCCTGCCCGACTTCACCCCGCCGGTGAAGGCAACAACCAATAATGGCCTGGCAATCTGGTGGGTAGACAGTATCGTGGGTACGACGGGTACCCGGGAAAAGAGCGATATGGCCCTGTATACGCGCACTGACCTTGGCACCGCGCAGCCCTTTGTGGAATGCGGCAGCTGCCACGACCCTCACACCGATGAAGTCAACCGGTTCCTCCGCAACGAGGACCAGATCTGCACCACCTGCCACGTGCAGTGACCGCCCCCACCGCGGGGAGCTGTTCCTGTTCGCGTTGATGCGATGAATTGAATGCGGGGCTCCCCGGTAGTCCGCGCCGCACCCCGTGCTGCGCGCTGTTGAGGCAATACCGCCCGGCAATATAGAAGACGGCGACCCGAAGGCCGCCGTCCGACTCCTCCAACCTTGGTGTTTTATGTTTGTGGCCAACAGGAATTGCAATTGCCGAACCAGAGACGAGACCGCGCTAAGTGTCTGTTTGTTGGTGTGGCACAAGTCAACGAGTGGGTGTTTCCTGCCACTGATGGCAGTGTCCGTCTGTCACACTGGCAGGCAGGCCTGCCAGTGTGACAGGGCGAGGTGGGTGCTGGCAGCAATGCGTATTCCTGGTCGTCATGCTCCGGCTGCAGCGATGCCGGCGGGGCGAGCTGTGGATCGACCCGTGTGGCCGTGCAGACACTATAATGGCGCAGGGAACCCTTCAGACGTGCCAGCCAGGGGCGTGGAGCCTTTTCCGGGAATTCAGGCAAGGAGAACAGGATGATGCAAGGGAAGACCCGTACCGAGGCCGCTAGAATCGCCTATCCCGACGCGCTCAAACAGGCCGAAGCCGAGCTGCTCGGGCAGTGTGAGGCGAGAAAACCGGATGGCGGGCGACCTTACGAGCCTCAGGTTGGCGTCGCGCTGTCCGGCGGTGGTATCCGCAGTGCCACCCTGTGTCTGGGGGTGTTTCAGGCGCTGGCGAAGCAGGATCGTCTCGGCAAGATCGACTTTCTCTCGACGGTGTCCGGGGGTGGTTATTTTGGTGCCTGCCTGGGACGGTTGTTTACCCGTGCCGAGGTCAAGGGCGTCGGCGACGTGCAGGCCATACTCAGCCCGACGCAGGCGAATCCCTCAAGCCAGGCAGCCGGTTCGGTCGCGCTGCCCGACCTGGGAGGCGGCAAGGTCCTGAAGTGGCTGCGCGAAAACGGCCGCCACCTGTCTCCCAACGGCGCCGGCGATCTGCTGCTCGGCCTGGCGGTGATTTTTCGCAACTGGCTGGCCCTGCATCTGGTGCTGCTCACCTTTGTGCTGATGGTCTTTCTTGCGGCGCAGTGCCTGCGAATCGCCCTCACGCTCAGCCTCGCGCAGCAATCCTGGTGGGCAGACATTTCGGGCTTGAGGGCCATCTTGCCCGGGGCGGAGACTCTTCTGTGGTGGAGCCCGTATGTGCTGGTCGCGGCGGCGGCGATTGTCTTGTGCGCAATCCCGGCCTGGGCCTACTGGATGGTGTGGCGCTGCGGCAGCGGGCGGCGTAAATGCGGCTTCAATCCACTGATCGGCATGTGGCTGGCAATCGTGCTGGGGGCGGCCGGGGTGTTCTATGTCTCTGCAGCGACCTGGCAGGGGACGCTGTTCGGGCTGGTCGCCATTATCGGCCTGCTGGCCTTTTTCGACTGGCTGTTCGTGAGGCTCAGGGTGAAGCACGATGAGGGCGGCAGCGACCCGGCCGAAAAGCCGTATTTCGACGATCTCTGGACACGGCACCGCCTGTCGCTGCATCTGAAGTTTCTCATGGTCTTGGCGGCAGGCCTCGCCGCCTTCGCACTTATCGATTCGATCGGCCAGACCATCTATGCGGTGATCAGTGATCCCGATACCACGCTGGGCACATGGCTTGCGGGCATCGCCTCGGTCACTGCCGGGATTGCGCTGGCCGCGCAGCGCATCGCCTCGACCTTCGGCGGACAACCCGGCGGCAAGCGCCTGCGGCCATCGCTGCAGATTGTTGCGACCCTCATGGCGCTGGTTTTGTTGACTTTGGTGCTGAGCATGGTGAGTGCCGTCTCGCATGGCGTTGCCTGGGAGTTCAAGGCACCGCTCGGTGTACCGCAGAATCTGACCCGACCCGCGCCTGCAACGATAGAAAAGGGCGCCCTGGTCGACATTGCAGCGGGCCCGGAAGAATCAACGTTCAAAGTCGACATCCGACCCACCCCTGCACCCGATGCCGAGGCCGAATCTCAGGGGGCGCGCGACAGCTGGGACGCACTCATTGTGCCCGCTCTGGCCTTCCTCATTACACTCGTCTTCAGCTGGCTGTTTGGTCGTACCTGGCCGTTTCTCAATCACTCGTCCCAGCACCCCCTGTACACCGCGCGGCTGATCCGCGCCTACCTGGGCGCCTCCAATCCGGAGCGGCTGAAGAAAGACGTCACGGTTACCCAGCTCATACCGGGTGATGACATCGACGCGGAGAAATACTGGGCAAGAGACGCTCGAGCGGACACGACCTTCAAGAAAGGTGCGCCTGTGCATCTGATCAACACCACCCTCAACGAGACCTTCTCGGGCCACTCCCAGGTCGAGCAGCGCGATCGCAAGGGTCTCGGCATGGCCATTGGTCCGGCCGGACTCAGCATGCACCGGCAGCATCACGTCGTCTACGACGGTCTGCCCGTCGACGGGCAGCAGAGGGCCAGGATATTTCCCGCCGACCCGGCCGTATTCCGGGTCTTCGATTATCGTTCGGAGGAACCCGGCGGCGCGACCCTGTTCACCGGCGAGCAGCTTTCGCTCGGCGAATGGGTCGGCGTTTCCGGGGCGGCGTTCTCCACCGGGCTGGGTGCGCGTACCCACCTCGGTCTCAGCCTGCTGGCCGGCTTTTTCAATGTCCGCACCGGCTACTGGTGGGACTCGCACATCACGCTGGCTGAGCGTGTCCAATACGATCCGCGAGCGGCGGGGAAGAAGTCGGTCGCGGGACGCGTATTCACCCGGCATTTTCCCGCGGTCAGCTACCTGATGGATGAATTCATCGCCCGATTTCACGGCCCCATGCGCGAGCACTGGTACCTGTCCGACGGTGGGCACTTCGAAAACATGGGTGCCTATGAACTCATCCGCCGGCGTCTGCCCCTGATCGTCGTGGTCGACGCGGAATGCGATCCGGATTACAGCTATGAGGGTCTGGCGAATCTTATCCGCAAGGCACGCATCGATTTCGAGGCCGAGGTCGAGTTCCTGGAAGAGCACGAGCTGGGCGGGGTCGTGCACCCGGAGCTGCGTCCGTATCTGGGCAGCCTGGCGATGTTGCGCCGGGGTACGGCCGAACACAAACCCTACGCGCGTGCCCGCGCAGCCCTGGCGCGGGTGCGCTATGAAGACGAGGCAGAAGCGGGATCGTGGCTGTTATACGTAAAACCTGACTTGTGCGGCGACGAGCCGGCCGACCTGATCAAGTATCACCATGATCACCCCGATTTCCCGCAGGAAACGACTGCTGACCAGTTCTTCGATGAGGCGCAATGGGAGAGTTACCGCAAGCTGGGCGAGCATATGGCCGGCAAGTTGTTCAAAAAACCCGCCAAGGCACAGCCCGATCGCTTCGCGCCGTACGATTTCACACCGCCGAGTCACGATGGCGGCAATCCGTAGCTGGGAGGGTCGCTGCGGTCCTCAGCTGACACCGGTTGAAGCCGGCTGCCGGCACCCACAGCCATTCGCGCTTTTCAGTTCTTGACCCACTCCAGCTTGTACAGGTCCAGCCGACGGTCCCTGACGTTGCGCACGCTGCCTTTGTGCCGCACGGTTTCGAGTTTCTGCAGGTCGAGATCCGCGATCAGGCTCATCTCCGTGTTGGGGGTGGCCTCGGCGGCGATGGCGTCGTGGGGGAAGGAGTAGTCCGAGGGTGTGAAAACCGAGGCCTGGGAGTACTGGATGTCCATGTTCTCCACGTTGGGCAGGTTGCCTACACTTCCGGTAATCACGACGTAACATTCGTTCTCGATCGCCCGGGCCTGGGCGCAGCGGCGCACCCGCTCGTAGGCATTTTTCGTGTCGGTCCAGTAAGGAACGAACAGGATCTGCATCTGCTGCTCGGCCTGCAGGCGCGCGAGTTCCGGAAACTCGACGTCATAGCAGATCAGGATGCCGATGCGCCCGGCGTCTGTGTCGAACACCGCCAGCCCGTCGCCGCCCTTCAGTCCCCAGTAGGTGTGTTCGTCGGGCGTGATGTGCAGTTTGTACTGACGGTCCCAGCTGCCGTCGCGCCGCAGCAGGTAGGAGACATTGCGCAGCGTCTGGTGATCATACTCGGGCATGCTGCCGGCAATGATGTTGATGTTGTACTCCACTGCCAGGCGCAGCAATGCCTCACGCAGCTGCTCGGTAAAACCGGCCAGGTCACGGATCGATTCGGCGGGGTTCTCCTGGTTGAACTGCACCATCAGGGGGAAGTTGAAGAACTCCGGGAACAGCAGGAAATCGGCCTTGTAGCCGGCGATGGCGTCGACGAAATATTCCACCTGGCTCAGCAGGTCCTGAAGTGTCTCGACGGGGCGCATCTGCCACTGTACGGCACCAACGCGCACTTCCTTGCGCAGGCGGCGCAGCGTAAGCGACTTGTTCTCGTGGCGGATATTGATCCATTCCAGCAAGGTTGCAGTAGAGCCGGACTCCTGGTCTGACGGTTCGTAGTTTTCGATCAGGCGGCGCACGTGAAAGCCGTTGGCGAGCTGAAAGCTCAGCACCGGGTCACGCAGTTCCTTGTTGCACACGAGCTTTATATACTCGGCCGGCGTCATGTCGTTGGCGTGTTTCCGGTAACCCGGAATGCGTCCGCCCGCGACAATACGCCGCAGGTTCAGGCGCTCGCACAAGGCCTTGCGGGCCTCGTACAGGCGCCGGCCCAGGCGCAGGTCCCGGTAGTCCGGATGCACGAAAATATCCACGCCGTACAGGGTGTCGCCCTGGGGGTCATGCGTGTAGAGGTAGCCGTTGCCGGTGATTTCCTCGTAGCTGTGATCGTCGCCGAAGAGCTCGTAGTTGACAATCACACTGATGGCGGCGGCCACGACGGCTCCCTCGTCCTCGATGCAGATCTGCCCCTCCGGGAAGTGACTGAGCTGAGACAGGAACTGTTCCTTGCTCCAGGACCCGCCAAGCGTCGGGTAGGCGGCGTCCATCGTCTGTTTGAAGCTGGTGTAGTCCGCTTCACGCAGGTTGCGCAGGACCAGCTTGTGGGCTTCCTTTTTCTTGAGCTTCTTTGCCGTTTTCCTGGGCGCGTCTTTTCGATGCTTGGCCATGGCAGCGGATGTCCCCCTGGGTTGTGTACAGAGGCCATTCTAAACGCTGTGCCCTGTGCCTGCCTGCTGGCTCACGGCTCGAACGCGAACGTTCCGGGGGCCTGTCCGGGCCTGAACCGGTCTGACATGTCGTGCGTCGGACGACTCCGGTGGCCCATGTCAACTGGCTGCCTGTGGTCGGCAAACCGGCCCGGCGATCTGCTCGTCCAGACGTGTAAGGCCATTGATTACATGACAATTCAGGAGCGAAGCCCGCACAGCCACGCAGGTCAAAGCAGTTCGAAACGCGAAGCCGGCTGGCGGGGCACGCTGTGGACGGGTTGCACGCCTGGATAAATACGACCAGATTTCCTATTCTTTTTTCAACACCATCGCTTACGGTTTCGTGGAGGAGAGAACATGACCCTATTGCGTAATATCCTGACCGTGATCGGCCTTGTGGCGGTGGTGTTTCTCTTGTTGTTCGGCGTCCACATCTGGCATGCCACCCGCGACTTCGACCCGAATGCCTTCGGACTGTACCGGGAGTTTGCATCCAACCTGCTGGAGACTCGAGACATCGCCGACGCGTTCGTCTGGACCGTCCCTGTGCAGGAGGGCATCAGCGCCGAGGAGGTAGAGCAAGCCATGAAGAGCCTGGCAGTGGCCAGGAATTTTCTGTTCGTCGGCGAATCACCCTTCTACAAACAGGCGGAGGCGGTCACGGGGGAACCCTTTCGGCATGTAACGTTGATGAACTTCTGCGACGCGCGCGTCGGGATCAAGATGATCGACCAGAACCCCGCCTACACGGCGTTCATGCCATGCACCATCAGCGTCGTCGAAGACAAGGAGGGTAAGCTCTGGCTTTATACCCTCAACATGGACTTCCTGATACATGGAGCCAAAGAACTGCCGCCCGAGTTGAAGACCGACGCCTTGCGGGTTCGGCGGACCATGCGCGAGATCATGGAAGGCGCCGCCCGTGGGGAATTCTGACCGTCGATTGTGTGTTCGGCCCGTGGGGCTTGGCGGTGTCTGCTACCGGCGCCGTGGCGGAAAGGGGGGACTTTTGGCTTGAGCGAGGCCGCGCGGCTGCATCGGCGCGATGTCGCGCCCGGGCCAGGCGCAGGCATTGCGGAGGCACAGGCTGCGTGGGGGGGCGGGCAGGTAAAGTTGACGGAATTGCCCACTGCTCTATAGTGGCCCGGGCCATCAAATCCGAAAAACGATCGAGGTAAGCCTTATGTCCAACGTATTCCACAACGATGCAGTCGGTAAACTGATCCTGCGTCTCACGCTCGGCATACTCATGTTGTTTCATGGAGTCGCGAAGTTGCTGCACCCCGGCTCACTCGAATTTATCAACAGCCAGCTCACGCAGTTGGGACTTCCAACCGCCGTAGCCTACGGTGTCTACGTGGGTGAAATTCTCGCGCCGCTGATGATTATACTGGGGATTTTTGCCCGCTATGGCGGACTGATTGTCGTGATCAACATGATTTTCGCGATCGTGCTGGTACACACGGGCGATCTGCTTGCCTTGACTGACCATGGGGGTTGGAGGCTGGAGTTGCAGGGTTTTTATCTGTTCTGTGGCCTTGCCATGGTGTTTCTTGGCAGCGGAAGACTGGCGGTCAGACCCGATTGAGCTTTTGACTTCCGGGTTGTAACGGTATGTGCCCCGACCCGCTGCGGGCGAACGGGCGCGGGCCGCTGGACGCCCTTTGGCGCCGAATCCGGCGGTCGGTTACGGTTCGCCTTCCGCTGTGCGTCCGGCTCGCTCCGGTCGCTTGCGACGCCGCGCGGCCCCGGCCCTCTGGCGCGGCTCAGGGTGGCGTCTCTCGCCGGCCCGCTGATTCAAGCTCGAAGAGCATGAGACAATGACGCTTGGTATTCTGCTGGCCGCCGTTTTTCTGGCAATCGTCGCGCTGCTTACGCTGAGCAGAAATGGCGGGAACTGGAACAGGAAAATTCTCTGGCTGTTGGCGGCGCTATCCGGCCTGGCCATCATGATTGGGGTTGCCATCTATACGAGTATGCCCTCGCTCTACGAGCCGGAAGTCGAAAACGATTTCTGGGGCATATCTCTGGATGCGACCAGGCCCGAAATAAAATCCCGACACGGCGAGCCGCACACGCAGGAAGATGACTTATGGGTGTACCGGCAGCAGGATCAGTATTCTGATGCCTGGTCCACCTACATCATCCGATTCGAGAAGAAACAGATACGCTACATCCTGTACCGGGGTAGCGACCGCTGGTCCTCGCCCACACTTCAGGGGGTGCGACTCTATGACAGCGCAGCCAAGGTTCGCAAGATGTTTGGTGAGCCTTCATACGTGTCGTCCTCGGACGAGGGTTTCCCGGGAATCTACTCCTACAGTGCCTACCAGGTCTTTTTCTGGTTGGAGAACGACGAGGTCAGCAGCTATGGCATCTACAATCCCGCGTCGGGTCCTGTAGACTTTGATCGCAAGGTTCAGCAACAGCTCGAGAAAACAGAACGGTAGGCCCCGTGCAGGGGGAGCTCAGGCGCCCGTATCTCGCCGGCATCGATCCGGCACTGCGCATGCCGGCCTGAGCGCGCCGGGCGGCTTTGTTCACCGGTAAGTCGACCCCGAGTGGCGGCACAACGTCCGCGGATGATGCAATGACACAAAAAGGCCTTTGGATCCTGGCCATCCTCTGCCTGGGGGTGCTGATCGGTGTCGTGTTGCGAAACGCCGTCGACACAGTACCTGCCGATCGCGCGGACAGGATGACGCAGGCGCGCGGATCAGCCTCTGGTGATCTGGCTTCCACGCCACGGGACTCGGACACCGCCGGTACCGGCCTTGACCCTGTCAGTCTTGAGGAGCTGCGGGTCGGTCTCGACGAGGCGCGGCTGCGCGACCAGCAGCAGGAACAGACACTCATCGAGCTGCAGGGTCGCCTGGAGCGCCTGGAGGCCTTGGAGGACGCAACGCCTGCCGGCGCCGCGACCGAGGGGGCGGCCGGCCGTGTGTCCGGCCCGGCGACCAGCGGGTCGCAAGCGCAGGGCGAGGCGGGACTCATTGCTGCCGGCATCGACAGTCAAACCGCCGCCTGGATCCAGCAACAGCTGGACAAGAACCAGCTGGATGAACTTTACCTGCGCAACCAGTCACTTCGCGAGGGCTGGATAAACACACCCCGGTTTCGTGATGCGCTTGTCAAGCTGCAGAGTCGCTTCGATGCCTTGCGCGGCGAGATAGGCGACGACAACTTCGACAGACTCTTGTTCGCTCTCGGTCGCAATAACCGGGTGGTGGCCAGTGAAGTCATGCACGACTCACCCGCTCAGCAATTCGGTTTGAATGCTGGCGACACGATCATTCGGTATGATGGGAAGCGGGTGCTCTCGACGCAGGAACTGCAGGCCCTGACGGCCCAGGGAGATACGGCTTCACCGGTTCTTCTTGAGATCAGTCGGGAAGGACAATCGATGACCCTCTATGTTTCCGGTGGTCCCCTTGGCGTCCGGCTAATGACCCGCCGCGCGCGGCCGGAATAGCCGCCGGGGCCTGGGGGAACCCGAGCCGCGGGCTTGGCAGCACCTGTCACAGGGACAGGCACAGACCCTGGCAGGCGTGATGAGCGGACGAAATCACAGGGAAGACCGCTACGCGGCTTACCGTGACGCGGCCGGAATCATCAGTGATGACGCCTGGCTGTGCGTCCCTTTCCAGTCGGGTGTCCCCGCTGGGCGCAATTGCCTTGCGCTTGCGCCATGATGCGGGTAGGCGGCAAGAATGCCTCGGGTCTGGTCAGCATGTGAAACGGTGGTGCAGGAACCTGTCATGATAAAGTTTCAGGGTATGACCCCCATGTTGAATGTTCAGGATATCGACAGGAGCCTGGCATTTTACCGCGACACCCTCGGTTTCGAGCTGGCGTCGTCGCAGGAAGCCCTGGAGGAACGCAACTGGTGTTACATCCGCCACGGCGCCATCCATCTGATGTTGGATGGCGGCACCAGTGAAGGCGAGGCCTTGTTCGATCCCGATACGGTCCCTGAGGATGGTGCGTGGCATGCGATCTACTACTTCTATCCGGAGGATGTCGTGGCGCTGCATAGCCAGCTCGCGGACTCGGGCTACGACGTGTCAGAGCTGTATGTCACCGCCTATGGCATGCGGGAGTTCTGGCTGAAAGACCCGGATGGACACTTGCTGACCTTCGGGCAGCCGACTGCCGTACCAGGTTGACGGTTCCGGATCAGCCGTGTCGCCCGCAAAGGTCCAACGCAGTCTTCACGGGCGGCTGAAGGTTGGGGAGACCAGGAGGGTCAGGCCTTCAACGCTGTCCACCTTGAGCTGATCTCCGGTTTCAGGCAGCGCTGGTAGCGGTGCTACGACACGCGCCTGCCAGCGCTCGCCGTCCAGCCGGACATAGCCGGTGTATGATCCACACTCATCGACTACAAAGCCGCAAAGCACCTTGGCATTTCGCCCGATCATGGCTTCAGGGCCAACGCGCGCAGGGATTCTCGACGCGGCATGGACCAGCAGTATTTCGCTGCCCACGAACACGCCGGCCGCGATCACGACTCTCCAGAGCCAGTCTCCCTCCAGTGGGAGAAACACGAGCGCCGAGATTACTGCGGAGGTAGGCAAAGCAGCCAGAATCAGAATGCTGCGGTGCAGGGGGCTCATGGCGGTTGCGGCCTGATGGTGCATAAGGTTTTACATGCGTTCCGGCGTGACAGTCTGCAGTTCGCACATCGCGAAGTGATTCCACCCAATGGCGGCGCAGATAAGAACGGCGGCCCGAGGGCCGCCGTTTGGAGGAGAGTCTTCAATCCTTGAAGACGAATCATGCGATTCCTCCCCCGCGCGTAAACTACCATGTGCGAGCGGCGGCCCATATTGTGGCAACTACGTATCGCGATGCTGAGCGTGGAGCTGCCATCCAGAAGCGGATGTCGGTGTCGCCTTTCATTCGATGGTCGTTACAGCATCTGACTGAACCGGAGCAAGGCAGGTGCCCGTCAGGGGGGTCCGTTTCGTACATCGAAAGATCCAGGGGTGAGCCTGCGGGCCGGGTAGCCGTGCTGTCGCCGATGCTACCAGAGCGCAGCGGCAGACGGTGAGCATCGGCCTGAGACCGATAATAGACTCAGTACCGGTTCCCGTCGCGCGGCAGAATTGACGTAGGTAATTGATGGTAAACCAGAAAACGGTGGAACAGAAGATTCCGGATTCGGTGACTAAATCACTGCAAACAAGCACTGGTTGTGTTCTTATGATGCCGCCGGGTACGTACTTCCCTTCCCTGAAACGTCGCCCGGTGATAGCTCGAGTCCCAATTGACTCTTTGCACCCCGCGGCCCCCCGCCGCGGGGTTTTTCTTTCCGCGACCCATCAGGTGTCAGCGAGCCGACTAACGACTAAACCGGGAGGGTGGCTGATGCCTGGTAACAGCCCGGCAAGTCGGCAGGTGGCGGCCCTATTGGTCCACTGCGGGTTCCAGCGCCTGCGGTTGCGGAGGTGAATCATTCCCAGGGGGCTTTTCAAGCGCTTCGAGCCGCGTTTTCAGGTGCACCAGCCATGCCGCATAAATCGCGCCAATTAACTGGTCGCTCACCTTTCCGTCAACCGGCAAGCCGTTGTCTTGCTGAAAGGCCCGGATTGCGGCCTCGGTGCGCGGGCCAAAAATGCCATCCGGTGCGCCCGGCTGATAACCAAGCGTTGTCAGGTATTCCTGTGCCGTCTTGATCCTGTCGCTTGTGCCGGTGCCGGCCTGAACGATGACCGGGCGCAGGGCCAGGCCGGCGAGGGCAATCAGAGAAAACCCCCAGATGATCAACAGGCGCATGGTTATCTTCTCTATTTGACGGTCAGCCATGGAGGTATTATCCGGTAGCCTGTTCATGGTGCTGCGGACGCAGACGTGACAGAGGTCAATTGGGCTACAAACAAAACCGGCGACCCGAAGGTCGCCGCGGAGGAGTTGATCAAACAGCGTTAGTCAAAGTCAACGTAGCAGCTTTCGGCCCTTGTTCAAATTGTGGGAACTACGTATCGCTCAATCCTGCCCAGTGAGTCATCTTGCCTCACGCCACACCGATCGAGCCGCAGGCGAACGACTCTGCAGCGCCATGAGGAAAAATCATGCTCAATCCCGCTTTAACCTTTGTCGCGGTTCTCCTGGCAGTTGTCGTTCCCCTGTTTTGCGTCTTGTACCGTGCCATGGTCTTTCTGAAGTCCGGTATCTGGCCCTCGGTCACCGCTGGCACGGTTGGCCTCGCCGCTGCTGACTGGTTCCCTTGCGATGCCGGTCTGCCCTGGTCCCGGATCTGTGCATGGCTCTGGGAGCTGCCTGTCGAGGTCTTTTCGCTATTGCTCGCCGCGACGCTGGTTGTGCTGGCCAGAATCCTGGTGTCGGCATGGCAGAGACTGTCAGTCTAGCCGGCTGACCGAGCTGCAAACCCGCGTTCGGGCAGGCACAACGTTCGCAGAAGTTGGCTGTGTGCAGGCAGCGGAACGCCGATTCAGGTTCCGGTTCGAGACCTGCGGTTGCCTGGGAGGCAAAACAAAGCCGCCCGAAGGCGGCTGAAGCGTGAGGCATGTTTCGGGCGAACCCAGTATCCCTGTTCTTCCCTGCCGCCCATCCTGGCAGCACATCCCGAAGCGTCTTACGGGCGAATCCTGTCCCTGTTCTTCCGTGCCGCCTGTCCTGGCAGCGTCAGTTACCTGTTTCGGTCAGGTTCGCGAATACTTTAAGTTTTAAGTCAAGCGATCAGGTCACACTGCGTGTCTTTTCCCCGGCAGGGGTGCTGGACGCGACCCCCGCGGACCTGAAAGGCAGCGGCAACACCCGCATCAAGGGCCGCGGCGGGTCAGGGCTCAATGCCTGTTCAGGCGGGAAGTCGGCGCAAGGCCGGACATGCCTGTCCTTGTTTCGTGTTCATTCCGGGCAGTAGCACACCGTCTCCCCCCAGTCCGGGTGTTGGTCGTCGCCATGCGCCTGACAGGCCACCCGCGCCTCAGCGATCGTCTCGGCGTAGAAATATTCATGGCATACCCTGCACTTGCAGAACTTCGGCTCCGTCTTCACGAAATGGTGCCGGGATTCCCGCTCGACATCGTCGTATTCGCCCATCCTGTCACTGTCCTCGAAGCGTTCAGGCTAGTATAGACAACAGCTTGCTCACTCCTTCCACCGCAGCGCAGGGAACCGCACGTGACGGATCTTCTCGTCTCCTACTCCTGGAGCCATTTCTATCGGGCCAGACCTGAGATTGTCCGCATTCTGAAACGGTTCGGCGACCCCGATCCCCGGGTCGAGAAGACGGGCGTGAGGGGAATCGCCGTTGCGCACAGCGGCCTGGATAACCGCGAGGTTGTCAAACACTGCCGGAGCTTGTGGCAGAGCGAACCGCTGGATTCCTTCGAGTTTTCGGTCAAGTGGATTCCAGTCGACTATTGGTGCGAGACCGATCTGAGGGCGATGAAACGCGTGATCGACAGCAAGATCAAACCCCGTCTCGCGCAAGACCAGACCTGGGGGATGAAGGTGCGCAAGCGTGGCTGGCAGCAATATCACACCAGCGAGATTGTCGAATTCCTTGCCGCCGACATTGAACCAAAGGTCGACCTGAGCAAACCGGACCGGATCTTATGGGTCGACGTCATCGGCCGACAGACTGCCATCTCGCTGCTAAAGCCCGAGGAGATCTTCTCACTCGGCCTGCCGCATCTGTGAAGCGCCCGTGAAATACTACGTCTGGCTGGATGTTACGGACAGGCCGGTCTCAAAGGCCTGGCCCTACGAAGACGAAACGGAACGCATGGCCGAGGAGCGGCGCCCGCCGCCTGCGGCCGCGAGCCTGCGCACGGGCACCAGGGAACAGCTCATGGAGCGGTACGGGCTGCGTGAGGAGGATTTTGCCGACAAAGGGTAGTGGTCACGAAGCCTTTCGCTCATCCCCCGGCCAGGGTAACAGGTGCAGAGGCCCCACGGCGTGCCGGCGGTCTGGCAGATCACCCTGTTGAACGGGCGCGCCTTCGTGCGCGCGGGTGAGCCCTGCCCGGAAAACAGGACGGCGGCCCGGAGGCCGCCGTAAGTTCTTTCCCAAACTAATATGAAGGGGCATCAATTTCTGCGCGAGACTCACGCTACGCTCTCCTCCATGCGCGTGCCATGACCTGAATCAAAAATTGTTCCGCAAACTCGCGTTTGGCTCTCCGGCCAGCCCGCACAAAGTGGCGCTGCACGGCCTGGGAAGACCGAAGCTCGGTGTCGCACGCGAGTCGGCCGGGCTCAGCGCGCGGCAGTGAAGCGGGAACTGGCAGCTCAGGTACCTCAGTCCGCGATAATTGATCCAGGTCAAAGCGCGTAGCTGTGCACAAGCGTAAGTTAGGACCTGCGCAGAACTTGATGCCTCCTTACATCAATCTGGGAAAGAACTTACGGCGGCCTTCGGGCCGCCGCTTTGTTATATCCGGCTCATGCGGCATGGCCAGGGGGATCCTGTTGGGAGCCGTCGCCAGACCGCCTGGCTGCAGTCCTTGATCCAGGTCAACTACGAGGCGCCATTTGCCGCCGTCACCTGTCCTTTTGGCCATACTTGAAGCAGGAAGGGAGACAAACCACTTGGGCGAGACCCGCGGTCGCTGGTGTGGCCTGTCGCGCACCCGCCAGTCGGTAATGCCGCCGTGGTGAGCGTCGAGAGAGGAAAAGATCATGCCGAATTCGAACCAGCGTAGTCCCCGTTATGTCGTTGCCGCAGTTGCGGCATTGGCGTTCGTGCTGTGCGGCGCGCCGGCAAGCGCTGCGAGCTGGACTGAATCCACCGACACCAGTGACCTCCCGGGTACCGCATCTTTGTGCGCTTTCAGGATGCCGGCGGCGTGACGCGAGGCTCAACGAGCGTGGCGGTGCGGACAGCCCAGTGACCCGCGCGTGCCACACACCAGGCGGGGTCCGGTCGTTTGCCGCTTCGCCTGCGGTCTGATCGATCTTCGGCACTTCCGCTTACGCCCCGCCGGGAGTAGTCTTCGATAAAACGCCGCCCCGCCGGGCGGGAAGGGCTGTTCGCCGGTGATCAGTCACAGCAGGCGCAATCACGAAATGAGGTGGGTTGGCCCGGCTGACGAGGGGGTGGGAATGGTGTCACGAACGCGACTGTGTCTGGCCATCCCGTTGCTCTGGTTCAGCGCGGCAGTCCTGGCACAGGAGCCTGACGGCAACAGTCTGCTCAGGCAATGTCAGTTCGCGCTTGATTCAAATGAAGGTCAGACAACCCGGGAGTTCATGGGTGGCGCGTATTGCCTGGGCATGGTTCGTGGCATCTACGCACTGAATGACTATTACATGTCGCTTGGGCGATCGGTCATGTGTCTTCCCGAGGAGCTTACCCTCACCCGCATGGTAGAGGTCGTCATGAGGTATCTGTCGGATCATCCGGCGCAGCTGCATGAACCGGACACGGCGCTTGCGGTGCTCGCCCTGCAGTCCGCATTCCCTTGTCCCTGAGCCTCCAGGCCCCTGGCCTGGCTGGAAACGCCATACGCGAGGGCGCAAGCTGCTTGCGGCCAGACTGCCTCACACGTTACCTAGCGGTACCGGGAGAGCTCGCGAAAGTTCGGACAGAAGGTGTGCTCGGGGATGTCTTTGCCGTTTTTCAGGTAGTCATCGCATGTCTCTATCGTGGTGCAATGCTTGCACACGAGAAGATGTTTTTCGACGGCGACAGGTTGCGCCTTGCGCAGGAATCGGGCACGTGTCACGCCCGCATGCGGCAGCATTTTGTCGATACGCAGCGCCGTCATTCTACTCACGACATCCTGACGGTAACGCCTGAGCTGCCGCACGCTTCTGCTGACGCCGAGGACCATTGCCACGAACGATACGGCGACAATCACCACCAGGATCATGGTAAGTGAAGAGTCCATCGAGTGTCTCCTCCTCCTTCTTTGTTGGATTTTTGCGCGAAGCTAGCACAGGGGCGCCAGCGCCGATATCCGGAAAACTACCTACGGTGAGGGCCGCTGCGCCGCGAAATTGTTCCGCGGCCGGCATTGAACGATCGATCATGGCGAGATTGACACCCGATGAACTCGAACGGCTGGATCCTTATACATTCATGGCCGTGCTCGGGAAAAAGGTGATCCGGCCGGGGGGCGCCAGAGCGACCGAAACGTTGTTTCGCATGGCCGGCCTGGGGGCGGGCCACACCGTCCTGGATATCGGCTGCGGAGTAGGGACCACGGCCATCCAGCTCGCGTCACGGTTCGGCTGTCGCGTGACAGGCGTGGATCTGGACAGCCTCATGATCGAGTATGCCAGGCGCAATATCCACAGGGCCGGGCTGGAGGACACAATCACACTGCGTCAGGGCGATATCCAGGCACTGCCGTTTGCCGACGCCGCCTTCGACGTTGTCACCATAGAGGCGGTAACCATGTTTACGCCGCATCAGCAAAGATCGGTGCAGGAGGCGGTGCGTGTCTGCCGGCCCGGTGGCCGTATCTTCGATCATGAGTTCGTATGGGTCAGGCAGCCGCCACGCGATCTGCGGCACGTTTTCGATAATCTGGTCTGTCCCGGAATGTCATTCGAGACGCAACGGGAATGGCGGGAACTCTACCGGGCAGCGGGACAGGAACAGATTCGGACTGTCGCTGTGCCATTCGATCTGCTGACCTTCAGGGGCATGCTGCGCGATGAGGGGGTGGGGGGTACTCTCGCCTTTATCGCCCGATCGATGTCGCGCTGGTCCTACCTGAAAAAGATGCTGTGGTTGAGCCATCGAATCCTCAAGGTATCGCCCTACCTCGGCTCGGTGGTGATTGTAAGCAGCAAACCCCCCGTGACGGACCCGTCCGACCGGCTGGGGCGGTGATGAGCAGTAACAGGCCGTGAGACGGTATTTCGGCACCCACCCTGTAGCTCTGTGACCGTTTCGGCCGGAATCCGGCCCGATCCTCGCCAGGTGAAGAAATGTCGTGGATTTCAGGACCCTCATGACGCGGCATCAGGAACGGTGGAAAGTCCCGCCGGTGCCGGGACAGTCCAAACGGCTCGCCCAGGCAGATTTCAGTGTCCTGTGATTTGCCATGAATTGCGACTACAATCATGTGTATTCAGAAAGTAACAGGTGACTGAAATGATGTTGAGGCATATCCCGGCGTTGTCCGCGCCCATTCCCTTCCTCTTGACACTTTCATTCTGTGTGGCCGGAATTTCCAGTCTGGCGATCGCGGGTGCCGCGGCAGAGGGCAAATCAGGGAGCGGCGATCCGCCATACCAGGTCGTAGACGGCAAGGTCGATGCGTCCACCTACCTCGGCTGGCGCGTGTTTCATTCGGCCTGTTACGGCTGTCATGGTGTGGATGCCACCGGAACGACAGTCGCACCTGACCTGGTCGAGCGTATCAAAACGATGGACGCGCGCGATTTCACGGACGTGGTTCTGACCCGCTACCGGATCACGCTGGGATTTGATGACGCCGCTGCGGACGACAATACCGCGCTCCGCCAGCAATTTCTCGAGCTGGTGCTGAAACATGAGCGGGGCCAGCTGATCATGCCGGAATGGGGCCGGGACGCCAATGTGCAGCCGCACTTGCTGGATATATACGCCTATCTTCGCGCCCGTTCGGACGGTGCGCTGGGTCCCGGCCGCCCGCAGAAGATGTCCGAATAAGTCGGGCTATCTGACCCACACCAGCAATTCGCCCTTGCCATCGCAGGCGAGGTCACCCGCATAGCGGCGCACGCGTAACTGGCCCTTGTCGAGCCGGGAAAAGCGGCTGTCCAGGTCCGCGAATGAGTCCAGCAGCAGGTGCAGAAAACCGAGCCTGTGCTCACCACAGTCATTGAGGGTGGCAGGTAACGAGGCGGGCAGTTGCCTGAACAGCAGCGTTCCCCGCCGCATGCCGTAGCCGGCGGCGATTCCGACCTTGCCCAGCACGGCGATGGTGCCGGCCACCATACGCGCTCCGCAATAGTCACCGGTATCGCCTTCGATCAGGATATAGCCGCGGCGCATCCGGTCACCGGTACGGTCACCGGCGTTGCCCGTGACCAGGAGGGTGCCGCCCCGCATACCCCGGTGATCGCCGGGGATCGCGGCACCGGCAAAGTCACCACAGCTGCCCCTCAGGTGGATCATGCCGTTGTGCATGCCGCTGGCCGTCCAGTGGCCGCTATCGCCGTGGACCTCGATGTTACCCCCGCGCATGCCCAGACCCAGGTAGTCGCCGGTATTGCCGTACACCCGGATGCGCCCGGTTTCCATGCCGGCGCCGATTGCGTCCAGCCTCGCGCAGCTGTTACGGATCACCAGATCCTGTGGATCCTCTCCCGTAATCTCGAAAAGCTCACCGACCTGCATGCGCCGGTTACCACAGCTCAGGCCCAGCCGGGCGACGTCCTCCGGGCTCGCGCCGGACAGACGGTCCGGACGCACAGCCGACAGGTCGATGCGGTGCAGGGGTTCATCACGCAGGGTCAGTGTCAGGGCCGTCACGCCAGGATCTCCCGCAGGTGAAAATGATACTGGCCGAGTTTGCCGCCGTAGTTGCCGGCCGATATGCGCCTGACACCGTGTTGCGCGCCCAGTGCGCAGGCGGCCTCGATCCCGGCCCGCATCGCCGTGCGTATGTCGCTGTCATTGACACCGTCGATGACAATCTCGAGTACGGCTTCGATATCGGGCGTCAGTTGCGTCGCGGTCATGCCCGTCAGCGTCGGGCAGAAGGCCTGGTTGGTGGAGGCCGGCAGTGCCGGATATTTCGAGCCCACCTTGGATCCCGAGCGGACCACCCCGCCGGGAAAGGGCATGATGACATTCGGTACCTCGCGCATGGCAGCGATGGCGGCTTCGCAGGCGCTCAGCGCCTGTTCCTGTGAGACGGCCAGGATCAGAAAGTTGCCCCCGCCGACGGCGTCGGTGTAGCCGGTGCTTTCCTCGCAGAGAAACTCACCGTCCATGACCGGGATGCGCCAGTAACGGCGTTCGCCGATCAGCTTTGAAGTCTGGTAACCGTCGCCGAAGAAGCGGATGTTACGCCCGAGGTTGAGGGTCTTGTCGCCGTGCATTCCGGCAAATACGGCACTGCTCGGTGCGGTCAGCAGACACTGACCGACGCGATTTTCCAGTTGCTTGCCAAGGGCCTTGCTGGACATGCCGAACAGCAGCACCGAAACACCGGGGCGCCCGTCCGGGGTGGCTTCGGCGGGCAGCTCGGACTCGATGCCGGCCTCGACGCCGCAGCCGATCACCGAGGTCGCGAAGCCGGTCATGGATTCGGCCGCATGGCGTGCCCAGCGGTGATTCAATGCCGTGACAAGCACCCGCGTCGCCTTCATGCCGAAGGCCTCGGCAAAGGTGTCATCGATGGTCACGCCGTTGATGATCATGGGGCAGCTCGTGGCGCACAGGTGGTGCTCATGACCGGACTGCCGATACCCTCGGCCATTTCGTCCCGGCTGATCTTGAAGTTTTCCATCTGGATGCCGCGGTAGCGGTCGAAGTACGCTTTCAGTGAGTGTTCGATGCCGCGGTCGAATTCGGGACATACGGCATGCGTGCCACCACGGGTGACCGCACAGATCTCACCGTCACGCACCACCAGTTTTCCATTCTTGAACACATAGGCGGGGCGCTCAAACATGCGTTCCCGGTTGGCATCATCGCGGTAGACGGTGATATCGGCAAAGGCGCCGGCAGCCAGGTGACCGCGATCCTTGAGACCGAGTATGCGGGCGGGTCCGGCGCGCGTCATGATCGCCATCTCATACAGGGAATACTCGCGCGTCAGGCCGGACAGACGCGAACAGGCGGCTGCCTCCGGATGAATCTGCTCCAGCATGGATTCGCGGAAACTGCGGTCCATCAGCAGGCGGATCAAATGCGGGTAACTGGTGAAGGGTGCACCGTTGGGATGATCGGTGGTGAGGAAGACCCGCCAGGGGTCGTCGACCATCAGAAAGATTTCCAGGCCGATCGCCCACTGCATGGCATTGACGAAATTCCGGTCGCGGTAACGGAACGGGACCACGCCGCAACCGGCGTCGCATTCGATATCCATGCAGACCCACTTGTTGGGTTGCGCGTACCCGTGGTTGGCATACTGACGCATGGTATCGCCGGAGACGGTAACCGTCTGCCCGAACATCACCTGGCCAATGTCGGCGCTGATATTGGGGCTGGAATTGATGGCCTCGGCAATCTCTGCGGCTGCCGAGGAAAATTTGCGCTCGCCCTCGGTGCCGTAGCTGTGAAACTGGATATGGGTCAGGTGCAGCGGCAGTCCCTCGGCAGCGCGCATGGTTTCCAGGGTCGTGCGGTAGTTGCCGGGAACCCCCAGATTGCTGGCGTGCACGTGCAGGGGATGCGGCACGCCCAGTTCGTACAGGGCGCGGCTGAGGCGCTGCACGATCTGGCGCGGCGTGATCTCGTAGTAGGGGCTCGGTTCGTCGATGTCCAGTTTGCGCGCGTTGAACTTGAACGCGTTAATGCCGCCCGGGTTGACAACCTTGATGCCTATGCACTGGGTGGCGTGCAGAGTCCAGGCGACGTAGTCATTGATCACGCCCTGTTCGGCACCCTCGGCGAGCAGCCGCAACAGGAAGTCATCATTGCCCAGCATGGCGTAGCCGCCGGTATCGAGGATCGGCGTATCCGCCATCTCCATATGTGCCTGGCGCGCATTGACCGGCAGCACGGCCGGTTCGAAGGCCGCGGTGTAGCCCATTTCGGCATAGCGATAGCCGGTCAGAAAGGTCGACGGTGTCGCATGACTGCAGCCGGAGCGGGTCACGGCGGTGTGTTCGACCGGTGCCTGTCGACACAATTCCGGCATCAGGGTGCGCGCGACATTTACCTTGCCCCCGCCAATATGGGTATGCAGATCGATGGCGCCGGCCATGACGACGCTCCCGCGCAGGTCATACTCGGCATCGATCGTCGCGTCGGCAGCGGGTGCGTCGGCGATGCGGTCGTCGTGGATATACAGGTCGCGGACCTCGCCATCGATGCCGTTGGCGGGATCGTAGACAGTTCCGGCAGTTAATTTGATCAGCATGATGATTCGACTGGCATGAGTGTCGTCCGGGATGACTATAGGCCTTCGATGATGGCGTTCAGAACCGTGGCGACCGCGGGCAGACCCGAGCGGCGCAGACCGCGCAACGGCAGGCTCACGACACTGTCACAGCGGTACACATGGCCCGCGTGATCGAGTCCGGGTGTCGCGACCGGGATGAACACCTCGGGTACGTTCTCGCACTGCATGCCGGCGCGCCCCAGCACGATAGCGGGGATACTGACCGAAGGCGGTATGCGCTGCGCATCGAAGGCCGATATCCACAGCACGAGGTCTGCCTCTTTGTCCCGCAGCAGCTGCGCCCCGTGGTACTGGACCGGATCGAAATGCGGGCAGCCGTTCGCCAGGCTGATGCGTGTCGGAAAACCCGCCTGCCAGGTTGCCACCTGGGAAAACGTGTAATCGCCGTTGTCGCCCCCGAGGGGCAGGCCGGAGCAGCGGGTGCTGGCGTTCAGGGCCTTCACCAGTTCGCAAAAGGCCTGCACGGCCAGTTCGGCGTGCGGAAAATCGAGCGCCGCGGTCACCCAGGCGATCACGCCATAGTGCGCGGCGCCAAGGCGTGTCAGCAGCTCGCGCAGCCGATCGATGCCGACGCCGCCGACATCCTCAGTCTGCAGGGAATGCCCTCGCAGCAGCGCGCGTAAGGCCATGGCGACGTCGCCCAGCCGCTCGGTGGGGCAGGTGATCCTCGTAATGCGGGTGTGGTCCGGCGCCGCCGAGGCCTCGGCATCGGGACCGATCAGGATCAGTTCGCGTCCGGCCGTGTGCCGCCCGAACATGGATTCGGCGTCGGCGAAAAAGCGTTCATGGAAACGCGGCAGACGCTGTTCGAGGCCGCTACCGAAGATCACGAGCAGATCGGCGCGGTTACGGACTTCGCCCAGTGTCGCGGTCATCCAGCCGCTGTCCTGGATGGCCAGCAGATTGCGCAGCATGGAAGCGCTGTTCATGTGATCGAGAACCGCGCCTGTCCGGTCTGCCAGGTGCAGCGCGGCCCGCGCCCCCGCCACGTCGGTGCCGAGTCCGCCGAACAGGGGCAGCCGTGCACGGCCCAGCAGCGACGCAGCGTGGGCAACGGCCTCGTCCAGCGAACAGGCCTGGCCCTGAATGCGCGGCTGGTGGTCGCCGGCGTCGGGAATCGAAACCGCCGTGAAGCCGCGCTGGCTCAAGGGGCAGCCATTGGCCAGCACAGCGAGCTGCTCGTCGGCAAGCACGAGAGTCAGGTCATCGCAGCACAGACCGCAGAAAGGACAGGCGACGTTGTGATGCAGGCCTTCTGTTGGTTGCTGATTCATCCGGGCTGGCCAGTCTGTGGTTATGCTCTGGTATGCCTCGAGGAAGTTAGCCCGACACTCTCACCCGGCGGCCAACGGCTGTTGGGTAAGCGATCGAGCTCTCTGAACAAGTCATCGGTGCTGGACCTGTATTGAGCGGTCACAGTCTGTCTCCGCCGTTGGCCAATCCCGGTTCTGGCAGTTTCGTGCTCGCCCTGGCAGGGTCTTCACTCAGGTTCTGGCTATGGCGGCAACTTTATCGCGCCCAGGGCTCGGCTACGCCAAGCCCGCTCCCCAGGTGAAAGGTCCACTGGACCTTTCACTTACCTGGCTCCGCCCAGACCTGCGCCAGGACGGCTGCGAATTCCGCCAGCTCCCGGGATCCTGGTGAAATGGTCGGGCCGGCCGGAGGTGCGTGAACTCTCGCGTCCCTTCCAGTGGCAACGGGTTCCGACAGGATAGAACACCTCGGAGCACGGATCATGCCAAGGGCGCGCGTGCCGGCGATGGATTTCCCCGGCTGATGCCAACGCTCGTAGCGACTGGCTTTTTTCAGTACACTGCACAAAGCCCCGGGTCAGCGACAATCGCCGCGACTGCGGCCAGTTGTCACGGCAGTGAAAGAAAGTGGTACACAGTGCCCCACGCCTGTGGCAGTGCCTTCGCCGGGGTCAAGTAAAGGGTGCAGAAATACGGGAAAATTCCATCTGGCATGCCAGTTGCTCTGGAAGTTGCATGAATCACGAGCGTGTCAGGCAGGCGCTGTTCGAATCGGTGCGGGTGGAAGCGCCGGCGCGCCTGCATCTGGGATTCCTCGATCTCAACGGTGGTCTGGGCCGCCGCTTCGGCAGCCTGGGCCTGACCATCGAGGGGATTGCCACCGAACTCGAAGTGGCGCCGGCCGCGACACTGCAGGTGGAAGGCCCTGTGTCGGTGCGGGTCCGGGTGCTTGGCTGTGCCGCCTCCCTGGTCGAGCAGCTCGGTTTGCCGCAGGGCGTGGCGATTCTGATCAAGCGGGTCATCCCGGGTCATATTGGCCTGGGATCGGGCACGCAGGTGTCCCTCGCCCTGGCCGCTGCCCTGTCGCGCCTGTACGGCCTCGACCTCGACACGCGCCAGATGGCGGGCCTGCTGAAGCGCGGGATACGCTCCGGCATCGGTATCGGCGCCTTCGACACGGGTGGCTTCCTGGTTGACGGTGGCCGCGGCGAGCGAGACATGCCGCCGCCGGTGATTGTGCAGCGCGACTTTCCGGATGCCTGGCGGCTGTTGCTGATTTTTGACCAGCGCGGCCCGGGTATCCATGGCCCGCAGGAGGTCTCGGCCTTTCGGGCGCTGCCGCCGTTTCCGGCACAGCATGCCGCTGACCTGTGTCGCCTGGTACTGATGCAGGTGTTGCCTGCCCTGGCGGAAGGCGATTGCGAGCGTTTCGGAAAGGCGATCGGCCGGGTTCAGCAGGTCGTCGGTGATCACTTCGCGCCGGCGCAGTCAGGGCGATTTGCCAGCCCGGATGTCGCCGAGGTGCTCGCCTGGCTGGAGGGCCAGGGTGTTTTCGGTGTCGGTCAGAGTTCCTGGGGGCCGACCGGATTCGCCATCCTCGACAGCGAGGCAGGGGCGCGGCAGGCGCTGCGCGCGGCCCAGTCCCGTTACGCCGACCGGCCCAACCTGTCCTTCATGGTTACCCGCGCACGCAACCGGGGTAGCGAAATCCAGGTTCTCAGTAAGCCCGCGTCGCGCGCCGCCCTGCGCACGGCCATGTAATAAGCTACGGTTCTTTAAGCTGCGGTTCTTCAGGATATCCCCTATGAGCAAGCCATTTCTGCTGCACATGTTGACGCCTACCAAGCACGTCAGTCCGTTCGATGTGAATATGGCGCGCGACGCCGGCTGGGACAGTGTCATCCCCTACACCCAGGTGGAGCCCGCGGACGTCACCACACTGGTCCAGGATGCGATCTTTTCCCGCGGACCGGCCGGCGTGCGACGCACCGGGATCTTTATCGGCGGACGCGATGTCGGTATAGCGATGGACATGCTGGAGCTGGCGCGCAATGCCATGGTGCCTCCGTTCGAAGTGTCGGTGTTCGCCGATCCCAGCGGCGCCTTTACGACGGCGGCGGGTCTGGTCGCCTGCGTCGAGCGACAACTGCGCCAGGTGTATGATGTGGCGCTCGCGGATCAGCGCGTGCTGGTGTTCGGCGGCAGCGGTCCGGTGGGTACGGCCGCCTCGGTGCTTGCAGCTCGTGCCGGTGCCGATGTGTGCATCGTCGGACACAGCGACGACCGGGTTGCCCGCCAGGTGGCCGAGGCCTGTAAAGAACGCTACCAGGTCGACATCGATGCGGCGGCCGGGAGCAGCGACGAGCGCAAGAAAGCGCTGCTGGACGGCGCCGATGTCGTGTTCGGCACCGCCAAGGCGGGGGTACAGATCCTGGCGCTGGCGCATTTGCAGGCGGCCACCCGGCTCAAGGTGGTCGGCGACCTGAACGCAGTGCCCCCGCTCGGGGTCGAAGGTGTCGAGCTGATGGATGACGGGAAACCGATTCCGGGGCTGGACGGCCCCGTCGGTATCGGTGCCTTGGCGATTGGCAATGTGAAATACCAGGTTCAGCAGTCTTTGTTCCAGGATATGCGGGACGCAGACACGCCTCTGTATCTGGATTTTCAACATGCATTCGAAAAGGCACGCGAGTATGTTGCAAAAGGCTAGACCGATACTGGTCGCGGCGCTCTCGGGCCGCGCCCTGGCATGCTCTGCACAGGCCGCCTGCCTGCCGGTGGTGGTGCTGGATGTATTCGGCGACATCGACATGCGTGCCTGTGCCGATGACTGGGCGCGGGTTGGCGATGTGCGCAGCGGCATCGACCGGTCCCTGGTGCTGGAGGCCGCCGAGCGTCTGTGTCCACCCGACCGCTGTGGCGGCCTGGTGTACGGCGCCGGCTTCGAGGCCTGTCCGGAGGTGTTGTCCGGCTTGTCCGAGGGCCGGGAACTGCTGGGTAACGATCCCGGGGTGCTGGCCCGCATGGGATCGCCACACGCGTTCTTCGGGCTGTTGGCGCAGCTGGGTATCCCCTACCCGACGACCCGTTACCGGCGACCCGAGAATGCCGACGACTGGTTGGCCAAACGTGCCGGCGCCAGCGGTGGCGGACACGTGCGCGCGGCGCGGCAGGTGGCGGATGGCTGCGGGTATTACTTTCAGCGCAAGGTGCGGGGACGGGTCATGTCGGTGCTGTTCCTGGCCAATGGACGCGAGGCGCGCATAATTGGCATCAGTGAGCAGTGGAACGCGGCTTTGAAGGCGCAGCCCTACAGTTACGGCGGCGCGGTATCGGATCAGCCGGTGAGTCAGCGCCTGCGGGCCGAGCTGAGCTTCGCTATCGAGGCCCTGGTCGAGCAGGCGGAATTGCGGGGGCTGAACAGCATGGACCTGGTGGTCGCGGGGGATGAATTTCAGGTGCTGGAAATCAATGCGCGGCCGACGGCGACAGTCGAGCTGTACGACAGCGCACGCGAGGCAAGCCTGTTCGGACTGCATGTGCAGGCCTGCCGTGGTCACGCGCTCCCGCACTGCCGCCGAGCGGGGCGCAGGCACGGACACCAGCTGGTTTACGCCGAGCGGGGACTGAGGATACGCCGCGGATTCCAATGGCCCGACTGGTGCAGTGACTGCCCGCCGCCACAGACCCGTATCGGTGCCGGAGAGCCGCTGTGTACGGTGCATGCCAGCGGCAGCAGCCGGGCTGAGCTGTGTGGCCTGCTCGAGCGGCGCAGTCGTGCTGTCAGCGAGGCGCTGCTGGCGGCGGCGCGCCCGCCAGGGGTTCAGCGGATGGCGGAGAGCTTGCCATGTCGGCCGTGAACCCGCCAACGGCAGCGGCAGGCCAGCCCAGCGTCAATCAATCCGCGCTGGTGCTGCTCGATGCCCTGCGTGCGGATGCCGCGCGCTTGCGCGTGGCGGAGGAACGTTTGTCAAACGGCTGCCGTGTGATCGACGCCGGTATCGATGTGCCCGGGGGTCTCGAGGCCGGGCGGCGTATCGCCGGGATCTGCATGGGCGGACTCGGTCATATCAGCTTCAACAGCGACGGGACGATGGCCCGCTGGCCGCTGAGTGTCAACGTGCACAGCAGCGATCCCGTGCTCGCCTGCCTGGGCAGTCAGTACGCGGGCTGGAGCCTGTCCCACGGCGAGGGCAAGCAGGCGTTTCATGCCCTCGGCTCGGGGCCGGCGCGCGCCCTGGCGGGTAAGGAGGACCTGTTCGGCGAACTGAGCTACCGGGATGCCGGTGAGGCGACCTGTCTGGTGCTGGAAGTGGATCGACGTCCGCCCCTGGAATTGACCGAAAAGATTGCACGCGACTGCCGCATCGACATCGGCCAGTTGACTCTGATCCTGACGCCGACCCGCAGTCTCGCCGGGACCACCCAGGTCGTCGCCCGGGTGCTGGAGGTGGCGATGCACAAGGCGCACACGGTCGGGTTTCCCCTGCATGATATCGTCGACGGCGCCGGCAGTGCGCCGTTGCCACCTCCCGCCCCGGACTTCGTCACCGGCATGGGTCGCACCAACGATGCGATTCTGTATGGTGGTCATGTGCAGCTGTTCGTGAACGGCAGCGATGATGACGCACGCGATCTGGCCGAACGTCTGCCGAGCAGCGCCTCGCGCGACTATGGGAGACCCTTTGCCGAGGTGTTCAAAGAATACAAGTACGACTTTTTCGAGATCGACCCGCTGCTGTTCAGTCCGGCCCGGGTAACCGTGTCCTGCCTCGAGAGCGGCAACAGTTTCCGCGCCGGCGCCTTGGACGCCGACGTGCTCGAGCGCTCGTTTGGTGGGGGGCGATGAGTCCGCGCATTGCCATGATGACCGAGGACGCGGGCTGGCACGGCGCGCGCCTGCGCGAGGCCTTTGCCCGGAGAGGCTGCGAGGTGCTCACGGTATCCTTGTGTGACTGCGGCATCGATCTTGCCGCTGCGCCGCAGGGGCTGACGATCCCCGGCTTTGACAGCGGGCTCCCGGATGGCGTGTTCGTACGCTCGGTGCCGGGCGGTACGCTGGAACAGGTTGTCTTCTACCTCGATGTGCTGCATGCACTGCGCGCCCTGGACATACCCGTGTACAACAGCGGGCGCGCCATCGAACGCAGCGTCGACAAAGCCATGACCAGCCTGTTGCTGCAACGGGCCGGTATTCCCGTGCCGCCGACCTGGGTCGTCGCCGGGCCGGAGCAGGGACAGGCGATCTGGACGCGCGAACGGGCGGCCGGTCACCGGCTGGTCGTCAAGCCGCTGTTTGGCTCCCAGGGCGAGGGGCTGCTGCGGCTGTCCGTGGAGGATGCGCTGCCGGCGCTGGAGGCCTGCCAGGGGGTCTACTACCTGCAGCGTTTCGTGGAAGGGCGCGACTACGACTGGCGTGTCTTCGTGATCAATGGCAAGGCGGTCGCCGCCATGCAGCGTCACGGGCGTCACTGGATCAAGAACGTTGCCCAGGGCGCGACCTGTATCGCGGCACCCCGCGATGCGCAAGTGGAGGCGCTGGCTGTGGCCTCCGTGGATGCCCTGGCGATGGATTATGCCGGGGTCGACCTGATGCGCGATGCCAGCGATGTGCTGCAGGTGATCGAGGTGAACGGGATTCCGGCCTGGAAGGGTGTGCAGGCGGCGTGCAGGGTGGATATCGCGCAGTGCCTGGTCGATGACTTCTGCGAGCGCTATCTGCTGCGCAACAGCGTGAAGGCAGTCGGTGTATGAACAGGCCCTCGCCAGCAGGCGCAGGCAGCGCTAACCCGAGCATTGCCGATGCGGTCTTGTTCGCCTGTCTGTCGGAACTGGACGCCCTGAAGCCCGGCAACGTCAGTGTTCACCTGCCGGGACACGGCATGCGCGCGGAGGACTTCGTGCGCAGTGCGCAGGCTATCGCGCCGGTGCTCGCCGTGCCTGCCCTGAGTGTGGGGGAACGCATCCTGGGCGCCATCCGGGCGACCCGCCGGGTGGTCGACTGCAATACCAATCTTGGCATCGTCCTGCTGTGTGCGCCGCTCGCACATGCGGCTGCACACGCCCACGCCGGGCAATCGCTGCGCAGCGCCTTGCGCCGGACATTACAGGAGCTCGATGTGCGCGACGCGCAACTCGGTTATGCAGCGATCCGTCTCGCGCAACCGGGTGGCCTGGGCACGGTGCCAGAGCATGACGTCAGCGCGTCCGAGCCACAGATCAGCCTGTTGCAGGCCATGCGTGTCGCGGCCGGGCATGACCGCATCGCCCGCCAGTACATCAGCGGCTACGCCGACGTATTCGAGGTCGCGCTGCCGCGCCTGCGTGTGTCCCTGGCGCGCTGGGGAAGCAGCGAGTGGGCGACGGTGGCAGCCTACCTCGCGCTATTGGCCGCGATTCCGGACACCCACATCGAACGTAAATTTGGTGCCTGTGCCGCGCGTGAGGTGAGCGCCGAGGCGGCGCGACTGGACGCGCTGCTCAGCGGGCACGCGAATCCCGAGCCGTTGCGCGCCCGGCTATCCCGGTTCGACAATGAGCTCAAACAGAAGGGTATCAACCCCGGTACCTCTGCCGACCTGACAGTTGCCGCGCTGATGGTGCAGTACCTGCAGGATAAGGCAAAGACTACCGGATCAAAGCCCAGTCACGCGAAGGAGCCAGCGCGCGGCGCTGTAGCCCGACCGTGGATTTCAACAGCAACGTGAAAAGGAGAGGTAAGAATGGCGAAAATCAATAGAGTGATGGTTGGCGAGGCGCTGGTGGGTGACGGTAACGAGGTCGCGCATATTGACCTCATCATCGGTCCGCGCGGCAGTGCGGCCGAAACCTGCTTCTGCGAGACCCTGACCAATCAGAAGGAGGGTGTCAACGGTCTGTTGGCAGTGGTCGCGCCCAACCTGATGGTCAAGCCGGCGACAGTCATGTTCAACAAAGTCACCATCAAGGGCGCCAAGCAGGCCGTGCAGATGTTTGGTCCCGCCCAGCGCGGCGTGGCAATGGCCGTGGCTGACTGCGTGGAAGATGGCACGATTCCGGCGGATGAAGCCGATGATCTGTTCGTCAGCGTCGGTGTGTTCATCCACTGGGAGGCCGAGGACGACACCAAGATACAGGACTACAACTACGAAGCGACCAAGTTGTCCATCAAGCGTGCTGTCAAGGGTGAGCCAACCGCCGCTGAGGTGGTGTCGAAGAAAGCGTCTGCCGAGCATCCCTTTGCCGCCCACTCCTGACCGGTAGCGGCGGTTGCCCTGAGCAATCGGGGCAACCGCGCCCGCCCGAGGCCCCGTTCACAGCGCCAGTGTCAGGCAACCAGTTCAGTCTCCTGGTGTTACTGACGGGGTCCCGGTCCCGGGCAATTTCAGTTTCGTGCGGGCAGCGGAGTACTGCCTCTGTGCCCGCCGCCTGAGGCATGTCATGGGGGCGGCGCGTGCCGATCGGTGCAGCGCCGCTGCGCAGGGTGACTCAGGCAAGCGCTGCGATCTGTGCCGGGCCGATGCGGCCGTCGTGCAGTGCACTGGCCAACAGTGCTCCGCTCACGCCGAGCTGTCGCAGGCGCAGCAGGTCCTCGAGGTCACGCACCCCGCCTGCCGCGTACAGCTGCGCTGCGGGCGACAGGCGCCGCAGCTGCTGCAGGCGTCTGGTGTTTGGGCCTGCATCGGCGCCCACGCGGTCGAGGCACATCACGATCACCCGCCGCGGCCAGCGTTCCGGTCGCTCGAGCAGTTCGGGTAGGCCGAGGAGTGTGTCGCCACTGAAGTCGAGCGACACGAGGCCGTCAGCGGCCAGGGCGTCTGCCAGCAGCCCCGGCTCGGCGAGAGTTTCACTGCCGAGGACCGGCAAACCCGGCGCCGCGTTCCGCCATGCGTCATAGCGAGCACGGGTATCGATACCTGGATCGATCCAGATGTCGAGATGAGGGAACTGCTCGCGCAGTGCTCTGATCACGGCCGTCTGGTCGCCCCGCCGCCGTATCGCATCGAGGTCTGCGATATAGAGCGTGGAGAAGCCATGCAGACGTAACAGCCCCGCTACCACCTCGGCGGGCTCGCAGGAGCGGCACAGCCTGCTGCGCAAAGGCTGATAGGCGTCGCGCCTGCCGCGGCGGGCATGAACCACACGGCCTTGCGCAAGATCGATGACGGGTATGAGGATCAAGGTCAGGCCAATGCGAATCTTTGTCATCGAGTATATCACTGGCGGCGGGCTGGTAAACGAACGCCTGGCAAGCGAGCTGCTGGGTGAGGCGCAGACCATGGTCAGCGCATTGCTGGCGGATCTCGGTGATACCCCGGATGTGCAATTGCTGGTCAGTCGTGATCCGCGCCTGCCGCGACCGCTGGTGCCCTGCGAGATCTTCACACCCCGCCAGGGCGAGGACGTCTGGAAGCTGTGGCGCCTTGGTATGGAACGCTGCGATGCGGTGTGGCCGGTCATGCCGGAAACCGGGGGGTTGCTGGAACGGGTCAGCCGCCTCGCCCTGGAGGCGGGCTGCAGGCTGATCGGCAGCAGGCCGGACGCGGTCCGCGTCGCCGCGAGCAAGTTGTGGACCAGTGCCTGCCTGCGTAGCCATGGGATCGCCGTGGTACCGACCTATGCTGTCGGAGATCCGGTTCCCGAACCGGCCGCTCGATGGGTAAGCAAGCCCGATGACGGTGTCGGCTGTGAGGGGATGCGGATCTTCGATAACCTGGAGGCGCTGGTTGCCGCGCTGGATCCCGAAGCAGCGGGAAACACCGTGGTGCAACCCTATATGGAAGGTACACCGGCCAGCCTGTCGCTGCTTTGCCATGCCGGGGAGGCGCGCCTGTTGAGCTGTAATCTGCAGCAGGTAGCCGAGGTGGATGGGCGGTTTCATTTGTGGGGAATCCGCGTCAATGGCCTCGGACACAGGGATGGCTGTGCCGAGCTTGGGCGCGCGATCGCCCGCGCGATTCCGGATCTGTGGGGGTATGTCGGTGTCGACCTGATCTGCACCGACAGCGGACCGCGGGTGTTGGAGATTAATCCCCGTTTGACCGTGTCATATGCAGGCTTGCGTGCCGCCCTGCAAATCAACCCGGCCGGCCTGGTCCTGCGCCTGTTGCGGGAAGGTCCGGCCGTGCTGGCAGATCGGTGTACCGCGCGGGCCGGTAGCGCGGTGAGTCTGACGGTTGCCTGTGGCACATAGCCCGCATTTCTCACCGGGCGGCGCCAAACCCCGTACCGGGCACTGAGGTAATAAATTAGAGTGCAGATCAGGACTAAGACAGTGTGTTTTCGGCCATTGCCTATCCCGGTGAGAAATGCGGGCTAGTCATATCATGGGCTGGGATCTCGGCGGCGCCCACCTCAAGGCCGCGCATATCGACGGTCGTGGCAGGGTGCGGCAGGTGATTCAGTTGCCCTGCCCCTTGTGGCAGGGACTGGACCGGCTTCAGGCGGCTGCAGACCAGGCGCTGGCTGCGGTCCCGCGCGGTATCGCGTATCACGCGATCACCATGACCGGCGAGCTGGTCGATCTGTTCGACAGCCGTGCCGAGGGCGTGCAGCGGCTGGTGGCCGTCATGGAGGAAAAGCTGGCGCCGGCCGCGATGGGCTTTTACGCCGGGCACGCGGGGTTTCTTGATCCGCACGTGGCGGCAGACACGACGGAGAAAATTGCCTCCAGTAACTGGCTGGCGAGTGCCTCGTTCGTGGCGCTGCATGTTCCGCAGACATTGTTTCTGGACATCGGCAGTACCACGACCGACATCGTGATCTGCAAGGACGGTGAGGTGCTGGCGCGAGGCTCCGGTGACCACCAGCGTCTGCTCTGCGCCGAGCTGGTCTACACGGGTGTGGTGCGCACCGCGCTGATGGCGGAGGTCAAACAGGTGCCGTTCGCAGGCGCATGGGTACCGGTGATGGCGGAGCATTTCGCGAGCATGGCGGATGTGTACCGTATGACGGGCGAACTGCCGGCGCATGCCGATCAGCTGCCGAGTGCGGATAACGGCCCCAAAACCCGAACCGCCAGTGCCAGGCGCCTGGCCCGTATGTTGGGCCTGGACCTGGATGCCGCGCCGCTGGAGGCCTGGTCGCGCGTCGCGGCCTACGCGGCCGAAGTGCAGCTGCAGCGCCTCGCGCGCGCCTGTGAGCTCAGCCTGTCGCGCGGCCTGCTCGAGCAAGACGCGCCCCTGCTGGGTGCGGGGGTCGGGCGCTTCCTGCTTCCACGACTTGCCCAGCGGTTGCAGCGGGCCTCCCTGGACCTGGCCTCGCTGCTGGATCTGAGTCGTCTGGAGGGCGGGGATCCGCTCGACTGCATGCCGGCCGTCGCGGTCGCAAGTCTGGCGAGGGCGCGCCCGTGAGCGGCCGCATGCCGCGTGAGCGTTCCGGTTGTACCCGACGCTGCTGCGACCACATTGCGGGATTGCGTTGGCAGACCTGCCGCGCGCCGCGGCGAGTAAAGCCGCCAGCCTTGGGATGCTCTGTTGAGGCAGCTGGAGCGGCGGGAGACCGGCTATGTGGGTGGTGAAGATTGGTGGCAGCCTGGCATCGGCCGAGGCCCTGCCGCGCTGGCTGGACACACTGAGCTGCTACGGCGGCGGTGAGGTGATCATAGTTCCAGGTGGGGGGCCGTTTGCCGAGCTGGTACACATCTCGCAACGCTATTGGCGCATTGACGATTCCACCGTGCATTTCATGGCCTTGCTGGGTATGGAGCAGTATGGGCTGATGATGGCGGGCCTGCGGCCTGACCTGGTGCCGAGCGAGTCTGAGACCGACCTGTTTCGCGTGCTGAAGCGCGCCGGTGTGCCGATCTGGCTGCCGACCTTCATGGTCAGCAACGATCACAGCATCGCGCATTCCTGGGAGGTTACCTCGGACAGCCTGGCTGCCTGGCTGGCCAGGCGGGTCGGGGCCAGGCGGCTGCTGCTGGTGAAATCCACGGATCTCGGTGCCAGCGAGGTTTCGGCCGAAGCCTTGAGCCAGCGCGGGGTGGTCGATGCGGCCTTTCCCGGGTACCTGCGGCAAGGCGATTTCCAGACACTGATTCTGGGGGCGACGCATTACGATCTCATGCCCCAGCTGCTGAATGGCGGCACAGCGGCAGGTACGCAGGTGCTGACCGGCAGGGACGACAGGGCTGCGGCGCGCATGCCAGATTCGGAAACCTGATACGCTTTCAACCTGATAATGAGGGATGCTGACAGATTAAGCTGAGTGCCAGTATTTTTTGTTTATAGCCACGGAATCCACGGAAAAACACGGAAAAAATTCTCATGGGTACTGGTTCTTTGCGTGGATTTCGTGGCCATACCATCCGTCATCATCAGATTGAAGACGCACTGGCCTCAGGCCTGCTCACCGTCTCGTCCGCAGGCGCTGCGCGTGTTTGTCCAGGCCGGGCTGCGGGCACTCGCGGCGTGCGCCGCCGCGTCCAGTTGCGCGCGGATGTTTGCCACGGCGGTTTCGCACAGGCCGGAGGTACGTGTGCCGCCGCGGCACAGTGCGCTGCGAAAACCCAGGTAATCGGGTCCGAGTGCCACCAATGGCGGGATGTCAGCCGCCTGCAGGGAGCCGGCCAGTCCGGTCAGCAGGCCCAGGCGTTTCCCCCGCCGCACGAACGCAGCCAGTGTGTCCCGGTCCAGATGGGCAGCCAGGCCGCCGCGGGTTTTGTCGGCGGTGTCCAGCATGACGCCGGCACAACCCGCCCGGCGCAGGGGTTCGAGAAGGTGCAACGGTGGATACTGATCGGCAAACAGTACCGCCGCCACGCGGATGCCGCCCGCGCCGGCAGCCGCCAGGGCGTTCAGAATGTCGGGCGCCGGGTAGCGCTCGAACAGTCCGACCTTGATGAGGTCCACGCCAGTGGCGGCGGTCGCCTGGATCGCCGCTGCAATCACGTGTGCGGACATGGGCAGATCGCCTACCGTCGCGCTCACCGGCCGGCGCCCGCCGATCACACGGATAACCGACCGCTGTACCGCAGGGGAGACGGCACCGAGCGCGCCTCTGGCCGGGTCTTTGAGATCGATGATGTCTGCGCCGCCACGCAAGGCCAGCAGGGCCTCTTGCGGATCGGTTACGCTGGCCAGCAAGGCAGTCATGTGCGCTCCTCTGTATTCTGTTTCTCGCGATGTTGTGTCACCGCCTCCATGAGCCAGTCCCAGGCCTGCCGTTCCTTCGCACCGGCGGTCTTCTCTATGGCGATGCCGAGATAGTCGATCTCCGACTGAATCTTCTCCCACGGCAGCAGGTGCAGCCGGCTGACCAGGACCGCGGCCTCGAGCACGGCGCCCTGGGCGCGATTGAAGCCGCCGAAGGCGGCGTGTTGTGCCTCGTGAACGGGCCGGCAGAGCAGGCGCGGCCTGAGCGCGTCGTCTTCCACCCGCTCCACCACAACCTCGGTATGGGCCAGCGTATCGGCCAAGCGCGCGCCCTCGATCCGGGTGGCCGGGCACACAGGCCATTGCCAGCGACCGGTCAGGCAGCCGGCGAAAATGCGTACGTCATCCGTGTAATTGATGACAGCGCAGCGCTCGCGCAGCATGTTGTCCAGCGATCGGGACGGGCGAAACGGCGCCAGCAGCAGGTATTCGCCTTCCTGGCGTACCCCCATGGGGGCGATATGGATGTGACCGTCCTCGGCACGGGTGGTTACCACGGTTTCCCGGATCATGATCCCTTTCCTGCGGTGCGCATGGTGGCGCCCGGCTGTGTATAGTCACGAACATCCGCTTCGGCCTGTTCGCTCGCGCACCCCCATTGCAACTCCTGGTCCTGCACATAGCGCTTGCCCAGCTGCCACGCGATCTGCGCGCGCGCCATTTCTGCCCCGAGGTAGAAGGCGTGACCGGGGTCGCCGTTGACCTCCAGGTGCGGGTAGAGTTCGAAGGGATCGGTGCCGGTATACAGGCCGTCCCGGTTGTAGACGTGAAGCCCTTCAACGCTGACCTGTATCCGGTAGCTGGGATCGCGCACCGCAGCCGCGGTCGCTTCGATTTCGCTTTGCGCGTAGGGAAAGGGGCGGCGTTCATGCAGGCTGATCAGGCGCTGGTCAACGTTGCAGGGCAGGCTGTTTGACTCGCGCGCGTAATACATCAGGCGTCTGGCCATATCCGCTTCGTGTACCGCGCGCTTGGCATGCGCGCTGACCGAGGTGGTCAGCACATGATTGAGGCGCAGTTCTGCGGCAATGCCGGCCAGAACCGCATTGATGCCGCCGGTGTCGGCGTCGGTCAGTTCCGTGACATTGCCGATACCCATCAGGATCTCGGCATCGGGTCGCAGCCGGCGCAGTTCGCGGTAGCGGTGGATGGACTCGGTAAAGCCGCACAGCAGCGGATCGAGGATCGGGTCGGCGATATAAGGACGACCCCTGGCATCGAGCTGTTCCATTGCCTGGATCAGGGAAGCCAGGTCGCCGGGCTGCGAGGGGATGAGCACCGGCACGGCCTCGACCTCCTCGGCGATCCAGAGGGTGTCGCTGCGCAGGCTCAGCAGATAGTCGGCCCCGGCACGGCCGCCGGTCAGGAGTTCCTGCGCTTCGACCGAGTCTACGCTGACACGAAAGCCGGCACCGGCCAGGGTGCTGACGGTCTCGGCCAGGTGCGGGAAGGGCGTATTCGGCAGGCAGCCGATATCGATCACATCGGCGCCCGCGCTCCGGTAGGCCTGCGCGCGTTGCAGGATGGCCGCGACGTCCAGGTGAGGCGCGTCGACGATTTCCGCAAACAGGTTGATGTCGTAGCGGCTCAGATCAGGCCTGACCTCACCGTGCCCGAAGAACTGCGGCAGGTCTTTGAGCTCGTCGGGTCCGCGCTGTACCGGTATGCGGTAATGCTCGGAGAGTGACTGCAGATCACCGCGGCAGCGCCCGGGCACGATGACGCGGTCGATACCGGCGGGACGTGGCAGCCGGCGTCGTATCATGTCGGCGGTCATCAGGCCCGCGACGTTGATGCCGAGCTGATGTATCTGCGGGGTGAATGCGGTCGGTTGCATGGCATCGAGAACCCGGGCGAGGCTCTTTTCCGCCAGCTTTCCGGTCAGGAACAGGATGCTTTCGGCCATGACAGTCGGGGCCTCACAGCCCGGCGCAGCTCCTCCATATCGGAGACGACCTGGGTTGCCTCGAACTCCCGCAGCTTGGCGACGTTTTCGAGATCGATGCGGCGCGGATACACGGTGACCGTGCCGCCCGGCGCCTCGGTCTGCAGTTCCGGCGCGGTGTCGCAGGCGAACACGATGGACGGGATACGGCACTTGCCCGCCTGCGCGTACATGTTGGTGACCAGTGTGTCGGAGATTCCCCACACGCACTTGGCGACCGTATTGGAGGTCGCTGGTGCGATCACCAGCGTATGGTAGGCCCCGTCATACAGCAGGCCGACGGGTACGCTGCTCGCGGTGGTGTCGCGAAACACCCGGATGGACCTGCGCAGATCACTCACCCGGTGGCCATACATCTGCAGGACTTCTGCCGCGGCGCGGCTGAGAAACAGGTCGACGTTGTCGAATGTCTGCAACAAGGCCAGGCATTCCGGGACGAAGTGGCCGGAGCCGGTGATGGCCCATGCCAGCCGCTGGGGCGTCTTTTCAGCTGTCATGAGCGGCCTCGCGCCGGCTAGCCCGCATTTCTCACCGGGATAGGCTCGGCCTGATTACACACTGTCATTTTCCTGGTCTGCACTCTGTTCCTTACCTCAGCGCATTATGCGACTCTATCGCCGCCCGGTGAGAAATGCGGGCTAGCGTGTCGGGGTAATGTTGCAGCGCTTCATCTTCCGGTACAGGGTGTTGCGACTGAGTTTAAGGTGTCTGGCGGCGGTGGAAACGTTCCAGCGGCAAAGTTCCAGTTCGTGCAGCAAGGCTTCGCGCTCGGCACACAGCAGTGGGTCCCGGACCTCGTCGCACGCGGGCGGCGAGGCTTGCGGGCGATCTTCCTTGAGATGTGCATCCCGGAACAGGTCATCCACCAGATCATTTACCGTGATGTGGTCGGATTCCCTCAGGGCGATCAGGGTACGAAGCACGTTGCGCAATTGCCGGATATTGCCGGGCCAGGAATAACTGATCAGGCGGTTGAGCACGGCTTCATCGACCTGGATGCAGGAGTCGGGCCCGACTTCTTCCCGGATCAGGTGGTGTACCAGATTGAGTTTGTCCGTGCGTTCCCGCAGTGGCGGCAGGGTGACCCGGACGCCCTGCAGGCGGTAGTAGAGGTCTTCGCGGAAACTGCCTTCGGCCAGCATTTCCGAGAGATCCCGGTGGGTCGCGCTGATGACCCACAGGTCCACGCTCGCAGCGTGGTGGCTGCCCAGGGGTACGACCTCCTTTTCTTCCAGGACGCGCAGCAGACGTGCCTGCAGCGACAGCGGCATGTCGCCGATCTCGTCGAGGAACAGGGTACCGCCATTGGCCTGCACGATCTTGCCCGGACTGCCGTGTCGGCTGGCGCCGGTGAAGGCGCCGGCCTTGTAGCCGAACAACTCGCTCTCGATCAGCGATTCCGGGATCGAGGCACAGTCAATCGGCACGAAAGGCTTGCCTGCGCGCGCACCGGACTGGTGCACCGCCTTGGCAAACACACCCTTGCCCGTGCCACTCTCGCCACACAGCAGAAACGGAATGCCCTTATCGAGTACCCGGCGCGAAATGCGGATGTTCTGGGCCATGCGCGGATCCCCGAACTCCAGCGTACTGAGCGGTTCCGCGTCGCCGCTGCCTTCGCTGTCGCTGATTCGGGTGCTGACGGTGGATTGCACGCTGCGAGGCGAGGGGGTTTCCGGTTCCGGCCTCTGCACGATGGCAAAAAAGCGACGTCCCTGTTTCGCTTCATGTATCGGGATCGCGTGCAGCGAACTGTACGCCGGGTGCTGCAGCAGCGAAGGCCGCGTCAGGTCGAAGATTTCATCGATCTTCTGGCCGCGGAGCTGGGCGGGGCACCGCCAACCGATCTGGACCAGCGCACTCTGATTGGCGGCCAGGATCGCGCCGTCGGTCTGGAAGGCTATCAGTCCTTCGCCGAGCGTGTTGACGAATTCCGGACGGCTGTGGAAGTGCATGATGTAACGATTCTTGAACGCGCCCAGAAAGGCACGATTCTCGATTGTCTTGGCTGACATGTTTACCAGTGCCAGCGTGTGCTGCTGCGCCTTGTTGTACTCGCTGGAGGCGTTCAGCACCGCGAGAATCTTCCCGGTGGGGTCGAAGATGGGAGACGCGGTACAGGTCAGTCCCAGATTGCTGGCGAGGAAGTGTTCATTCCGGTGAACGATCAGCGCCTGCTGCTCCGCCAGGCAGGTGCCCATCCCGTTGGTACCCTGGTGCTGTTCGGACCAGAGTGCTCCCTCCTTCAGGCCGCTGTTCGTGGCGGTGGAATCGAAGCTGGGATCCCCGACATAGTTGAGGATCATGCCGCTGTCATCAGTGAGCAGGATGGAATGGCCGGAGCCGGCGACCTGCTGATAAAGATTCGCCATTTCAACCCGGGCGATGGGCAGCAGTGTGCCCAGGCGCTGCTGATGTTCACGCAGCGTGTGGCGCTCGACAATCTCCGGTTCACGCCCGTGCGTCGGGTCCAGGCCGTACTTGCTGTAGCAGCGCCGCCAGGACTGGTAAATCCTGGCGGGGACCGAACACTCTTTTTCCTCACCGGCGACCACCGATAGGACGCGCTCACGATGGCGGGAAAATACCGCTGAAATTTCCATGTTGCCATGCCCCTCTGAAACTGTCACATGCACTCCTCGCAGGTTTCATATCCGTGTCCCGACGGGCCGGTGAGCCGCTCGCTCAATCGGTGGGAATCCGGCGTGCAAATTGGCTGATTAGGGAGCGCGGCGGCCCTCTCCGGCGCGTTCCTGTCGCACTATGTCCCACAATCCGCCGGGATCTGTGCTGAATAACGATGATCTGGACTCACCCTAAGTGTAACCAAGTTGGTGCATTTTTCCACTTGTGCGCCACGCAGTGCCGCGTTTCCGGGATAGTTCGTGCAACCTGTCCCGGTCCTGCAACAGCCGGATCGGGACATCGCGACAATCCCTGCATCAGCCGTGCACGACCCGTTGCGCGCGTGGCCGGCCCGCCCGACCCTCAGCGAAGCGACTATACTTAGTACGGCCCTCTCAGGACAGGTGGGCTTGCGTGTCAGTAAAGCGGAGGAATGCCATGGCGTGGCGGGAACGCACGGCTGAAGAAACGTACAGCGATGAGGACGTGGAGGCGAGGCTGAAAGAGGAGCTTCCGCACTGGTATCTCGAAGACGGATGGATCCGCCGCAAGTACAAGACCAGTGGCTGGAAGGCGACGCTCATGGTGGTCAATGCCGTCGGTCATCTGGCGGAGGCTGCCTTCCATCATCCCGATCTGACCGTCTCCTATGCCTTCGTGATTGTGAAATTAAAGAACCACGCGGCCAAGGGTATTACCAACAAGGATTTCGCCCTGGCCCGCAAGATCGAGGAAGTCATACACTGGCAACCCGCCCTCGAGGACAGTCCCCTGGAGGGCACGCCGGATGATCCACGCTTCAAGTACATCAAGTACGATCCGCCGGTCGGCACGAGCGGTGCGCAATAGCGGTGCGCAAAATGAGGGTAGCCGCTGCCCGGCGTTTTGCTGACCACCCGAGTCATGCCTGACGGAGCAGGAGAGTGACATGATCCGCCTCAAGATTAACGGCCTCACCCATGAGCTGGACGTGGATCCCGAGATGCCGCTGTTGTGGGCGATTCGGGACGTGGTCGGGCTGACCGGTACCAAGTACGGTTGCGGTCTCGCGCTGTGCGGGGCCTGTACGGTCCACAGTGATGGCCAGCCGGTGCGCGCGTGTGTCACGCCGGTGTCGATGGCCGTCGGCAAATCGATAACCACCATTGAGGGTCTGAATTCCGCAGTCGCGCAGGCGGTACAGTCGGCCTGGGAAAAGCTCGACGTCGTGCAGTGCGGCTATTGCCAGTCGGGGCAGATTATGTCGGCCGTCGCGCTGTTGGCAGCGAATGCCAATCCCGACGACGATGCCATCGACACGGCCATGGCGGGCAATATCTGCCGCTGCGCCACCTATGTCCGCATTCGTGCCGCCATCAGGGAGGCCTCCAAGGCATTGA
>CAVPOO010000025.1:0-42547 GCA_963707015.1 uncultured Gammaproteobacteria bacterium
CTGCCTTGAAGGTATCGAAGCGATGAAGGTTCATGTCCTCGGCTCGGGCGCCGGCGGCGGTTTCCCGCAATGGAACTGCAACTGCGCCAACTGTGCCCGCTTCCGGCGCGGCGAACTGAGCGCGCACGCCCGCACCCAGTCGTCGATCACCGTCAGTGCCGACGGCATCAACTGGGCACTGATTAACGCCTCCCCGGACATTCGCGAACAGCTTGCCGCGTTCCCGCCACTGCAGCCGGGACGCGCGCCGCGCGATACGGGTATCCGCGCGGTGATTCTGATGGACAGTCAGATCGACCACACCACCGGCCTGCTGTCCCTGCGCGAAGGCGACACCCTGAACCTGTACTGTACCGACCGGGTCTACGATGACCTGACCAGCGGCTTTCCCGTGCTGGATATGCTTGGGCATTACTGTGGGATAGACTGGCATCCCATTCCGATCAGCGGTGAGCCATTTACCCTCCCCCAGGTCGAAGGACTGGTGTTCACCGCCGTACCGCTGACCAGCAAGGCACCGCCTTATTCACCGCACCGAAGCGATCCGCAACCCGGCGACAACATCGGGCTGCGCGTGGAGGATCCTGTATCGGCGCGCAACCTGTTTTATGCCCCCGGCCTTGGCCGCATGGAAGATCATCTCCTGCCCTATATGGAGAATGCCGACTGCCTGCTGATCGATGGCACCTTATGGACTGACGATGAAATGCAGCGGCGCGGTGTCGGGCAGAAACTGGGCAGCGAGATGGGCCATCTGCCCCAGTCGGGAGCGGGTGGCATGATGGAGCTGCTGAGGCCGCTGCAAAAGCCACGCAAGGTACTGATCCATATCAATAACACCAACCCGATCCTGGACGAGGAGTCACCCGAGCGGGCGCAGTTGAAAACAGAAGATATTGAGGTTGCCTGGGACGGCATGGACATCGTTTTTTTCAAGACATAGACAGGTATCCCTATGCCAACTGACGCGACAGATGCCTGGGACCGCGAGACGTTCGAGTCGCGGTTGCGCGCCCTGGGCGATCGCTACCATATCCACCACCCCTTTCAGGTCCAGATGAACCAGGGGAAACTCACGCGCGAACAGATTCAGGGCTGGGTCGCCAATCGCTATTACTACCAGGTCAGTATTCCCCTGAAGGATTCGGCGCTGATGGCCAACTGCCCGGACCGTGCAGTACGGCGCCGCTGGATTCAGCGCATTCTCGATCATGATGGCCAGGAGGGTGACGCCGGCGGGATCGAGGCGTGGATCCGGCTCGGTGAAAGCTGTGGACTGGCGCGCGAGGACATCGTGTCCCAGTCCCGGGTACTGCCTGGCGTCCGCTTCGCCGTGGATGCCTACGTGAACTTCGTCAGACAGGCACCCTGGCAGGAAGCCGTGTGTTCCTCGCTGACCGAACTGTTCGCCCCCACGATCCACCGTGAGCGGCTCTCCAGCTGGCCCAGGCATTATCCGTGGATCGACAGTGAGGGACTGCAATACTTCCGCAATCGACTCTCCGAGGCCCATCGGGATGTGCAACACGGTCTGGAATTGACCCTGGACTACTTCACCAGCCGTGCACAGCAGGAACGCGCCCTGCAATTGCTGCAGTTCAAACTGGATGTCCTGTGGTCCATGCTGGATGCCATGTACCTGGCCTATGTGCTCGACATGCCCCCCTATTTCAATATCAAACCCGCGCCATGAAGCCACCCTTTCCCGACCACGCACGCATTCGTATCGCCGCGCTGTACCGCCTGCAATGGGAAGACAGCCAGCAGGCCTACGTGCTGCTCTATCCCGAAGGCATGGTGAAGCTCAACAGCAGCGCCGGCGAGATCCTGCGGCGCTGTGACGGCACGCGCACCGCGGCCGATATCATCGCCGACCTGAAGCGGGATTTTCCCGATGCGGATCTCGAGGATGACGTACTGAACTTACTCAGCGCCGCCCGTGACAACGGCTGGATCTCCGCCGACTGAGGCAGGGCGAAACCAGGACCGGGCACCGACCGCGTGGCCTCGGATAGAACGGGTCCGTATATCGTAAAATAAAAAAGAGTATGGCCACGGAATCCACGGAAAAACACGGAAACAACCAATACCCATTAGGACACTATGGTTAAGTCATTTGCCGTCATTCCGGCGCATGCCGGAATCCACTAACCCATTGACTTCCAGGCACTGAATTCCGGGTCACCGCTGCACTCCGCCCGGAATGACAACGTAATCAGAGGTTCCTTAGATTTTTTTTCCGTGTTTTTCCGTGGATTCCGTGGCTAATGACAAAAAAAACTGGTAGTCAGCCTGATTTGTCAGCATCCGTCATTATCAACAAGTTGAAACAGTACTAGCGCCCCGTTGCGGTCCGCTCGGCCAGCGTCTCTGTGGCGCGCATCAGGCCATCCTGCATCGCCGGTTCCGCCGCCGCATGACCGCAGTTTTCGAGCACCACCAGCGTCGACTCCGCCCAGGCCCGGCGCAGGGTCACGGCACTCTCCACTGGACACACCAGGTCGCGGCGCCCGTGCACCATGACACCGGGGACCCCGGCCAGCCGCGCAACGTCTGCCAGCGCCCCGTCCTGACCGAGGAAGAATCCATGGCGGGCATAATGGCAGGCGATGGTGGCACGCGCCACCAGCACATCGGGCTGCGGTTCGCTGGCCTCTGTATCCAGGGTGTGGCTTACGACGGCATGCTCCCAGGCATGCCATGCCGCTGCCGCCGCGTCCCGCGCGACCGGGTCGGAACCGCTCAGCCGCCGGTGATAGGCGATCACCGGATCGGTGCACTCCTCGACAGTCAAGCCTTCCAGGAACGCGGCATACGCCTCCGGAAACACCCGCGCGACACCCTCGGAACCGAAAAACCACGTCTGATCCCGTGCTCTTGCCAGGAACACGCCGCGCAGCACCAGGCCCGTCACCCGCTCGGGATGCGCCTGCGCATACAGAAGCGCCAGGGTCGCGCCCCAGGACCCGCCGAAGAGGATCCAGCGCTGCAGACCGAGCCGGCGGCGCAGGACCTCCAGGTCCGCCAGCAGCAGCGTCGTGGTATTGAACTCGAGGCAAGCCTGCGGCTGCGACTTACCCGCGCCGCGCTGATCGTACAACAGGATGTGGAAGCGTTCGGGGTCAAAGAAGCGGCGGTGCCAGGGTGCACAGCCGGAACCCGGTCCGCCGTGGAGACACACCACCGGGATACCGGCGGGGTTGCCGCACTGCTCGTAATACAGTCGGTGCGGGCCACCCACATCCAGATAGCCCGTCGCAAAGGGCTCGGGGAGCGGGTAGAGCTCCCGCAGCGCTTCGCCATGATCACCCATCCGTGCCAGGCCGGTCGGCTAGTCGGGTGATTTGCCCGGCTGGCTGGCCGCTGCCTTCCCGCGAAGCGTCTCGTCGAGCTTCTCGGCAAGACTTTCCACGCCCCTTATCGTGAGTCTCTTTTGAGGCCCCTTGACCTCGACGATAAAGTCGCCAGCCAGTTGACCGGTTTTCGTATCGATCAGGTGGGCCATGAAGTAGACAAACAGGAAACTTGCCTTATGGACCCGCCCGACGACCACCCAGTCGGCACCGGCACTGCGTCCGAGTTCGGCAGCCGCATCGTGATGATCGAAGAGATAACCAAAACTCCTGTCAGCCTGTGTCTGGCTTTGCGAATCGATGCCAGCAATCCGGTAACCGCCTTTTGCCGCCAGCGTCTCGGCCAGCAAGGGCCCGAGCGATGCGACCCGTTCCTGCTCTTGCGGGGAGCCCGGATCGAGCGTCAGGTCGTTCAGTTCGAAATCGAGAATCAGGACCGGCACATCCCCGGCAAAAACCGCGGGGATCGACAACAGGCTCAGCACCAGGAACACGGCCCGGCTGGCACGCCCACGCCCTGCCCGTGCTTCGCAGGCAACGCCAGGGGATGGCCGGGGGAAAGACCGACCGGCCGAGGGGACACCGACGCGAGCGGCAGCCGCGCCGGCGATCGCTGTTGCCGGTTTATGGCGAGGGTAGCACTTGCACATCAGCTTGCTCTTCATCAGGCGGCGCGCTGCACCCGCTGCAGCAGGCCGCGTTGCGGGTCGTAGCCGAGCACGGCCAGCACAAAGCATACGATGAGACTGGCCAGTACCACGGCGAACGCGGTGGCCTCGAACTGTCCGTACAGGGCGTAACGAATCAGTTGCACGACATGGGTAAAGGGATTGAAGCGGGCAAGCTGATAGACCACTTCGGCGCCTGCCTCCTGCAGTTTCCACAAGGGGTACAGCGCCGAAGAAAGAAAAAACATGGGAAAGATCACGAAGTTCATCGTGCCGGCGAAGTTTTCCAGTTGCTTGATGTACACCGACAGCAGCAGGCCGACGGAACCCAGCATCATGCCCGAGAGGATCAACGCCGGCAGCGCATACAACCAGCCGGTCCAGGGAAGGTCCACGTCAAACACCGCACACAGCGCCAGGAAGGCGTAGGCCTGCAGCACCGACAGCAGGGTACCGGCGCTCAGTTTGCACAGCAGCAGATACCAGCGTGGCAGCGGGGCGGTGAGCAACAGCCGCATGATGCCCATCTCGCGATCGTAGACCATGGCCAGCGAGGACTGCATGCCGTTGAACAGCAATACCATGCCGAGCAGGCCGGGCACGATATACACCTCGTATTCGATATAGGTTTCGTAGGGCGGGATAATGGACACGCCGAAGACATTCTGAAATCCGGTGGCGAATACAATCAGCCACAAACTCGGCCGTACCAGCGCCGAAAACAGGCGTCCGCGCTGCTGAAAAAACTTGACCACTTCGCGGCTGGAGACCGCCATGAGGGCGTGCAGCGCATGATTCGGCGTCATAAATCTCCTCCCGGCGGGCCCCTGGTGTTTAGCGAATCTGAGGATGCCCTATAGTATGGCCACGGAATCCACGGAAGGACACGGAAAGAACGAATTTCCATAAGAATTTTTTTCCGTGTTCTTCCGTGGATTCCGTGGCTATAAAAAAATTGTAGCGCCCAGCTTACATTTGTCAGGAGCCTGTCGGACTCAGGCTCACTCTCCACCTGCCTCGTCACGAACCCTTAAGTCCGGCAGGCGCCTGAAAACGGCAACGGCTGTCCTGCTCGTCAAATCCGAGCGTGTCCAGGTTGTTGGTCTGGTGCAGGAAGCCCTCCAGTGGCGCACGGGCGACGACCCAGTTGAGGGTTGTCAGAAACACCGGCTGGCGCAGCTGGTGGTCCCAGGCTCGGAAGCCGAGCCGGTGGCCCTTGAAGCCGTCCAGCACCAGGGCATCGCTCAACATGTAATCACGTACCTGCTGAAAGTCGCCCCCGCCCGTACGCACGACCGATTCCACCACCGCTTTCACACCGATCCAGGCAGACCAGTCGTAGCCGGTCATGGGGCGCTTGGCTGCCTTGAGGAAGCGGCCATTCAGTTGCGGTGCGCCATGGCGTTCCCAGGCCCAGTGCCACCATTCCGGAACCAGGCCGGCCGCGCCAACCACGGGTCGGGGTTTCTGAATCTGATAGGGCACATCACGGGCAAACTCGCCTGTCGCATCGGCCACGAACACCACATCGTAATCGGCACTGGCGGTGAGCAGCGCGACGTTGTTCTGGCTGCGCTGGCGCGGATCACGTCCCAGGACAAAGGGCCGGACCGCCTCGATCTTCAGCCCGAAACGGGCCGCCGAGCGCTGGAACGCCGCGAGCAGTTCGGCGTCTTCCGGGTTCGGTCCCTTGAGCACCAGGACCTCACGCCATTTGCGGGCGACCAGAAACTGACCCATGGCATCCATGAGCATGGCGTAGCTGGGCGCCACGTGCAGGAGCTGTGCCTGACACTCGCTCTGGCGCAATCCGTCATCCAGGGCCGACAGATTGAAAAGCAACAGCTCCCGACCGCGGGTCCGGCGCGCTATCTCGGCCACCGCAGCACCCGGCAGATCGAGTAAGAAGTAGTTCACCCCCTCTCCTGTCAGCCGCTCGACCGTCGCGACGGCCGCCTGTACATCGGCCTCGCGGTGATGGGTCAGCTCGAAAGCGACCCCTGCGGCCGAGCCGGCGAAGCGGGCCTCCTTGAGGGCCACCTCGGCGCCGGCATAGGGCCGTCCCCAGGGCTGTCCCGGGAAGCGTGCCTCCATCTGTTTCTCGCGGTAGCGCGGGTCATCGTCGAGCTCCAGGTAGGCCATGGACACCACCCGGTCGGCCGCGTGGCCGATGCCGGCGGCCAGCCAGACCGCGGCGATGAGCAACAGGAAGCGGTAGCGCATAACCATGAGCTAATCGTCCACCCGGACGGTATAGGGAACCCGGCCGACGGGCACCGAGCGCTGCACCTTGAGACTGTTGGTGTCGATCACCGACAGGTCATCGCTCTTGCCGTTGGTGACATACAGCGTCTTCTCATCGCGGCTCAGCGTGAGGCCCCAGGGACGCTGCCCCACCAGCACGTAATCCTTTACCTTGCGGCTGGCCACATCGACCACCGCCACGTGGTTCGCGCCTCCCAGGGTAATATAGGCCGTGCTGCCATCGCGGGTCATGGTAAGACCAACCGGGGTTATGTCGTCCGGCCGGAAACCCCTGGGCTCGAAGCGGATCTCACCCTTGACCCGGTTGTCTTGCGTGTCGATGATGGACACACTGCCGCTCAGTTCGCTGCTGACCCAGAGCTCCTTTCCGTCGGGAGTCAGTGCGAAGCGGCGCGGACGGTTGCCCACCAGCACATTGGCCTTCAAGGTACGGGTTTCGACGTCCACGACGTGTACCATATTGGCCACCTCCGAAGACACATAGACCGTGCGTCCGTCAGGATTCGCCAGCACACCCTCCGGCTCCTCACCCACTTCGATCTCGCCGACCACCTGTTTCTGCTCCAGGTCGAATATCGTGAGCAGGCCATCGTCCTCGTTGGACGCGTAGAGATAGCGTCCGTCCGGACTGAGATCGAAGCGTTCCGGGTCCTCGCCCACGTCCAGCTGCCCGACGACTTCAAGCCTGGCGATATCGATGACGTCAATGGCGTCACCGTCCCCGCAGGCAACATAGAGCAGACTGTGGTCCGGACTGAATTTGAGTCCCCGGGGCCGTTGCGCTGTCTTGATCACCTTCAGCTTTTCATAGGTCTTGCCGTCCAGCACGGTGACCACATGGTCCTTCTCGCTGCTCACGAACAGGTAGCCGGTGTCCCGGGCGAGCAGCGGTCCGGCGGCCAGCTGGCAAAGCAGCCCGACGACCAGCGCGGTGGCTGTGGAAAGTATCGGTGTCCTGCGCATCAGGTGTCCTCCTCACGGGGGCTTGCCGGCTCCCAGGTCAGTTTCAGAAAGGCATCCGCCAGGCTGGCTTCACCCGTCTGCTGGATGAGTGCCTGCGGCGTACCGTGGCACAACAGGCGGCCACGATGCAGGACCACTACACGACTGGCACGCTCGGCTTCGTCGACCAGATGGGTGGCCCAGAGCACCCCCAGGCGGCGCGCTGCGCAGAGTCCGTGCACATACTCTACCAGGCCGCGCCGTGAGGCGGGGTCGAGCCCGACGGTGGCCTCATCCATCAGCAACAGCTGCGGCTCGTGCAGCAGGGCGCGCGCCAGCTCTACCTTGCGCCGTATGCCACCGCTGAGGGAGCGGCAGACCTCATCGGCCCGATCCAGCAGATCCAGGCGCTCGAGTTCTTCACGGATCCGGTTGCCGGCGCGTACCCTGCCCATGCCCTGGAGACGGGCATGGAAGCGCAGGTTCGCCCGCACGCTGAGATCCAGATCAAGTGTGGGCTGTTGGAACACCACCCCCACGCCCGCCAGGGCGGCCACCGCGTCTTTGCGCATATCGCGGCCTTCGATCAGGATGCGCCCGGTATCCGCCACGAACAGCCCGCTGGCCAGCTGGAACAGGGTTGTCTTGCCGGCGCCGTTGGGTCCGAGCAGCGCCACAAACTCCCCCGCCGCGACCGACAGACTCACGTGGTCGAGGGCCTTGCGGGTGGCGTAGGACTTGCAAACCTGATCGACCTCCAGCACCGCCTGCGTCTGCACGTTGGTCGCGTCCATCACAGTACCGTCTTCAGGGGCTGGAATACCCGGCGACCGGAATCCCCGACGTCCGACTCGGGCTGGCTGTCCGGTTCCACCAGCCCGGACAGCAGGTCGGGATATTGAGCAAGCAGGCGGTCGTGCAGTTCGCCGACGCTGGCATCATCCAGTTGCCGCGGTCGCGCCAGGTGCACCGGCACCTCCAGCACCACCCGACCTGGCCCTCTGGACAGGAACAGCACGCGTTCGGCGAGCGCGAGGGCCTCGCGCAGGTGATGCGTCACGAACAGCACGGTCGGCCGCAGTTCTCCCCACAGCGTCAGTAACAGATCGCGCAGGCGTGCGGCGGTCGGTGCGTCCAGGGACAAAAAGGGCTCGTCCATCAGCAGCAGTTCCGGGCGCACGGCGAATGCCCGTGCCAGCGCCACACGCCGCTGCATGCCACCGGAAAGCTGGCTCGGAAATGCGTGCTCCACCTCGGCAAGTCCCACCTCACTGAGCAGGTGCCGGCAACGGGCCACGCTTTGCGGCTCCTTGTCCAGCACCAGCAACAGATTATCCAGCACCGTTAACCAGGGCATGAGCCGGGGCTCCTGAAACACAAAGCCGATGCGCACCGGCGTGGCGGCGCCACCGGGATGCAGCGGCTGTCCGTCTACCTGTACCTCGCCATCCAGATCCCGATCCAGACCGCTGATGATGTTGAGCAGGGTGCTCTTACCGGCCCCGGACGGTCCCACGATCGCAACAAACTCGCCGGGAAATGCGCTGAAGCGAAGCGTTTCCACCGCCGCGGCGCCTGCACCGGCATAGCGCTTGCGCCGGATATTCACGTCCAGGTGGTTCACTGGCGCCACCGTGTCAGGCGCCGCTCCAGGGGCCGCATCAGCACCGCCTCCACGCCGAGTACCACGGCGGCAAACGCCAGGGTATAGGCCAGGATGCTGGTGATGTCGAAGAACTGGAAGAAGGTACCGAGTTGAAAACCGACGCCGTCACTGCGACCCAGCAGTTCGACCACCAGTACGATCTTCCAGATCAGTGCCAGCCCGCCGCGCGCCGCCGCCATCACATAGGGAAACAGTTGTGGCAGATAGACCTGGATCAGGGTACGCAGCGGGGGCACCCGGTACACACCGGCCACCTCCATGAGCTGCCGGTCCACCGCGCGCGCGCCTTCGCGCACGGTCACCACCACGGTCGGAATCTTGTTCAGGGCCACCGCCGTCACCGCGGCCGCCTCCGTGAGACCGAACCAGATATAGCAGAGGATGATGGTGACCAGCGCCGGGATGTTCAGCGCCAGCACCAGCAGGCTGTCCATGGCCGCATCCGCGCGCCGGTTGCGGCCCATGACAATCCCAAGCGCAGTCCCCAGCGCCATGGCAATCAGGAAACTGACCGCGACCCGCGCCAGCGTGACCCCCAGATGATAGAGCAGGCTGCCCTCGGTGAGTTCACGCCAGAGGCTCACGAGCACCACGCTGGGCGCCGGCAGCAGCGGCTTGTTCACCCATAGGGCAGCCAGCTGCCAGAGGCTGAAAAAAACCACCAGGGAAAGGCCGCGCAGCCACGCGTCCGTCGGGCGCAACATCACTGCGGACATGTCCCGATCTCGTATCCCTCCCAGAAGGTTCCTGCGCTCAAGGCCTTGCTCGAACCGACCAGCTCCGTCCCGCCCTCACGCGCCATAATCTCGAAGACCTGCCGCGCCGCCTGGACGTCAGGTTCGCCAAAACAGGTCGGTATGCCCGCACGGTAGCCGTCGCGGAGCGCATGCAGCGTCGCCTCGTCCTCCACCCGCATCACGGACCGCAGCCGTTCCCACTCCGAATCGGATTCTGCCAGGCGGCGTTTGGCGGCATAGGACGCGCGCAGGAAGCCCTTGATGGCCTTGGGGTGTTGCGCCGCCCAGTCTGCACTGAAGACCCAGCCCAGCAGCGGCACCGGGCGATCCACGCCCAGGGCCGGCAGAATGTCGGCGACACTCAGCAGCGGCTGCCAGCCGGCCACTTTGAGGCGCGCCCCGTAATGCCAGAAGTTCAACACGGCCGGCAGGTCGCCATCCAGCGCCAGCTGATTGAGAAACGGCGGCGCCGCAAACACCGGCTCGACCAGATCGGTCAGCGCTTCACCCAGCGTCTGACGCGCGTAGACCTGCAACAGCAACCAGCTCTTGTCCACCGGCCCACCGGCAACGCCGACGCGCTTGCCGCGCAGATCCGCCAGCTTCTTCACACCCGAATCGGGGGCCACCATGAGCGATCCGACGGCCAGCGAGTAGGGGACGAAGGTATAGTCGTGACCCGCCGCCCGCTGTCGGGACACCCAGATCCAGTCGTTCACAATAACGTCCACGGCGCCACCCTGGAGTGCCACATTGACGGCATTGGTCGATGCCAGCGGCCGCACTTGCAGCTCGGTACCCTCGCGCTGCGCAAGACCCTCACTGCGGACCACATCCATCTCCCAGTTCACGGTGCCGAATTTCAGCAGACCGACGCGCACCGGCTCCCCGGCGCCCAGCGCCGCAAGCGGGAACAGCAACAGCCCGCAACACAGCTGCACAAGAACACGGGGACGCCGCCTCGGCGCCTGTGGCAGCGGCCGGTTAGCGCGACCCGGGCCAGCTAACCTGATACGGCTCTCAAACAACATCGAAAATCCCTCCCTTGGCAGCCCGTGCGGGCGCTCATTCGTGGGGTGATACCGAGGCGTAAGCGCTTCCAATTAAAACACAATTCAAGTGTAGCAGGCATTAATCGGGGCTCCGGTCGGGCGGCCGAACCCGTGGCACCGCGCAAATCCCGCACCCGGAACAGGGAACAGCCCGCCGGGCAGGGAGTTGCGTCGTATCGGGCTCGAAACTGCCGCGGGGACGCGGCTTGTCACCTGGACAACTGGGCAGAAAACCGCGTTCAGGGCGCTTTCACTGCACGGGCGGTCTGGAATCACACGGGCACCGCTGCGGCGATTGCACTGACAGACCTGCCCGGCTTGCCCCGAGGGATGCCGGCAGTCACGCAGCCCGTATCCGGTTGCGGCCCCATATCGCGGCTGCACCCGCGCTTGGTGTGACGCCGCGTTTGTCCATACGGCGATCAGTTTGTCTATACTGTCATAAATATCACTCAGGGGGCGCGGCTCTGTTGCGACGGGGGCCGGCTTTGGATTCACGGATACCTCAAGATCCAGGAGTACGCCGAATGTTGAGAGCACTCAATCTCGAACCCCAGAAATGTACCGGCTGTCTGCAGTGTGAACTTGCCTGCTCCTACGAAAACGAAGGCGTTTTCAATCCTGCCAGATCCAGGATCAAGGTGTTCACCTTCCACGATGAAGGACGCTTCGCCCCCTACACCTGCACCCAGTGTGAGGAAGCCTGGTGTCTGCATGCCTGTCCGGTCGAGGCCATCGTTGTCAACGCGGCGACCGGCGCGAAAGAAGTCCTCGAGGAGGTCTGCGTGGGCTGCAAGGTCTGCACCATCGCCTGCCCGTTCGGAACGGTGAACTACAATCAGGATTCAGGCAAGGTGATCAAGTGTGATCTGTGCGGCGGCGATCCGTGGTGCGCCAAAGCCTGCCCCACCGGCGCCATCACCTATGTCGACCTCGACCATACCGGACTGGAGCGGATGCGCGCCTGGGCGCAGCAGAGCCCCGCGGGGCCGGCGAGCTACAACGAGCCACGTCCGCGAACGCCCGCGGACTTCAGCCGGCAGCACTGATCACGGGAGGATTGTCACATGGCCTGGACACAAAACGTACTGCGCGTGAATCTGACCACCGGCGAGACGGCCAGAGAAGCGTTGAACATGCAGTGGGCGGATATCTATCTCGGACAACGCGGTCTGGCGAGCAAATATCTCAGCGAAGAAATCGACCCGGCGGTGGACCCGTTGTCGCCGGCTAACAAGCTGATCATGGTCACCGGGCCACTGACCGGGACCATGGCGTCTACCGGGGGCCGCTATTCCGTGGTTACCAAGGGCCCGTTGACCGGCGCCATAGCCTGTTCCAATTCGGGCGGCTTCATTGGCGCCGAAATCAAAATGGCCGGCTGGGACATGATTATCTTCGAAGGCAAGGCAGCCACGCCGGTCTACCTCTATCTGGAGAACGAGAAGGCCGAATTGCTGCCGGCCGATGATCTGTGGGGCAAGTCAGTCTGGGAGACCGACGAGCGCCTGCACACCAAACATCAGGATCCCCTCATCCGGATCGCCTGCATCGGACGCGCCGCCGAACAGGGGAATCTTTATGCAGGCATCATCAACGATCTGCACCGGGCGGCGGGCCGCTCCGGTGTCGGCACCGTGATGGCGTCCAAGAACCTCAAGGCGCTGGTATGCCGCGGCACGCGGGGCGTGGGCAACATCAAGGATCCGCTGCGCTTCCTGCAGGCGGCCGAACAGGCCAAACAGGTGCTGGCCGAACATGCCGTCACCGGCCAGGGCCTGCCCCGCTACGGCACCCAGGTGCTGATGAATGTGATCAACGAAGTGGGTGCCATGCCGACCCGCAACATGCGTGAAGTCCAGTTCGAAGGCGCGCACAAGATCTCGGGCGAAGCCATGCACGAGCCGCGCACGACAGATGGCCAGCCAAACCTGACAACCAACGCCGCCTGCTTCGGTTGCACCATTGCCTGCGGACGCATATCCACCCTCGACAAGGGGCACTTCACGGTCCAGAACAAACCCGAATACTGGGGCGCTTCCGGGGGTCTGGAATACGAAGCCGCCTGGGCGCTGGGCTCCGACACCGGCGTCGACGATCTCGACGCCCTGACCTATGCGAATTTCCTCTGCAATGAGGACGGCTTCGACCCCATCTCCTTCGGCTCGACCCTGGCCGCGGCCATGGAGCTGTACGAAACGGGCGTGATCACCCAGGCGGATACCGGTGGAATCGAGCTCAAATTCGGCTCTGCAGAAGCTCTGACCAAGGCAGCCGAGCTCACCGCCAGGGGCGAGGGTTTCGGAAAGATACTGGGTCTGGGCTCCAAGCGCCTGTGCGAGAAGTACGGTCACCCGGAGCTCTCCATGACGGTAAAGGGCCAGGAGTTTCCCGCCTATGACCCGCGCGGCATCCAGGGGATGGGCCTGGCCTATGCGACATCCAATCGCGGCGCCTGTCACTTGCGCGGTTACACGGTGTCCTCAGAGATTCTGGGTATACCCGAAAAAACCGATCCGCTCGCCACCGAGGGCAAAGCGGAGCTGGTCAAGGCATTCCAGGACGCCACCGCGGCGGTCGATTCCAGCGGTTTGTGCGTGTTCACCACCTTCGGCTGGACCCTGGACGACATCGCGCCGCAGCTGGATGCGGCGTGCGTGGGAGACTGGTCGGTCGAGAAACTGCTCGAGGTCGGGGAACGGGTCTGGAACCTGGAGCGCGATTTCAATCTCAAGGCGGGGCTGACCGGCAAGGACGACACCCTGCCCAGGCGGCTGCGCAAGGATGCCGCCAAGACCGGCCCCGCCAAAGGCATGGTCAATGAGCTGGACAAGATGCTGCCGCGCTATTACGAGATACGGGGCTGGACACCAGACGGCGAGCTCACGGCGGAAACGCGCGCGCGGCTGAGTCTGTAAACGCGATACCGGTAGCGGGTACCGGTTGGGAAATCCGGAGGACAGTACATGCGTCATGTCATTATCGGTGCAGGTCCAGCAGGTGTCGTCGCCGCGGAGACCTTGCGCAAGCTTGATCCGGACTGTCAGATCACGCTGGTTGGCGACGAACCCGAGCCGCCCTATTCCCGTATGGCGATTCCCTATTACCTGGTTGACCATATCGATGAACAGGGCACCTATTTGCGCAAGACCCGGGACCATTTCGAGAAGCGCGCAATCGAACAGGTCCAGGACCGGGTGACCCGGGTTCGGACCGACAGCCAATCGATTTCACTGGCAAGTGGCGCGGAGCTGAGCTATGACAAGTTACTGATCGCCACCGGCTCAAACCCCATCACGCCCCCCATACCCGGCATCGCGTCTCAGGGGGTTCACGCCTGCTGGACGCTGGAAGACGCAAGAAACATCATCCGGCTCGCCAGCCCCGGTGCGCGGGTGGTGCTGATCGGGGCCGGCTTCATCGGCAGCATCATCCTGGAGGCACTCGCCAGGCGCGGCACCGATCTCACCGTGGTCGAAGTGGAAAACCGGATGGTGCCGCGCATGATGAACGACGTCTCGGGTAACCTCATCCGCAGCTGGTGCGAAGGCAAGGGCCTGCAAATCCTCACCTCGACGCGGGTCGAAGCCATTGAACCCGGCACGGGCGATCAGGGCCTGTCAGTAAAGCTCGATAACGGCAGCTCACTGGATGCCGGACTGGTCATTTCCGCGACCGGCGTGCGCGCAAACATCGGATTTCTGGAAGGCTCGGGTATCCGGGTGGATGCTGGCGTGCAGGTGAACAATCAGCTGCAGACCAGCGACGCGAATGTCTATGCCGCGGGGGATGTCGCGCAGGGCCTGGACTTTTCGACGGGAGAATATTCCGTCCAGGCCATCCAGCCGACGGCGGTTGAGCACGGACGCATTGCGGCCAGCAACATGGCCGGCCACGTGCAGCTGCACCGCGGCACGATCAACATGAACGTGCTCGACACCATGGGACTGATTTCCAGTTCCTTCGGTTCGTGGATGGGTGTCGCTGGCGGCGACTCGGCGGAGCTGCATGATGCCGAACGCTTCCGCTACCTGAATCTGCAGTTTCAGGACGACCGTCTGGTCGGTGCGAGCAGCCTCGGGCTCACTGACCACATCGGCGTCATCCGGGGCCTGATACAGACCCGCACCCCGTTGAAAGACTGGAAGCGCAAGCTGATGAAGGACCCGACGCGACTCATGGAGGCCTACCTCGCAAACACCCAGGCGGTTGGCTACAACGCACAGGTATTATGAAGATTGTTGTGAAGTTGTTCGCCAACCTCAGTGATCTGCTGCCGGCTGATGCCCAGGGCAACAGCATGGAGGTCGAGGTGCCCGATGACGCCACCGCCAACCAGATCATCGAACGGCTGCGCCTGCCGCCGAAAATGGTGCATCTGGTGTTGCAGAACGGCCTGTTCCTGGAACCGCAGGAACGTGACCTGCCGGTGATCAGGGAAGGCGACGCCATTGCCTTCTGGCCACCCATCGCCGGGGGGTAAGCGCGCAACGGACCTTGACGTGACGGTTTCCCGGGAACCGGAACCCCGCAATCATCAGGCCGGCGACATCCACTTTCGCAAGGAGATGGCGCTTACGCCCAAAGAGTTCCTGCGTAGCCTTTCCAGGGCAATCGAGGGGCGCGATTTTCGTGTTGTGCAAGACGAGGTGATCATCCGCGAAACTGACCGCTGCATTTCTATCCGCCTGCGGGAGCAGGCTGAGCATCTGATTGGCGCATTGCGCCTGCCCAGGACGCGCGTGGAGTTCCGCTTTTCAGGCTATAGCAGGACCGAGGCCGACACGCTGATGACACACATTGACAGGCATTTCCAGCGGGGCGGTGGCTAGGCCAACGCCATTTGTGCAGACAGCCGCACAGGTCTCGCACCGGCTTTGATCGGCGGGCACCTTCCGATACTCCCTCGCCGCATGCGCGGCCGGATGCGCCCTGACAAGGGCTTGTTGTGCGTCCGGCGCCTGGTTTGCATTGCGACTCGACTCCGGATACTTTCTCACGAAGATATCGAATAGCGAGACAAGCGGCCGGGGGGGCCAACCATGCAGATTTATCTGGGGCTGGGTTCGAACGTCGGGGACCGGCGCGAGAACCTGCGGCGCTCTATCGGGCTGCTGCAGGAAAAGGGCCTGCGCATCACACAGGTTTCGCCGCTGGTCGAGTCGCCGGCCCTGTTGCCGAAAGCCGCCCCGGCGGCATGGAACCTGCCTTTTCTCAACCTGGTTATCGAATGCGAGGCCGAGTGCTCACCCCAACAGCTGCGCGCCTGGATCAGGGCGATTCAAGGCCGCCTCGGCCGGATCGATGCGTCTCACTGGTCACCGCGTCCCATCGATATCGACATTCTGCTGTGGGGTCGCGAGACGCTCGCTACCCCGGAGCTGACGATCCCCCACCCTCAGCTGCACAGGCGGAGCTTCGTGCTGACTCCCCTGCTCGCCCTGCAACCCCGCCTGACCGTCCCCGGTCTGGGTGCGAAAACCGTGCTTGAATGGTCGCGGGAATTGCCCCATCACATCCCTCTCTGGATGGGCATTCTCAATATCACGCCGGACTCGTTCTCGGATGGCGGTCGCCACCTCGACTGGAGCACCATCGAACCCCACCTCGACGCGATGGTGGACGCCGGGGTCCACATTATCGATGTCGGCGCTGAATCGACCCGCCCGGGCGCGACATCGATAGGTCCGGAACAGGAGTGGCTGCGCCTCGGTCCGATCCTGGAGCGGCTCGTTGACAAGTACAGCGGGGCGCTCATGACACCCCTGCTGAGCGTGGATACCTATCACCCGGCAGTTGCCGCGCAGGCCCTGGATCTCGGTGTCGATATCATCAACGATGTCAGCGGACTGACATCGCCCGCGATGATCGACATGGCCAGGTCCAGTGGCAAGACATGGATCGCCATGCATCACCTCACCTTGCCGGTAGACCCCAAGGTCACATTGCCCCCGGATCGTGATCCCTGCGATGCCGTCGAAGGCTGGCTGCTCAAACAGATCGAGGTGTGGGACAAGGCGAATCTGGACCTTAACAGGGTGGTCTTCGATCCGGGCATCGGCTTCGGCAAAGACAGCCTGCAATCCCTGGAGCTGCTGCGCCATATCGGTCGCTTCAGACAACACGGCTTGCGCGTGCTGGTCGGCCACTCGCGCAAATCCTTCATGAAGAATTTTTCCGGTCGCGACGAGCAGGACAAGGATCTCGCAACGATCGGCGCCTCCCTGAAACTCTGTGAACAGGGCGTCGACATCATCCGGGTCCATAATGTCCCCGCGCATCTGTCCGCCTACCGCGGCTGGTCCCACCTGATCGCCGAGCAGGCCTGACAGGCGGCTACTACGCTTTCAACCGGATAAAGACGGATGCGGACAAATCAGGCTGAGTGCCAGTATTCTGTAATTAGCCACGGAATCCACGGAAAAACAAGAAAACAATTCTAAGGAACGTCTGATTAAGTCATTTGCCGTCATTCCGGCGCATGCAGGAATCCACTTACACGTTGACTTCCAGGCACTGGATTCCGGGTCTCCGCTACGCTGCGCCCGGAATGACAACTTAATCAGAGGTTCCCTAATAATGAAGAATGTTATAGCCACGGAATCCACGGAAGGACATGGAAAACAATTCTACTGGGTGTTGTTTCTTTCCGTGTTTTTCCGTGGATTCCGTGGCCATACTATCCTTCATCATCAGATTGAAAAAGCACTAGCCCGCATTTCTCACCGGGATCCCGGATGCTGGCGCAGGGCTCGTGTGTCCGGACGCCGCGCTGGAGGGAAAGTGGTAGCCGTAGCTACCACTTGAGTGAAGCGCAAGTCCGGGCGCGCGAGAACTAGCCAGGGCCGGGATAGGCATTGCCTGATTACACGCTGTCTTTTTCCTGATCCGCACTCTGTTCTTTACCTCAGTGCATTATGTGACTCTATCGCCGCCCGGTGAGAAATGCGGGCTAGCAGGCTGTTAGAGACTTTCGTCCAGGAGCGCTTCCACCTTGCGATTGTAGATATCCTCGGTGATCAGCCCCTGATCCAGGAGTCGTTTCAGGACCTTCAGCCGCTCTTCCAGTGAGGTCTCCGTCGGGGTTTCTTCGCTGGCAGGGGCCGCTTCGGTCGTCGCGGGTTTGCCGGCGCCTGCCGGAGCTGTTTCAGGTGGCTGCGGTCGTTCCGACTGCACCTCCTGTTCGAGCTGCTCAACCTGGCGACGCAGTGCCTCCTGCTCCTCTTCGCCCTGTTTTATTTCTTCTTCTTCAGTCGCCAATACTTCCCTTAGCTCCTTGCGCTTTTCTGCCAACTGTTCTTTTTTGCGCGCTTCTTTCATCTGCTCATGGGCTATCCATGCGACATGCACATCAATCACTAACCAGTCACGCCGTCGCGTGTTATTCAACTCTTTATTCTCAACACCATTCATGGTGACAATCGTTTTTTCAAACCTGGAGGGCTTTTTGCGTTTACCAAAGTCAAAATCATACCGTACAATTCCCATATGAGTCGGATCGTAGGCCGCTTCATAACCACTAAGACGGGGCCGGTCATAATCACCGATAATAATGTTCAGTTTGTTGTCTTTATAAAACGCCCGACCCGCCACAAAAAACTGCTCCGGTTCTAATCCGACGAATCTTTCAACGGTTCTTTGCATAGCAAAAATGATATCCTGATCGGGTTTCGCACTGCGTAACCCTTCTACAAGATATTGGCTTAGCAAATCTGTCTGCTGAACCGTGAACACCGGTTTGAATTCCTTTCCCTCCGCATGCTTATCCTTTTCCGGGATTTCTAGCGATCCCAGAACGGTATTTAGCTCTTTTGGGTCCAACTCTGCAGGGTGATCATTTTCGCCAAAAATGGACGTATCCAGATCAGCGTACTTAAAGTATTCATTAGTGCTTGCCTCCCAGATGACATCCTTCTTATCCTTTTCCGTAAAGAAGCCAGTTGCAGGAACAGAACAAGCATGAAATGCGGGAACAAGAAGAAGTAAGGCAATGATGTGGTTTTTCGATAGTTTCATTATGGCCAGAATCTAATTGGCTGTGCTGAAGGCTAGCTGAAGGTTAGAGGTTGGACTGCGTCAGAAGTTTACAGCAAGTATGCAAAAGCCTCCAACAAAAAGAGCTTAGCCCCGTATGCACCTCAGCGGGCTGAAGACCATCCCAGTGCTGAACAGAATCGATGGACAATAAGGGGTATGCCATTAATAGACAATGGCCTCCGAAGAGGCCATTGTTAATACAGCAACATTTGATTAACTTTTCAGACAAATTTCAGAAAAAAAACGTCGCGGCAAGCGTGAACGTATTCAGATCATCTGCACCATCGTATATCGCCTTGGCATTCGCATCCCCATCGACATTGAGGCTCAGATTTTCCAACTTACCGTAGATTCTCAGCCTGTCGCCAAACTCCTGCACCACAGATGCACCAATACGCTGTACATCGGAGCCATCTATGCCGTCAACATTGCCCCCACCGTATTGGTCCTTGTAGTAACCGAACTCGCCGTATATAGATGTGTCACCAAAACGAAACCAGCGTTTCTTGATACCCGCCTTGACATAATACGCATCGGTATCATCACCTGTTCCTGAGTTCGCATCATCGGCTTTCTCGTATTGATAGGTGAGCACACCAAACAGGCCAGTCCCGCTATGCAACACACCACCTTGCGCTTGAAAGATTTGGGATTTAGACCCGCCAACGTTAGTGCCACCGTTACTGTTGTGTGCGTAGCCGCCATGAAGCATGGTTTTGAAATTACCAAAGTTAGTGTCATATTTGAGGGCAATATCGTAGATATTGTCATTTGAATAACCAACCGCTGCGCTAAGGTCACCAAAGGCGGGCAGGTCATAGCGGAGACCATTCCGATAGACGCCATTACAATCTAGCCCGATACCCAGACCAGGCGTGGTCAGACATTGCAGAAACTCCCCCCAGGTTGTGTTGGATGCACCCGCGCCTAGGCCTCTAATAAAGAAGCCATTGCCGCGGAACACGGGGGAAATGCCGGACCAGATAGTCCCGGAAGGATCGGCGAGCACCGCGATGTTATCGGTCGGCATGCTTTGCAGACCGACAGTGACCTTACCCCAGGGACCACCTATGTGGACGTTGCTGCTGAGCAGACCAATGTCACCACCGTTGAAGGTGTCGATGTTGTCCTGGTTAGCAAAAAGCAAGGGCGTGACCGAACCACCACCAGCAAAGTTTTCCACGCCGGATAAGGGTTCGATAATAACCTCAAAACCCGCATCCAGATTCGTTTCCGGCGGCTTATAAGTACCGGCCAATGAAATACGGCTACCCAGGGTCGTACCGTTATCAGACAGCTGATTAACATTGCTGTCGTCACCATCATCCCAGTACGTCATACCTTCGTTGATCCAGCCTGAGAGAGTCAAGTCACCCTCAGCCATTACCGCCTGTGAAGCAGGAAGCGTGATCATTGCGGTAACCAGACAGACTCCCTTAAAGAGTTTGTATTGCCTCATTTAAATTTCCTCCCGAGAAAAGCCAAACAGAAAAATAACTTCTGCAACCCCGACCCAGTCATCAACCTACCAGTCATGCAACAACCTGATTTTTTCTGAACATCTCTTTGGCGCCCATCGACCGACCTCGATCGGTCCGCCTGCATGAGCGGTACAGGTTGCGAACGCCAGACTCAGCGAGTCGGCGAACGCGCCCCGTTTTTGCGTGAATTGTTTTTTCCCCATCTCAACCTCCTTAGCCTGTGTAGCGTGGTAAAACCCTCGACTGCGGTAGTAGTGGCCCGCACTGTTTTCGCGCCCGTGTACAACCCGAGGTCCTGCTGCGCGTTGGTTTTAAACAAATTTTTTGACTGCAACGCAACAACGCAGAACGCAACAATGCAACACGCGCGCCAGCGCTGGGTGTGATAGTATAAGTTTTTGTTTCCAAACGATGTTTTGTTTATTCTACAGTCACAACGAGGTCAATCCAGGGGAAAACTGTCATATCAGCAGAGCATTCGTTGTCAGATATGCAACCACCTGTTGCAAATATGGCACGCAATTCTCTTTCTCGGCTCGCCCTGTCAGTTAGCTCATTGATAATTGGCACTGTCATAACGAAATAATCTGTCGATGGGATGTCGTAATTTCACAACACTGGCGTTGCGACAGCCTGATCCCCGGGTCACCAGAGGACAGTCAAGCGGGAGCGGCAAGGGAATCTGAAAAAAACTGTCCAGGAACGGTCGGGCGCCCCAGCAGAGTCGCCGGCGCCGGGCAGCCAGCGGGTCGGCTCACACGGACTTACCCGCACGCCCAGGCGCCGGAACCGCGACGTAGGCGAGCAGGAGACTCAGCGCGGCCAGGATCCCGGGCAGCCAGCGCAAATCCGTGGGCGCGGGCCTGTCGTCGGCAAAGGCTGACTGTGTCAGCCGAATTGCAAGTTGCTGCGGCGTTTGCGGATGAAAATACTGAAGCCCGGTTTCCCTGGCCAGCCGTTCGAGATAGGCCTCATGCAGGGCGGACAAGTGTTCCGTCCCTGCCGCAATCCGCTTCTCCACATCGGACATATCGACCCCGACCATGGGCTCGGCCTGCACATTGGCGCCGCGCCCCAGACTGTAGGTGTCGACCTGCAACACCTCCCCGGCGGACCAGTAAGCCACCACCTTCCCGTCGCCGTCGAGCCTGGGTATCGGCGCGGGCTCCGAGCCCCCGATACCGATGATCGCGCCACCGATTTCGCCAGGCGCGCTTTGAAAGCGGGGTCTGAACTCGGGGTGGACGGGCGGGGCTTCGTGCCCGTCCGTCAGGAAAACCAGGCGCGTCTCTTTGCCCAGCGCAGCGGCGAGCGAAAGGCTGGAATACAGACCCTTGGCGACTTCACTGCGCGCCGCCCAGGCCATGCGCCAGTCGATCCTGTCGAGCATGGTCGACAGGACGGCGTAGTTTTCACACACCTCCACCGGCGCGAACAGCAGAAAGGTCCGGTGTTCGGTGAAGACAGCGAGGCCGGCCTGGGAACCGCAGGGAAGCCTTTCCAGTGTCCGGCGCACGGCGGCCTTCGCAAAGTCGAGACGCGTGACCGGCGCATCGTTCACGCCGACATCACTCACGTTCATGCTCTGGGTCACGTCGAAGGTAAATACAAAGCGGAAGACCTCGCGCTTGAGCACCGCTGCGGGTCCGCCAAGCGCAGCAAGCAGCAGCCCGGCGGCCAGCAGCAACAGCAGCAGCCGTGCATCGAGATGCGTCCGCAAACGCTGCCTGAGTTGCTGAAGGCGCGTCATGGCAGCTCTCCGCGAGCCGGCATCGCCGTCGTCGCCCGGGGGCTGCGTTCGGGCATGATGTCTGCTTCGCTTTCCTGCTCTGCAGGGTCCGGCAGCAGGCTGAGCGCACGTTCCAGGTTGAATTTCGCGTCCCAATCCTGACTGTTCACGCGCAGCAACGCGCGATAATTCTCCTTGGCCAGTTCGATGAGAGGGATCGCCAGATCATCGTTCTGCTCACCACCCAGGGTCAGCGCCTGACGCAGATAGAGGTTGGCCATGTTGAACCTGACTGCGGCGGCAAGCTCAGCATCATGGGGTTCGACCTCACCATAGGCGAGCAGGGTCTGCTCGAACTCGCCCTGCTGCTGAAGACCGTAAGCGGTTGCGAAGCGCCCTAGCTCCGTTCTCTGGCCAACCTCGAAGAATGCGCCACGCTCGAGGGCCGCATTGAAGCGTTGCGCGCTCATCACCAGGTAAAGCTCGTAGGCCATCCCGAGCATGATCGCCGGCACCAACAGCGCGGCAACCCCGATCCGACGCCCTCGGGCAGTCACTGCCATCGTCTTACTTCCAGCAGTTTTGCGGCGATCAGCACGACCAGCAGGGCGAGTGCAGCGGCGTAACACAACGCTGACAGGTCGCGTCTGGGCACAAGGTCGTGATAGCGGATCGGAAGGTTTTGCAGGCGGTTGACATCGGCGATCGCCCGCGCCAGTGCCTGCGGATTTTCGCTGTCGTAGACCCGGTAGGGCGTCCCCATACCCGAAAAGAAGGTGTGCAGGGCACGCGCCGGCGCGGTCTCGGCGGGTGCCGTGCTGTCGACCTCGTCCGCGATCCCGGGACTGTTGCGCGAACGCAGGTAAAGCCAGTACAGCGCCACCCGATGACGCTCGAGCAAATGCGCAATGCGCTCGCGCATGCCGAGACTCAGTTTCGCCCCACCGTCAGAGATCAGCATTACCACCCGCGAGCCCGTGTAGGGTCGGTTGTCGAAAAACCGGATCGCCTCGATGAGACCCAGACCGACATCCGTCTCCGACAGGCCGCGGCCGATATTACCGGCCCGAATGGCGGCCTGGATGACCTCCTGTTTGTCGGTCAGCGGCAAGACCGGAATGGGGTAGGTGCTGAACACCACCATCCCGAACAGGTCGTTGCCACGGCTGGCGACAAAGTCCGAGAGCAGGCGGCGCGCAAGGCTGCCCTTCGATTCGTAGCTGGCCCCACCCAGGGGATTGTTGAAGGGCTGCCCGGCAAAGGGTTCATCCATGCTGCGGCTGCGATCCAGCAGCAGCACGATGTGTGCGCCTGCGCCGATACGCTCGACCTCCTCGGCCGCCCGGAAGGGGCTGCTGACGGCGATTATCAGCAGGGCGATCAGCACGGCGGGCACCACCCGCAGCGCCAGCCCGATCAGCACAGAGAGGCCGTCGCGCGGGATCATCATCAGCCAGGAATAGGTGACGGCGCTCTGGCGACGCAGGATCAGTGGCAGCAGGCTGAGCGGCAGCAGCCAGAGCACCCAGGGGTACGCCACCCCCATGTTCACGCGCCGCCCCGTTCGAGCGCGCGACAGCGCCGGCAAAGCTGCAGCAGGTCCTGCAGCGAGTCCGCATCCGTTGCCAGGCTCTGGCGAGGCCGGAAAAAGGCCTGCCGGGACTGCATGAAGAGCCCCTCTATGGACGCGCGCAGACTGGCGAACTCAGGGTGGCGGACGAAGAACAGATCCAGGTTGTCTGCGAACAGGGTCCGGCCTGCCGTTTGATTGAACGCCCGGTGCAGACGGCGTAGCGCATCGAGGTAACGGGCCTCGCTGAAGGGCTTTCGCGCGAGTCTTCTGAGGTCGCGAAGGGCATGGGCGAACGGCCGGTTGCGGCGCGCGAGCAGCGGCATCCCCCACCAGGCATGCGCGAGATACATCAGAGCCGTGAACAGTCCCGCCGCCAGGGCGATCAGCCGATAGACATGCGGCCGGACCGGCATCGCGGGTGGGGGACGATCGGGACGCAGCTCGGGCAGTGCCGCCGAGCCCTCGATGCGCCGCGGTGCGAGTGGAGCCAGCGAAAAACGCCACTCGGGCACCATCACCGGGAGGCTGGGCCCACCCTTGCCAACCCGGAGCTCCACGGGCGGGATGGCCAGGGTCTGCAGCCGCTCGGCAAAATGGAAGATCTGATAGGTGAGCAGAATCTCGTAGCGGGTGGTGTCCCGGACCTGGCGCACGCGCACGACGGGAGCGCGCAGCTCGAGCCCCGCGCGGAGCTGCCCGGCCGCGGGCAGCGATGCCTCGTCCAGCCGATAGGGCCTTGCGAGCTCGAGGGTAATCCTGTGGTCCAGGGTGTCACCGATCACATAGCCGAAAGCGCGCGGGGTCACTACCTCCAGGCGCTTGACGACGGGCTCGGCCGGCAGCTGTGGCGACAGCGCGCACAACAGCACGAACACGGCATACCACCCCGTCCCCCTGTGTGCCAGCCCGCTCACTCGTAGAAATAGCGGGTCACTTCACCGGCATCGAAGCGATCCCGCAGGAACAGCGGCGTTGTGCCACTGGCCAGAAAACACTCCACCAGCCTCTGGCGGCGCTCGGCAAACGCCCTGTGAATCCGCTCGCGCAGGGCCGGACGAAGCAGCACCGTGCGGTACCTGCCCAGCTCCGCGTCCCGGAGCGCGGCGATGCCGCTGGCGGGCAGCCCGATCTCGACGCTGTCCCACAGCACGACAGGGACCACCTTGTGGCGCGCCAGGCCTGCCAGGATCTGACTCAGCAAGTCCAGAGAGAAATGAAAATCCGAACACAGAAAGACCAGGCTGCGCGACTGGCTCATGTGACCCGGCGCCTCCAGCATACCGCGTGCGTCAGATGCCGTCGGGACGAAGTCACGCAAGCGGGTGCTCACCTCCTCGCCTGCCGCCTTGGCCCGCGTCAAGGGCTGCAGGAAGTCGGCTCGAACCCGGCTGTCGCAACCCATGAAACCGAAGGGATCACCGGTCCGATAGGCCGAATAGCCAAGCGAGACCGCGAAGTCCGCCAGCACATCGAGTTTGCGGCTGCACCCCGCAAAACCCATGGAGGCCGACAGGTCCGCGATCAGGTAGACGGGAATGGCGCTGCGCTGGGTGTAGACGCGCATGACGATCTGTTCGAAAGGATCGCGCAGGCTCGCCTGTATATCGAAGCGCCGGGGGTCGGGTGCGCCGAGCAGCGTCGCATGGCCGCGGAATTCGAAGCCGCCGCCGGCACCCGCGCCGCGGTGGTAGCCGGGGCGGCTGCTCCTGATCTGCCACGGCACCCGGTAGTGAAACTCCGCGACACCCATAGCCGCGTCGCTCAGGGTGCCGGGACCTGGCGCAGGATCTGGTCCATCAGCTCCGCCGCCAGCCGGGATCTGCGCAGTTCATAGACCGGTGTAAAAAACACCCGGTGTGCCACCGTCTCGGCAAACACCGCGTGGATGTCCTCCGGTAGCAGCATGTCGCGGCCCGCAAGCCATGCCGCCACCCTGGCCGCCCGCAGCAACATGCTCATACCCCGGGGGCTGACACCGGCCAGGATGAGGGCCTCGATGTTGACATCGTCCAGCGCGATGCCGAACTCCGCGGGATGGCGGGTTGCCCGGCACAGCTTCAGCGCATAGTCCTGGAGCGCGTCGCTGGCATGGACGCGCCGCTGTATCAGCGCCGCGATCGTATTGAGTTCCGCGTAAGGCACGACGCCAGGCTCGACCTGTTCGATCAGTGCGGTGACGTCGTGAAATCTCGGGTCGAACATCAGCGCCCGCTGCAGGGCCGGATCGCCGGGCGCCTCGATCAGGACCTCCATGAGGAAACGGTCGCGCGCCGCGGAGGGGATTTCGAAGGTCTCCTCCTTCTCCACGCGATTGCGGTCCGCGAATACCTGCAGGTGTGGAAAGCTGTATTCGCGATTGAATGCGCCGACACTGCGTTCGGCCATCACGCGCAGCAGCAGCGAGTGCATCTGGGGACGCGCACGGTTGACCTCGTTGAAGAAGAATGTGGCCAGTGAGTCCCCATGTTTGAGCAGCGGACCCGGTGCCACGCGCGGCTTGCCGTCCTCGCTGATGTAGGTGTAGTAGACGAGATCACTGGGCATCAGGTCGATGCTGCCCTCGATGCGTTCGTAGGCACCCCCGACGGCACGCGCGAAGCTTCGCAGCAGGGTCGTCTTGCCAACGCCGACGTCCCCCTCGAGCAGCACGTGGCCCCGCGCGAAGAGCGCGATATTCAGCAGCCGTATGGCCCGGTCCTGGCCGATCAGGACCTTTTGCACTTCCTCTTCCAGCCTGAGGGCCAGCGTGCGCCAGTCGTCGAGACCCGCATTGTGCTGCGGCATTTCCAGCCCCTGTTTTGCCTCGCCTGTCACGTCGTAGTTTCGGGTCGTGGGGCCGTGTGATCCCTCTTCTCAGGACTGCCCCGACTCTTTCGGAGAGGGTTCGCCCCGGAAACCGGTCCGGATGCGGGTTGCAGACCGAATTGTCCTTCTAGTGCTCTTTCAATCTGATGATGACGGATCGTATAGCCACGGAATCCACGGAAAAACACGGAAAGAACCAACACCCATTAGAAGTTTTTTCCGTGTCCTTCCGTGGATTCCGTGGCGATAAACAAAAATGCCGGCACTCAGCTCAATTTGTCAGCATCCGTCACTATCAAGTTGAAAGCGTTAACAGGCCCTAATGTAATTCAATCGGCAGCCGGTAGAAACGCTGTCCGGTTGCGGCGTACAAGGCATTGGCCACCGCCGGTGCGATGACGGGCGTGGCCGGCTCGCCGACGCCGGTCGGCGGCTCCGCGGACTTCACGATATGCACCTCCACCACCGGCATCTGGTTGATGGTCAGCACGGTATAGTCGTGGAAATTGGACTGCTCGACGCGCCCTTCCTTCAGAGTCACTTTGCCGGTCAGGGCCGCTGACAGGCCAAAGCCCATGCCACCCTCCATCTGCGCACGGATGACGTCCGGGTTCACGGCGATGCCGCAGTCCACGGCAATTACCACACGGTCGACGGAAAAACTGCCGCCCGGGCGGGCGGTCACTTCCGCCACCTGCGCGACGTAGCTGTTGAACGACTCGTGCACCGCGATGCCGCGCCCCTGCCCCTTGGGCAGTGGCGTGCCCCAGCCCGCCTTCGCGGCAGCGAGATCCAGGACGGCCCGGTGCCGCGGATGATCCTTTAACAGCGTGCGACGGAATTCAACCGGGTCCTTGCCCGCGGCGGCCGCCAGTTCGTCGAGAAACGCCTCGGTGGCGAACGCCGTGTGGGTGGAGCCGACCGAGCGCCACCACTGTACCGGCACGCCCATTTTCGGCGAATGTAGATCCACCGTCAGATTGGGGATCGCATAGGGTAGATTGGCGGCACCCTCGACCGAGGTCTGGTCGACACCATCTTTCACCAGTACCGCCTCGAAGGCCGTACCCGCCATGATGGACTGGCCAACGATGCGCTGCTGCCAGGCGATGGGCTGGCCATCCTCATCGAGCCCGGCCTTCAAAACGTGGTAATACATCGGGCGATAATAGCCGGCCTGCATGTCATCCTCCCGGGTCCACACCAGTTTTACCGGCGCCTTGCCGCCCGTCGCCCTGGCGATGGTCGCGGCCTCCACCACATAGTCCGACTGGGGGTTGGCGCGACGACCGAATGAACCCCCGGCGTAGAGCATATGGATCTTCACCCGTTCGGGCGTGAGCCCGAGCACGGCGGCCACGGCGTACTGGTCTCCGGTCTGGAGCTGTTCGCCGTTCCAGATCTCGGCGCCCTCGGCATCGAGCCTGATCACGCAGTTCATCGGCTCCATGGCCGCGTGCGCGAGATACGGGAACTCATAGCTTGCCTCGATGGTACGCGCCGCGCCCGTCATGGCAGCCTCCGCATCGCCGTCCTTGCGCGCCACCAGACCGGGCTGTTTAGCCAGACGCCGGTACTCGCCCATGATCTCCGCCGAGCCGAGCGTGAAGGCCTGCGTCTCGTCCCACTCAACCTTGAGCGCTTCGCGGCCACGCCGGGCGCTCCAGAAATCCCTGCCCAGCACCGCGACGCCAGTGGGAATCTCCACCACGTCCACGACCCCCGGAACGGCCCTGGCCCGGCCGGCCTCGAAGGATTTCACCTTGGCCCCAAAGCGCGGCGGGTGCGCGACCAGGGCAGTCAGCATACCCGGCAGTTTCACATCCTGGGTGTAGCGCGCGCTGCCGTCGATCTTGTCCTTGCCGTCCTTGCGTGGCAGATAGCTGCCGATCAGGCGGAAGTCTTCCGGATCCTTGAGAAAGACCTCCTGAGGTACCGGCTGCTGCGCGGCCGCTTCGGCCAGTTCACCAAAGGTCGCGGTGTGCTGCGAAGCCGCATGGCGCACCACGCCGTCGCGTACCGTAATGGTGTCCGCGGGAACCTGCCAGCGGCTGGCTGCCGCATTCACCAGCATCTCGCGGGCGGCCGCGCCGGCCTTTCGCAGCTGCTCAAACGAGTTTGCCAGGGCGGTGCTGCCCCCGGTTCCCTGGCTTTCCCCCCAGAGCAGATTGTTATAGCGCTTCGCGTCGGCCGGCGCCCCTTCAACCCGTATCTGCGACCAGGCGGCATCCAGCTCCTCCGCCACCAGAGTCGGGAGACCCGTGTAGGTGCCCTGGCCCATTTCCAGATGCTTGACGATGACGGTGACCTGGTTGTCGGTGCCGATCCGCACAAAGGCGTTAGGTTCGAACCGCGCCGCCGCGACGATTTCGCCGCCGGCCTTGCCCGGCCCCGCGTCGGTCTGTCTGGCAAGTGCCGCCGGCAGACACACGCCCAGCGTGAGCCCTGCCCCCGCCGCCAGGCCCGATCTGAGGAACCTGCGACGACTCAGGTTGACGATAGCCTCTGGTTTCATTCCATGCACCCCTTCAGCTCAACGCCTTGGAGGCCGCCCTGATGGCGGCACGAATGCGGACATAGGTGGCGCAGCGGCAGATATTGCCCGCCATGGCCGTGTCGATGGCATCGTCGTCGGGATTGGCATTCGCTGCCAACAGCGCGACGGCCGACATAATCTGCCCCGACTGGCAATAGCCGCACTGCACGACGTCGAGCTTTTCCCAGGCCGACTGTACCGCCTGCGCGACTGCGGAATTCAGACCCTCAATGGTGGTTATCGATTTGCCGACGGCCATCGACACCGGCGTGACACACGCGCGCACCGGCTGGCCATCACTGTGGACCGTACAGGCCCCGCACAGCGCGAGACCGCAACCGTACTTGGTACCGGTCAGCCCGACCACGTCCCGAATCGCCCACAACAGCGGCATCTCGGGATCCACGTCCAGCTCATGGGTGAGGCCGTTAATCTTGAGGCGGATCATGTCACTCTCCTGCTCCGTCAGGCATGACTCGGGTGGTCAGCAAAACGCCGGGCAGCGGCTACCCTCATTTTGCGCACCGCTATTGCGCACCGCTCGTGCCGACCGGCGGATCGTACTTGATGTACTTGAAGCGTGGATCATCCGGCGTGCCCTCCAGGGGACTGTCCTCGAGGGCGGGTTGCCAGTGTATGACTTCCTCGATCTTGCGGGCCAGGGCGAAATCCTTGTTGGTAATACCCTTGGCCGCGTGGTTCTTTAATTTCACAATCACGAAGGCATAGGAGACGGTCAGATCGGGATGATGGAAGGCAGCCTCCGCCAGATGACCGACGGCATTGACCACCATGAGCGTCGCCTTCCAGCCACTGGTCTTGTACTTGCGGCGGATCCATCCGTCTTCGAGATACCAGTGCGGAAGCTCCTCTTTCAGCCTCGCCTCCACGTCCTCATCGCTGTACGTTTCTTCAGCCGTGCGTTCCCGCCACGCCATGGCATTCCTCCGCTTTACTGACACGCAAGCCCACCTGTCCTGAGAGGGCCGTACTAAGTATAGTCGCTTCGCTGAGGGTCGGGCGGGCCGGCCACGCGCGCAACGGGTCGTGCACGGCTGATGCAGGGATTGTCGCGATGTCCCGATCCGGCTGTTGCAGGACCGGGACAGGTTGCACGAACTATCCCGGAAACGCGGCACTGCGTGGCGCACAAGTGGAAAAATGCACCAACTTGGTTACACTTAGGGTGAGTCCAGATCATCGTTATTCAGCACAGATCCCGGCGGATTGTGGGACATAGTGCGACAGGAACGCGCCGGAGAGGGCCGCCGCGCTCCCTAATCAGCCAATTTGCACGCCGGATTCCCACCGATTGAGCGAGCGGCTCACCGGCCCGTCGGGACACGGATATGAAACCTGCGAGGAGTGCATGTGACAGTTTCAGAGGGGCATGGCAACATGGAAATTTCAGCGGTATTTTCCCGCCATCGTGAGCGCGTCCTATCGGTGGTCGCCGGTGAGGAAAAAGAGTGTTCGGTCCCCGCCAGGATTTACCAGTCCTGGCGGCGCTGCTACAGCAAGTACGGCCTGGACCCGACGCACGGGCGTGAACCGGAGATTGTCGAGCGCCACACGCTGCGTGAACATCAGCAGCGCCTGGGCACACTGCTGCCCATCGCCCGGGTTGAAATGGCGAATCTTTATCAGCAGGTCGCCGGCTCCGGCCATTCCATCCTGCTCACTGATGACAGCGGCATGATCCTCAACTATGTCGGGGATCCCAGCTTCGATTCCACCGCCACGAACAGCGGCCTGAAGGAGGGAGCACTCTGGTCCGAACAGCACCAGGGTACCAACGGGATGGGCACCTGCCTGGCGGAGCAGCAGGCGCTGATCGTTCACCGGAATGAACACTTCCTCGCCAGCAATCTGGGACTGACCTGTACCGCGTCTCCCATCTTCGACCCCACCGGGAAGATTCTCGCGGTGCTGAACGCCTCCAGCGAGTACAACAAGGCGCAGCAGCACACGCTGGCACTGGTAAACATGTCAGCCAAGACAATCGAGAATCGTGCCTTTCTGGGCGCGTTCAAGAATCGTTACATCATGCACTTCCACAGCCGTCCGGAATTCGTCAACACGCTCGGCGAAGGACTGATAGCCTTCCAGACCGACGGCGCGATCCTGGCCGCCAATCAGAGTGCGCTGGTCCAGATCGGTTGGCGGTGCCCCGCCCAGCTCCGCGGCCAGAAGATCGATGAAATCTTCGACCTGACGCGGCCTTCGCTGCTGCAGCACCCGGCGTACAGTTCGCTGCACGCGATCCCGATACATGAAGCGAAACAGGGACGTCGCTTTTTTGCCATCGTGCAGAGGCCGGAACCGGAAACCCCCTCGCCTCGCATCGTGCAATCCACCGTCAGCACCCGAATCAGCGACAGCGAAGGCAGCGGCGACGCGGAACCGCTCAGTACGCTGGAGTTCGGGGATCCGCGCATGGCCCAGAACATCCGCATTTCGCGCCGGGTACTCGATAAGGGCATTCCGTTTCTGCTGTGTGGCGAGAGTGGCACGGGCAAGGGTGTGTTTGCCAAGGCGGTGCACCAGTCCGGTGCGCGCGCAGGCAAGCCTTTCGTGCCGATTGACTGTGCCTCGATCCCGGAATCGCTGATCGAGAGCGAGTTGTTCGGCTACAAGGCCGGCGCCTTCACCGGCGCCAGCCGACACGGCAGTCCGGGCAAGATCGTGCAGGCCAATGGCGGTACCCTGTTCCTCGACGAGATCGGCGACATGCCGCTGTCGCTGCAGGCACGTCTGCTGCGCGTCCTGGAAGAAAAGGAGGTCGTACCCCTGGGCAGCCACCACGCTGCGAGCGTGGACCTGTGGGTCATCAGCGCGACCCACCGGGATCTCTCGGAAATGCTGGCCGAAGGCAGTTTCCGCGAAGACCTCTACTACCGCCTGCAGGGCGTCCGGGTCACCCTGCCGCCACTGCGGGAACGCACGGACAAACTCAATCTGGTACACCACCTGATCCGGGAAGAAGTCGGGCCCGACTCCTGCATCCAGGTCGATGAAGCCGTGCTCAACCGCCTGATCAGTTATTCCTGGCCCGGCAATATCCGGCAATTGCGCAACGTGCTTCGTACCCTGATCGCCCTGAGGGAATCCGACCACATCACGGTAAATGATCTGGTGGATGACCTGTTCCGGGATGCACATCTCAAGGAAGATCGCCCGCAAGCCTCGCCGCCCGCGTGCGACGAGGTCCGGGACCCACTGCTGTGTGCCGAGCGCGAAGCCTTGCTGCACGAACTGGAACTTTGCCGCTGGAACGTTTCCACCGCCGCCAGACACCTTAAACTCAGTCGCAACACCCTGTACCGGAAGATGAAGCGCTGCAACATTACCCCGACACGCTAGCCCGCATTTCTCACCGGGCGGCGATAGAGTCGCATAATGCGCTGAGGTAAGGAACAGAGTGCAGACCAGGAAAATGACAGTGTGTAATCAGGCCGAGCCTATCCCGGTGAGAAATGCGGGCTAGCCGGCGCGAGGCCGCTCATGACAGCTGAAAAGACGCCCCAGCGGCTGGCATGGGCCATCACCGGCTCCGGCCACTTCGTCCCGGAATGCCTGGCCTTGTTGCAGACATTCGACAACGTCGACCTGTTTCTCAGCCGCGCCGCGGCAGAAGTCCTGCAGATGTATGGCCACCGGGTGAGTGATCTGCGCAGGTCCATCCGGGTGTTTCGCGACACCACCGCGAGCAGCGTACCCGTCGGCCTGCTGTATGACGGGGCCTACCATACGCTGGTGATCGCACCAGCGACCTCCAATACGGTCGCCAAGTGCGTGTGGGGAATCTCCGACACACTGGTCACCAACATGTACGCGCAGGCGGGCAAGTGCCGTATCCCGTCCATCGTGTTCGCCTGCGACACCGCGCCGGAACTGCAGACCGAGGCGCCGGGCGGCACGGTCACCGTGTATCCGCGCCGCATCGATCTCGAAAACGTCGCCAAGCTGCGGGAGTTCGAGGCAACCCAGGTCGTCTCCGATATGGAGGAGCTGCGCCGGGCTGTGAGGCCCCGACTGTCATGGCCGAAAGCATCCTGTTCCTGACCGGAAAGCTGGCGGAAAAGAGCCTCGCCCGGGTTCTCGATGCCATGCAACCGACCGCATTCACCCCGCAGATACATCAGCTCGGCATCAACGTCGCGGGCCTGATGACCGCCGACATGATACGACGCCGGCTGCCACGTCCCGCCGGTATCGACCGCGTCATCGTGCCCGGGCGCTGCCGCGGTGATCTGCAGTCACTCTCCGAGCATTACCGCATACCGGTACAGCGCGGACCCGACGAGCTCAAAGACCTGCCGCAGTTCTTCGGGCACGGTGAGGTCAGGCCTGATCTGAGCCGCTACGACATCAACCTGTTTGCGGAAATCGTCGACGCGCCTCACCTGGACGTCGCGGCCATCCTGCAACGCGCGCAGGCCTACCGGAGCGCGGGCGCCGATGTGATCGATATCGGCTGCCTGCCGAATACGCCCTTCCCGCACCTGGCCGAGACCGTCAGCACCCTGGCCGGTGCCGGCTTTCGTGTCAGCGTAGACTCGGTCGAAGCGCAGGAACTCCTGACCGGCGGCCGTGCCGGGGCCGACTATCTGCTGAGCCTGCGCAGCGACACCCTCTGGATCGCCGAGGAGGTCGAGGCCGTGCCGGTGCTCATCCCCTCGCAGCCCGGCGACCTGGCTTCCCTGATCCAGGCAATGGAACAGCTCGATGCCAGGGGTCGTCCTTATATCGCCGACCCGATCCTCGATCCGCTGCTGTGCGGCTTTACCGAGTCCATCCACCGCTACCGCGAACTGCGCCGGCTGCGACCCGATGCCGAGATCCTGATGGGTATCGGCAATGTCACGGAACTGACCGACGCCGACACCGGCGGCATCAATGCGGTTCTGGCCGGCATTGCCGCAGAACTGCGCCTCAATCATGTGCTGACCACCTCGGTCAGCGCGCATGCCAAGCGCGCGGTACACGAAGCGGATATGGCCAGACGCCTGATGTATTACGCGCGCGAGTCAAACAGCCTGCCCTGCAACGTTGACCAGCGCCTGATCAGCCTGCATGAACGCCGCCCCTTTCCCTACGCGCAAAGCGAAATCGAAGCGACCGCGGCTGCGGTGCGCGATCCCAGCTACCGGATACAGGTCAGCGTTGAAGGGCTTCACGTCTACAACCGGGACGGCCTGTATACCGGCACCGATCCCTTCGAACTCTACCCGCACCTGGAGGTCAACGGCGACCCCGGTCACGCCTTCTACCTCGGGGCAGAAATGGCGCGCGCGCAGATCGCGTGGCAGCTGGGCAAGCGCTATGTGCAGGACCAGGAGTTGCAATGGGGGTGCGCGAGCGAACAGGCCGAAGCGGATGTTCGTGACTATACACAGCCGGGCGCCACCATGCGCACCGCAGGAAAGGGATCATGATCCGGGAAACCGTGGTAACCACCCGTGCCGAGGACGGTCACATCCATATCGCCCCCATGGGGGTACGCCAGGAAGGCGAATACCTGCTGCTGGCGCCGTTTCGCCCGTCCCGATCGCTGGACAACATGCTGCGCGAGCGCTGCGCTGTCATCAATTACACGGATGACGTACGCATTTTCGCCGGCTGCCTGACCGGTCGCTGGCAATGGCCTGTGTGCCCGGCCACCCGGATCGAGGGCGCGCGCTTGGCCGATACGCTGGCCCATACCGAGGTTGTGGTGGAGCGGGTGGAAGACGACGCGCTCAGGCCGCGCCTGCTCTGCCGGCCCGTTCACGAGGCACAACACGCCGCCTTCGGCGGCTTCAATCGCGCCCAGGGCGCCGTGCTCGAGGCCGCGGTCCTGGTCAGCCGGCTGCACCTGCTGCCGTGGGAGAAGATTCAGTCGGAGATCGACTATCTCGGCATCGCCATAGAGAAGACCGCCGGTGCGAAGGAACGGCAGGCCTGGGACTGGCTCATGGAGGCGGTGACACAACATCGCGAGAAACAGAATACAGAGGAGCGCACATGACTGCCTTGCTGGCCAGCGTAACCGATCCGCAAGAGGCCCTGCTGGCCTTGCGTGGCGGCGCAGACATCATCGATCTCAAAGACCCGGCCAGAGGCGCGCTCGGTGCCGTCTCCCCTGCGGTACAGCGGTCGGTTATCCGTGTGATCGGCGGGCGCCGGCCGGTGAGCGCGACGGTAGGCGATCTGCCCATGTCCGCACACGTGATTGCAGCGGCGATCCAGGCGACCGCCGCCACTGGCGTGGACCTCATCAAGGTCGGACTGTTCGAGCGCTACCCGGCGCCCGACATTCTGAACGCCCTGGCGGCTGCCGGCGCGGGCGGCATCCGCGTGGCGGCGGTACTGTTTGCCGATCAGTATCCACCGTTGCACCTTCTCGAACCCCTGCGCCGGGCGGGTTGTGCCGGCGTCATGCTGGACACCGCCGACAAAACCCGCGGCGGCCTGGCTGCCCATCTGGACCGGGACACACTGGCTGCGTTCGTGCGGCGGGGGAAACGCCTGGGCCTGCTGACCGGACTGGCCGGCTCCCTGCAGGCGGCTGACATCCCGCCATTGGTGGCACTCGGACCCGATTACCTGGGTTTTCGCAGCGCACTATGCCGCGGCGCCATACGCACCTCCGACCTGTCCGAAACCGCCGTGGCAAACATCCGCGCGCAACTGGACGCGGCGGCGCACGCCGCATGCCCCACGGCGCTGCCTGCCGCGAGTACCGGCAGCCCGGCCTGGACAACCACGCGCAGCGCCTGCGGGCGAGACGGTGAGCAGGCCTGAGGCCAGTGCTCTTTGCGACTCGACAATAACGGATGCTGACAAGCGCAAGGAGACTGCAGCATTTTTATGTATAGCCACGGAATCCACGGAAAAACAAAAAAAATATCCTTATGCGTGTTCGTTGTTTCCGTGTTTTTCCGTGTTTTTCCGTGGCCATAATATCCGTCATCATCAGATTGAAAACGCGCTAGGTTTCGGAACCCGGCACGCGCGCCGCGCGCCTGTCTTCCCTGCCGGTCAGCACCTGCGTACCTGCCGCTGTGCCACCATTCAGCAACTGTGGCATCAGATCGTACTGCGTCGCCCCCAGGATCAGCGTCTGGAAATCGCCTTGCCGCAGGTACCCGGGAAAGGCCGCATCGACCACCCCGCGCTGGCTCAAGGCCTCGGCCGAAACCTCGCTGGCACCGAGATCCGTGGATTTCACCAGCAGCAGCCGCCTGGCCCCGACCCGCCTGGCCAGCCAGGCAGCCAGGCTGTCCGAGGTAACCTCCCAGGAATGCGCGATGCTGGGATCGTTGCCGACCATGAAGGTCGGCAGCCAGATCGGCACACCGGCGCGCTTCAGCACGCGAAACAGGTCGGTCTCAGACTCGCTCGGCACCAGGTCAGGCCGCAGGCCCGCCATCATCAGCCCATACTGCTCCATACCCAGCAAGGCCATGAAATGCACGGTGGAATCGTCAATGCGCCAATAGCGTTGCGAGATGTGTACCAGCTCGGCAAACGGCCCCCCACCTGGAACTATGATCACCTCACCGCCGCCGTAGCAGCTCAGTGTGTCCAGCCAGCGCGGCAGGGCCTCGGCCGATGCCAGGCTGCCACCAATCTTCACCACCCACATAGCCGGTCTCCCGCCGCTCCAGCTGCCTCAACAGAGCATCCCAAGGCTGGCGGCTTTACTCGCCGCGGCGCGCGGCAGGTCTGCCAACGCAATCCCGCAATGTGGTCGCAGCAGCGTCGGGTACAACCGGAACGCTCACGCGGCATGCGGCCGCTCACGGGCGCGCCCTCGCCAGACTTGCGACCGCGACGGCCGGCATGCAGTCGAGCGGATCCCCGCCCTCCAGACGACTCAGATCCAGCAGCGAGGCCAGGTCCAGGGAGGCCCGCTGCAACCGCTGGGCAAGTCGTGGAAGCAGGAAGCGCCCGACCCCCGCACCCAGCAGGGGCGCGTCTTGCTCGAGCAGGCCGCGCGACAGGCTGAGCTCACAGGCGCGCGCGAGGCGCTGCAGCTGCACTTCGGCCGCGTAGGCCGCGACGCGCGACCAGGCCTCCAGCGGCGCGGCATCCAGGTCCAGGCCCAACATACGGGCCAGGCGCCTGGCACTGGCGGTTCGGGTTTTGGGGCCGTTATCCGCACTCGGCAGCTGATCGGCATGCGCCGGCAGTTCGCCCGTCATACGGTACACATCCGCCATGCTCGCGAAATGCTCCGCCATCACCGGTACCCATGCGCCTGCGAACGGCACCTGTTTGACCTCCGCCATCAGCGCGGTGCGCACCACACCCGTGTAGACCAGCTCGGCGCAGAGCAGACGCTGGTGGTCACCGGAGCCTCGCGCCAGCACCTCACCGTCCTTGCAGATCACGATGTCGGTCGTGGTACTGCCGATGTCCAGAAACAATGTCTGCGGAACATGCAGCGCCACGAACGAGGCACTCGCCAGCCAGTTACTGGAGGCAATTTTCTCCGTCGTGTCTGCCGCCACGTGCGGATCAAGAAACCCCGCGTGCCCGGCGTAAAAGCCCATCGCGGCCGGCGCCAGCTTTTCCTCCATGACGGCCACCAGCCGCTGCACGCCCTCGGCACGGCTGTCGAACAGATCGACCAGCTCGCCGGTCATGGTGATCGCGTGATACGCGATACCGCGCGGGACCGCAGCCAGCGCCTGGTCTGCAGCCGCCTGAAGCCGGTCCAGTCCCTGCCACAAGGGGCAGGGCAACTGAATCACCTGCCGCACCCTGCCACGACCGTCGATATGCGCGGCCTTGAGGTGGGCGCCGCCGAGATCCCAGCCCATGATATGACTAGCCCGCATTTCTCACCGGGATAGGCAATGGCCGAAAACACACTGTCTTAGTCCTGATCTGCACTCTAATTTATTACCTCAGTGCCCGGTACGGGGTTTGGCGCCGCCCGGTGAGAAATGCGGGCTATGTGCCACAGGCAACCGTCAGACTCACCGCGCTACCGGCCCGCGCGGTACACCGATCTGCCAGCACGGCCGGACCTTCCCGCAACAGGCGCAGGACCAGGCCGGCCGGGTTGATTTGCAGGGCGGCACGCAAGCCTGCATATGACACGGTCAAACGGGGATTAATCTCCAACACCCGCGGTCCGCTGTCGGTGCAGATCAGGTCGACACCGACATACCCCCACAGATCCGGAATCGCGCGGGCGATCGCGCGCCCAAGCTCGGCACAGCCATCCCTGTGTCCGAGGCCATTGACGCGGATTCCCCACAAATGAAACCGCCCATCCACCTCGGCTACCTGCTGCAGATTACAGCTCAACAGGCGCGCCTCCCCGGCATGGCAAAGCAGCGACAGGCTGGCCGGTGTACCTTCCATATAGGGTTGCACCACGGTGTTTCCCGCTGCTTCGGGATCCAGCGCGGCAACCAGCGCCTCCAGGTTATCGAAGATCCGCATCCCCTCACAGCCGACACCGTCATCGGGCTTGCTTACCCATCGAGCGGCCGGTTCGGGAACCGGATCTCCGACAGCATAGGTCGGTACCACGGCGATCCCATGGCTACGCAGGCAGGCACTGGTCCACAACTTGCTCGCGGCGACGCGGACCGCGTCCGGCCTGCTGCCGATCAGCCTGCAGCCCGCCTCCAGGGCGAGGCGGCTGACCCGTTCCAGCAACCCCCCGGTTTCCGGCATGACCGGCCACACCGCATCGCAGCGTTCCATACCAAGGCGCCACAGCTTCCAGACGTCCTCGCCCTGGCGGGGTGTGAAGATCTCGCAGGGCACCAGCGGTCGCGGCAGGCGCGGATCACGACTGACCAGCAATTGCACATCCGGGGTATCACCGAGATCCGCCAGCAATGCGCTGACCATGGTCTGCGCCTCACCCAGCAGCTCGCTTGCCAGGCGTTCGTTTACCAGCCCGCCGCCAGTGATATACTCGATGACAAAGATTCGCATTGGCCTGACCTTGATCCTCATACCCGTCATCGATCTTGCGCAAGGCCGTGTGGTTCATGCCCGCCGCGGCAGGCGCGACGCCTATCAGCCTTTGCGCAGCAGGCTGTGCCGCTCCTGCGAGCCCGCCGAGGTGGTAGCGGGGCTGTTACGTCTGCATGGCTTCTCCACGCTCTATATCGCAGACCTCGATGCGATACGGCGGCGGGGCGACCAGACGGCCGTGATCAGAGCACTGCGCGAGCAGTTCCCTCATCTCGACATCTGGATCGATCCAGGTATCGATACCCGTGCTCGCTATGACGCATGGCGGAACGCGGCGCCGGGTTTGCCGGTCCTCGGCAGTGAAACTCTCGCCGAGCCGGGGCTGCTGGCAGACGCCCTGGCCGCTGACGGCCTCGTGTCGCTCGACTTCAGTGGCGACACACTCCTCGGCCTACCCGAACTGCTCGAGCGACCGGAACGCTGGCCGCGGCGGGTGATCGTGATGTGCCTCGACCGCGTGGGCGCCGATGCAGGCCCAAACACCAGACGCCTGCAGCAGCTGCGGCGCCTGTCGCCCGCAGCGCAGCTGTACGCGGCAGGCGGGGTGCGTGACCTCGAGGACCTGCTGCGCCTGCGACAGCTCGGCGTGAGCGGAGCACTGTTGGCCAGTGCACTGCACGACGGCCGCATCGGCCCGGCACAGATCGCAGCGCTTGCCTGAGTCACCCTGCGCAGCGGCGCTGCACCGATCGGCACGCGCCGCCCCCATGACATGCCTCAGGCGGCGGGCACAGAGGCAGTACTCCGCTGCCCGCACGAAACTGAAATTGCCCGGGACCGGGACCCCGTCAGTAACACCAGGAGACTGAACTGGTTGCCTGACACTGGCGCTGTGAACGGGGCCTCGGGCGGGCGCGGTTGCCCCGATTGCTCAGGGCAACCGCCGCTACCGGTCAGGAGTGGGCGGCAAAGGGATGCTCGGCAGACGCTTTCTTCGACACCACCTCAGCGGCGGTTGGCTCACCCTTGACAGCACGCTTGATGGACAACTTGGTCGCTTCGTAGTTGTAGTCCTGTATCTTGGTGTCGTCCTCGGCCTCCCAGTGGATGAACACACCGACGCTGACGAACAGATCATCGGCTTCATCCGCCGGAATCGTGCCATCTTCCACGCAGTCAGCCACGGCCATTGCCACGCCGCGCTGGGCGGGACCAAACATCTGCACGGCCTGCTTGGCGCCCTTGATGGTGACTTTGTTGAACATGACTGTCGCCGGCTTGACCATCAGGTTGGGCGCGACCACTGCCAACAGACCGTTGACACCCTCCTTCTGATTGGTCAGGGTCTCGCAGAAGCAGGTTTCGGCCGCACTGCCGCGCGGACCGATGATGAGGTCAATATGCGCGACCTCGTTACCGTCACCCACCAGCGCCTCGCCAACCATCACTCTATTGATTTTCGCCATTCTTACCTCTCCTTTTCACGTTGCTGTTGAAATCCACGGTCGGGCTACAGCGCCGCGCGCTGGCTCCTTCGCGTGACTGGGCTTTGATCCGGTAGTCTTTGCCTTATCCTGCAGGTACTGCACCATCAGCGCGGCAACTGTCAGGTCGGCAGAGGTACCGGGGTTGATACCCTTCTGTTTGAGCTCATTGTCGAACCGGGATAGCCGGGCGCGCAACGGCTCGGGATTCGCGTGCCCGCTGAGCAGCGCGTCCAGTCGCGCCGCCTCGGCGCTCACCTCACGCGCGGCACAGGCACCAAATTTACGTTCGATGTGGGTGTCCGGAATCGCGGCCAATAGCGCGAGGTAGGCTGCCACCGTCGCCCACTCGCTGCTTCCCCAGCGCGCCAGGGACACACGCAGGCGCGGCAGCGCGACCTCGAATACGTCGGCGTAGCCGCTGATGTACTGGCGGGCGATGCGGTCATGCCCGGCCGCGACACGCATGGCCTGCAACAGGCTGATCTGTGGCTCGGACGCGCTGACGTCATGCTCTGGCACCGTGCCCAGGCCACCCGGTTGCGCGAGACGGATCGCTGCATAACCGAGTTGCGCGTCGCGCACATCGAGCTCCTGTAATGTCCGGCGCAAGGCGCTGCGCAGCGATTGCCCGGCGTGGGCGTGTGCAGCCGCATGTGCGAGCGGCGCACACAGCAGGACGATGCCAAGATTGGTATTGCAGTCGACCACCCGGCGGGTCGCCCGGATGGCGCCCAGGATGCGTTCCCCCACACTCAGGGCAGGCACGGCGAGCACCGGCGCGATAGCCTGCGCACTGCGCACGAAGTCCTCCGCGCGCATGCCGTGTCCCGGCAGGTGAACACTGACGTTGCCGGGCTTCAGGGCGTCCAGTTCCGACAGACAGGCGAACAAGACCGCATCGGCAATGCTCGGGTTAGCGCTGCCTGCGCCTGCTGGCGAGGGCCTGTTCATACACCGACTGCCTTCACGCTGTTGCGCAGCAGATAGCGCTCGCAGAAGTCATCGACCAGGCACTGCGCGATATCCACCCTGCACGCCGCCTGCACACCCTTCCAGGCCGGAATCCCGTTCACCTCGATCACCTGCAGCACATCGCTGGCATCGCGCATCAGGTCGACCCCGGCATAATCCATCGCCAGGGCATCCACGGAGGCCACAGCCAGCGCCTCCACTTGCGCATCGCGGGGTGCCGCGATACAGGTCGCGCCCTGGGCAACGTTCTTGATCCAGTGACGCCCGTGACGCTGCATGGCGGCGACCGCCTTGCCATTGATCACGAAGACACGCCAGTCGTAGTCGCGCCCTTCCACGAAACGCTGCAGGTAGTAGACCCCCTGGCAGGCCTCCAGCGCCGGCAGCGCATCCTCCACGGACAGCCGCAGCAGCCCCTCGCCCTGGGAGCCAAACAGCGGCTTGACGACCAGCCGGTGACCGGCCGCCCGTTCGCGCGTCCAGATCGCCTGTCCCTGCTCCGGCCCGGCGACGACCCAGGTCGGCGGCACGGGAATACCGGCCCGTTGCAGCAACAGGCTGGTCATGGCTTTGTCGACGCTGCGTTCGATGGCGCGCCCGCTGTTGTACACGGGTATGTCCAGGGCGCGCAGTGCATGCAGCACATCGAGGTAGAAGACAACCTGTTCCAGCGTACCGCCCGGCACCGAGCGTACGAACACGCCATCCGGGAGCCCGCCGTCAAAGCCGGGGATCGTCAGCCCTTGCGGCGCAGCGGCAAGATCGATGCCGCAGTCACACAAGGATACCGTGAGCACCTCGCAGCCTCTCCGGGCAAAGGCCTCGCGCAGGCGCGCGCCGTGCCAGCCCGCGTCCTCGGTCATCATGGCAATGCGCGGACTCATCGCCCCCCACCAAACGAGCGCTCGAGCACGTCGGCGTCCAAGGCGCCGGCGCGGAAACTGTTGCCGCTCTCGAGGCAGGACACGGTTACCCGGGCCGGACTGAACAGCAGCGGGTCGATCTCGAAAAAGTCGTACTTGTATTCTTTGAAGACCTCGGCAAAGGGTCTCCCATAGTCGCGCGAGGCGCTGCTCGGCAGACGTTCGGCCAGATCGCGTGCGTCATCATCGCTGCCGTTCACGAACAGCTGCACATGACCACCATACAGAATCGCATCGTTGGTGCGACCCATGCCGGTGACGAAGTCCGGGGCGGGAGGTGGCAACGGCGCACTGCCGGCGCCGTCGACGATATCATGCAGGGGAAACCCGACCGTGTGCGCCTTGTGCATCGCCACCTCCAGTACCCGGGCGACAACCTGCGTAGTACCGGCGA